>NZ_SPEY01000055.1 GCF_009360615.1 Comamonas sp.
GGCTGATCATCACCGTGTTGATCGCGGCCTCGCTGCTGTTCTACAGTGTGGGTCTGATCGTCATCGGGCCGCTGCTGGGCTGTGCCAGCTGGCATGCCTACAAGGCCAGCGTCCGCGCCGAAAGCAACGAGACTGCGGACTGAGGCGCAATGAGGGGGGTGTCATGGCGTTCTGGAACTGGTTGAAAGAAGTCTTCCTGCCTCCGTCCGGCGGGTCGACGAGCCACACCGATTCGCAGCTGGCCTGGACTTCGGCGAGCTGCCGCGAAGACGGCAGCGACGTCTTCAACGACAGCTACTTCTGCGGCTCGGGCAGCGGCCGGGGGGCGTGCAGCAAGGACAGCGGTGAATCGGCCGATGACGGGGGTGACAGCGGCGACTGAGGCCGCGCGGGCACCGCCTATTTCAGCAGGGGCTTCAGCCTGGGCCAGACATTGGCCAGCATCTGGGGCTGGGCCTGGGCATTGGGGTGAATGCGGTCGCTCTGAAACCACTGCTCGGCATCCGCTGCATCGCCGATGCCCGACAGCAGAAACGGCACCAGCGGCAGCTTTTGCGCATCGGCCACCTTCTTGAACATGCTGGCAAACTGCTCGGTGTAGGTGGCTCCATAGTTGGGAGGCACCTGCATGCCCACCAGCAGCACCTGGGCTCCGGCTTCTTTGGCTGCCTTGATCATGACTTCCAGGTTCTGCTGCGTGCTCTGCAGCGCCAGGCCTCGCAGTGCGTCGTTGCCCCCCAGCTCCAGAATCACGATGCCGGGTTCATGCTGCCTGAGCAGCGATGCCAGGCGCGCTCTGCCGCCGGCCGTGGTCTCTCCGCTGATGCTGGCATTGACCACCTTGCGCGGGATTTTTTCATCATTCATGCGTTGCTGCAGCAACTGCACCCAGCCTTTGCCGCGCGTCAGCCCGTACTCGGCGCTCAGCGAATCGCCCAGCACCAGCACCGGGCCGGACTTCGCCCCCGGCTCGGCCGCTGCAGTCAAGGTGCAAGCCCCCGAAATCGCGAGCGTCAGGGCAACAGCGATACAGTGGCGTCGCTGCAGTGCAAAGTGCGGTCTGCAAACCTTGTCGTTTTTGCTATCCAATTGATTCATGTCCACAACCCTTGCCATTCCTTTGATTGCCGTTGAGCAGCTGTCCAAATCGGTGAGCGATTCCACAGGTGTGCTGGATATTTTGCGGGATATCAATCTGCGTTTCACGGCCGGTGAAACCGTCGCCATTGTGGGGGCCTCGGGCTCTGGCAAAAGCACCCTGCTGTCGATTCTGGCCGGCCTCGATACCCCGAGTCACGGCACGGTCCGGCTGCTGGGCCAGGATTTGTTTGCACTCAGCGAGGACGAAAGGGCGGCGGTACGCGCCCAGAAGATGGGCTTTGTCTTCCAGAGCTTTCAGTTACTGGGCAATCTCACGGCGCTGGAAAACGTCATGCTGCCACTGGAGCTTGCGGGGCGTCGCGATGCGAGGGCGCGGGCCGCGCAGATGCTGGAGCGCGTGGGCCTGGGGCAGCGCCTCGCACACTATCCCCGGCTGATGTCGGGTGGGGAGCAGCAGCGCGTGGCACTGGCGCGAGCCTTTGTGGTGGAGCCGGCCGTGCTGCTGGCCGACGAGCCCACGGGCAGTCTGGACTTCGCCACGGGCCAGACCATCATGGAGCTGATGTTTGCGCTCAACCGCGAGCGGGGAACGACATTGATTCTGGTCACGCATGACCGCGAGATTGCGGCGCAATGTGAGCGCAGCATCATCATCGAGGCTGGCCGCGCGATCTAGAAAAGCATAAAAGGCCTGTGTGATCACAGGCCTTTTTTC
The DNA here is from genome assembly GCF_009360615.1 of Comamonas sp. Lineage (GTDB taxonomy): Bacteria > Pseudomonadota > Gammaproteobacteria > Burkholderiales > Burkholderiaceae_C > Comamonas. The sequence continues at coordinate 1,817 of NZ_SPEY01000055.1, forward strand.
ATCTGCTGCCTGGCAGGCAAGCGCATGCAGCGGTCAAAGACGGCTTTCGAAGTGCAGGACTCAGATGCGCGCCACTTCCAGGCCGGCCTTGCGTTCGGCGGCACGGCAGGCGGCGGCGGTGAACAGCACGTCGGTCGAGGAGTTCAAAGCCGTCTCGGTAGAGTCCTGAATCACGCCAATGACATAGCCCACGCCGACCACCTGCATGGCCACATCGTTGGGAATGTTGAACAGGCTGCAGGCCAGCGGAATCAGCAGCAGCGAACCGCCGGGAACGCCCGAGGCGCCGCAGGCGCAGACCGCGGACACTACGCACAGCAGGATGGCCGTGGGGATGTCCACGGGGATGTGAAGCGTATGGGCTGCGGCCAGCGTCAGCACGCTGATGGTGACGGCCGCGCCGGCCATATTGATGGTGGCACCCAGCGGAATCGAGATGCTGTAGGTGTTCTCGTCCAGCCTGAGCTTTTGGGCGAGGGCCAGATTGACGGGGATGTTGGCGCCCGAGCTGCGTGTGAAGAATGCGGTGACTGCGCTTTCACGCAGGCAGGTGAGCACCAGCGGGTAGGGGTTGCGGCGAGTCTGCGTCCAGACAATCGCGGGGTTGATCACCAGTGCTACAAACACCATGCAGCCGACCAGCACGGCCAGCAGATGGGCGTAGTCCTTGAGGGCATCCAGCCCGCCCGAGGAGAAGGTGGCGACCACCAGGCCGAAGATCCCGAAGGGGGCCAGCCGGATCACGCCCTGGATCACACGGGTGATGGCATCTCCGAAGTCCTCCACCATGGTGCGGGTGCTGGGGCTGGCGTGGCGCAGTGCGATGCCGAGTGCGATGGCCCAGGCCAGAATGCCGATGTAATTGGCGTTCAGCAAGGCGTTGACGGGGTTGTCGAACAGGCTCTGCACGACGGTGCTCAGCACCTGGCTGATTTCGCCGGGCACACTCTGGACTTTGGGGGCTTCCCGAAAGTGGATCACCGAGGGGAAGATGGCGCTGGCAGCGACGGCCACGCACGCCGCTGCCAGCGTGCCGATGACGTAGAGCAAGAGCACGGGCTTGATCTGCGTTTCCTGTCCCGGGCGGTGGCTGCTGATGGCTGCCATCACCAGCAGCAGGACCAGCACCGGGGCCACGGCCTTGAGGGCGGCAATGAACAGGCTGCCCAGCAAGGATGCGGGCTGGGCGGCCGCCGGCCACAACCAGGCCACCAGGCCGCCCAGAATCAGGGCAATCACAATCTGCAGCACCAGGCTGGTGCGGTTGAACCAATCGAGCAAGGCTTTCAGCATGCTGGGTATTCGTTAGGGGATCGGAGGAGGGCGCAAGCGCACCAAGCTCCTCATGACGGACATGAAAAGATCTGGTGCGCGAATGCCGGGGAGGCTGCAGGGCAAGCCTGCCGCCAGGCGTTCCGGGCGGCTTCACAGCTTCATGTAAAGACTTGCACTCGGCACAAGCCATGCCGGTTCTGCCCGATGAGTGGGTGTGCCGCCCGTTGGGGGCGCAGTGTAGCGGCAATGAAAAACCTCAGCGCCCAGCCCAGACATGGCCTTGTGAGTCCCAGGTCTGCCGCAAACGCCGGGATAATACGGCCCCATGTCGTCCCCCAAAGTTCTTTTCGGCTTTCACGCCGTAGGCGTGCGTCTGAAGACCGCCCCTCAATCCATCATCGAAGTCTATTTCGAGGCTTCGCGCCGCGATGCGCGCATGCGCCAGTTTCTGGAGCGCGCCA
>NZ_SPEY01000101.1 GCF_009360615.1 Comamonas sp.
GTCTGGGCGTGCATTGCGTCTTGTCTGAGCATGCAAGTGTCTGTGGGTAAACACTGATTTCCCTGCGAGGCGCCGGTTTTGCCCGGACCCGGGTCCGCGCAGCTGGGGATAATGAAGCATCCTGTTACTTCTTCAGGAGCCCAGATGCGGCCAGACATTCCTGCCAACCAAGTGATCGAGAAGATGACCGAGATGCAAGGTGCTCAAGCCGTGGGTGCCTGGCAGCACTGGATGTCCACGCTTTACGGACTCGAGAGCGATGTTTATGGCGACCACCATTTCTCGGCGCGGCTGGGCACCTTCGAGCTGGGGGCGGTGGGCATGACCCGGATCGAGGCCGGTCGTCATCGCGTGCGGCGCACTTCGGCCAGCATGGCTCGTCACAGCACCGACTTCCTCAAGATCGTGGCCCCCTGGCACGGCGAAGCCCGCGTCTGCCAGAACGGACGCGAGGCCGTGGCGCGCAGCGGCCAGTGGCTGATCTATGACACCACCCAGGAGTACGAGGTGCTCAACCCGGAGTGGTGCGAGCACCTGATCATCACCCTGCCCAAAAGCCGCTTCGAAGACCATGGCCGCGCCATCGACGGCCTCATGGGGCGCTATGTGGGAGGCAGCGAAGGCGTGTCCCGCATTGCGCTGGACATGATGCGCGGCACGTTCGCCGAATGCCGGGCCATGGGCCAGGGACTGGCCCAGCATGTGACGGATTCGCTGCTGCAGCTGATCCAGCTGTCCCTGCTCGATGCCTGCGGTCGTGCCGCCTCGCTGAGCGCCAGCGAGCTGCTGCTGGGCCGCATCAAGGCCTATGTGCGCCAGCATCTGCGCGATCCGGCCCTGAGCGTCGATGCCGTGGCCGCCGCGCTCAACTGCAGCAAGCGCCATCTCTACAACGCCTTTGCCGATGAGAGCCTGTCCATCAGCCAGCATATCTGGGCCGAGCGCGTGGCCCTGTTCCAGCGTGAGCTGCTCAGTCCTGCCAACCGTCACTGCACCCTGACGGAGCTGGCGCTGGCCAGCGGCTTTGCCAGCGGCGCGCATCTGAGCCGCCTGTTCAAGCAGCATACGGGGCAGACGCCGGCGCAGTTCAGGGCTGGTGTGCAAGCATCCAGCCTGCTGAATTAAACGTCAAAATGACCTTGAGCCCAATATCAGAAATCGCTGACAGCTATTGATGTAATAGCAATCAAGGAAGAAGAAAGCCACCTGGCGTTTTCAAATCAGGTGGCTTTAAAAATCAGTGGCTACGGGTGCGGCACTTGAGCAGGCATGCTTTGAAGGAGAAGACCGCAAGCAAGGGCCGCCCCGCAGCGAAGCTGTCGTCCCCCTCCCATTGCGCGAAGCGCGTAGAGAGAGGGGGAAGGCGCGGAAGCGCCTCAGGGGAAGCCTCAGATATCAATCCCGCATTTGCCTGGAGCCAGAATGCCGTTGGGGTCCAGGGCACGCTTGATCTTGCGTTCGATATCGCGCTTGACCGGACCGTAGCTCTGCGCCACGCGCTCCTGAAAGGCCGTGTTCACACGGTACACGGCATAGCCTTCCTTTTCGAACTCGTCCAGCAACTCGGCAAAGCAGGCGTTGGCACGCCTGGTTTCCTCTTCGTTGCTGCGGTCGTATAGCACGTCGATGACATGGTGCATGTCGCGCCATCCGACAATGAACTCGCCCACATAGTCCAGGCCATGCTTGTTGAGGATTTTCTTGGCCAGTGACTTCTGCTTGTCGCACTCGCTGCCGCGCGCCTGCGACACAGGGGCAAACCACATCGAGCCGCCACCCCCGCGCCAGTTGTAGAGGCCGAATTCCTGCAGGTTGGGTACGCCTGACATCAGCTGGGCACGGTACTTGAAGGGCTGGGTGTCGCCAGCCATTTCTTCGGTGATCAGGCGGCCCTTGCCCAGCTTCCTGAGCGCGTCCTGCACGATCTTGAAGTTGACGTCAACCTGCTCCCTGGTGCCGTACAGCGCCGCGTACACATTCCAGGCACCCAGATGCTTGTCCTTCTGGATCTGCTTGAGGATGGCGTCGGGCGTATGGCCGGGCTCGGTGGTGTAGTCGGAGCGGCGGGTGTTGCAGGTGGAGGCTTCCCACAGCACGCCGGCGATCACCACGGAGTTGGGGATGACCTGGGAGATGCGCAGGGGGCGGATGAATTCCACGATCTCGGAGATGTCGCTGTCGTCGTCGAACTGGATTTCCAGCGGCTTGAAGACCGGGGGCTTGGGCATCAGCCAGAAACCCATCTTGGTGCAGATGCCGTAGTTGGACTGGGTGAACATGCCGTCCAGTGTCGGGCCGTAACCCCATTTGAACACCTGCCAGGCCTTGTCGCCCCTGACGCCGCCCATGCCGGTTCGCAGTACGTCGCCGTTGGCCATCACCACTTCCATGCCGCACTGCATCATGAAATGTTCGCCATAGGGCGTGTAGCCCACGCCTCGGTCCATGGTGTTGCCCAGAGGGCCGGCAATGGCCGAGGGGGCCGAGAACGACAGCATCAAGGGAATGTTGTTCTCTTCGAGGTAGTCGTAGAGCATCTGGTAGGTCACGCCGGGCTCGACCAGTGCCGTGCACAGTTCGGGATCCACGTGGATGATCTTGTTCATCTTGCGCAGATCCAGCACCACCTGGCCGCGCTGGCCCGGTGCGGCCGAGCCGTAGCCGAAGTTGCGGCCGGTGGAGATGGTCCACACGGGCACCTTGTGCGCATTGCAGATCTTGACGACCTGCTGCACCTGCTCCACGGTGGTGGCCGTCACCACGGCCGAAGGTGTGTGCTCTTCGGTGGGCACAGCCATCATCACCTTGGTGTAGGGACGAACCAGCTCGTCCTTGATCATCACATTGTCTTCGCCCAGGGCTTTCCTGAATTGGGCGATGGCCGCATCAAAGCCGCTCTCGCTCATGCCTTTGGGCAGGGCCATGTATTTGCTTGTCATGCTCTGCTTTCCTTGTTTCTAGATGACGCAGCTGAAGGACACGCGGGCTTCGTTGCCGGTGACTGCTGTAGAGATGTTCATGGCTTGGCCGGAGGCCAGCGATTGGCCCAGTGCCCTGGCCCAGCCAGCGGCGGCGCCATCCACGCGATGGTGCTCCATGGCCAGCACGCGGCCCCCGCAAGAGCGGACCAGATCCAGCACCAGCGTGGCCGAGGCATCATCGAGCAGTCCCACCAGCAGGGTTTCCTGACCGTCAGCCAGCAGCTCGCCCAATTGGTTGAAAGCGGCGCTGTCCAGACCTTGAAGGCCGGTGTGCACCGCGTTGCGGCTCGCACCCTGAACACCGGCCGCAAAGGCCGTGTCCAGAGCGCTGGCGTGCATGGAGGAGGTCACGGCCAGCACCTGGGTGCAACGGGTGGCTGTGCAGACGGTACGGTCTTCAGCGGAGGTGGCAGTCTGTGCCCAGCCTATGCCGGAGACCGCCAGGCCGGCAGCGGTCAGGCCTTTGAGAAGAGAGCGACGATCGGCTTGCATTGCATCGTTCTCCCTACTGCCCGGCCGGCTTGGCGGCCTGGGGAGCCTCTGTCTTGGACAGATAGTTTGCCAGGTCTTCCAGCGTGGCATCGTCGATATCGGTCACGCGAAAGGACGGCATGGCGTTCATGCCGTTGCGCGCGATGATCACGTAGGTCGCGGGCGGAAAGCCGCGCCCCTTGATGACGGGACCTATGCCGGCCTCGTGGCATTTGGCGCAAGTCTTTTCGTAGAAGCGCTGGCCGGGGCCAGTGCCGTGAGAGTCCGCCGCCGAGGCGGCGAGGCTGAGGCCAGACAGCAGGGCTGCCAGGGCCAGTGGGGAGGCATGTTTCAACGTGGGTCTCCGGTGGTTCTGTGGGTCGGCAGACACAAGGCGCAGCGTGGGATGCGCGCCTTGCCCATGCGGGCGCTGCAGCTGAGGTCTGTGCCTCATGGCCCAACGCCCGTGATGGAGGTTTCAAGCGAAGACGGCAGTCCTGCCTGCCGGCATGGACCGCTGTCCTGTGCGCTTCAGAAGGGGTAGTGGCGCGGGCGGGTCTGCAGGGTGATCCAGCGGGTATCGGTGAACGCATCGATACCCGCCTGACCGCCGAAGTGACCGTAGCCCGAGTTCTTCACGCCGCCGAAAGGCATCTGTGCTTCGTCGTGCACCGTAGGGCCGTTGACGTGGCAGATGCCCGCCTCGATGCGGCTGGCCACGCGCCAGCCGCGGGCGGTGTCTTTGGTGTAGACGGCGGAAGACAGGCCGAACTCGTTGTCGTTGGCCATGGCGATGGCTTGCTCCTCGCCGCGCACGCGCACGATGGCCTTCACCGGAGCAAAGGTCTCCTCGCGGAAGATGCGCATCTCTGGAGTCACGCCATCGATCAGCGTGGCGGCCATCAGGGTGTCGCCGGCCTTGCCTCCGCACAGAATCCTGGCTCCCTTGCTCACTGCATCGTCGATGAGTTCGTTGACGCGGTGTACGGTGTTCATGTCCACGACGGAGCCCAGCACCACGGGCCCCTGGCGCGGGTCGCCCAGGGGCAGGGCTTGGGCGCGCTGCACCAGTTTGGCGATGAATTCCTCGGCCACGGCCTCGTCCACGATGATGCGTTCGGTGGACATGCAGATCTGGCCCGAGTTGGCAAAGGCACCAAAGGTGCAGCCGGCCACGGCGGCATCGATGTCGGCATCGTCAAGCACCACGAACGGGGCCTTGCCGCCCAGCTCCAGAATGACGGGCTTGAGGTATTTGGCGCAGGTCTGGCCGATGATGCGGCCCACGCGCGTGGAGCCTGTGAAGTTCACGCGGCGCACGGCGGGGTGGGCCACCATGGCCTCGACCACTGCACCGGCGTCTTCGGGCGCATTGGTCACAAAGTTCACCACGCCCGGCGGCAAGCCGCTTTCCTGCAGCGCTTCGATGATCAGGCCGTGGGTGGCGGGGCACAGTTCCGAGCCCTTGAGGATCACGGTATTGCCGCAGGCCAGCGGCGTGGCAATGGCTCGTACGGCCAAAATGACGGGGGCATTCCACGGAGCGATGCCCAGCACCACGCCGGCAGGCTGGCGCACGGCCATGGCCAGGCTGCCGGGAATGTCCGAAGGAATCAGCTGGCCGTTGATCTGGGTGGTCAGCGATGCGGCCTCGAGAAACATATTGGCCGCCAGATGCACATTGAAGCCGGCCCAAATGCCGGAGGCGCCGGTTTCTGCTGCCATGGCTGCGGCAAAGGCCTCGGACTTGGCTTCCAGTGCCTGGGAGGCCTTCAGCAGCATCAGCCGGCGTTCTGTGGGGCCCAGGGCTGCCCAGGCGGGGAAAGCGGCCTGAGCGGCCTCCACGGCACGCACTGCATCGGCGCTTGTGGCTGCCGGGGCACGCGTGGCAACCGATCCGTCCAGAGGGTTCCGGCGCTCGAAAGTGGCGCCATTGCTGGCCTGTGCGCTCTGGCCACCGATGAGCATGCGTGGTTCAATCATCTTTGTTTCCTTCACTACCAAGGGCGCATGACCGCAGTCACTGCCTGTTGATGCATGTTGAAAAAAGCGAGACGGGTCCCGTTGCGCGAAGCTTGTGTCACCGGGCTTGTCTGCACCTTTTCTTGAGTTCCGCCTGACACTGGCGTGTGAGTGATCGTAGGAAAAGCCTCGGCTGCTTGCTGTGCACAATGTGCACAAACCGTTTGACGAATCGTGCATGCGGCCTAGGGTTTGCACTAGATCGAGTCCCTGCCAGGAGATTCGTCGCGCTGCAGGCACGACGGTGCTCACTTACCGATAATGGGTGCACTTTGCCGGGACAGGCAGAGATCGATACAACGAGGAGTCAAGGCCCATGACCACGCCCGTGGTACTGAGTACCGATGGTCTTCCCGAGAAAGAAACGGCGCCCGCCTGGCAGGACTGGATGGCGCAGCTGTTCTCGGGGCTGGAGACGGATCTGTATGGCGACACCTGTTTTGACGGGCATCTGAGCGTGGCCTACGCAGGCGATGTCATGCTCACCAAGCTGGATGCCGGGCGCCACCGCGTCGTGCGCGACGGCCACCGTCTGCGCGACAGTGAAGCGGCCTATCTCAAGATCGTGGCCCCCTGGAGCGGCCATGCGGAGGTGCAGCAGTGCGGCAGCAAGACCTGCGTGAGCAACGGCAGCTGGGCCATCTATGACACCTCCCAGCCCTATGTGGTGGCCAACCCGCAGCACACGGAGCACCTGATCATGATGGTGCCCAAACAAAGCATTGCCGAGCGAGGCCTGCGTCTGGACAACCTCATGGGGCGGTCCGTGGGGGGCAGCGCCGGCATCGCCCGCATTGCTCTGCAGACCATGCGCAGCACCTATCAGGAGCTCGACCAGATGACGGCTCCGCTGGCGCGTCGCGCCGGGGAGCTGCTGGTGGACATGGTGCACCTGTCCCTGCAGGCGCTGGGCGGGCAGGCCACGGCGGTGACCCAGAAGCAGGCCCTGTACGACCGTATCTGCGAGCATGTGGCCAGCCATGTTCGGGACCCCGGCCTGTCGGTCGATCAGGTGGCCGAAGCGCTCAATTGCAGTCGTCGGCATCTGCACAACGCGTTTGCGGGGCGAGACCAGTCGCTTGGCGGCTTCATCCAGCAAAGCCGGCTGGAGCTTTGCATGCGGGAGCTGCATTCCCCGGCGCTCGCGCACCGGACCATTACAGAGATTGCCGTGGGCTGCGGTTTTGGCAGCAGCGCTCACTTCAGTCGGGCCTTCAAGGCCCATGTCGGCATGTCGCCGTCCGAATTCAGGGCGCTCGGTCATTGATCTGTGCCGACCGGCGTTTTCAAGGCCTATAGGACAATGCAGTCCGTTGCTTAGAAAGCAGGACTGTATTCATGGACATCAATACGCCGCTCACCCTGCTGGGTGGACTTACCGCTTCTCAATTCATGCGCAAGCACTGGCATAAAAAGCCTTTGCTGGTGCGCCAGGCCATCCCTGGCTTCAAGGCCCCGATTCCGCGTGCTCGCCTGCTGGCCATGGCGGGCGAAGAGGGCGTGGAGTCGCGCCTGATCCAGCAGCTGGAAGGCGATAACTGGAAGCTCAGCCACGGCCCGCTGTCCCGGCGCAGCCTGCCTGCATTGACCAAGCCGGGCTGGACGGTGCTGGTGCAGGGCGTGGACATGCATGACGCCAAGGCGCACGAGCTGCTGCAGCAATTTCGCTTTGTGCCCGAGGCGCGTCTCGATGATCTGATGATCAGCTTTGCCACCGATCAAGGCGGCGTGGGGCCCCACTTCGACAGCTATGACGTCTTCCTGCTGCAGGCCCATGGCAAGCGCCGCTGGCGCATCGGTCGTCAGAAGGACCTGTCGCTTCAGCCGGGCAAGCCGCTGAAGATCCTCTCCCATTTCGAGCCCGAAGAGGAGTTCGTTCTGGAGCCGGGCGATATGCTGTATCTGCCGCCCAAGTGGGCCCATGACGGCGTGGCCGAGGGCGAGTGCATGACCTATTCGATCGGCTTTCGCTCGCCCGATCGCAGCGAGCTGGGTCGCGAGTTGCTGCTGCGCATGTCGGACGAGCCCGATGAACCCGAGGCGTCGGTCATCTATCGCGATCCCAAGCAGGAGGCCGTGAGCAACCCGGCGCTGATTCCCGAGGGGATGTACGACTTTGCCCGCGAAGCACTCAAGAGGGCCATGGCCGAGCCGCTGGCGCTGGAGCGCGCGCTGGGCGAGTATCTGAGCGACCCCAAGCCCAATGTCTGGTTCGAGCATGGCGATGAAAACGGCATGTTCGAAAGCGTGGTGCTGGATCGTCGCACGCGCATGATGTATGACGCCAGGCACATCTTCATCAATGGCGAGAGCTATCTGGCGGGCGGCCGTGACGCCACGCTGATGCGCAAGCTGGCTGACACCCGGGCGCTGTCGCGCAAGGATCTGGCAACAGCCAGCGATGATGCGCTGGAGTTGCTGTCATCGTGGTTCGATGCGGGCTGGGTTCGCTCAGGCGACTGAAACAGGGTGGACTTGTAACAGCGATCGTGCTAACTTACGGGTTTGTCCTCTGTGGCTGCTGTCGATTTGGAGAGCTTTGTATAGATTATGTAAATCTTCGTCAAAGCTCTGTCAGGGATTTGACAGGAAGAAATTTATGCTCCACAGTGTGACTCAAGGCAAGCGTGGGCTTGCCCGGTAAATGAGAACGCACCGATTTGTGCAGAATTGTTTAGTTGCTGTCAGTATCAGTCAGCAATGGGCAAAACTACTTATAATGCGGTCTGAGTCGAATTTATCGTTTGACCTGATCTGCCATAGCGATCAATAGCTGCAAAAGGCTGACCGTAATGGCAATCTGCATACCGTCTGCTGAACCTACCATTTAGGAAATCGTCATGAAGAACTCTCTGATTCTGGCTACCGTGATCGCTGCTGCTGCCCTGGCTGCTTGCGGCAAGAAGGAAGAAGCTCCTGCTGCTCCCGCTCCTGCTGTGGAAGCTCCTGCTGCTCCCGCTCCTGCTGCTGAAGCACCCGCCGCTCCTGCCGCTGACGCTGCTGCTCCTGCCGCTGACGCTCCTGCTGCCCCCGCCGCTGACGCTCCTGCTGCTCCCGCCGCTGACGCTCCTGCTGCTCCCGCCGCTGAAGCTCCTGCTGCCAAGTAATTTGCGGCAACAGCCAGCCTGAGGCACAGTCCTCGGGCATGAAAAAACCGCACCCAGGTGCGGTTTTTTTGCGTCTGGATTTTGCAGCGGGTTCTTGAGCTGTGGATGTGTGTCGCCATGCAAGGTCTGCACGTGCCTGAACCGGTTCTGGCGGACAAGAGCATGTCACGAGCAGGGAGTTCGATGCGTTCGGACATGAAAAAGCCACCAGGGCCGAGCCTGGTGGCTTTGGGATGTGATCAGCGCTCTTTACTTCAGATCATCGGTGATGATGCGCACGATGCGCTGGCCGTTGGCGCTGCTGTCGGGCTGACCCTGCTCATTGAGCACGCTGACCTGGGACTTGTTGCCATCTCCCTTGACCTGGATCTGGTACTTCTGAGGCGCTGCGGCTTCCTTGCCCTGGCTGAAGATCTTGCTGAAGAAGCCCTTGGACTCCGGCTTGGCGTTGGGGTCCACATACCGAACATAGTAGAGGCCGCGGCTGCGGTCGCGGTCTTCCACGGTGAAGCCGGTGCGATCCAGTGCCACGCCCACACGGCGCCATGCGCGCTCAAAGCCTTCTTCCAGTTGCAGTGTGGGCACGCCATTGATCGTGTCCATGCGTGCGCTGGTCGAGGCGGTGGCTGCAGACTTGTCGGCCTTGGCAACGGCCGAGGCCTGCTCTTCGCTCACGCCGAGCTTGACCATGATGCGGCGCAGGAATTCGGTCTCCAGCTCGGGGTCGCGAGGGCGCGGCTGCCAGATGGTGTTGTCCTTGCGCTCGCTGGTATAGACCTCCTGCATGCCACGGTGGGTGACATAGATGCGGGTCTTGCCATCGGGTTCGCGTTCCAGGCGGGTGCGGAACTTGTCGCGCTCGCTGGTGGAGTAGAGCGAGTCGAACACCTTGCCCAGGCTCCTGCGGATGATGTCCTGGGGCAGCTTGGCTCGGTTTTCGGCCCAGTCGGTTTCGAGAATGCCCAGCTGGCGGTCTTCCATCGCGTAGATGAAGCCGTTTTCCAGCCAGAAATCGCGGGTGGGTTCCCAGAGCTTGTCGGCTCCGCGATCCACCACCAGCCAGTGCTCGGCACCGTCGCGCTCGATGCGGACGTCTCCGATCTGGTTGGCCGCGGTGTTGTTGTCGGTCGGCTTGGCTGCCTTGGCATTGGCCTGCATGGCGGCAGCGGATACCACGCCACCCGGGACGGTATAGCGCGAGTCTTGCGACAGCTGCGTCAGATCCGGAGGCACTTCGAGAGAGGGGGCTTGATTCTTGCCCGCGCTCTTGTAGTCGATCTTGGTCTCTTGGAACGTGGTCGTGCAGGCAGACAGGCCCAGCGCGATGCTGAGCAGGCTCAAACGTGCTGTTTGTTGTTTCACGCGGATTGTCCTTGGGTAGCGTTCAAGCTATGTGCGAAAAACCGCTAGCTTAGCGCAACTCGATCAGAGTACGCCAACTTTACGCAGAGCATCCTCAACAACTGCTTCGCATTGCTCGCTCAGCGGTGTCATGGGCAGGCGCATGGCGGGGCCGCACAAACCCATCCGGGCTGCTGCCCATTTCACGGGAATGGGATTGGCTTCCACAAACAGGCTCTTGTGCAGGGGCATGAGCTTGAACTGGATTTCCATGGCGCGCCTGGTATCGCCAGCCATGGCGGCCTTGCACAGCTCGCTCATCAGACGGGGGGCAACGTTGGCCGTCACGCTGATATTGCCGTGCCCGCCGCACAGCATCAGTGCCACGGCGGTGGGGTCGTCGCCGGAGTACACGCCGAAACCGGCGGGCACGTCGCGGATCAGCCATTGGGCGCGTTCGATGTTGCCGGTGGCTTCCTTGATGCCGATGATGCCCGGGATCTGGGCCAGACGCAGCACGGTGTCATGCTGCATGTCCGCGACCGAGCGGCCGGGCACGTTGTACAGCACCACGGGCAGGTCGCCTGTGGCTTCGGCAATAGCCTTGAAGTGCTGGTACTGGCCTTCCTGTGTGGGCTTGTTGTAGTAGGGAACGACCTGCAGCTGGCTGTCGGCGCCCACCTTCTTGGCGTACCTGGCCAGCTCGATGGCCTCGTGCGTGCTGTTGGCGCCGCAGCCGGCCATGATGGAGACGCGGCCTGCCGCCTGCTCCACGGCGACGCGGATGATTTCGCAATGCTCTTCGACATTCACGGTGGGCGATTCACCGGTGGTGCCGACCACACCGATGCAGTTGGTGCCTTCGGCCACATGCCAGTCGATGAGTTTGCGCAGCGACGGGTAGTCGACGCTACCGTCTTCGAGCATGGGCGTGATGAGGGCAACAATGCTGCCAGTGAGAGCAACGGAGGGTGATGTCATATCCGCAATCAGAAAACGGTAAAAATGGATTCTACAAACAGGGACAGGTGGCGGGCAGTGGTTTGGTGTCCACAGTGTCTAGCAAAACTCTGTTTTTGTCGAAGTGTTGTTGATAAATGACGAAATGACGAAATTTCTAATTTTTGTGCGTCATATTGTTTGTTGACCCCCGTCTGTTTCGGACGGCATGAAAGTCGTTGTACGGCAGCAGGGCCACCGTGACACGGGGCTGCCGCTCCTGCATGTTGATGCGGTCGCCGGGTCCGCAGTCCCACTGCTGGCGAGGTCGGGCATTCGTCGTGGGCAAGCCGCAAGGCGCGGGCAGGCATGGCCTTCGATCTCGGATGCAGTGGCCGGGATCAGACTTACAGCAGCGCGGCGGGGGTGGCAGCACCATCGGGACGGATGGCGGCAATGCGTTGCACCACGCGTTCGGGCTGGGCAAGGCGGCCGTGCTCGTAGGCGACGATGTTCCAGCCTGCGCAGACCTGCAGCAACTCGCCCGGAGCCAGCAGGAACTCGGGGCGCGAAGGTCTGCCGTATGCCTCGTTGCCCTGGGCGAAGGTTTCGTACAGCAGCACGCCGCCGGGCTTGACGCTGCCCAGAATCAGCGGCCACAGCGGACGCCAGAGATAGTTGGTGACGACCACTCCGTCAAAGCTGCGGCCCGTCAGCGGCCAGGAATTGTTCTCGATGTCGGCGGTGATGGTCTCGGCGATATCCGCCACGGAACGGGTCGCTTCGGGCGCCTTGTCCACGCTGGTCAGCGCATGATCCCGGGCCGAGAAGAAACGGGTATGGCGCCCCATGCCGCAGGCCAGGTCCAGCACCGAGCCTTGCGAGCACACCAGATGGGCAAAGCGGGCAATCCAGGCGGAGGGCTCCTGCACGCAGTGGCTGGAGACAGGCGCAGGAGTGGCTGTGGGGGCGGGAGGCTGGGAGTGGCTGGTCATCGTGCGAAAACTATAGCAGTGCCGGCGGCCCCATTCATGCTTGCCCTGTGCGCCGCTGCACCGGCGGCGGTCCGTGCCGCTTCAGTGCGGCTTCACCGTGTCCTGGAGTGCGGCCAGGGCCATGTCTTCCACCATGCCCGGGGCGATCAGCTTGATGAAGCGGCCCAGTTTGCCCTTGCCTGTCATCACCACCTCGCGCTGACGGTGCTTCAGGCCGTCGAGGATGAGGCGCGCGCATTCGGCCACCGTCATCGCGCCGTCTTCCTTGAGGCCGCTGACGCCTGCAGTCTCGCCTCTGGCGTTGTAGCCGTGATGGCGGATGCGTGTATCCACGACACCAGGGTAGGCGGTGGTCACGCTCACGCCGGCAGGCTTGAGCTCGATGCGCAGGGCTTCGAAGAAGCCGGCCATGGCGAACTTGCTCGCGCTATAGGCCGTGCGGCCCGGTACGCCGATCAGGCCGGCCAGTGAGGACACGGCGACGATGGCGCCCCGGCTCGCCTTGAGGTGCGGCAGCGCCGCATGCGTGCACCAGACGCTGCCCCAGAGGTTGATGCGCATCACCTTTTCGTACCAGCCCAGGTCTTGCGCGCTGACCTGTTCGAACAGCGCATGGGCCGAGACCCCGGCGTTGTTGATCAGGACGTCCAGCCCGCCAAACTGCCGCACGGCGGCATCGATCAGCGCGCGGCACTGGGCCTCCTCGCTCACGTCGGTGGGAACTGCCAGCACCTGCGCCCCCAGGGCCCGGCATTGTTCTGCCACGGCTTGAAGATTGCCGGCATTGCGCGCGGCCAGCGTCAGTTGCAACTGGTTCTGATGGGTTTGCGCCAGCTGGCGGGCCATTTCGGCGCCTATGCCGTCCGAGGCTCCGGTGATGATGATGCGGGCCATGCTCTCTCCCGGCCATGCCGCCCGGGCGGCTTGCCCAAGAGCTCAGAAGCAGGCCCAGACCTGGTCTGCCAGTGTGAGCATGAATTCCGGCTGCAGATACAGGGCAAACACCGCCAGCAGCAGCACGAGCACGGAACACCAGATGGAGATGCGTTGCCAGAGTTTGAGCTGCATGGACGTGTCTCCGGTATCAGGCGGCGCCGGGGGCACGGCGGGCAATGGCCGCCTCGCGCACGGGCAGGTTGACGATGGCGGCAAAGATGCCCAGGGCGATCGACAGGTACCAGACCATGTCGTAGTTGCCGTTGATGTCGTAGAGATAGCCGCCCAGCCAGACGCCGAGGAAGCTGCCGATCTGGTGGCTGAAGAAGACAAAGCCGCCCAGCATCGACAGATGCTGCACGCCGAAGATCTGGGCGATGGTGGCGTTGGTCAGCGGCACGGTGGACAGCCACAGAAAGCCCATGGCGGCGCAGAAGGCATAGACGGTCGAGGGCGAGAGCGGGGCGAGCAGGAAGGCCACGGTGGCCACCGAGCGCAGGCCGTAGATGCCGGCGAGCAGATAGCGCTTGGGCAGCCTCTGGCCCAGATTGCCGGCCAGGTAGGTGCCGAAGATATTGAACAGGCCGACCAGGGCCAGCGAATAGCTGGCCACATGGGGCGCCATGCCGAAGTCTTTCAGGTAGCTGGGCATGTGCACGCCGATGAACATGACCTGGAAGCCGCAGACAAAGTAGCCCGCCATCAGCAGCAGAAAGCTGGGGTAGGTCCAGGCTTCCCTGAGCGCCTGGCCCACGGTCTGTTCGCGCTTGACAGGGGAGCTGCCGCCGAAGCCCGGCTCGCGCAGGCCGAAGGCCAGGGCGGCGATCAGCAGCGCGAGCAGCGCCAGTATCAGCAAGGCATTGGACCAGCCGAACTGTGCGATCAGCTTGCCTTCCACGGGCACCATGAAGAACTGACCGAACGAGCCTGCCGCTGCGGCCACGCCCATGGCCCAGCTGCGCCGCGCCACGGGAATCTGCCGGCCCAGCACGCCGTAGATCACGGCATAGGTGGTGCCGGCCTGGGCTGCGCCGATCAGCACGCCTGCCGTCAGCAGGAACACCGTGGCATCGGGCGACAGCGCCATGCCGGCCAGGCCCAGCGCATACAGGATGGCGCCGCCGATCAGTACCTTGAAAGCGCCGATGCGGTCGGCCAGCATGCCGACGAAGATGCCCAGGATGCCCCAGGACAGGTTCTGCACGGCGATGGCCAGGGAAAAGCTCTCGCGCGTCCAGCCCATCTCCTGGGTGATGGGTTGCAGCCACAGGCCGAAGCCGTGGCGTATGCCCATGGAGAGCGTGACGATGGCGCCACCGCACAGAAGAATCTGGGCCATGGACATGGGGGCCGGGTTTGTCTTGGTAGTCATGCCGTGTGTGCGAAAAAAGGTCTGCGAGGCGGTCAGCTCGCCACTTTAACGAAACACGGTGTCTTGCGCCTGCACAGGCCGTCACCTGCGTGGCAGGCCGGCCTGCCAGAATGCGTCAGCGGCAAGGTGGGGCGCAGGCGCTGAAGTGGAGGAGGAAAATAAAAAAGTGAGCGCCTTGCGCAATCCATATAAAGGATATGGATTGAAAACTAGTCATAAAGACTGAATGGCATGCGATAAATGCTATCTTTTTAAGTATGTCTGCAGTGATGCGGACCCGGTAAAAACACGTTGCCAAGACAGATGTTCGGGCTTTGTGCAAGAGTATTGGGAGTAAACAACTGTGAATTTATCCAGCTCTCATCCGGAGAGGCCACTACAATCCGCCCCCATGGCAGTCAAACCGTCCAACGAATATTCCGAAGGCTCGATCCGCGTTCTCAAGGGTCTGGAGCCTGTCAAACAGCGTCCCGGCATGTATACGCGCACCGACAACCCCCTGCACATCCTGCAGGAGGTGATCGACAACGCGGCCGACGAGGCGCTTGCCGGCTACGGCAAGAAAATCAAGTTCACCATGCACGCCGACGGCTCCTACAGCGTGGAGGACGACGGCCGCGGCATTCCCTTCGGTCTGCATCCCGAGGAGAAGGCGCCCGTGGTGGAGCTGGTCTTCACGCGCTTGCATGCGGGCGGCAAGTTCGACAAGGGCAATGGCGGCGCCTACAGCTTCTCGGGCGGTCTGCACGGCGTGGGCGTATCGGTGACGAATGCGCTGGCCACGCGTCTGGAGGTGCAGGTGCACCGCGACGGCCAGGTGGCCACGCTGGTGTTCTCGGGCGGCGATGTGATCGAGCCGCTCAAGGTGCGCCCTCTGCAGGCCGGCGAGCGCAAGCAGGGCACGACGGTACGTGCCTGGCCCGATGCCAAATACTTCGAATCCTCGGCACTGCCCATGGGCGAGCTGGTGCATCTGCTGCGCAGCAAGGCCGTGCTCATGCCCGGCGTGGCCGTTTCGCTGATCAACGAAAAATCGCGTGACACCCAGAGCTGGCAGTTCAAGGGCGGTCTGCGCGACTATCTGGCGCAGAGCCTGCATGGCGAGCCCGTCATCCCCCTGTTCGAAGGCGAGGGCTTTGCCGACAAGAACAACGACAGCTTTGCCGAAGGCGAGGGCGCTGCCTGGTGCGTGGCCTTCACCGAAGACGGCGCGCCGCTGCGCGAAAGCTATGTCAACCTGATTCCCACCACGGCGGGCGGCACGCATGACAGCGGCCTGCGCGACGGCCTGTTCCAGGCCGTCAAGGCGTTCATCGAGATGCACTCGCTGCTGCCCAAGGGCGTCAAGCTCATGCCCGACGACGTGTTTGCGCGCGCCAGCTATGTGCTCAATGCCAAGGTGCTGGACCCCCAGTTCCAGGGCCAGATCAAGGAGCGCCTGAACTCGCGCGACGCCGTGCGTCTGGTCTCGGGCTTTGTGCGCCCGGCGCTGGAGCTGTGGCTCAACGAGCATGTGGACTGGGGCAAGAAGCTGGCCGAGATCGCCATCAAGGCCGCCCAGACCCGCCAGAAAGCCGGCCAGAAGGTGGAAAAGCGCAAGGGAAGCGGCGTGGCCGTGCTGCCCGGCAAGCTGACCGATTGCGAGAGCAAGGACATCGCCGTCAACGAGGTGTTCCTGGTCGAGGGCGACTCTGCCGGCGGCAGCGCCAAGATGGGCCGCGACAAGGAAACCCAGGCCATCCTGCCGCTGCGCGGCAAGGTGCTCAACACATGGGAGGTGGACCGCGACCGGCTGTTTGCCAACAACGAAATCCACGATATCTCGGTGGCGATCGGCGTGGACCCGCATGGCCCCCATGACGAGCCCGACCTGTCCGGCCTGCGCTACGGCAAGATCTGCATACTCTCGGATGCGGACGTGGACGGATCGCATATCCAGGTGCTGCTGCTGACGCTGTTCTTCAAGCATTTTCCCAAGCTCATCGAGGCTGGTCACATCCATGTGGCGCTGCCGCCGCTGTTCCGTGTGGATGTGCCTGCGCGCGGCAAGAAGCCCGCCATCAAGGTCTATGCGCTGGATGCCGGCGAGCTCGATGCCATCATCGAGAAATGTGCCAAGGACGGCGTGCCGCGCGAGAAATGCCAGGTCAGCCGTTTCAAGGGCCTGGGCGAGATGAATGCCGAACAGCTGTGGGAAACCACGCTGAACCCCGATACGCGTCGTCTGCTGCCGGTGCAGTTCATGAACCTGGACTTCGCCCAGTCGGAAGCCGTGGTCACCAAGCTCATGGGCAAGGGCGAAGCCGCCGCCCGCCGCGAGCTGATGGAGCTGCATGGCGATGCCGTGGAGGTCGATATCTAGGCGGGCGTTGCAACGCCTGCACTAGCGGTCACTAGCGGTCGATGGAGCCAGCCATGCACAAGCCCATGTTCGATGCCTCACCCAGCCAGCTGCCTGCGCGCGGCGGGTTCGCGTCTGTGCGTTTGCGACGTGCGGTGGCAGCTGCCCTGCTGGCGGGCTCGGGCTGGCTGGCCCTGGCGCCGGCGGCGCATGCCGATCTCTGGGCCTATGTCGACGAATTCGGCGTCACGCACTTTGCGGCCGAGGCGCTGGACGAACGCTACAAGCTGTTCTTCAGGGGCGAGCTCTACGACAGCAGCCAGCCGGGTCTGCAGCTGAAGCCGGATTCAGCGGCCGAGGGGCTCAACGCCCGCACGCGCATGCAGAGCTTTTTCGAGGTCTCGCCGCGCTACAAGAGCGTGAGGCCGCATCTGCAGAAGGCGGCCGAGAGAACCGGCGTGGACTATGACCTGATCAAGGCCGTGATCGCCGTGGAGTCCGGCTTTGATGCCCAGGCAGTCTCACCCAAGGGCGCTGTCGGTCTGATGCAGCTGATGCCAGCCACGGCCGAGCGCTTTGGCGTGGCGGCCAGCAAAAAGCGCAGCCTGCAGCAGCAGCTGGTCGACCCGGCCGTGAACGTGCCTGCCGGCGCGCGCTATCTGAGCTATCTGATGGACTTGTTCCCGGGCCGGCTCGATCTGGTGCTGGCCGCCTATAACGCGGGCGAAGGTGCGGTGCAGAAGTTTGGCAAGGCGATTCCGCCCTATAAAGAAACAATGAATTACGTCAAGGCCGTCACGGGCATCTACGAGCAGCTGCAGGCAGCCAGGCCCCTGAGCGGCCGGCTGGCTGCGGCCGGCTCGGCTGGCCGCGGCGGCTCCCGCATACGCATGACTCTGCCGGGCGCGGCCCCTGCGGCCGCGGACGCGCAAATACCTTGAGTCGCCGGATCGGCGCAATTTGGAACATCACAAAGAATTCATGAGCGATCAAACCACACTGGATTTGTCTCAACAAGCCGCTGGCGATGCATTGGACCTGGGTCAATACGCACAGCGCGCCTACCTCGAATACGCCTTGTCGGTGGTCAAGGGCCGTGCCCTGCCGGATGTCAGCGACGGCCTCAAGCCCGTGCAGCGTCGCATTCTCTATGCCATGGACCGCATGGGCCTGGGCTACAGCGGCCCGAACGGCAACACGGCGGCCAAGCCCGTCAAGAGCGCCCGTGTCGTCGGCGACGTGCTGGGCCGCTTTCACCCGCACGGGGACCAGTCGGCCTATGACGCGCTGGTGCGCATGGCGCAGGACTTCAATCAGCGCTACCCCCTGGTCGACGGCCAGGGCAACTTCGGCAGCCGCGACGGCGACGGTGCTGCTGCCATGCGTTATACCGAGGCACGCCTGTCCAAGATCACCGGCCTGCTGCTCGACGAAATCGACATGGGAACGGTGGACTTCGTCCCCAACTACGACGGGAGCACGCAGGAGCCCAAGCAGCTTCCAGCCCGCCTGCCGTTCTCGCTGCTCAATGGTGCCAGCGGCATTGCCGTGGGTCTGGCAACGGAAATCCCGAGTCACAATCTGCCTGAGGTGGCGGCGGCCTGCGTGGCCCTGATCAAGAAGCCGCAATTGCCCGAGGAGGAGCTGCTGGCGCTGATTCCCGGGCCCGACTATCCGGGGGGCGGCCAGATCATCTCGTCCAGCAGCGACATCGCCGATGCCTACCGCACCGGCCGCGGCAGTCTCAAAGTGCGCGCGCGCTGGAAGATCGAAGAGCTGGCGCGCGGCCAGTGGCAACTGGTGGTGACCGAGCTGCCGCCCGGCGTGTCGGCCCAGAAGGTGCTCGAGGAGATCGAGGACATCACCAATCCCAAGGTCAAGACCGGCAAGAAGGCGCTGAGCCAGGAGCAGACCCAGCTCAAGGCCAGCATGCTGGCCGTGCTGGACTGCGTGCGCGACGAGTCGAGCAAGGATGCGCCGGTGCGCATCGTGTTCGAGCCCAAGACCGGCAAGATTCCGCAGTCGGAGCTGATCACGGCGCTGCTGGCCCACACCAGCCTGGAGTCCTCGAGCTCGATCAATCTGACCAGCATCGGCCTCGATGGCCGCCCGGTGCAGAAGTCGCTGCGCCAGATGCTGGAGGAGTGGATTGCCTTCCGCTTCCAGACCGTGACGCGTCGCAGCCAGCACCGGCTGGAGAAGGTGCTGGATCGCATCCATATCCTCGAGGGCCGTCAGGCCGTGCTGCTCAATATCGACAAGGTCATTGCCATCATCCGTGCCAGCGATGAACCCAAGCAGGCCCTGATCGACGCCTTCCATCTCTCCGAGCGTCAGGCCGAGGACATTCTGGAAATCCGTCTGCGTCAGCTGGCCCGCCTTGAAGCCATCAAGATCGAGCAGGAGCTCAAGGAGCTGCGCAGCGAGCAGGGCAAGCTCGAGGACATCCTGGGCAGCGAGGCGACCATGCGCCGCCTGATCTGCAAGGAAATCGAGGCCGATGCCAAGACCTTTGGCGATGCGCGCCGCACGCTGATCCACGAGGAGAAAAAGGTGGTGGCCGAGGTCAAGGTGGTGGATGAACCCACGACCGTGATCATTTCCGAAAAGGGCTGGGTGCGCACGCGTCAGGGTCATGGCGTGGATGCAGGCACGCTGAGCTTCAAGGCCGGAGACAGCCTCTATGGCACTTTCGAGTGCCGCACGGTCGATCAGTTGCTGGCCTTCGGCAGCAACGGTCGGGTCTATTCGGTGCCGGTGTCGGCCCTGCCGGGCGGACGCGGTGACGGCCAGCCCGTGACGACGATGATCGAACTCGAAGCCGGCACCCAGCTGTTGCACTACTTTGCCGGCAGCGAAAGCACGCAGCTGCTGTTGTCCGGCTCGGGCGCCTATGGCTTCACGGCGAACGTGGGCGATATGGTCTCGCGCCAGAAGGCCGGCAAGGCCTTTGTCACGCTGGGCGAGGGCGAGACGCTGTGCGCACCGTCGGTGGTGCATGGCGTGCCGATGAATGCGCGTGCCGAATATGTGGATGGCGGCGAGCAGGGAGCGGGCTTGTTGAACCCCGCCAGCCATGTGATCTGCGCGTCGGTGGGCGGTCGCATCCTGACCTTCGAGATCGCCGAGCTCAAGGCCATGCCCAAGGGCGGACGCGGGCTGATGCTGATCAGTCTGGAAGACAAGGATCAACTGGCCGGCGCGGCTGCCTACACGCGCAGCATTCGCCTGGACGGCGTGGGGCGCGGCGGCAAGCCGCGTACCGAGACGCTGGAGATCCGCAGCCTCAACAACGCCCGCAGCAACCGTGGCCGCAAGGGCAAGGCCGCCGACCTGGGCTTCAAGCCCCAGGCGGTGACACGCGTGGAATAACATTCAGCGCGCCAGTCCAAAAGCCGTGCATTGCACGGCTTTTTGTGGGTCGCATGGATGGTGACCGCGCACCTTGATGGTGCCGCTGCGGCGACGCCGAACCAGTCTGGTGCGCGGGCGGCTGCGGTCTACGCCGCCAGCAGCCTGGCTTCGAACCTTCGGGATGGCTGATGGATCTGGTCGCGGCAGGCGACCAGGGGCAGGTCACGCTGCCCCGATTCGGTGCGGGAGACCAGGGCATACAGGGTGCTCACGGCCCTGGACACGGCATCGGGCACGGTGCGTCCTTGAATCAGATGGCCCAGCAGCACGGCCGAGAACACATCGCCCATGCCGTTGGGCAGGGGGTGCAGGTCGATATAGGGCGTCTGCACCAGCCAGCACCGCTCGGCCGTCACGGCCAGCGTGGCCAGTTGGTCGGCAGGCAGATCGTCGGTGCGCAGGCTGGTGACGACGATCAGGGGCGAGGGGCTGTGATGCAGCTGCGCGAGCATGCTGCGGGCTGCCTGGGCGGCCGCCTCCACGGTGGTCAGCGGCTGGCCGCCGCACAGCAGCTCGAACTCGTAGTGGTTGGGCGTGATGACGCTGGCCTGGGACAGCGCGCGCTTGCGCAGAAAGTCCGGGATGCCGGGGCGCACGAATACGCCGCGCCCCACATCGCCCATGACCGGGTCGCACAGATAGTGGGCCGCGGGCTGGGCGGCGCGCACTTCCTGTACGGCTGCCAGAATGGCTTCGCCCACGCCGGCATCGCCCAGATAGCCCGAGAGCACGGCCGTGCAGCGCGCCAGCACGCCACGGGCGCGCAGGCCGTCCAGCACGTCCTGTACATGGGCAGGCGTGAAGACCTGGCCCTTGAATTCGCCATAGCCCGTGTGGTTGGAGAACTGCACCGTATGCACGGCCACGGGCTCCAGGCCCAGCAACTGCAGTGGCAGCATGGCGGCGTCGTTGCCCACATGGCCGTAGGCGACATGGGATTGAATGCTCAGAACCAGAGGTGGCGTTGTCATGGCGGTGCAGTGAGGCGGTGTCGGCAGTTCCGTGAGTTAGTCGGCCAGTTCGGCCATCAGCTCGATTTCCACGCAGCAACCCAGGGGAATCTGGGCCACGCCGAAGGCGCTGCGGGCGTGCTTGCCGGCTTCGCCGAAGACTTCGCCCAGCAGCTCGCTGCAGCCGTTGGTGACCAGATGCTGCTCGGTATAGCTGGTGCTGGAGTTGACCAGGCTCATGACCTTGACAATGCGCTTGACGCGATTCAGATCGCCGCCGCAGGCGTGCTGCAGCGTGCCCATCAGGTCCACGGCCACGGCGCGCGCGGCCTGCTTGCCCTCTTCGGTCGTCATGTTCTCGCCCAGCTTGCCGACCCAGGGCTGGCCGTTCTGCTTGGCGATATGGCCGCTGAGGAACACCAGATTGCCGGTCTGCATATAGGGCAGGTAGGCGGCGGCAGGCAGGGCCACCTCGGGCAGGGTGATGTTCAGTGCTTTGAGTTTTTCGTAGACGCTCATGACGGGCTCCAAAATGTGAGGTGGCTGAAGATGGGCAAGTTTGACACAGGGCGGGCCTGCACATCGATAGTCCTGGCACCGCGGTCATAGCTTTTGAATCGATGGCTGCTCGCACAATGAGAGCCAATGTTTGAACTGTTCTGGTGTCCAAGGCAGGGCAGGGATAGTCGCAATGCTGGGCGAAGACGCTCGCTTCTAGCATGGCAGCATGCCGCGCCATCAGACTCCAAGCACCCAGCATCACCGCCTGTCTTGGCTGGCTCCGCTCTGGGGCTGCGTGCTGGGCGCCGCCTGGCAGGTGACTCAGGCCAGGCTCTGGCAACTGTCCCTCTACCAGCTTCTGCTGGCCTGGGGACTGCTGATGCTGTTGCTGGCTCGCCGATGGCGTGTGCGACCGCGACTGAGCTGGTGGCTGCTGGTGGCGGGCGGAGCCTGCTGTGTGGCGGGGCTGACCGGCTGGCGCGCCCATGCCTATCTGCAGCGGACCCTGCCCCCGGCGCTGGAGGCCGTGGATCTGCAGGTGGAGGGGCGCATTGCGTCCATGCTCCAGAACCAGGCCAACGGCCAGCGCTGGCGTTTTGTGGTGGAGCGCGCGGACGCGGGCGTGCCGCAAGTGCTGGAACTGTCCTGGTACGGCCCCTTCGGTCAGGTGGCGAATGCCGGCCGCCCCCTGGTGGCGGCCTGGGCTCAGGGCGTGGCGCTGAGTCCCGGTCAGCGCTGGCGTATGACGGTACGCATCAAGCGCCCGCATGGCTCGCGCAATCCGCATGGCTTCGACTATGAGCTGCTGGCCTGGGAGCAGGGCGTGCAGGCCACGGGCTATGTGCGCGACCGTCCCGCGCCCGAGCTTTTGGCGGTGACGACCCAATATCCGTTGCAACGCTGGCGGCAGTGGCTGCGCAATCGTATCGAGGGCGAGTCATCGCGCCTGCAGCAGGGCTTGCCCGGTACCGATGCCCTGCGTGCTCAGGCCGCGCTGGGCGTGGTGGCAGCGTTGGCCGTGGGCGACCAGCAGGCGATTGACCGCAAGGACTGGACGGTGTTTCGTCAGACGGGTGTGGCGCATCTGATGAGCATTTCAGGCCTGCACATCACGATGTTTGCCTGGCTGGCCGGCCTGGTGGTCGGTCGCATGTGGAGGCTCAGTGCCACCGCTTGCCGCTGGGTCCCTGCCCCGCGCGCAGCCCTGGCCATGGGCGTGGTGCTGGCGGCGGCGTATGCCTTGTTCAGCGGCTGGGGGCTGCCCGCGCAGCGAACGATCTGCATGCTGACCGTGGCGGCGCTGCTGCAGTGGCTGGGCTTGCGCTGGCCCTGGGCATGTGTCTGGCTGCTGGCGCTGGCGGTGATTGTCGTGGCCGACCCCTGGGCGCTGTGGCAGGCCGGGTTCTGGCTCAGTTTCGTCGCGGTTGGCGTATTGCTGGCTTCGGGCTCTGCAGGTGGGTCAGCCGATGACAGGAGCACGGTGCCGCGATTTGCGGCCAAGCTGAAGGCACTGTGGCGCGAGCAGTGGCTGATCTCGCTGGCACTGGCGCCGCTGGGGCTGCTGCTGTTCGGGCAGGTCTCCATCGTGGGCTTGCTTGCGAATCTGCTGGCCATTCCCTGGGTGACGCTGGTGGTCACACCGCTGGCCTTGCTGGCGGCGTTTCTGCCCATCGCCGCCAGCGCTGCCGCTGTCGCCTTGCTGCCCTTGATGCAGCTGTTGCAGTGGCTGGCCGATCTGCCTGGCGCAGTATGGGCTCTGCCGCAACCTGCCTGGTGGGCCAGCGTGCTGGCGATAGCGGCCGGATTGCTGGTGATTGCGCCATTGCCGCTCAGGTTGCGGCTGGTGGCGGCCCTGTTGGCCCTGCCTGCCTTGTTCTGGCCCCAGGCGGGGCCGCGTGTGGGCGAGTTCGAGCTGCTGGCGGTGGATGTCGGCCAGGGCAATGCCGTCATCATCAGTACCTCCGGACACCGCCTGCTTTACGACGCAGGGCCGCAATACAGCCGGCAAAGCGATGCCGGTGAGCGTGTCCTCTTGCCCTTGCTGGCTGCGCAGGGCATGCAGCTCGATGCCATGATGCTCAGTCACAGCGACAAGGATCACACAGGCGGAGCCCTGGCCGTCAAGGCCGCTGAACGCGGTGCCAGCGTCTGGGGCTCGGACTCGGTGATTCAGGACCCGCAACTGGCGGCCCTGGCACCGGTGCAGCGCTGTACGCGGGGTCAGCAATGGCAATGGGATGGCGTGGCGTTTGAAGTGCTGCATCCGCCGGCAGGAGAGGCCTGGCTCGATGGGCGCAAGGCCAGGCCCAATTTTGGAAGCTGCGTGCTGCGCCTGCGCTCGGCCAGTGGCCGTGTGGCGCTGCTGGCCGGAGACATCGAGGCTGCACAGGAGCAACAACTGCTGCAAACCAGTCTGGACGAGCCCGTGGATTGGCTGCTGGTGCCGCACCATGGCAGCAAGACGTCATCGACCGCCTCCTGGGTCGCAACGCTGCGCCCGCGCTGGGCGGTGGTGCAGGCGGGCTATCGGAACCGCTTCGGGCACCCGGTGGAAGCCGTGGTGCAGCGATACCGGGCGGTGGGTAGCCGGCTGGTGGCGCAGGATCGCTGCGGCGCGGCCTACTGGAGTTCTGCGCAGCCGGAAAAATTGGAATGCGAGCGCCTGATTCGGGCGCATTATTGGGATGTACATGCCGTCTCTCCGGGGTCGCCCTGAGAAACTGGCATGGGGCTTGCATTGATGCGGTACCGCCCTTCGGGCGGTGGCAGAGATGCAAGGTTGCGCACGCGTTGCCAGGCAGCTGGCCTGGCGCGGCGTCGCTAAACTGAAACCCGCGGCTTGCATGCGTGAGCCGCGGCAGAAAAAGGGAGGACAGGATGCGCACATTCGATGAGATGTATCTGAACTCGCCCGCCGAAGGTGCAGCGGTGCGAGACCACTATCGGGACTATGCGCAGTGGCTCGGCAAACAATCGCAGGACTATCTGCGCGCCCGCAGTGCCGAGGCGGAAATCGTGTTCCGCCGCGTGGGCATCACCTTCGCCGTCTACGGCGACAAGGACGAGAGCGGGGCCGGCACGGAGCGCCTGATTCCATTCGATCTGATCCCGCGCATCATTCCGGCCCATGAGTGGGTCAGCATGCAGGCCGGTCTGGCCCAGCGCGTGAAGGCGCTGAACTGCTTCATCCGTGACGCCTACCACGGGCAGGACATGGTTCGCGCCGGCCTGATCCCGACGGAGCTGGTGCGTGGCAACAGCCAGTACCGGCCCGAGATGGAAGGCATACAGGTGCCCAACGATGTCTATGCCAACATTGCCGGCATCGATATCGTGCGCGCACCCGACGAGCAGGGCAACGGCATCTACTACGTGCTGGAGGACAACCTGCGCGTGCCATCGGGCGTTTCCTACATGCTGGAGAACCGCCGCATGACCATGCGCCTGTTCCCCGAGCTGTTCGGCAAGCACGCCGTGGCGCCCGTGGCCCACTATCCCGACATGCTGCTCGACACCCTGCGAGCCAGTGCGCCGTCAGGCGTGCTGGAGCCGACGGTGGTGGTGCTGACGCCGGGCATGTACAACAGCGCCTATTTCGAGCATGCCTTCCTGGCCCAGCAGATGGGGGTGGAGC
>NZ_SPEY01000106.1 GCF_009360615.1 Comamonas sp.
AGTCAAGGACAAGCTGCAGCAAAGCGGCTCGGGTCTGTCGGGCGGCCAGCAGCAGCGTCTGTGCATCGCGCGCGGCATTGCCATCAAGCCCGAGGTGTTGCTGCTCGACGAGCCCTGCTCGGCGCTGGATCCCATCTCCACCGCCAAGATCGAGGAGCTGATTGCGGAACTGAAGAACGACTACACAGTGGTCATCGTGACCCACAACATGCAGCAGGCCGCCCGCTGCAGCGATTACACGGCCTATATGTATCTGGGTGACCTGGTGGAGTTCGGGGATACCGAAAAAATGTTCTTCAAGCCCCAGCGCAAGGAAACGGAAGACTACATCACAGGCCGCTTCGGCTAAGGACTTGAAAATGACAGAAAAACATTTGTCCACCCAGTTCGACTCCGAACTCAATCGCGTTTCGGCTCGCGTCATGGAGCTTGGCGGTCTGGTCGAGTCGCAGATCAGCAATGCGGTCTATGCACTGACCAGCTTCAGCACCGAAGCCGTGGAGCAGGTCATCAGCACCGAGCAGCGCGTCAACGCCATGGAAGTGGAGATCGACCACGAGCTGTCGTCCATCATCGCCCGGCGTCAGCCCACGGCCCGCGATCTGCGCCTGCTGATCGCCTTCTCCAAGGCCACGGCCAACCTGGAGCGCATGGGCGACGAGGCCTGCAAGATGGCCCGCATGGTCAAGTCCATCATCGAAAGCGGTGCGGCCCGCTCGCTGCCCAGCGGAGAGCTGCGCATGGCTGCCCAGATGGCCTCGGAGCTGCTGCGCAAGACCCTGGATGCCTTTGCCCGGCTGGACACCAAGGCGGCAGTGGCCATCTTGCGCGAAGACGACCTGATCGACGAAGAGTTCGACGGCTTCGTGCGCAAGCTCATCACCTACATGATGGAAGATCCGCGCACCATTTCCGCCAGCCTGGACCTGCTGTTCCTGGCCAAGGCCATCGAGCGTATCGGCGACCATTCCAAGAATGTGGCCGAGCTGATCATCTACCTGGTCGAGGGCAAGGATGTGCGCCACCAGACCATGGCTGAAATCGAATCTGCGGTGTTGTAAGACGGAGGCTGTTCAGGGATGAAGAAGATGCCCATGGTCCTCATCGTGGAGGACGAACCTGCGATTGCAGAGCTGATCGCGGTCAATCTGAGGCATAACGGCTTCCAGCCCGTCTGGGCGGAAGACGGCGTGTCGGCGCAGCGTGAGCTTGACGCCGTGCTGCCCGATGTGATCTTGCTCGACTGGATGCTGCCCGGAGCCAGCGGTCTCTCTCTGGCCCGCAAATGGCGCGCCGACAGCCGTACCAAGGCCGTGCCGATTCTCATGTTGACGGCACGCGGCGACGAGCCCGACAAGGTGGCGGGTCTGGATGCGGGAGCGGATGACTACATCACCAAGCCTTTTTCCACCCAGGAGCTGCTGGCCCGCATCCGTGCCGTGCTGCGCCGCCGGGCGCCGGAGCAGGTGCAGGACAAGGTCACCATCGGCGAGCTGGTGCTCGATGCCGCAGCCCATCGCGTGAGCTGGCAGGGCGATCTGCTCAAGATCGGTCCCACCGAGTTCAAGCTTCTCAACTATCTGATGAAGCACCCCGAGCGCGTGCACAGCCGTGCGCAGCTGCTGGACAAGGTCTGGGGTGATCATGTCTTCATCGAGGAGCGTACAGTGGATGTGCACGTCAAGCGCCTGCGCGAATCGCTGGGTGCGGCGGGCGTTCTGATTGAAACCGTGCGTGGCGCAGGTTACCGTTTCAGCGCTCAGGCCATGGCCTGAAGGCGCTTTCCCCACAACCTCGGCCCGCTCCGGCTGGGTCGACAAAAATCACAACTGAAAGCACATATGGGGTGGCGTGGTTTTCGATTGCTGGCCTCTCAGATTGCAGCAGCCGTGGTGGTCTGGCTGGCGTGGGCCACTCTGGTCGCACCCGGTGCGACGCTGGCTCAACAATCCCTGGCGGCCATGGCCGGTGCCCTGATAGGCGGCTGGATCTGGTGGCTGGTGGACAGCTGGAATGGTGCGCGGCTGCTGCGCTGGCTGCGCCAGTCGGAGCTGGGCGCAGTGCCCAATCTGTCCGGGATCTGGGGCGAGGCCAGCGTGCGCATGCGTCGCTGGATTCGCCAGAGCGTTCAGCAGGTGCAGCAGGGCGATCAGCGGCTCAACGACATTTTGTCGGCCCTGCAGGCCAGCCCCAACGGCGTGGTGCTGCTCGATGCGCAGGGACGCATCGAATGGTGCAACCAGATTGCTGCCAAGCAGTTCGGCTTTGATGCAGAGCGCGATGTGATGCAAAGCATAGGCAACCTGGTGCGCAACCCGCAATTCAGTGCCTATTTCGTAGCGCAGGATTTCACCCATGACCTGGTCATGCAGGGACGCGAAAGCACCCCGTCGCGCCCGGTCAAGCTGTCGGTGCAGATCTATGGCTATGGCGAGGGGCGCAAGCTGCTGCTGGCGCGCGATGTGACGGCTCTCGAGCAGGCCGAGGCCATGCGCCGCGACTTCGTTGCCAATGTCTCGCATGAAATCCGCACGCCGCTGACGGTGTTGGCCGGTTTCGTGGAAACGCTGCAGAACCTGCCGCTGCAGGAGGACGAGCGCAATCGCTATCTGGCGCTGATGGCACAGCAGGCCGAGCGCATGCAGCATCTGGTGGAGGATCTGCTGACCTTGTCGCGCCTGGAGGGCAGTCCGCTGCCCGGAAACAACGACTGGGTGTCGGTGGCGCAGTTGCTCACTCGCTGCGAGAACGAGGCACGCGGGCTCTCCAATGCCTTGACGCGCAAGCAGGCCAAGCCCCATGTGCTGAACTTTCCCGATGAGCAGGCGCTCAGGCAGGCCGGCGAGCTGGCGGGTGCCAGTGCGGAGCTGCACAGCGCGTTTTCCAATCTGCTGGCCAATGCCATGCGTTACACGCCTGCCGGCGGGCAGATTGATGTGCGCTGGCAGTTGCTGCCCGATGGATCGGCCCGCTTTGCCGTCAAGGACTCCGGCCCCGGTATCGACGAAAAGCATGTGTCGCGCCTGACCGAGCGCTTTTACCGCGTGGACCGAAGCCGCTCACGCGACACCGGCGGCACGGGCCTGGGTCTGGCCATCGTCAAGCATGTGCTGCAGCGGCACGGTGCCAGGCTCAGCATCGAGAGCGAGCTGGGCAAGGGTTCGGAGTTCGCCGTGACTTTTCCGCCCAGCCGCGTACGGGCCGCAGCTGAGGAGCCGGTCAAGGTCCTGTCGCGTTAGGCGCTGCTGGCAGCCCTCGGGGCCTTGGCGGTCGTATGGTTCTTCGCAGGATGCCACTGAATGCCAGGGCCGTGATCAGCAGGGCGGCCGCGCTGCAGACCCAGAAGGGCATGGGCGTGGCCTGCCATTCCTGCCAGCCGGGAGAGGCCTGCCATCGGTAGGTCAGCCAGTAGCCAAGGCCCAGGCCGCCGCCCCAGAGCAGCAGGCAGTAGATCACCAGAGGTGCCACGGTCACGCGGTAGCAGCGCAGCACGAAGATGCAATAGGTCTGCACGCAGTCCGCCACATGGTATGCCGCCACGCAGATCAGCAGCCACGACGTCATCGCCAGCACACGAGGGGAGTCGGTGTAGACGACTGCGATCCAGCTGCGAGCGATGAACAGTGTGGCAGCCGTCGCCATGCCGACCATCAGGGTCAGCCTGAAGCACTGCCGAATCAGCATACCTGCCCGGTCTTCATCGCCCGCGCCGCGCCAGTAGCTGACGCGGGCGCTGGTGGCAATGGCCAGGGACAGCGGAACCATGTAGCAGATGGCGGCCAGATTGGCGGCGATCTGGTGGCTGGCGGACGAGAGAGGACCCTGCCTTGCCACATACAGAGCCATGAGGGTGAAGGAGGTAACTTCCACCAGAATGGCCAGGCCCGCAGGAATGCCGAGTCGGCAGAAGCGGCCCAGCAGCAGCCAGTCGGGGGGCTCCAGCTTCTGCCACAGCGCCAGGGGCGCATAGAAATCCTGCGTGCGCATCAGCCACAGGGCGACGGCAAACATGGTGTAGTTGACCCACAGCGTGGCCATTGCGCATCCCACGGCTCCCTGGGGCGCGAGGCCCGGGCCGCCAAAGGTGAACCACACGGACAAGGGGATTTTGATCAGCAGCGAGACGAGTTGCAGCCAGGTGACCAGCTTGGGGTGGCCGAGTGCCTGGTTGAGTGCGCCATAGATGCGAAACAGCAGCGCCGGCGGCAAGCCCCAGGCCAGCACGGCGAGATAGCGCTTGACCTCCAGCTGCAGCGCATCGGGGACATCGGTCCAGCGCAGCAGCGCGTCGGGCATGAGCAGCATGGCCATGCCAAGCGCACAGGCCATGGCACACAGATACATGGACTGGCGCAGCGAATGGCCGATGGCCTGCGTCCGGCCGGCACCACGCTGTTCGGCCCACAAGGGTAAAAGAGCCTGGAAAATGCCCATCAGCGAGGCATAGACGCTGATGAAGATGGCCGAGCCCACGGACAGGGCGGCTACGGCCTCGTTGGAGTACCGGCTGGCGACGATGGTATCGGTGGTGCCGAAGGCCATGACAGCCAGTTGGCCGGCCAGCACCGTACCCGCATGGCGGCCAATGTACGGCAGCTCACCCTTCATGGCGCGGCTTGGGGGGCGGTGTACTTGAGCAGGAGCAGCACTTCCTTTTGACCGGCCAGACGGGTGATACGGCTGACCTCGCTCCATCCCTGGCGCAGCTTGCGATTGTGATCGCCGGCCCATCGGTCTGCGTCGACCAGTGCCCAGCCGCAGTCGCCGGGATCGCTGCGGCGCAGCAGTGCCGTATCCACGTGGGTGTAGTAGCGTACGGCCGCAATCTGAGAGCGGCCCAGGCCATAGGTGAGCACGCAGCGCGTGGCTCCGTTTTGCTTGAGCTCGCCGTCCAGCTGTGTCATCTGAAACGCATAGCTGCGAGCATGGTCCAGCGGCTCCATCCAGAGGGTGGACAGCAATACCCAGCTCAGCGTGGCGCCACCGGCCGGCAGCACCAGGCTCTTCCAGATGGCCGAGCGGTTGCGGGAAGTGCGCCAGACCACCAGCACGAACCAGCCGGCAGTGGCCACGAGTGCCACGAACACCGTCGGCCAGGAGATGCTGGCTTCAAACTGCGGGGCAAGGCGTGCGATATTGGCGGCAATCTTGGGGGGGAACCCGGTCTGAAATGCCAGCCAGACCACCCAGATGGCAATCGCGGATGCCGTAAAGAACAGCAGCGTAAACCAGTCGATCAGCGCGCTGATGCTGCGCCGAAAAGTGGGCAGCGCGAAGGCGGCCAGGGTGGCAATGGCTGGAAGTCCCAGCAGCAGAGCGCGATCGGCGGGGGTGCTGCTCAGGCATGCAGCCACAGGAACGGCGGCAAACAGCAAGGCGATGGACAAATGCGGGTTGTGGCCGGGGTAGGCAATCTGGCGGCGCCAGACCCATAATGTCCACAAGGCCAGGGGCCAGGCAGGCCAGCAGAACCACAGCAGCAGTTGCAGCAGGGCGCTCCAGTCCTTGAACGAGTCCACGAGATGCCAGACCCACTGATCCAGTGCGGTGGTCAGGCTCGCTGCCAGCACCGTGGCGGCAAGCCAGGCTCCGGCCCAGAGGCGTGCCTGGCGGTGTGAGCGGCCCGGATTGTCGCCCCAGCTGCGCTGGGTGAAGGCGATCACGCTGGCGCCCAGTCCGAGCAGCACGGCAAGTGTGGGCGCGCCGCTCAGGGCCAGACCCATCAGGCCGAATATCAGCGCCGCCGCCGACTTCCTCGGGTGATAGGCCATGGCTGACGCTGCGAAGAACAGCAGCGCCGTGCAGCCCAGCTGGGTGACATAGCTGGTGGTTTCATGCGACAGCTGGGCCAGGCCCAGGCAGGCAACCAGGGCCAGCAAGGCCCCATCGGCCATGGCGCGGGCGTAGTCGATCAACTGCGCCTCTCCCCCAAAGGCAAAGGCCACCGGCTGTGCACCGGGCGTGCGTGCCAGGTAGTAGGCGCCCCACCAGGTGGCCCCCAGGGTCACGATCAGCAAGGCGATAAAAGGCAGGCGTGCCGCCATTTCAGGACCCAGCAGCCACTCGAATCCCTGCAGCGACAGGGCTCCCAGCCAGTAGGGCAGCAGGCCGTCAATGCTGGGAGCCAGACCCGCGAGCGTGGGCGACAGCCAGTCGGTGCGACCCAGCGCCAGCTCGCGCATATAGCCGAAGGCCTCCATATCGTTGGAGCGCCAGGGGCCGCGCATGACAAAGCCGGGAATCACATAGGCCAGGCACAGCAAAAGCAGGGCCCAGCGCGGCAGTCGGCGCACGGCGCTTTGGGCAACAATGGCAGGTG
>NZ_SPEY01000071.1 GCF_009360615.1 Comamonas sp.
TTGGAAGGCTGCGCTGACCCGCTTTACCATTCAGTTCGGAGACCGCATCTCCGTCAATTGAAGTCCGAACCGTTTACACAAAAATTCGGACACGCCCCGCCGAGCACACCTCACTCATTGCCAGGGACGGAAGCGAATGCCCGATTTCCGACAGTGCTGCTCCCATTCGCGACTCAAACGGCCAACTGCGAGGCGCAGTGCTGGTATTCAGGGATGTGACGGCTGAACGCACTGCACAAAGAATCATCCAGGAACACAACGCGGCATTGCAGGCCGATGTGCGTCAGCGCACCCAAGAATGGCAGGAAAGCCAGAGCCACCTCAATAATGTCATTAGCAGTGTTCCTGCATTAATTGCATACGTCGATGCACAACAGCGCTATGTCTACGTCAACTCTCAATACCGGGAGTGCTTCGCGCCCGATCGCGACGACATCACAGGAGAGTCGGTCTCAAATATCCTTGGGGAACAGCTCTATGCCCTTGCAAGTCCGTTGATAGACAAGGTGCTTGCCGGGGAATCTCAAACCTATGATTGGCAGCCGTTTCCGGGGATATGGCAGTCTTTTCAATATATTCCCAATTTCAGAATCCATGGAGATATCGACGGATACTATATTTTGGGAACCGACATTACCGAGCGAAAGCGCTATGAAGAGCGTATACACGCGCTGAACGTCGAGCTTGGGCAAAGAGTGCACGAGCTGGAGCGTATCGGCCGTGCCCTCCGCACATTAAGTGCGGGTAATCGCACAATGCTTCGCGCCACTGAAGAGCAAAGCCTGCTTGAGAGCATGTGCCACGCTATTGTCACTGCTGGAGGTTACGGCATGGCCGCTGTCTGGTACATCAGCAGCGATGCAACCACAGAACTGATCCCCATGGCAGAGTGCAACTATCCAGGCGGTCTCCCGGCTCTTCGCAGTCTCGGGCTTATAGCGGCGGATAACGAGCAGGGCCAAAGTCTCACCGCCATCGCAATCCGTACCGGAAAAGTCCAGTGCGTTCATGACTTGCGTATTGATTCGAACCATGTCCGTTGGCATGACCAGCTCGGAAAATTGAGTTCCGGTGCATCCTGTCCCTTGCTGGTAAACGGAAAGGTTATCGGTGCGCTGTCCATCTATGACACGGACACGAATGCATTCGGCGAGGATGAGGTTGCCTTGCTGACGGATTCTGCGGATGACTTAGCGTTTGGTATTTCCACTTTGCGAACACGCAACGAGCAACAGCGGGTTCAAGCAGAGATAAACCACATGCTGCGTCATGACTCGCTCACCGGGCTTCCCAACGCCATAGAGTTCCAGGAGGTCCTGACTGCAAAAGTCGCCGATACGAATTCACTTCCAGTGCCCCTTGCCGCACTACAATTCAATATTGAACGCCTCAGTGAAATTAATGATGCCCTAGGCTTCAACAATGGTGACCAGATATTGCGAGATTTCGGAAAACGATTGCAACGCCACGCTCCTGAATCTGCATATGTCGCACGCTTGCGTGGTGACGAGTTCGCAATTATTGCCCCCGCCAAGGATATAGATTCCGCCTTGGCCCTGGCCGATGAACTGGAAATGCATATTTCCCGGCCATTTCAGGTTGCCGATATTGAATTGGATGTCAGTGCAAGAATCGGCATCGCGCTGTTTCCAGAGCATGGCAAGACCTCAGATGAAATACTGCGTCGAATGGGGAAGGCCACCGTTCAGGCAAAGAATCGGGGACTGAGCCGTTGCGTGTTCGATACGTCGAATCAAAAAAATCAAGCTGGGAGATTGACGATGGCCAGCGAGCTTCGACGAGCCATTACCGGCAATCAGCTGCGACTTTTCCTCCAGCCTAAAGTTGATCTTTCCTCTGGCAATGTCTGCGGTGCGGAAGCGCTGGTTCGTTGGATGCATCCAATGAAAGGTTTAATCCCTCCTGGACTTTTTATAGACCTCGCAGAACAAACCGGCTTGATAAAGCCATTGACGGAATGGGTGATCGTTGCTGCCCTGGATCTGTTGCAGAGCTGGGAAGAAAAAGGCTGTGCCATCCCGATTGCTGTAAATATCTCGGCACGGAATTTCCGGGACGAGAAACTCTTCGAAAATTATCGCCAATGGCACTCGGAGCGTGCGGTTTCCGCAGGATTGCTGGAAGTTGAGATTACCGAAAGCACTGTGATGGAGAATGCCGATTATGCTTTGGGAGCATTGAAAGAACTGCGCAATGCTGGCATTCCTCTCTATGTGGACGACTTTGGCACTGGATATTCTTCATTGAGCTATCTCCAGAAATTGCCGGTCGATTACATCAAGATCGACCAGTCTTTTGTTTCTGCAATGCACCACGACAAAGATTCCGCAACAATAGTGCGATCCACCATTGATCTGGTGCATGATCTCGGACGCAAGACAGTGGCCGAAGGGGTAGAGACCAAAGAGCACTGGGATCTGCTCAAAGAACTTGGATGTGATATTGCTCAAGGTTACTTTATTGCGAAACCCATGCCAGCCAGCGAATTTCTGAAGTGGGCTGAAGATTTCAGGGTGTGCCAACTGCAAAGTGATGGATGATTATCACAATCAGTAATTAGCAATTCACACGTTTTTTTTACGAACAGACCCATGTCTGTTCCGATTCCCGCCCTCTCCGGGCCGGAAGTCGGAACGCACCATCATCCCGGGGCCTCCTCTTGATTCGATGGAAGGTCTCGATCAGTAGCAGCATGCGGCTTACGCGCTGTAGGCTCCGGCCGCAAGGTCAGGCTGGAGCCGGGTGCCATCGCGGCGCAAACGCATCACCTGCGCAATCGTCAAAGGACATGTTGCGCATCGCGCGACACAGGTTGGATCGTTCTGGCCCATCCCCAGCCCTCGGGCGTACGGGCACGGTCCATGCACAGCCACCCCATCAAGCCCTGAGACCCTTGCAAGGCCTTGCCCGCATGAAGAATTCCAGGGCCCTGGAGCTTCTTCGGTGGTGCCAAAGCGCGCGCTCTCCCGCACCATGATTCCCACGGCACGGTCCGAGGTCGCCGTCAACGGCCATCATGCGCTGAATGGATCGAACAGCGACCGCCAGCATGGCTTCCTGATTTGAAAAACAGAAAGAAATGCCTGACATGCAACAGAAAGATCGCCTTCGATACCTTTGTTTGGCGAATTCCACCGTCCTGATCACCCATCAAATCGATGCAGCCTATTGGCATGAATGGGAGTTGTTCCTTATTCCTGGCGGCAATCAAGTCAACCTGCTGCTCAATATTCCCGTCATTGCATGGGTCCTCTATGCGCACGGCCGCGTCGTAGCCGATACAGAAACCGGTTTGCCTTTCTACAAGCTCTTGGCTTGCCTCGGGCTCCTGACCGTTGGCATTCATTGCGTGCTTTTCGTCCGGGGCAGCGAGTCATTCATTCAGCCCATGTCGGTTGTCTTGCTGACGGGAACTCTTGTGCTCTCTCTATGGCAGCTGATCGCCCTGCGAAGCGTGGAGAAGCCGCTTTAGTTTTCGGGCAGGCAACTCCATCGGCGCTGGTGCGCCAAGAATCCGCATTTCAAATTCGTCCGAAGGCAGCGCAGATATGATTCGGTGGCATGCAGAAGGCGGCTCCAAGCCTCTACTCCATGCTCTTCCCAAGCCTCACATCCATGGAGTCCGCCCTGTCGCTCCCCGCCCCCGTCCGACGTGACTTGCTGATCCTATGGCTGTGCATTGCAGCCGTCGCCTTCTTGCTCGGTTGGCTGCTGTTCACAATCAGCCGGCAAGGTGCTGGCCCTCAGATCGCGCAGGCACAGCGCCTGACATCGACGAGCTGCAGCGCTCTGCAAGCCGGCACGCAGCGCCTGCCTGCAGAGCACTCGCACAGCCTTGCTCCGGCAATCGCCCAGGCGGTGCTCGATCTTGCGCTGCGGGATCAGCCAGGCATGGAAGGGGGCTTCTGGCGAGCCGGTGCAGGAGTCGTCGCCTATGCCTTTCCGACCTATGACGGCACGGGCATCAAGCGCGATCCGCCAAGCGCCGAGCTGGAACGCATCGCATCCACGGCACAGCGTGCCCAGGACACCGGCGGCCTGGTGTCCGATGTACGCCCCGGCCTGCGCGAAGCGGTCGCATTCGCTGCCTGTCCCGTAGATCTGGGCGACGAACGCCTGGTCGCCTGGACGCTGATGCGCGTGCCTATCATGGCTGCCGATACGGTCAATACATTGATCCTTGCCGTGAGCCTGCTTCTGGCGCTGGTGGTGGCATCAGGGGCCTGGCTGGGTTGGATGATCTCGAAATGGCAGCGCCAGTCTGCGGACCTCCGCGCGCAACTGGCTCAGTCCGAGCGTCTTGCCACACTGGGCCGTGTGTCTGCAGGACTGGCTCATGAGATACGCAATCCCCTGGGCACCATGCGCATGAAAGCGGAGAACGCACTCGCTGCTCCCGCTGAGCTGCGCAGCGTGCGTGCCGAAAGCGCATTGCAAGTCGTGCTCTCACAAACCGAGCGCCTCGAGGCCTTGATCTCCAGCCTGCTGGCCTTGACCCAG
Organism: Comamonas sp.; assembly: GCF_009360615.1. GTDB lineage: Bacteria > Pseudomonadota > Gammaproteobacteria > Burkholderiales > Burkholderiaceae_C > Comamonas. The sequence goes on from NZ_SPEY01000071.1 coordinate 4,522, forward strand.
CCGCTTCGCGTGGAGCGTCAGGAGATCGATCTGCGGGAATGGCTTCAGCAGCGATGCCATGCCCACGCCGAGGCAGCCCAACAGCAGGGCAAACAGCTTGCGGTGGCGCTGTCGCCCAAGCTGATTGCCAGTGCACAAGGACTTGCTTTTTTCGATCCCGCGCAGATGGCACGGGTCTATGACAACCTGCTGCTCAACGCGCTCGCGCACACCGGGCCTCATGGCTCGATCGAGCTTGGAGCGAGCCGCACGCCTGCAGGCGCCTTGCTGCTCTGGGTGGCCGACGACGGCAGCGGTATTCCGCCTTCCCAGCGCGAGACACTGTTTGAACCGTTTGCCACGACTCGCGCTGGCGGCACGGGGCTGGGTCTGGCGCTGGTGCGCGAGATCGTGCAAGGGCACGGCGGGCGGGTTGCACTGGCCTCTGCGCCCAGAGGAACTCGTATAGAGATGGAGCTGCCATGGCCCGTATCCTGATTGTGGATGATGATGTCGCGTTTCGCGGCAGTCTGGCAGAGACGCTTGGCGACCTGGGTCACTCTGTGCTGGAGTCCGAGGGCACCGAGGGCGCTCTGCACAGGTTGCGCACGGAAGTCGTTGATGCGGTCATCGTCGACCTGCGCATGCCCGGTGAGGACGGCCTGTCGTTTCTGCGGCGAGCAGCCGCTATCTCGCGCGTGCCCTGCATCATGCTCACCGCCTATGCCAGTGGTGGCAACACCATCGAGGCCATGCGTCTGGGCGCATTCGATCACCTGACCAAGCCTGTTGCGCGTGCGAGTCTGGTGCAAACGCTGGAGCGTGCCTTGCGGCAGAGAGCGCCCTCCACCCTGCAGGCCCGGGGGACGGCAGAACCCGACGATACCGATGTGCACACCGACGGCAGCGAGCTGATCAGCAGCAGCGAGGCAATGCGCCAGGTTTTCAAACGCATTGGGCTGGCCGCCGACAGCGATGCCACTGTCCTGATTCTTGGTGAAACCGGCACTGGCAAGGAGCTTGTCGCTCGGGCCCTGCACCGCAACAGCGCAAGAGCCAGCAGGCCATTCGTGGCCGTGAACTGCGCGGCAATTCCGGCCGAGCTGATGGAAAGCGAGCTGTTTGGCCACGTCAAGGGCGCATTCACGGGTGCCGTCAATGAACGCATGGGACGCTTTCGCGAGGCAGATGGCGGCACCTTGTTTCTCGATGAGATCGGCGACATGCCGCTGTCCACACAGGCCAAGATCCTGCGGGTGCTCCAGGAGCGCGAGGTGACGCCGGTGGGCGGCAATCGGGTGCACTCCGTGAACGTGCGCGTAGTCGCGGCCACCCACCAGGATCTGCCCACGGCCGTCAAGCAAGGACGGTTTCGCGAAGACCTCTGGTATCGCCTGCAGGTCATCCCTCTGTGGCTTCCACCGCTGCGCGAGCGGCTCGGAGACGTGGTGCTGCTTGCCGAGCATTTTTTGCGCCTGCAGGCAGGCGGCTCGCCCAAGCATCTGAGCGACGCAGCGGTGAGACTGTTGCTGGCCCACCCATGGCCGGGCAATGTGCGCGAATTGCGCAATGCCATGGAGAGAGCGGCACTGCTCAGCCACGGCCCTGTGATCGAGGTCGAGCATATCGGCTTGCAGATACCCGCCGCGCCCGTCACTCCAGTCCTGGAGATCGACTGGAACGGCCCTCTGGACCACGCCGTGGCGCGCGTCGAACGAGAAATGATCAGCCGATCCCTTGCTGCGACTGCGGGCAATCGTGCAGAAGCTGCCAGACGCCTGGGACTGTCGCGCCAACAGCTGTATCGCAAGCTGGCCGAATACCGTCTGGACTAGACTACGCCAAGGCAGGCAGTGTCCGCTTTGGTGACACCACGCGTCACCGCAGCGGACAACGCGGGTCTGTCTACCCCCCCAAACCCTTGATTCGATTGGGAATCTTTTCAGGCACGGTCATTGCGTCTTGCTGGGAGTGTTTTTCACTCAACCCAGGAGACCCTTGATGTCCCAGTTCTTTACCGCCCTGTCTGCCGCGCTGGCTTTCGGCCTGTGCAGCCTGAGCGTGCAAGCCCAGCCCCATGGCCCTGCCCCACAGCACCCCCCCATGCCAGCCCGCCCGGCTCCCGCAGGCCAGTACGTCTTGGAAGGCCAGGTGCGGCAGATGCTCATCAATCCCTATGGCGAAGTCGATGGGCTGCGCCTGAAGGATGGCAGCATCGTCAAGTTTCCGCCGCACATGGCCGAGGCGCTGCTGGCTGCCGTCAAGGTCGGAGATGCCGTGCGCGCCATCGGCAGAGCGCAAACCCGAGGCACGGTGCAGGCCGAAGCCATCATCCAGACAGCCACTGGGCGCACCGTTTACGAGCAGCCGCCGCTTGTGGGCGAGGGAAGGGCTCTGCCCCCGCATCTGCGCGCCCAACGCCTGCAGACCCAGCAGGTCGAGGGGCGCGTGGACGCCGTGCTCACGGGACCGCGCGGCGAGGCGAACGGCGTCATCCTCGGCGACGGCAGCATTGTCCGCTTCCCTCCCGAGAGCCTGCGTCTTTCCATTCAACCGGGGGCTGCTTTCGCTGCGGCCGGAATGGGCACGCGCAATGAATTCGGCACTTCTCTGGAAGCGGTGAGCATGGGCGCAAGCCTGGCGGCGTTGCAACCGCTTTACGACCGCGCCCCGTAATCAGCGGCTGCGAAATCTCGCGGGCTGGTGCGACACCCGGTTGCACCCGCCTTGACTGCCCTGCTTCCCCCGACGGAACTCCCCCATGTCTCCCCAAGTCCTGCCCGTCATCCTGCTCTTCATCTCCAACGCGTTCATGACCATGGCCTGGTACGGACATCTCAAATTTGGAGACCGCCCCTTGTCCGTGGTGATCCTCGTGAGCTGGATGATCGCCCTGGCCGAATACTGCTTTGCCGTGCCGGCGAACCGCATTGGCCACAGCGTCTACAGCGCGGCCGAGCTCAAGACCATGCAGGAGGTCATCACCCTGCTGGTCTTCGCCGTCTTCTCCGTCGTCTATCTGGGGGAGAAACTGACGCTCAACCACCTTCTGGGCTTCGGCTTTATCTGCCTGGGCGCCTTCTTCGTCTTCAAAGGCCCTTTGCACTGAGGAGCAGAAGATGGCAAAGCCCGCCCTGACGCAAGAACATGCCGGCTCGCGTCGCCGGCTGCCCGGCCTGAACTTTTTCCTCGCCGATGTGCGCGATGGCCTGGGCCCGTTTCTGGGCGTTCTTCTGCTTGGACAAGGATGGCGCGCCGACGACATCGGCTATGTCATGACGGCCGGGGGCATCGCTGGCATGCTGGCGACCGCGCCCATGGGTGCCTGGGTCGATGCCTCACGCCACAAGCGGCTGTTGCTGGCCCTGGGGATAGGAGCTCTCACTGTGGCCACCTTGGCGCTATGGCACTCGCCGTCGTTTGGCGTCGTGCTTGTCTCACAGTTGGTGACCGGGGTGGTCGGAGCCCTGCTGGGGGCTTGTGTCATGGGTATCACCCTGGGCCTTGCAGATCCCCGGCATTTGTCGCAACAGTTGGGCATCAACGAAGCCTGGAGCCATGCGGGCAACATGACTGCGGCCGCCTTGGCCGGTCTCGCCGGCTATCGCTGGGGGATTTCGGCGGTGTTGCTCCTGATGACAATGATGGCCTGCGCATCCCTGATCTGCCTGCGCAGCATACGACCCCAGGACATCGACCACGAGAGAGCCCGGGGCCTCGGTCCGGCATCTGCATCCGGTGGAATCCCGCGCGTCCCGACCTCCACGCTTCAGCGCCTTTCACATGCCGGTGAGCTGGGCCTGCTTGCGGCAACCATGCTGCTGCTCCATCTCGGAAATGCCGCCATGTTGCCGCTGTTCGCGCAGGCGATGGTCACACGCACAGGCATCGATCCCAGCGCATTCACAGCATCGACCGTCATCGTGGCACAACTGGTCATGATCCCCATGGCGCTATGGGCAGGCAGGTTTGCAAGCCACCACGGCTATCGCCCCCTGGTCATGGCGGCGCTGATGGTGCTCCCCGTGCGAGGACTCGTGGCAGGCTTCTGGGATTCTCCGTGGGCCGTGATCCCCGTGCAGGCCCTCGATGGCGTTGGGGCCGGCCTGCTCGGAATCGCCTTGCCCGGGCTGGTCTCCAGCATCTTGCGCGGCACCGGACACATCAATGCCGGGCTGGGCGCGGTGATGAGCATCCAGGGGCTTGGTGCCGCCCTCAGCCCCGCCTTGGCGGGAGCCATCGCACAGCATTACGGCTACAGCACGGCGTTTGCCTCGCTGGGCCTGATCGCCACAGCCGCCTTGATCACCTACTGCATCGGGAGCCGCTGGATGGCGCCCCCCCTTCCCGTCGCCCTGCGGGCCCGGGACATCCGGGGCGGCCCCAGAGGGCGGTGACACCCCAGGCCAGGAGACTGCTGCGATCGGACCTCAATCCAGCGATCCGGCGCTTGCCGTGAAATAGGAGCAGTGCGAGAGGCCGGGGCGCCGATCCGGCGCCATTCAAGGAACCGGTTTTTTTATGTCTCGTCCGAGATTTTGGGATTGACGCACCTGAATCCAAGACACAATGTACGCGGTCACTTTCGACGGAAAGTGACCCGACTGCATAAACGACGTATCTCATGTATGGGTGCATCCCTTTAGTGCGGGTTCATAACTTACAAAGGACCTCTTTGAGATGAGTACACATTCTTATAAGGACTTGTTGGCGCAACGCGAGGCTCTTGAGCAGCAGATTGCGGCGGCCCGAAGGACTGAAGTCGCGGACGCGGTGCAAAAAATCAAGGGCCTGATCGAGGCTTTCGGCCTGACGCATGACGACGTCTTCCCTCCCTCCAAGCAAAAGCGCGAGACAGGCACTGTGGCCCCCAAATACAGGGACCCAGCGACAGGCCAGACATGGACCGGCCGAGGAAAGCCGCCAAACTGGATCAAGGATCAAGACCGTTCGCAGTTCGCGATTTAAAAGTGGCCCTGGCGGCCACTTTTTTATGGACATGACCCGTCCTGAATTGAGTGGACACCATTCCGTGAAGCAGAGAGGACGCCCCATGGAGCCATGGGTTCAGAAAAAGCGGCAGAACTACGCGCTGGCTTTTGAGACGGCTGCAGTCGATCACGTCGGAAGAGGCGAACCGACCTGCCGGCAGGCCCATGAGCGGAACGAAATCAGGGTGCCGCTGCCGTACTGGTGTGGCTTCACGAGCACGGGGGGACGCACTGGAAGTGCTGCTCCATCAGGAGCGCAAACACTTGCACAAGCGGTCTGAACCGCCAAGCGGATGCCGCCATGGCAGTGCACCAGGAAACTGGAAGTACCGCTGAAGCAAGCCAGGAAGAAAGCGGCCTTTTTTGATGCGGTCGTTCGCGCGCTCAGGCGCGACCACGCAGTCCAGACCACACAAACGCCTGCAGGCAAGACATCACGCACAAGCCCGTCCAAGGCTTGATGGTCACGAGGACTTGCTGCGAGCCTGGGTGGAAGATCACACCCGGACAGGTGTCAACCTGTGACGGGACGGGTCAGCACCGTCACCCACGCTCCGATGGTGGCACCTTTCCCCCTGCATCGGCGAGGCACAGGGGCCTGCTTTCGATCCAAACGATGCAGGCCGACTGCACTGGCCAGAAGCCCTCTGCTTCTGGCCGCTCTCGGACGTCGCAAGAACCGTTGAGCACACATGCCATCGCATATCCTGTCCTCCAGAGCCATGGGCGACGGAAGCCCGACATTGCCAGAACGCGGCAAACGCAGGTCTTTGCCCGGTTTCCACGCGAAGCCATTCATAATGCGCGACCATGCAAGCGCTGCGCAACTCCCTGTCACTGACCCGCCTGGTTCTGGCGTGGTTCATGCTGACTGTGGGTATTGCGGTCGCATCGCCCATCGTGCATCCCAAAGTCATGGAGGTCGTGTGTACCTCCAGCGGCAGCATGCAGGTGATCATGCTCGATGACGACGGGCAGGCCACGCCCGGTCTTCACCATTCGCTGGATTGCCCCTTGTGCCTGACCATCACGGCCCCCCCGGCCCGTTTCTCGGCGCACCTGGTTCGGCCGCAGCCGCTCGGACTCGCGCTGCACCCCGTGGTTTCGGCGCGCATTGCCGCGCTGGTGGGGGCGCCGCTCCCCCCGCGCGGGCCACCAGCACTCGTGTAAGTCAGCCGTGCCCGTCCACCAGGACGGTCGCACCCATCGCCGTCGGGCTCAGCCCTGCCCGGCCGATTTCACTTGCACGCAGTTTTTCCATGACCTCTTACTCTTCTGGTGCGATGCCTGATGGCAGCGCCCGACCCTTTGCGTCCCTGCCGTTTCAACGCCCGCATGCGGCGCTGACCGTTGCCCGGCTATCGCTCGCCGCGCCGCTTCTCGCCGCCTCTTCAGCGGGTTGGGCCCAGCCCGATGCCACCCTGGACACGGTCACCGTCCGCTCTTCGGGCAATACCTCCCTGGAGCGTTCGCTAAGCACCGGCAGCCGGCTCGACCTGAGTGCGCGCGATACACCGGCCAGCGTCGAGATCACCACGCGCGAGCAGCTGGAAGCTCGCGGCGACACGGCTCTCGTCGACGCCATCACGCGATCTACCGGCATCACCAGCCTCGGACATCCCGGCAATAGCGGCAGCTCGCTCTCGGCCAGAGGGTTCACGGACACCACCTCGGTCATGCGTCTATACGACGGCACGCGTCAGTACGGCGGCGTCGGCGTGAGCTTTCCGTTCGATACCTGGTCCATCGAGCGCATCGAGGTTCTGCGTGGACCGGCATCCGTGATCTATGGTGACGGCGCCATTGGCGGCGTGGTCAACGTGATCCCCAAGAAGCCCACTCGCGGGCCTGTGCACAACGAAGTCCAGGCCACGGCAGGCACCCATGGCAGGCGCACACTGGCTTTTGGCAGCGGCGGCGCAATCAACGAACGGTGGTCCTACCGCCTGGATGTCAGCGGCCATCAATCCGATGGCTGGGTGGACCGGGGGGACTCCAGCGACCGGACGATCTCGGGCGCGCTGCGCTGGGACGTGACACCTGACCTGAACCTGCAGCTCACACATGCCCAAGGCCGGCAAAAACCCATGCGCTACTTCGGTACCCCGCTGATCAACGGAGTGCAAGACCCGGCCATACGCGAGCGCAACTACAACGTCGCGGACAGCCGCATCCTGTACAAGGATCGATGGACCGAGCTGTCCGCCCAATGGGCGCCCAGCAGCAAGGTGGTGGTGCGCAGCAAGCTCTATCACATCGGCAGTGATCGCTATTGGCGCAATGCCGAATCCTATCGATACAACACAGCCACGGGACTGATCGACCGCTCGGACAATACGGAAATCGGTCACGACCAGACCCAGACGGGCAACACGACGGACGTGAGCTTCAGCGGCAGTCTGTTCGGACGCGCAAACCAGCTCTCCTTGGGGTTCGACGTCAATCGGGCATCGTTTCGGCACACCAACAACACTTACACGGGCAGCTCCGGGTCCGTGGATCCCTACAACCCGGACCCTGGCAACTACTACAGCGCCATCCCTTTCATCGCCCGCTACCAAAACAAGGCCGAGCAATATGCGTGGTTCGCGGAAGACCGGCTGGAGCTCAGCGATCGCTGGTCTGTCGTGGCCGGTCTGCGCTTCGACCACGCTCGGCTCTCGCGCCAGGATCTGGTCGCCGGCAATCAGGCCTTCAAGCGCAGCTATGCCAATACCGGCTGGCGTCTCGGCGCTGTCCACAAGCTCAACCCCGATCTCTCGCTCTATGCACAGGCGTCCAGGGCCGCCGATCCGGTGAGCGGCCTGCTGCTGCTGTCCACCGCCAATTCCGCCTTTGATGCATCCACCGGCAAGCAGTTGGAGGTCGGCATCAAGCAATCCTTCTGGGAGGGAAAGGGAGACTGGACGCTTGCCGCATATTCCATCACCAAGAACCGTCTGCTGACGCGAGATCCCGCCAACCCGGCATTGCGTGTACAGGTCGGCAAGCGCTCGTCCAGGGGGATCGAAGGCACGCTGTCGGTGCAGCTGACCAAAGCCCTGCAGATCGACGCCAACATCGCCCTGCTCAAGGCGCGCTATGACGATTTCAGCGAGCCTGCAGGCGGCGTTACGGTCTCGCGCAATGGCAATGTGCCGACGGACGTACCGGAACGGGTTGCCAATGTCTGGGCCAGCTGGAAGCCCGTGCCTGACTGGACGCTGTCCGGCGGTCTGCGCCATGTGGGCAAGCGCTATGCAGACAACGCAAACACCTTGAAGCTGCCGGCATACACCACCGCTGACCTGGCGCTGCAATGGAAGGCGAGCAAGGCCACCACGCTCACACTGCGCACCTTCAACCTCTTCGACAAGCCGTACTTCACGACCTCCTACTACACCAATACCCAGTGGTTTGTCGGGGAGGGACGACATGTCGAGCTGACGTTGAACCATCGTTTCTGATCGGGCCGCTGATGTGGACTTCCGCCCATGCCAAACGGCTGGTATTCCTGGTGCACCGCTGGACAGCCGTGGCTGCGTGTGTGCCGATGTCCCTATGGGTCTTCAGCGGTGTGGTCATGCTCTTTGTCGGCTACCCCAAGCTGCTGCCGACAGAACACCTGCGCGCACTGCCCTCCCTGAGCACCGGTCAGTGCTGCCTTCCGGTCGAGGCTGCACTGAAGCACAGCCCAACTCCCGAAGAGGTGCAGCAGATCACACTCACCACGATTGCAGGCCGCCCCAGCTATCGGCTCAGGCAGACAGACGGGACGCTGCGGGTCGTTGATGCCACCACGGGAGTTGCTGTTCCCCCGCCCGATGACGCAACAGTCCTGCGAAGCGCCCGAGCATTCGTGCCTGGAGCGAATGCCGTTCTGCAAGGACGAACCCGGGATGACCGCTGGACGCACTCGGCCCAGCTGAATCCCCACAGGCCTCTCATCAAGGTCCAGATGGATGATTCCGCGTCGAGCCTGCTGTACATCTCCTCAAGCACCGGTGAGGTGGTCATGGATGCCCCACGCCATCAACGCTACTGGAACTACGTGGGGGCTTGGCTCCACTGGGTGTACATGTTCCGCGACGGCTCCAGGGATCCCGTATGGAGCTGGCTGGTCATCGGCCTCTCCGCTTTGGGCACCTTGTCTGCCATCGCCGGCACCTTTGTGGGCCTCTGGCGATGGCGCTTCACAGGCCGCTACAAATCGGGTTCCAAGACTCCTTATCGGGAGTTCCAGATGCGCTGGCACCACATCACGGGCCTCGTCTTCGGGGCGGTGATGATCAGCTGGATTTTCAGCGGCCTGATGTCCATGAATCCACTGGGACTCTTCAGCCCGCAAGGAACCCGTCCCGACCTGCGCGCCTACCAGCATGCAGTCCCTGGTGCCACGAGCTTTGGACTCTCCACGCACCAAGCACTGACACTGCTCGATGCCCAGGGCTTTGACACGCGCGAGGTCGAATGGAAATGGCTGAACGGGCAGCCTTATCTGCTGGCCTTTGACGGAGCGGGTGACACCCGCGTGCTGCCCGCAAATGCTGTGGCTCCCCAGGTGGAGCGCGCGCTTGAGCAGTCTCTGCTGGAGCAGGCAGCGCAGAGGCTGCTGCCCTTTGCCATACGCTCCACCGCCTGGTTGAACGAATACGACGCCTACTACTACCGCCGGGGTGAAGCCTCGATGTATTCGGGGACAGCCCGCGATCTGCCCGTGCTCAGGCTGCAGTTCGACGATCCGGGCCGCACGCTTGTCTACCTCAGCCCGGGCACAGGCGATGTGGTGCTGAGCCTGGAGCGAAGACAGCGCGCAGGCCGCTGGCTGTTCAATTTCCTGCACAGCTGGGATCTGCCCTGGATGCTGCGCCAGGGCTGGCCGCGTGATGCCGTTCTCGTGGTGCTGAGCATTGGTGCGCTGGCCCTGGCACTGACGGGCATGGTGCTGGGATACCGGCGGCTCAAGCTCTTCATCACTCACCAGCGCCGGGTCTGAGCTCAGGCACAGAGAGCTGGCTCGGATCTCGCACTGGATGCAAAAACATCCCAGCGCGGCAAGGCCGCAGCGCAGGCCTCAGGCCTTCACTTCGACGACCCGCTCAAAGCCTCCGAAGATCATGCGCTTGCCGTCGAAGGGCATGGGCGGGTTGCCGGGAGCGGACGGGTCCATGCGCGGGTCTTCCATCATTTTCTTCATGGCTGCATCGCGCGTGGCCTTGTCCGGCCATTCCACCCAGGAAAAAGCCACCGTCTCTTCGGCCGTAGCCTGTACCGAGCGCCGGAAGTCCGTGACCTTGCCATCGGGGACATCATCGCCCCAGCACTCCATCACGCGGATTGCGCCCAGTTCGATAAATATCGGATCGAGCTTGCGCGCATGCTCGATGAATTTTTCCTTGTGGGCGGTGGGGACGGCGATCACGAAACCATCGATATAGGACATATCTTCACTCCTGCCCAATGGGCCTGTCGGGAACCATGCAACAACGCTGCAGTATGACAGACCGGTCCGCAGAGCCTCGCATTCAGCCTGGAGCTCTGGGCTCACAGCTCAGAATCGGGCAACGGGAGTCGAGCGAGACTCTGCGACAGGGTCTGTGGTGAACTGCAACCAGACGCATGCCCAGGCCTGCCCGCGCCGGACTTGATCGGCACAATGGCCCGGAAGGTGGCGACGGCTTCCGGTTCGATGGCTGGGCCACTCCTGTGCAAGCAGCCCGAGGTTGGTGACCGACAGCTGCGGGACGGTTCCTTCGCAATCGTGACCTCCCCTGACTCTGCCTGCGTGCGCAGGGATGTAGTCGGCGAGCCGGCATTGCGTGCAACCGTGAAACCATGTCTCGGCAGGCAACGACCCAGGAAAGACACGGAAGCGATTGCACGAGCCAAGCAAATCAAGCCTTGTGGTGCGTGCGGGGGAGAAAGGCGGTGGCCAGCCCCAGCATCGGCAGGAACGATGTGACTCCGTAAACCCAGACGATGCCTTTCATGTCGGCCAGTTCGCCAAGGCCGGCGGCGCCAATGCCTCCAATGCCGAACATCAGACCGAACATCAGGCCGGAAACCAGTCCCACGCGCCCGGGAACAGCCTCCTGCGCATAGACAACGAGTGCGGCAAATGCCGATGACATCACCAGCCCCACGGCGATGGCCAGCACCGCCGTCCAGAACAGGTTGGCGTAGGGAAGCGCAAGAGCGAACGGTGCCACGCCGAGAAAGGAAATCCAGATGACGGCCTTTCTCCCGATGCAATCCCCCACCGGTCCGCCCGCGAAGGTTCCTGCGGCGACGGCAGCAAGGAACATGAAAAGAAACATCTGGCTGTTCTGCACGCTGAGGTTGAAGCGCTCGATCAGGTAGAAGGTGAAGTAGTTCGTGAACGATGCGATATAGACAAATTTCGCAAACATCAGAATGCAGATGACGATCACGGCCTGGATCACTTGGGCGCGGCTGAGGCCTGCTCCATGAGTCCGGGCCAGGCTCCTGGCCTTGGCCTGTCCATGGTCCTGAACCCATATCGTGAGGCGATACAGCACAAGAATGGCGACCAGCGCCACCAGCGTGAACCAGGCTACGCCACCCTGGCCAAGGGGTATGACGACGGCGGCAGTGAGAAGCGGCCCGATGGCGCTTCCGGTGTTGCCGCCGACCTGGAACGTGGACTGCGCCGTGCCGAAGCGGCCACCCGACGCCAGACGTGCTATGCGCGATGCTTCGGGGTGGAAAGTGGCAGAGCCGACTCCGATGACGGCCGACGCGATCAACAGCATCGGAAAGGAATTGGCCGCCGCGATCAGTCCTATGCCGATCAGGGTCATCACCATGCCTGAAGGCAGCAGGTATGGCTTGGGATGCTTGTCGGTGTACATCCCGATCCAGGGTTGCAGCAGGGAGGCCGTGACCTGATAAACAAGGGCGATGATGCCGATCTGCCCGAAGCTGAGCGAGAAATTCGACTTGAGCAGAGGATAGATCGACGGCAACATGGCCTGGATCAGGTCATTGAGCAGGTGGGCAAAGGCCGCGCCTCCAACGATGGGCAGCAAAAAGCCGTGAGGCTTTGGCTCCGCCGCAGATCCGGAAGATGACGCGGCAGGCGCGTCGAGCGTTGCAGATTTCGCAGACATGGAAAGGCTTGTAGAGCAGGTGCAAGCCTGCGAACGAGACGTTCGGCAGGCACGATGGACGACTTGGAGTCGGGCTTCCAGGCCTTGAGGATGATCAAGGCTAGGGCCCGCACTGAAGCGTACCGAGGAGCAGAGCGGCAGTCGCACGCTGAACTGCCAACTTCTGTAGAGTTTCTGCCATGCACGCCCATCCATCAGACAAGCACAAGCACTTCGACAGTCTGCCCCGCCCATTGGTGGTCATGGAGAACGCCTGGCCGACGGGAAGTTCCACCGGATGGCATTCACACCCGAAGGGACAGTTGCTCTATGCCACCGACGGTGTGATGGAGGTGCACTCGGACATCGGCTCATGGGTGGTCCCACCCAACCGGGCTCTGTGGATGCTCGCGGGGCTGCGACACAATGTGACCATGTCCGGCGATGTGCTGATGCGCACCGCCTACATCGACGAGACAAAGATTGCAAACCTGCCCGCCGAAAGTTGCGTCATCAATGTATCGCCGTTATTGCGCGAACTGCTGGTCGAAGCGGTCAGGATTGCACCGACCGGGCTGGTCGAAGGCCGAGAAGCCTTGCTGCTGGACTTGCTGGTCTGCGAACTTCGAGTCTCCAGCACCCTGCCGCTGCACCTGCCCATGCCGGTCGACACGCGGATATGCTCGATATGCGAAGCCTTGTCCAGACGCCCCTCGGACACATCCAGTGCCGCCGACTGGGCACAGTCCATCGGCGTGGCGGAGCGAACACTGCACCGGCTTTTTATCAAGGAAACCGGCATGACTTTCGCGCAGTGGCGTGAGCAGGCACGCTTGCTGCATGCCTTGCGCCGGATCGCCGAGGGCGACAGGCTCATCGATGTGGCGCTGGACTGCGGCTACGCCAGCCCCAGCGCCTTTGCTGCGATGTTCAGGCGCCACTTCAAGACGCCACCGTCCAGCTTCTACCGATGAATCCGAAACGCGACTGGCCACCGAGGCTCGTCGGGCGCGATCCGGCTCGAAAGTCCGGCCGGCGCCTCGGAATGACGCCTGCGGCGGGCCTCCCAAGGACCGGAGCGAGCCGCCTCAAACCGGATTCGCTGAGCTCTCCTGCACAGGGCCGGACACCCCGGCAAGCCGGGATAAGCCGCATGCATGCCGCCGGGCTGTCTTGAATCCGGCACCGGGAACGCCATGCGACCTCCAGCCTCCATGCAATCGACTCACGCAATGCCGGTCAATGCGTTGCTGCGTCCACGGCAATTGCTGCAAGGCCTCGCCGGCGGAATCAATCGGCATCGTCGGAACCGCCCCATTCCGGGCGGACATGTTCCTTGACAGATGTCCCCTCCTGAAGCCGACCCGTTGCACGGTCTACACAATCGCATTCGGTCACCGATTGCTGCGCACATCGGTCGCCCAGGAATGGCCAAGGCCCTCTCCCTCAAGCCAGACCAGAAGCCCGTCGTGTTCCAATCCGTCCATCTCTGACAAAGGGCCCAATCCCCGTGAAACCTGCTGAATATCTTGCGCATCTGAAGACCGTGTATGCCGCGTTCCAGCTGACCTTCGATCCGATGCCTCCGGCGGGCGAGCAAGAGCTGGCCACTCTGGCGGCAAAGCTCGGGCCGCTCGATCCCGATCTCGCGGCCCTGTGGCGTCTGACGGCGGGCAGCACATCCGACAGCACCCAGCCCTTGTTCCAGCGGCCGGGCTTTGTGGACGGGCTGGACCTTCTCACGCCGGCACGGGCCGAGGCCCAGGCACTGGGCATGGAAGAACGGGCCCAGCGCATGTGGGATCTGGCCGGTCCTGCGTCGCAGGACCCACGCCTGAGCGGGCGCTGGTGGGAGACCGGCTGGCAACCATTTGCCAGCTTCTACGGTGATATCGTGCTGCTGGTCGATCGACATCCGGGCCCTGAAGGCCAGTATGGACAGATCATTGCCTATGTGCACGACCCTGACCAGATCGAATGGATAGCGCCCAGCTTCGGCGCTTATCTGCAGGCGGCTGCCGACTCCATCGACGCCGACAGAGAGGAGTTCTTGAACGGCCCGCTGGACGAGCTTGCATGAAGCCCGGCTGCGCAGACTCGATCTGCCTGCGGGCGGCGGCTCGGCATGACCGGGCACGATCCGCCCCCGGTGCGCCGCTGCCAAAAAGCAATGGGTCCACGATCGCAATATCGTGGACCCATTTCAATGCGGATAGTCTGCGGTCAACGACTGCAGTTGCGCGGCATCACGCGAAGTTGGCTTCCGCGAACTTCCAGTTCACCAGCTTTTCCAGGAAGGTCTCGACAAACTTGGGACGCAGGTTGCGGTAGTCGATGTAGTAAGCGTGTTCCCACACGTCCACCGTCAGCAGCGCCTTGTCGGCGGTGGTCAGGGGAGTGCCGGCAGCGCCCATGTTGACGATGTCCACGGAACCGTCGGCCTTCTTCACCAGCCAGGTCCAGCCGGAACCGAAGTTGCCGACTGCGGAGGCCACAAAAGCCTTCTTGAACTCGGCGTAGGAGCCCCACTTCTTGTTGATGGCAGCGGCCAGAGCGCCGGTGGGTTCTGCACCGCCGTTGGGGGTCATGCAGTTCCAGAAGAAGGTGTGGTTCCAGATCTGGGCAGCGTTGTTGTAGATGCCGCCGGAAGACTTCTTGACGACTTCTTCCAGATCCATGTTTTCGAATTCGGTACCCTTTTGCAGGTTGTTCAGGTTCACCACATAGGCGTTATGGTGCTTGCCATGGTGGAATTCCAGCGTTTCCTGGCTGTAGCCGAACGGAGCCAGTGCATCGATAGCGTATGGAAGGGGGGGCAGAGTGCGTTCCATGATGGTTTTCCTCGTGGTTGAAATTTTTGGGGCCGTCCAGTGCCATGGCGCCTGAGCGGTGACCGTTGTGCGGCCCTGGGCGGCAGGTACATTGCTGTACTGCAGCCGTCAAGTATTGCACTAACCGGACCATTGTAGAAAGAACTGAGGGGCTGCGCGCCATTCATCAGGACTATTGCGCACGCCAGCACGAGCAGACGCTCACGGCCTGCAGCCCATGAAATCTGGCCCCTGCAGGATTGCCTGCGCCGGCGGCAAAAGAGTTCTGATGCAGAACCCTGAGAGCGCGCAGGTGATTTGCAGCCGGCTAGTGGCTGTCGAGCCCTAAAGCAGACGCGGCTGAGTGACCACCACATCCACCGCACCGTCCGACAGCTGGGCCTTCAGCGCCGCTCCCGGCTCAGCCTGCCTGACCTGGGTCACGGGCCTGCCCTGCTCGTCCGTCAGCAAGGCGTAGCCACGCTGCAGCACCAGCCGGGGATCCAGCAACTGCAGGCGCAGGTCAATGCGATCAAGCGTGTGCTTTTGCTGATCGAGACTGCGCCGAAGAATTGCCGGCAAATTAGCCTGGAACGCTTGATGCATCTGCGAAAAATGCTGCAATTTAAGTAGCATTGCATGGCGCAGACGCTGCGCTTGTCGGCTGAGCTGCAACTGATTGCGTGTCAGCTGCTCGCTGGGCCGGCCCAAGCGCTGGGCCGCGATGTCCAGGCGCTGGGCCTGGCGATCCATCACCCGCTGCACGGCGTTGTCCAGACGGTCTCCCATCAGGCCCAACGCGCCCAGCCAGACCTCGCGCGGCTGGGCCACCAGCTCGGCCGCTGCCGTGGGCGTGGGCGCGCGCAGATCGGCGCAGAAGTCGGCAATGGTGAAATCAGTCTCATGGCCCACGCCACTGATCAGCGGCACCGGGCTTTGCACAATGGTGCGCGCCAGCTGTTCATCGTTGAAGGCCCAGAGGTCTTCCAGCGAGCCGCCACCGCGCACCAGCAAGATGGTGTCAATCAGCGGCTGCCGTGCGGAGTCAGCAGTCAGATTGCCGCTTGGGCCTTGCCCGTCTTGTGCCAGCCGATACAGCTTTGACAATGCCTGCACCAGTGACTGCGGCGCCTGCGCGCCTTGCACCAGTGCAGGAACGATCACCACCGGAATATGCGGCACGCGACGGCGCAGCGCCGTCACCACATCGTGCAAGGCTGCCGCTCCCAGGGACGTGACCAGGCCGATGCCGCGCGGCAAGGGCGGCAGCGGCCTCTTGCGCCCAGCGTCGAACAGTCCCTCGGACTCCAGCTGGGCCTTGAGGCGCAAAAACTGCTCGAACAAGGCCCCCTGCCCGGCTTTCTGCATGCTCTCCACCACCAGTTGCAGATCACCGCGCTGCTCGTAGACGCCCAGGCGCCCTCTGACCTCGACCAGCTCGCCATCCCGCGGCGAGAATCCCACCTGCTCGGCAGCACGACGGAACATGGCACAGCGAATCTGACCGCTCGCGTCCTTGAGGTTGAAGTAGCAATGTCCGCTGGCTGCGCGCGAAAAGCCGCTGAGTTCGCCGCGCACCGCGACCGGATTGAAGCGCGCCTGCAAGGCATCGCTAATGGCGTGGCATAGCGCGCCAACTTCCCACACATGCTGCATGGCTGCTGGGTTTGGTCGTTCAAACATTGAATTCATGCGGTGTCAGCGAGGTCTTGCACGGGCTGGATTCTCCACAGATGTCGGCATCCAGCCTTGTCGACGACAAAGCAGGAAAAACTCTAAAAATCACCTTCAAAAGAAAACCCATCTCATTGATTTAAAACAATTTATTGGTATTCATGCAGCTGTCAAACTCGTAACAAGCCTTCACGACAACGCAAACACTCTGATGGCACAGCAACTAGATCACAAAGTTATCCACAGATTTCTGTGCTATACGCGAAAGCATTCGCAAAGAAACGCACGTTCTGCGTACTCCTGTCGAATGCGCCAGCGGCCGTCGCTCCAGGCGTCGCATGACGATCTTGCTGCGCTGACGCAAGCCGGCGTGTCCGGCACGCAAAAACGGGTCGAAACGGCACGACAGTGGGTGATAATCTCCCGCTGCAATTTCAGAACGACGAGGGAGAGCAACGTTGCTGTCGATCATACAAGCCGCAGGATGGCCTATCTGGCCTTTGATTGCCTGCTCGATTCTGGCTCTGGCCCTGATTTTTGAGCGCTTCGCCTCGCTGAAAGCCAGCAAGGTCGCGCCGGCCAACCTGCTCAATGAAGCGATTTCGGTCTCCTCCAAGAACCTGCCCAGTGCGGAAACCACCCAGCAACTGGCGCAAAGCTCGGTACTGGGTGAGGTGCTGGCCACCGGCCTTCGCACCCGCCAGGCACATCCCGAAAGCAGCGAGGAAGAGCTGCGCTCGGCCATGGAAGGCGCAGGACGTGCCGCCGCCCACAAGCTGGAAAAGTATCTGAGCGCCCTGGCCACCATCGCTTCTGCAGCGCCGCTGCTGGGCCTGCTGGGCACGGTGATCGGCATGATCGAGATTTTCGGCTCCCAGCCCGGTGCCAGCTCCGGCGGCGGGAACCCCGCCCAGCTCGCCCATGGCATCTCGATCGCGCTCTACAACACGGCGTTCGGCCTGATGGTGGCCATCCCGTCCTTGATCTTCTGGCGCTACTTCCGCGCCCGGGTGGATGGCTACCTGCTGGGCATGGAGCTGGCATCCGAGCAGTTCGTGCGCCATCTGGGCCGCCTCAAGCCTGCCCAGTAAGAAGAGAAACGCCTCCATCATGAACTTCCGTCCTCGTCACCGCGATGAGCCCGAGATCAATCTGATTGCCTTCATCGACGTACTGCTGGTGGTGCTGATCTTTTTGATGCTCTCCACCACCTACAGCAAGTTCACCGAGCTGCAACTGACCCTGCCGGTCGCAGATGCTGAGCAACAACGCGATCGCCCGAAGGAAATCATCGTCGGCGTCTCTGCCGACGGCCGTTACTCCGTCAACAAGCAAGGCCTGGACGATCGCAGCGTCTCCTCTGTCGCTGCCGCCCTCTCCGGCGCGGCGACAGCAGGCCGCGACAGCGTGGTCATCATCAGCGCCGATGCCAACTCCCCGCACCAGTCGGTGGTGACGGTCATGGAGGCCGCCCGCCACGCCGGACTCTCCCAGATCACGTTTGCGACCCAATCCTCTGCCGGCTCAGCCAAGGCCAACTAGGCACGCAAGGCGCCATCCTCTGGCGGCTTGACGATCATGAGAAAACGGGCCACCTGGCCCGTTTTTCTTTGCCCGCGCGTCCCTCCTCAGGCCTGCAGACCCAGTGCCCTCAGATCCAGCTTGCCGCCGGACACTGGAGGACACCAGAAATAGCAGCCCGTCAGCGGTCTGGAAAAACGGAACAGCCCGTCGCTGATGCCGTCATCCATGCCCAGCATGCGGCGCATCTGTGCCTCGAAGGCGTCAAAGCGGCAACCAAAGGCAGAGAACATCAATCCGCTGCGATCGGCGCCCTGCGGACTGACGCTCCACCACGGCATGGAGCGGCGCACCACAAAGGCCTCCGGCTCAAAGCTCTCCTGTGCCGTGCGCTTGACATGGGCCGACTCCGGGGCATCGTCCAGCTCCTCGTTGTCGCTGCGCCGGCGTCCCACGGCATGGTCCTGCTGAATGGAGCCCATGCTGCCGAAGGCCGAAAAGTCGTGCTCCCACTGCTGCAAGGCCCAGTAGCTGCAACCATCCAGCCCAGCCCCCTGCTCTGCGGCAATGCCGGCAGCCACGGCGTCATCGTCCTCGGGGTTTTCAGTGCCATCTTCATAGCCGGTCAGGTCGCGACCACGGCCATTGTCCGAGCGCTGGTGCACGAAGGCATCGACTGCATGATCGAGCTTGAAGGCCGGGGCCAGCAAGGTGGCCAGCCTGGCCGTCAAGGCGATCAGTTCACCTCGCTGGTCGCCGCGCAGCCACAGACACAGCGCATAAGGTGTGCTTGGCGCTTCGAACTCCGGCCCCTTGAGCGAAGGAAATTCGCGCATCAGCGGCAACTTTCTGTCCAGCTGCTGCAACACCTGCTGGCCCAGACCCGCCACCACCTGCAGGCCGTCGACATCCGCCTGCAACTTTTTCAGGCTGTCCTGCAAATCCTTACCTGCGCCTGCCAGGGTAAAAAAAACATAGCGCCCCTGGTCAGGAAGAGACGCCAGGATGCCTGCTTGTGCTTTTGTCATGGGGTTGCCGATTCTGTGGATGAAAAACACATCAAAGTTTAGTGGTGAATCGGCAGCGTCCAGCCAAGCCTTGACCGGGTCCCGGAATGAGAAAAAAATGGGCTCGGGCGCAAAAAAGTCGCGACTTTGCCCAAACCAGCATTTTTCCGCTGCTAGAATTCAACCCATCGACGACAGGCGCGTAGCTCAGCTGGTTAGAGCACCACCTTGACATGGTGGGGGTCGTTGGTTCGAGTCCAATCGCGCCTACCAAACATCGCAAGCAAAACCAGAGCTTGCAAACAAGACAGCCCGCTTCACAGCGGGCTTTTTTGCGTCTGCGGTTGGAACAACCACTTCCCCGTTCCAGACCTCCTGGCTCAGGAGCGCAGTTCCCACCACCGGCATGAAGCATGCACCCCTTGGAGTGAAGAGCTCGCGGCCCCCCTCGATGCCAGGACGCAATGAATGAATGGCACTCGAGAACCGGGTCAAGTGGTTTCAGGCCCGCACACAGGTGCCGCAGATGTCGGCACGTTGCGCACCCGCAGCCCAACGCGTGGACCCCAGCAGGCTGACGCAGGCGCCCAAGATGCACAGGCCTGTCCAGCCGCCTCGTGCACAGACGGCGGTAGAAGCGACGGCACCCGACCGCTGCCTATCGCGTAGAACAGCATGTACCAAGCGACCAGCCGGCCAGGTCGCTGCGCCGAGCTCTGAACAATCATGGCCTCGCTGGTGACATGCAGCGCCTGGCAACCGCGGTCGAGCCGCAGCAGTCCGAGGACCGGCCACCACAGCGAAACGTCCAGAAAGCTCAGGGGTATCCATGCAAACAGCATGGCACCGAGCCAACGAGTTTGAAATACGAAAGACGCTGAACGGGGGCTGCCTGGAGCGGCAAATTACGCCAGATCCGCACACCCCGCCAGCTCCTCAGATCCGCAATCACTCTCGACTCCAGTGACAAGGTCTGGCAACAGGTCAGTCATCGTCGTCCTCACGCCAGTCGCGATGATGGTGGTGTCGCTGCCATCGATTCCAGCGTCGGCCATCCTCGCGCCAGCGCCAATCAGGCACAGCTTCTGGCGGGGGGGCTACGATCACCGGGCGAGGAGCATAGACGGGACGCGGCAGGTACTGAACTGCAGGCGGGGCATATGGGACGGGCGGTGCCGCGTAGTAGTACGACGGGGAAGGAGCCGTCACATAAGGGGCTGGAGCACCATAGCCGATGCCCACATAGACCTCTGCATGACCTGGCACCGAGGCCAGCGCAAGAGCCGCAAACAGCGTGAGAGACGCGTAGTTCATCAAGTGACTTTCTGGGCGATGGCACCTGCCATGCTTAGTCACTTTAACGAGTGGGCTCCAGGGAAGTTGACCCGACAGATGTAACTTGACGAGCCCATAAGCAACCAATGATTGCGTGGATCTGCACGGTCATCGGTCTCTGTCGGCTCCTGCGGAGCACGCACAGCCAAGGCGTGGAAGCCGGAGCCGGGCCGGGATATTTCTCGGAAGCCAGTCACTGCCTGGATTCCTGGGCAAGACGGATCGCTCGTGATCGGAGGCGCCTCCCAGGTTCGCACGAGAGCCCATCCACGCCTTGTTTTCCATGCGCCCTGGACATCATCGGACGGCAAGCGCAATACACCCTCTCCGTCAGGCGCCTGCACCGGCATGGATGGTCGAACAGGGAACCATGCCCACTCGGCCCTCGGTCTCCTGCCGATTGAGTGCCAGCCGATTCAAGTCGCATTCCTGCGGAACTGGACTCACCGCAGGACGACCTCAACCGCGCAGGATCCTTTCAACAGACGCTTTGAAGCACCCCATCACGTCATCCACTGCCTGGCCCATCTGGACATGGACGATAGCGCCATCGATCACCAGAGACAGTGCGGGTCCGGCAGACACCGCAGCGATCTCGGGCAGGCTGTCCAACACCGAAGACATTTCTTGCTTGTGCCGGCGTACGACTGCCAGGATTTCAGGGTCCGATGCACCCAGCTCCGCTGCGGCATTGAGAAAGGCACAGCCCCGAAAATCCGGGCTGCTGAACCAGGCCCTCAGAGCGGCTTCGAGGGCATCCGCCGCGGTCAAGCCATCGCTTGCGGCTTCCAGCAAGCTTGTCCGGAACCAGGAGATCCACTTCCCATGCCTGTAATCGAGATACGCACGAATCAGCTCATCCTTGCTGGCGTATTGCCGGTAGAAAGTGACTTTGCTGACCGATGACTGCTCAATGATCTTGTCAACGCCCGTCGCCCTGATGCCCTCTCTGTAGAAGAGAGCGTGGGCAGCGAACAGGATGCGCTCCCGGGGAGGCAGCGAGTCATAAGGTGGCTCAAACAATTTCATGAGGTCATTGTAGACAGATCGTTCTACACTCGCTAGCATCGAGCATGTAGACAGATCGTTCTACATCTCTTCAGCGAGGTCATATCATGGAAATTCGTCCCCCCCTGCCCCCATTCACACTCGAAACGGCCATTCAAAAAGTCCGTTTGGCCGAAGACGGCTGGAACACCCGCGATGCCGCCAGGGTCGCGATGGCATATACCGCCGACACGCAATGGCGCAATCGCGCCGAATTCGCCAACGGCCGAGCTGAGGCACAAGCCTTCCTCGAGAGGAAATGGAGCAAGGAGCTTGACTACAGACTCATCAAAGAGCTTTGGCTGCATGAGGGCAACCGAATCGCCGTCCGGTATGCCTACGAGTGGCACGACGATTCGGGCCATTGGTTCCGTTCGTATGGAAACGAGAATTGGGAATTCGAGGCCGACGGACTGATGTGCCGTCGCTACGCATGCATCAATGACATGCCTATCAAGGAATCGGAGCGGAAGTTCCACTGGCCGCTTGGGCGCCGTCCCGATGACCATCCCGGTCTGTCGGATCTCGGTCTCTAGTTCAGAAACCAGGGACTCCGGCTCGACGGGATCAGCCTGCTGGGCTGCGGCCGGTTGCCGCATACAGAGGCCGCTGGCGTGCACGGGCCTGGCGCAACCTGTGGCAAGCCCGTGATCCGCCTTTTTGAAGGAATCTCGGCGTCTGGGCAAGAGAGCGGCCGCCGGTCGATGGCTTGTGCACTGCCCTCAGATGCGAAGACCGCGCCATGGTCACCCGAAGTGCACGGGCAGCCTCCTGGAACGGTGCAGACGGACGCCCCATGCATGCGAAGGAACCGGGCCCATCCCGCTGTCACGTCTGCGTCTGGCTGCTTGGGGCGAGGCCTCTTGAAGCAATGTCACAAGCAGCGGCTGCTTGGCAATATCTGCGACCGGCACATAGGGGCATGCAAGGCGATGATCGCCCCGTGACGATCGACTGTGTACCCGACCGGCCGTCCCTGGCACACTCGGCCGCCTGACGCGGCAGGCATCGGGGGCCAAGCGCGGTGGCACCAGACAGAGATCGCCAACCCAACCAGAGTCCGCATGCAGCGCAGCTGCTTGTCGCAGCGAAGCCAGACGCTTGGCTCTCCATCCTGCCTCCAAGCACCGCCCATCGCGCCAGCCGTGCAGTCCCTACGCCGCTCTCACGCTCCGTCAGGGATGTCAGGCTCCACCAGGAGAGCCAGCAATTGCAGCGACTCCTGCCAGCCCAGATGGCATGCCGGCGCGGGAATCATGTCGGGAACACCTTCCTGCACCACATGCAGCTCGGTGCCGCAAAAAACCGCTTTCAGTTCCACGGTGGTAACCATCTCGCCCGGCAGATTGGGATCCTCGAAGCGATCGGTATGGCGAATGCGCTGGCCCGGCACCAGTTCCAGAAACTCACCGCCAAAGCTGCTCTTGCTGCCGGTGGAAAAATTGATGAAGCTCATGCGATAGCGGCCGCCCACACGCGCGTCAAACTCATGCACCTGCGCCGCGAAACCATGCGGAGGCAGCCACTTGACCATGGCCTCGGGGGTCGTGAAGGCCCGATAGATGCGTTCGGGCGGTGATTTGATCACACGGTGCAGTCGAATGGTCTGTGGCATGCGAGCCTCCTGGGATAGAGGCGGCAAGCTTATCCCTCCTCTGCGTACCTGGCTACAAGGCATTCCTGAAGGTATTCGGCAATCGCCACTGCACAGCAACACCGGCACCGCGCTTGCACGGACAGGCCGGAGCGGTTGCGACCGCACCAGGCCACATGAAAGATTCGCGGGCACCACGCAGATGGATTTTCACGGCGCAATGCCGAGATCGTCGACATTGCCGCCGACAGCGGCGACGAAGCATCGGCCGGCGCATGGTGCTTGTCCCCGGACGATGAAGCGCCCATGGACATCGGTGCAAAACGCCTTGCCAAATCCATCGGTACGACAATGGCCGCCAGACAAAGCAGCGGAGATGAAATCGAGCAGGTTTTTCAAGGGCTTGCAGGGAACTCAGCCCAGGCGACTGACTTCAGCCTTGTGCCCAGCTTGCAGGCCCGGCTTTCTTCTGGCCGGGCCGTCAGCCCCACGGCGGAGCCTGCATCCATTGCCGAATCCATGGGCGGAACGGACTGGGGCAATGCCCGGCAGTGCAAGGCCGGGAGAGCTCGGTGCGAAACCGGCCCAGGACCGGCCTGCGGCCGTCACCCATCTCGCGTGGGCGACGTCTGATCTTCAGGCGCATCGAGCCCGGCTCGAGGTCGACCCGCACTCGCCCATGCCGGGATTCGGGAGCAGTGGCGGGTGGCCTGCGGTGCGGATCGTGGCACACTGTGACGGACATCGGCGTGTGCCCCTTATCTTGAGCACCGCCCTGCAAGTCGCTGCTGGTCGCAGTCTCATGACAACGGCCTCTGGAGTTCGTATGGGCAAAGGCAGATCCGGCGCCAAAGCGGCGTTTTCAGCTCTCGCATCCCCGCTGGTCGACTCGGCCGTCGAACAGGCCTGGGACCTTGCCCGGGTACCTGCCGTCGAGGGAATCCATCAGTTGCGCATCACATTGCGCAGCCTGATGACGCTGTGGTGGCTCTACCGGCCCCTGCTGGATGCACAAGGCTACGCCCGGCAACGCAGCAGCCTGAAATCGATTGCCATCGCAGCAGGCAAGGCCCGCGATTACGACATTCTGATCGAGCTGCTCGGGCGTCACGACAAATGCGGCGCCGCCGCAATGGCGGCCCTAATGGCTGCCCGCGAAGCGGCCATACAGGCTGCTCAGGACATGCTGTCGCCCCCTCGCCTTCAGACGCGCCTGGAAGACGTGCTGAAGCAGGCCTCGGCAAGTCTGGACACCAATGCCCGCCAGCCTCGGCTGAAGGCTTTTGCCAAGACAAGGCTTGCCACATCCAGGCGCCAGCTGGGCCGACGCATCAGGCGCGCGGTCGCCGCCCGCACACCTGAGCTGCAAGCCTTTCACGCTGTCAGAAAAGCGGGCAAGAAGACACGCTATCTGCTGGAACTTTTCGGGCCTCTGCTGCCCGCAGACCATCGCCGCCTGCGCAAGCGGCTACAGAAAATCCAGCAGCCGCTTGGCGAGCTGAATGACCTGGCGGTCAGCGAGAGCCTGCTGTGGCAAAACCCGCACCTGATCGCCTCCCCGGATCAGGCGGACACCGCACGACGCTGGCTCAGGAAAAAGCGCAAGCATCGCCTCGACGACCTCGCCCGATTGCTTCGCGAGAGCCACAAGCTCAAGCGGGGTTGAAACCGCCTGCCGGCGCCGATCTCAGTCCCATTGAGGAGCCAGCCCCTCGGGACTGACTTCGCGGCCGTTGCGCTCCAGCGAGGCGATGCGCGCCATGTCCTCGACATCCAGCTTCAGATCGAGTGCCAGCAGATTGCTGGCCAGATTCTCACGCTTGGTGGACGAAGGAATCACCGCATAACCCAGTTGCAGCGCCCAGGCCAGTGCCACCTGCGCCACCGTGGCCTGATGCTTGGCCGCAATCTGCGCCAGCACCGGATCCTTGAGCACCTTTCCGTAAGCCAGGGTCATGTACGAGGTGACCTGGATACCCTGCGCCTGAAGAAAGGCCGCCAGCTTGCGGCTTTGCAGATAGGGGCTCAGCTCGATCTGGTTGGTGGCAATCTCGCCCTGGCCCACCACCGCGATGGCCTGGCGGGTGAGCGCAATATTGAAGTTGGAGATACCGATCCGACGGGTCAGGCCTCGGGCCTTGGCCTCGGCCAGGGCTTCCATGTACTCGGACAGCTCCACACCGTTGCCGGGTGCGGGCCAGTGGATCAGGGTCAGGTCCACATAGTCGCAACGCAGCTTCTTGAGGCTGTCCTGCAGGCTGGGGATCAGTTTGGCGCGACTGTAGTTGTCCGTCCAGATCTTGGTGGTCACGAACAGATCTCCGCGCGCCACACCGCTGTCGGCAATCGCCCGACCGACTTCGGCTTCGTTGCCGTAGATCTGGGCCGTGTCGACCGCCCGGTAACCCAGATCGAGTGCATTGCGCACGGAATCGGTCACGACCTGACCGCTGAGACGAAAAGTACCGACGCCGAAGGAAGGAATATGGCTCATGGAATCACTCCTGGATGAATGTGAAGGCAGCCGCCAGGCCGAAGCTGGCACGCCGGCTGTCTGGAACGGCTTTCCCGATGCCCGAAGTTTGCCCGGTTCACCTTCGTGGATTAAGTCGTCTGTCTCGCAAATACTCTTGAAATAAAATCAAATATAGCCCCCCCCCAATCTTGCACTGGCCTTTGGCAATCACTGGCGTCGGCTCCAGAGGTCTGCTTGCGGCAATACGCCGATGATCCGTGGGACCTGCAACACCGACGCGCTCCCAGGGCAGCGGGCTCGGTCAGTATGTGCAGATCACGCTGGGTAGCCCGAAGTTTTATTGAACCAGATTCAACAATGAAGACCACGCTCGACGAATTGCAGGCCTTTGTGGCGGTCGTGGACACCGGGTCCATCACGGCCGCTTCGGAGCTGCTGGGCCTGACGATTTCGGCCACCAGCCGCACGCTGGGTCGTCTCGAAGCCAAGCTGCAGACCACACTGTTGCGCCGCACTACAAGACGCCTGGAGCTGACCGAGGAAGGTGCCACTTTCTTGCAGCATGCCCGCGCCATTCTTGCATCGGTCGACGAAGCGGAAGAGCTGATGGCGGCGCGGCGCATGCGCCCGGCGGGAAGGCTGCGTGTCGATGCTGCCACTCCCTTCATGCTCCATGTGCTGGTGCCGCTGCTTGCCGGGTTTCGCACACGC
The DNA here is from genome assembly GCF_009360615.1 of Comamonas sp. Classification (GTDB taxonomy): domain Bacteria; phylum Pseudomonadota; class Gammaproteobacteria; order Burkholderiales; family Burkholderiaceae_C; genus Comamonas. Next base: position 30,755 of record NZ_SPEY01000071.1, read on the forward strand.
TACCCCGAGGTGGAACTGGAGCTGAACTCCAGCGAAGGCATCATCGACCTGCTAGAAAGGCGCACCGACGTGGCATTTCGCATCGGCGTGCTCAAGGACTCCACCCTGCATGCCCGTCCTGTGGGCATCAGCCGCATACGCGTGCTGGCCAGCCCGGCCTACCTCGAGCGCCACGGCATGCCCGCCAGTGCGGCGCAGCTCAGCGAGCACAGCCTGCTGGGCTTTACCCAGCCCGAGTCGCTCAACGACTGGCCGCTGCGCAGCGCTGACGGCAACGCCGTGCACATTCGCCCGGACATTGCCTCCTCCAGCGGGGAGACACTGCGGCATATGGCGCTGGCCGGCCTGGGCATCGTCTGTCTGTCGGACTTCATGACCCGCGCAGACCGCGAGCAAGGAAATCTGGTGCAGCTGTTCGACCAGCAGACGCTGGACATCGGTCAGCCCGTCAATGCGGTCTACTATCGAAACACCGCGCTGGCGGCGCGCATCACCTGCTTTGTGGACCATGTCGTGGAAACGCTGGGCAACCGTCCCTTCGAGACGTGAGCGGCGCGATCCGGTCCGGCGCTGTCTTCCCCTGTCGCGACGGGGCTGCGCACTAGGCCGACATCGCCGCAGCAAGGCACGCCATGGCTGGACGGCAGAATCAGCCCCTGCGAGGATGGCGGATGCCGCAGCCCACGACGGCAGAGGCTGCGCAGCTTTTGACGTGATCGCCATGACTGCACGTTTGGCTTAGGGAGGTGCATGTGATCAGCATTTGGGGCATCGTTCTTTCACTTGGTCTGCTCATCACCCTGGCCTATCGCGGCGTCAGCGTGCTGCTGCTGGCACCACTGACAGCCCTGCTGGCCGTGGCCTTCGGTGCACCGGCGCTGATGCTGGCCAGCTACACCCAGATCTTCATGGTCAGCCTTGGCGGCTTTGTCATCGCCTACTTTCCGCTGTTCTTGCTGGGCGCGGTCTTCGGCAGGCTGATGGAGGCCTCGGGGGCCGCCCACATCATCGCCCAGGGCATTGCGGCTGCACTGGGCGAGCGGCGTGCCATGCTTGCCGTGGTGCTGGCCTGTGCCGTTCTCACCTATGGCGGTGTTTCCTTGTTTGTCGTGGCCTTTGCGGTGTATCCCATCGCCCAGGCGCTTTTCAGGCGTGCCGACATCCCGCGCCGTCTCATGCCGGCCACGATTGCGCTGGGAGCCTTTACCTTCACCATGACGGCACTGCCCGGCACGCCGGCCATCCAGAACGCGATTCCCATGCCTTATTTCGGAACCACGCCATTTGCAGCGCCAGGACTGGGCCTGATCGCCGCAGCCGTGATGCTGATGCTCGGCCTGTGGTGGCTGCACTGGCGCAGCGCGCAGGCGCGCGCCAGGGGCGAGGGCTTTGCCACCGGGGAGGAAGCGCAACTGCCGGCAGACGGATCGGCTCCGGCAGCCAAGACGACCACCCCCAGCCGTCTGGAGCTGTTCAATGCCTTGCTGCCCGTTGCCGTGGTGATCGCTCTGAACTACCTTTTATCGGTGCATGTGCTTCCAGGGCTGGACACGCGCTATCTGGCCGAAGCCCGTTTCGGCGCCACGAGCATCGAGGCGCTGCGCGGCATCTGGGCCGTGCTGGCGGCCCTGACCGCAGCAATCTGCCTGCTGGTTGCCCTGTGGTGGAGCCGCCTGCCACAGCTCCGGCAACTGCTCGACGAAGGCGCCAGCGCCTCGGCCCTGCCACTGCTGAACACGGCCTCCCAGGTCGGCTATGGTGCGGTCATCGCCTCGCTGGCAGGCTTCACGCTGATACGCGACGCGGTGCTCAACATCTACCCGGACAACCCGCTGATCTCGATGTCGATTGCCATCAATGTTCTGGCCGGCATCACCGGCTCGGCCTCGGGCGGCATGAGTATTGCCCTGCAGACCCTGGGCAGCACCTGGCTGCAGATGGGCGAGGCGGCAGGCCTGTCGCCACAGCTTCTACACCGCGTCACGGCCGTCGCCACGGGCGGGCTGGACACCTTGCCGCACAACGGCGCCGTCATCACCCTGCTGGGCATCTGCCGGCTCACGCATCGCCAGTCCTATCTGGACATTGCCATGGTGGCTATCGTCCCAGCCGTCGCTGCCCTTGCCGTCATCGTGGCGCTGGGCAGCCTGTTTGGCAGCTTTTGACCCCAAGCTCCCGGGATCGGGCCCCAGGTATTTGCGCATCACGCAGGCCCGCCGACTGCGGGAACCCCGGCCGCGCCCGTATGATCCGAACCCCTATGCCTCAAAACACCGTCCAAGCATCCTCCTCGCAACATGGCTTGCGCGCCCTCTGGCGCCAGCGTGGAGCGGGTGCCTGGCTGCTGTGGCCGCTGTCGCGACTCTATGGAGTGCTGCAGGCCTGGAACGCCAGGCGCATGCGCAGCCGCCAGCAAAGCACGGGTCTGCCGGTCATCGTCGTCGGCAATGTGATTGCAGGCGGCGCGGGCAAGACCCCCGTGACTCAGGCCGTAGTGGCCCACCTCAAGGCCAGGGGCTGGCAACCGGCCATCATCTCGCGCGGCTATGGCCGCAGGATCGAGAACGGGCAGGATTGCCGAGAGGCCCTGCCGGACAGCCCCGCCAGCGAAGTCGGCGACGAGCCCGCTCTGCTGGCGCGCAGCACCGGCGTGCCGGTCTTTGTCGCCTCCAGGCGCCTGGAGGCAGCGCAAGCGCTGCGCCAGCGCTACCCGCAGGTCGATGTGATCGTGAGCGATGACGGCCTGCAACATCTGGCCCTGGCACGCGATGTGGAGCTGTGCGTCTTCAATGATGAAGGCGTCGGGAACGGCTTTCTGCTGCCCGCAGGCCCGTTGCGCGAGCCCTGGCCCCGCACGGTGACGGCCACGCTGCATGCCGGCCAGCCGCCCAGGCCGCTGGGCATGGCCCCCGCGTTCGCGCTGCAACGCAACCTGGCCGACACCGCCTACAACGGCCATGGCCAGAGCATCCCGCTGCGCAGTCTGGCTGATCAGAGCCCGGAGGCCGTCGCCGCCGTGGCACGCCCCGAGTCCTTTTTTGCCATGCTGGCTGGACAGGGCATCACTCCGGCAGCGACCCAGGCCTTGCCCGATCACTATGATTTCGAGAGCTTCTCGCGCAAGCTGGGAAACGACAAGCCCTTGATTTGCACCGAAAAAGACGCCGTCAAGCTCTGGCGCAAACATCCCGAAGCCTGGGCCGTGCCCCTTCAGCTGCAGCTGCCGCAGGCCTTCTGGGAACTGCTGGACGCGCAGCTGGCCAAGGCCAACGCCAATATTCGCCGCGATGGCAAGCCAGCCTGACTATCATTGAGCCTATGGATCGGCCTCGGCTGATCACCCCTTTTTTGCAGCGCCAGCCCCCTGCTGGCGCCCTCATCCCGTTTTGCAGGAATATTCCATGGACGCCAAACTTCTCGAACTGCTGGTCTGCCCCGTCACCAAGGGCCCGCTGCGCTTTGACCGCGAGCATCAGGAGCTGATCAGCCACAGCGCGCGTCTGGCCTACCCCGTGCGCGATGGCATCCCGGTGCTGCTGGAAAACGAAGCCCGCACCCTGTCCGACGACGAGCTGGAAGAAGAAAAGCAATAAGCCATGAGCTATACGGTACTGATCCCGGCCCGCCTGTCCTCGACCCGTCTGCCCGGCAAGCCGCTGGCCGATATTGCCGGCCTGCCCATGGTGGTGCGCGTGGCCCAGCGCGCGGCTCTGGCCGGCGCAGCCCGCTGCGTGGTGGCGGCCGACGACGAAAGCATTGTGGCGGCCTGCGCCCGGCATGGCGTCCAGGCCATTCTGACGCGCAAGGATCATCCCAGCGGCAGCGACCGTCTGGCCGAAGCCTGTGCGCAACTGGACCTGTCCGGCGACGATGTGGTCGTCAATGTGCAGGGAGACGAGCCGCTGATAGCCCCCCAGCTCATCGAGGCCGTGGCGCAACTGCTGCTGGCCCGCCCCGAAGCCAGCATGGGCACGGCTGCCCATCCCATTCACAGCCTGGCGGATTACCGCAACCCGAATGTGGTGAAGGTTGTCTGTGACGCCAAGGGTCTGGCCAGCTATTTCAGCCGCGCGCCCATCCCTTTCTCGCGCGACCACGGCGATGAAGCCTGGTGGCAGACGGCAGCCCCCAAGGCCGGTCACACAGGTTTCACACCGCTGCGCCATATCGGCATCTATAGCTACAAGGCCGGTTTTCTGCGCGAGTTCCCTCAACTGGCACCCGCGCCGACCGAAGGCATGGAACAGCTGGAGCAGTTGCGCGCCCTCTGGCACGGCCACCGCATTGCCGTGCATATCACTCCCGATGCACCGGGTGCCGGCGTAGACACGCCCGAAGACCTGGAGCGGGTACGCGCCGTTTTTGCAGCCTGAGAGAACGACCCGCGCACATTGGCGACACCGGTCCGCAGGCCACCTTCAACCAGGGCGGCCCGCGCACCCGGCAGGCGCCATCCCTGATGGACCCCGCCATCCCAAAGGGCCCAGGATCAATCCAGGAAAGCGCCGATCGCTATACTTTCCGAATAGTCCGAATAGCCTATGTAAGGTCTTCGGCTCCTGGATTACAACTACAGCAATCGCGTTTGCAGCGGATACACGCCTTCGATTGGCCGCACTTGTGACCGCCTTGACTGAATTGTGTAAGCCTGTGTTGGTCTTGTGCGTGCTATCCTTGCCCGCGAAAAAATACGGCCCGGGGACTACGGACGACCACCCGTCTGCCTGGGCCAGCAAGAATTTCTACTCTCCTCAAGGATTTCCATGAAACTGATTTTGTTGGGTGCACCCGGCGCCGGCAAAGGCACTCAGGCGGCCTTCATTTGCCAAAAGTACGGTATCCCTCAAATCTCCACGGGCGACATGCTGCGCGCCGCCGTCAAGGCTGGCACCCCTCTGGGTCTGCAAGCCAAGGCCGTGATGGACGCCGGCCAGCTGGTCAGTGACGATCTGATCATCAACCTGGTCAAGGAACGCATTGCCCAGCCCGACTGCGCCAAGGGTTTCCTGTTTGACGGCTTCCCCCGCACCATCCCCCAGGCCGACGCCATGAAGGCCGCCGGCGTGAAGCTGGACTATGTGCTGGAAATCGATGTGCCCTTCGACGCCATCATCGAACGCATGAGCGGCCGCCGCAGCCACCCCGCCTCGGGCCGCACCTACCACGTCAAGTTCAACCCTCCCAAGGTGGAAGGCAAGGACGATGTGACCGGTGAAGACCTGGTGCAGCGCGAAGACGACAAAGAAGAAACCGTCAAGAAGCGCCTGGACGTCTACAGCAACCAGACCCGTCCTCTGGTGGACTACTACAGCAACTGGGCCAAGGCCGACGCAGCAGCGGCCCCCAAGTACCGTGCCATCAGCGGCACAGGTAGCGTGGAAGAAATCACCGAGCGCGCTCTGGCCGCCCTGGCTTCCTGATTGCCCTGACCGATCGCACAGGAGCGGCGCCGATTTTTCGTCCCCCGCCAGCTCAAGGCAACAAAGGCCGGTGTCCGCACCGGCCTTTTTCACTCTCCAACCTCTCGCTCCCGGCCACTCTGCCCGCAGCCATCGGCTCAGGGACACCGCACGGAGCTTGCAGCCGCAGCTTTCAGCTCGATTGCATATTGCGCGGATGTCCACGGGTTCCCTGGTGCCGCGCATCGGAACTCCCCTGCATTCACGGCTCTCGTTCACCCACAGGATGGAATCACTCAATCCGGTGAGCGAGGCCAGCCCATCAATTCCAGCATCAGACTGATTCTGGCCTTGACCGCGGGCAGACTGGTGGCACGGGCATCCTGCTCGCCCTGAGCCTGCACCACCTGCCCTTCCTCGCAACGGGTCGTGATGCGCAAAGCCATGCCCTTCGCCTGTGCCCATTCCAGTGCGGGTCCCAATGCCTGGTGGATCGTGCCATTGCCCGTGCCCACCACCACCACTCCGCGCACGCCTGCCGCATGCCAGGCCTGCATCACTGTCAGCGTCACGGCACTGCTGCAGCCTGCATGGCTGTGCAGCAGTTCCACCTGGGGCCAGTGATCTGCAGGCGGTAGAGCGCGCGCGGGGCTGCCAGCCGATGCAGCCTGCGGCATCCCGCTCTTTGCCCAGCGCAACCGCCCCTCCTCCACCCAGCCTTCGGGGCCCACACCGCTGCCGTCAAAGGCGTCCACACGGTAGGGATGCACCTTGCGCACCTGGCGCGCGCTGAACACCCTGCCCGCCACCACGGCCAGCACGCCTCGACCGGCGGCCTGCGCATCGGCCACACAGGCCACGGCATCACGCAGATTGCCAGGACCGTCGGCCGAGACGGCTGTGGCCGGGCGCATGGCACAGGTCAGCACCACGGGCTTTGCCGGATGCAGGACGCATTGCAAAAACCAGGCGGTTTCCTCCAGAGTGTCGGTGCCGTGGGTAATCACCATGCCGCCCACATCATCACGCCCGAGCAGCTGCGCACAGCGCAGCGCGAGCGCATGCCAGGTTGCATGATCCATGTCCTTGCTGTCCAGCTGCGCCAGTTGCTCCGCCTGCAGCGACGCCGCCGCAACGCACTGGAGATCGGGCACGGCCTGCAGCAACTGAGCCACCCCCAGCTGGGCCGCACGGTACCCCACGCTGGTGCCCGCCTGCTCAGCGACACCGGCAATCGTGCCCCCTGTGCCCAGGATGACGATATTTTTGTCACGCTCCACTTGCAGTCCTCTTCAAACTGATTAAAAATACAGGTACTGGATGAACAGACAGTGTTCATCATCGATCGATCAAGGAATGCCCATGGACCACCCCAAGCTCACTCCCCGCCAGCAGCAGATTCTGGACCTCATCCAGTCCACCATCGCTCGCACGGGTGCGCCCCCGACCCGGGCCGAGATTGCCAGCACCTTCGGCTTCAAATCGGCCAATGCCGCAGAAGAGCATTTGCAGGCCCTGGCCCGAAAAGGCGTCATCGATCTGGTCAGTGGCACCTCGCGCGGCATCCGCCTGCGCGCCGACACCGTGCGCACCATCAATGCGGCACGCGGCGCCAGCTTTGCGCTGCCGCTCACGGCCCTGGCCCCGCTGGTGCTTCCTCTGGTCGGCCGCGTCGCCGCCGGCTCGCCTATTCTGGCCCAGGAACATATCGATCAAAGCTATTCGGTCGAGCCCAGCCTGTTTGCCGCCAAGCCCGACTACCTGCTCAAGGTTCGCGGCATGTCCATGCGGGACGCAGGCATCATGGACGGAGACCTGCTGGCGGTACAGGCCACGCATGAGGCGCGTAACGGCCAGATTGTGGTGGCCCGCCTCGGTGACGACGTCACCGTCAAACGCTTCAAGCGTACGCCGCAGGGCATCGAGCTGCTGCCCGAGAACCCTGACTACAAGGTCATTCACGTGTCGCCTGAAGAGCCCTTCGCCATCGAAGGCCTGGCCGTAGGCCTGATCCGCAACAGCATGTTCATGTAACGGCCAGACGGCCTGTCTTCGCCTCCATGTGCATGACGGAGGTGCATCAGGTCTCTTTCCGTCCCGATCCCAGGTGGTAGGCGCGAAGCTGCGGAGCTTCGCCCTGGGCGGAGCTTTGCCTGAAGCCCCAATCCTGCCCTTATCCAGGCCGCAAGGTCATCAAGAGGAGTTGTCAAATGGGATTTGCCGCATCAATGCAGTCTTGGACGCGCCGGACACTGAACAGCCTGTCGTCCTCGCATCCTCTCACCCCGGACCTCCGTGGCGGCCAGGCAGGCTCCGCAGGCGCAGAGACCACGACCTTCAAGACCCATCGTCCGAAGGTGTCACGAATCCGCATCCCGGTCATGCGTGCCAATCGCAGCCGCAGCCGACTTGGCAGCGGGACGCTTAGTCCCCAGACCCTGACCGCCCCACCGCCCGCCCGCTCACAGGGGACTGAGGCCGCCTCTGTGCGGCTGCTCAAAATCGTGCAGCGTGAACCGCGCAAGCAACCCGAGTGCCTGCTGATTTCCGGTCGGATGGCCGACGTCTGCGCCGCGCTGGAACGCATGGCCCTCCATGAACAAACGGCACGGCAAGCCTGAACAGCGCGAGGTCTGGCTCGTTGTATTCCCGAAGCAGGGCGCAAATCGCAATGGAACCGTTGCTGATGCGACAAAGCGTCCACAGGCCTTCTGATTGGCTGCCGTCCACAGGAGCCCCATGGCGCAGCCCGCATGGTTCGACAGATGGCGCGCAGCGGTGCATCCTCCATTGCACCGGCAAAGAACCCCACCCGGGTGAATACGAACCGCTGTGCCGCACCGAACGATCTGGATCGCCCTGTAAGTTTTTTGCCGATGCCCTGACGGCTTGCGCCCTCCAGACTTCCGTTTGCAACGCCCCTGCAGACGGCCAAATTCCTTGCCAGGCGGTCATGTCATGCGCGGCAGATACCCGGATCAGGGTATTGCGGCACCTTCTCGACAGTGGAAACATTCATACACACATGTCAACGAGGGCGTCCTATGAGTGCCTACCGCAAGCTCTTGCAGCACATACAGGCCAAAGACGCCAACGGAAATCTGCGCCTGATTCTGGTCTATCAGAGCTTTGACGAAGTGGACATGCCACATGGCGTGTCCATACGTCCATCCGCCATCTACTTCGAAACGTCCGATCATCAAAAGGTCAACTGGCTCAATCCCCAGCAGTTCGAGATGGAGGCCACTGGCGAGATTCTCAATCGCGTTCCCGCTTCGTCGGAGAACTGAGCCGGCACGAGGCCGCCGTACTGCCCCATGACGGGACTTTCCCTGCGTTCAGCGCCCGGCACCAGGCAAGGTTCTGGTCATTGCGCCGCCCGAAATATTGGAATAAATTGGCATCCAGGCACATCTTCCGGAATCAGGAGATTGAACATGTTCAAGCACCTGCTCATCCCCACCGATGGCACCAAACTGTCCGAGGCCGCCGTGCGCGCGGGCGTTCTGCTGGCACGCGAACAGGGTGCCAAGGTGACCGGCCTGTATGTGATGCCCGATTACCGCGCCATCATCTATGGCGCAGATGCCCTGCTCACCTATAACAGCGCAGAATTCGAGCGCAGCGCCAACAGCGATGCCGATGCGGCCCTGCAATTCGTTGACCAGATCGCCAGACCCGAGGGCGTGCCCTGCAATTTCGTGCGTGTCACTCATGCGTCTGTGTACCAGGCCATTGTTCAGCAGGCGCAGGAACTGCAATGCGACCTGATCTGCATGGCATCCCACGGCCGCAAGGGCATCGGCGGAATCTTGCTGGGCAGCGAAACCCAGCGCGTTCTGACCCACAGCCACGTTCCGGTGCTGGTGCATCGGCCCGCCTCAACCGGCAAGCACTGAGGAGCACGAAACATCCGGACTCAGGCCCATTGTTGCGAGCATGGACACCAACACCAATTGCGCGCGACCGAATCAGCAATGCAGGCTGGCAGTCCATGACTGCCGGCCTCACCCGATGGGGCAACCTGTCGACCGTTCAAACGCGTCAGCAACAGTGCAAGAGCGATAAACGGCAAATGGGGCTGAAGCTGATGCCTCCGCCAACTATTCAAATGCATTGACTGTGTGAGCTGCAGAACGGAATCGAAGGGACCCCGAAACTTGCCCGCCTCGCGCGGGCATTTTTTTGCAGCCTAGGCACATCGTGCAGATGCCTCACCCGAACGCTCCCGATGCCCGGGCAGGGTGAACAGGATCTGTAGATTTTGAGAATCCATCTGCTGGACCACGATGGAGCCGTCTTCATGCAGATAGATCCGCACAGGCCGGTCATCGTCCAGATCCCAATGTGCCACGCTGGTATTCACGCCCCGCCAACCATGCTCCTCACACAGACGACGCCGACGCAGAGCTTTCAGGAACTCCTGCGAGGCGCCAAGCTCGGCATTGACATGAATCCAGCTTTCGATCACCAACTCATAGGCCATCTGCTGCGTGTGGCAAGGCTTGGCCGTCTTCATATGCCTGATCCAGGCATCCAGACGGGAAGCAAAGGTGTATTGCAGGTGGTGGGACATGAGTTCTTGTAATTCAATAGCGCACCGGGCTCATTCGCCTTTTGCACATCACTTTCAGAATTCTCCTACGCACAATTTACCCAAAACTTCGTCTGAAACAAAATTCACATCACCAATAGGCGCAGGGTTAAGACTGTGGAAGTCTGGGCCGACAGCAAGCGGGTCCGGTGGTACCGGCAGGATCCCGAAGCGTCACGCCATCCCGAAGCTGCAGCTTGAACTGGAAAGTGAACGACTCCCATTCTTGAATGCATGGAGATTGCAGACTTGCCCGACGTCCCGCGATATCTGCGAAACAGCGCCCTGCGGCTGCGAAGTCCCTCCGCGAGGCTTCGCACGGATGCTACCCCCTCTGCCTGGAGGGCAGGAAGAAGGCCATGACTGCAGCCGCTTGTCTGCCTGCCTCGGCGTCACCGGCTCAAAGCGGCCCCGATGATTGAGTCCCAGCGGTCGCAATCACGGGCCTGCTCCTGTGCAGGCCACCTGCACGCCAGCCGCTCGCGCCTGCGACTTCATGGGCGGAGCCGCTGTGATCCCGGCAACGCAAGCCCCCTGATTTGATTCAGGCAGAACAGCGGATAGAGCCCACAGCCCACCGGCCCGATGAGTTGCAGGCCGGAGCTCAGGTGACGGGGGCTGGTTGGTGATTTTCTTGCGGGCGTCCAGAGGGGCAATGCCGGCATTCATGTGGCAAGTCGAGTTCGCAGCCCCACCAAAGCCATGCAGGGATGGCCCAGGGGACCAGGAATGCCCTGCGGATTCCACGCCAGCACGGCCCTGAATCAATTGATAAAAGCTATCTTTCTACTCCACTACTTAGCACGCTTAGTTCATCAAGAAAGGATGACAGCGCCACCGGCAAACTGCCTCCTTGGAACTTCCCGCATGCTCACAAACGGGATCAGAGCTATCCATCGGTGCGATCTGTAAGTGCCTACATACTTACTTACATCCTCTTGATACAACATCACTCAAATGCAAAGAAATGTCAGCTCGCAGGTTCTGCGGCAAATGGTTGAGCAACTGGGAGTTTGAACATGAGAAAAGTGAACCCCGCCGCCAAGAACGCGAATCGCGCTTTTGTCCGTCTGCACACATATGTGACCAAGCAATTCGACTGGGATATCTTCACCAAGGACTACCGCGTCGTCCTCAATACCGATGAAGACGGCGGTGTCACGCTCTTCATCGTCAAGGTCTTCGACAAGAATGGCCAGCCCGCTGCGCTGGGGCCAAAGATCCCTAACCAGATTACGTTTTCTTACCGTCAGGCTCCCATCATGTCGGTATGGACAGAGTTCTTCAACGACGGCAAATTCAGCTGGCGCAATGTCTCTTGCCGCTAGGCTGCCGCAGCAGATGACGGCGGATCGGCTGACGGCACGGGTGCCTGCCACTTCGCCAGGCGCGCCACCCTGTCCAGCTCCAACAGGAGAGTTGCATGATCCGCTTCCGACCGATGCTTGCAACTGCTGCCCTGCTCAGTCTCATGACCCTGTACTTCAGCAGCAGCTCAAGGGCCCAGGCTGCCTTCACGACGCCGGGTGGCTACACCAACTCCTACAGCGGCCAGATCACGGGCCATGGCGTGGTTCAATACGGGCTGGAAACGCGCCCCTTCCAGCGCATGACCGTCACGCTCAACACCGATAACCCGTCCAGCCAGATGAATGTCTTCAAGGACGGCAATGCCCAGCCTCTGTGCGCAGGCTCGGCACGGCAAAACATCTGTACCTTCCGCGTCGAACGCGGTGCCAGCTACCGTGTGCTGATCTACCTCACACGTGAAGCCGCGCTGCGCGGCGAGAGTGCGCACTTCACGCTCACGACCGAGGAAAGTACCTGACCCCTCGCAACGACAAACCCGGAGCCCTCCCGCTGCTTGACTGTGGTCAGTTTCACATCGACCCACGGCCTGTAAACTGGCTTCACCAGATTCAAAGTGAAAGCTCGTTACACGATATGGAAAACTTTCCCAAGGACATCTACACCGAGCCCACACCCGATGTGAACACCCTGGCCAATCTCGGCCCCTTCACCGGCATGGCCGGCATCTGGACAGGCCGGCGAGGCCTGGATGTCAACCCCAAGGCAGACGGCCCCGAAAAGCAGGCTTTCATCGAACACATGGAGTTGCAACCCATCGATGCGCAGACCAACGGCCCCCAGCTCTTCTACGGTCTGCGCTACCACACGCGCATCGTCAAACCCGACGACGTGGAGACCTTTCACGACCAGGTCGGCTATTGGCTGTGGGAGCCCGCCACCGGCAACATCATCCTGACCCTCAGCATTCCGCGGGGGCAAACGGCAATGGCCACCGGAAAAACCACTGCGGACGCCACCAGCTTCACCCTCAAGGCCGTGCGCGGCTCCACTGTGAATGGCATTTCCAGCAACCCGTTTCTGGAGCACGCCTTCAGAACCGACGCCTACACCATCACCGTCACCAAGCACGCCGACGGAAGCTGGTCGTACGAGCAGGAAACCACACTTGCCATCCCAGGCCAGAGCGAGCCCTTTGCCCATACCGATCGCAACACCCTGCACAAGATCGGCGAGCCCACGCCCAATCCCACGGCACGAGCGGCGCTGGAGATCTGAAGGCGAACCGTCAGGGCGGCGGCGCAACCACCCGCGCATTCCTCGGGAAATGCCCCCATGGGGGCCGCACCGCCCCCGATGCAGCTGGGCGTAGCGCTGCCCAGTGCCGACGCAGCACTGCGTCCATTCCGTGCGGGCATGCTTCGGGCAAGCATCTGGGAACCGATCAGCAACCACTGCGGGCCCGTCGGAACAGAGAGGCAGAGAGGGCGGTCCGTGTCGGGGCATCGCATGCCTGCACCGCCAAGGACAAAACCTTCGATCTTCAGACCTTCGGGGTGAGATCGGGCGAAGTCTCGATGTCTGCACACCGCAAACGCGCTGCCAAGTCTGCCCCTGACATGGCATGCGCATCCGAGCCGGCCTTGGAAGCCCTGCGCTGATCCAGGCAACGTCTGCAGATCCCGTCTCCCATGTGCTTTGGGCAGGATACGAAGCCCAGAGCCTCCGGCTCCATCTCGCCCATAGGACAGCGGATTGCAGACAGAGGAGTCGTCGGCCAACCACCCGGCGACAGGGCGCTCATTGCCTGTCCAAGGCCAGATTTTCCGCTAACGGCGCTTCGGACCCCACGAAGTGGCGATAGCGCCACTTGGCGCTGACGACTTCATTTATTGACTTCCATCAAGATACTGGTTCAATCGACGCGACGACTCTTGCATGGGCTGCCTGCGAGTGTGAGTATGGGTTCGGAAATCGGCCCAATTCATCCGGTAACGATATGCGCATTGGCGCGCAAGGAGGTGGACATGTTCAAGCACATTTTGATCCCGACGGATGGCTCGAAACTCTCGGAGGCGGCGCTACAAGCAGGCATGCGGCTGGCCAAGGAGCAAGGTGCCCAGGTCACGGCGCTGTACGTGATGCCGGATTACACGGCCATCATCTATGGCGCCGAGGCACTGATGTCGTACAACGCGGCGGAGTTTGACAAGAGTGCGCAGAAAGAGGCCGACAAGGTCCTGCAGACCGCAATCGACATGGCCGCAGCCGAGGGCGTCGCGTGCAAAACGCTGCGAACGACGAGCATCTCCGTCAATCAGGCCATCATCAAGACCGCCCAGGATAACCATTGCGACCTGATCTGCATGGCATCCCACGGCCGCAAGGGCATCGCCGGCATCTTGCTGGGCAGCGAAACCCAGCGCGTACTGATCAACAGCAGCATTCCGGTGCTGGTGCACCGCCCCTGAGAATGCGTGCGGCAGCGCGCAAGACTCGCGGCGGTGCTGGACCCCAAAGCCCTACCCCGGCGCCCAGGTGCACTGGGGCGCTTTTTGCCTGCCACAGTCGTCGTGCAGCATCCGAACCTCCTGCAGTGAACCGCTGGTTCCACATGCCGTACAGACGCCTGCTTGTTCATTGCGAAAGGTCGGAAATCCCATGAATCACGCAATCACCGCCGATGCCGACCTGGCCTGGAAGACCGGCCCGATTCGCCCCAGAGCCTGCACCTGCGGCAGTGTGGTGTGCCAGTTGCTGCATGAACGGGTGATGAGCGATATGTCGCGCCGAATGTTTGCGGGCGGTTTGGCGGCCATGTTGGCGCCATTTGCCAGCCTGTATGCCACCGAGACAGGCCCTGGCGGCGCAACCAGACCGCCGGAGCGCCCGCTGCTGCTGAGCAATCTGCGTCTCTTTGACGGCACTGGCAAGGCAGTGCGCCATGGCGTGCAGGTACTGATTCAGGGCAAGCTGATCACGGCACTGCCTTCTGCCGGAGAAAAGGTGGAAGGTGCCCAGGTGATCGATTGCCAGGGCAAGCTGGTAATGCCGGGCATGATCGATACGCACTGGCACACCATGCTGGCAGCCATTCCGCAGATGACGGCCATGACGGCAGATCTGGGCTATCTGTATATCTGCGCTGCGCAAGAGGCGCAGCGCACGCTGATGCGCGGCTTTACCTCGGTGCGCGATGCGGGCGGGCCGGCTTTTGCGCTCAAGCGCGCGATCGACGAAGGCATGGTGCCGGGCCCGCGCATCTACCCCAGTGGGGCGATGATTTCTCAGACCTCGGGCCATGGCGACTTTCGCCTGCGCAGCGATATTCCGCGTGCGGCGAACGAGCCGCTGAGCATGGTGGAGCAAGTCGGCGTGGCCATGATTGCAGACGGCGAGACCGAGGTGCTGCGCCGCGTGCGTGAGCAGCTGATGCTGGGCGCATCGCAGATCAAGATGCTGGCCGGCGGCGGCGTGGCATCGCTGTACGACCCGCTGGACAGCACCCAGTTCACCGAGAAGGAGCTACGCGCCGGCGTGGAAGCCGCTGGCGACTGGAACACCTATGTGATGGCGCATGTGTATACGCCCAAGGGCATCAAGCGGGCCATCAAGGCAGGTGTGAAGAGCATCGAGCACGGCCAGCTGGCCGATGAAGAGAGCGTGAAGATGATGCGCGACGAGGGTGTGTGGTGGAGCCTGCAGCCGTTCTTGCAGGACGAGGACGCCAACCCCTACACCGATGCCGTGCGGCGCGAGAGCCAGTCGCGCGTGGCCCAGGGCACGGTGCGCGCCTATGAGATGGCGCAGAAGTACGGCATCAAGACCGGCTGGGGCACGGACATTCTGTTCAGCCCCAAGGGCACGGCCACGCAAGGCAGGCAGCTGGCCAAGCTGACGCGCTTTTACGACCCGATGACGCTGCTGAAACAGGCCACGGGTATCAACGGCGAGCTGCTGGCCCTGTCGGGCGAGCGCAACCCCTACCCCCAGCCGCTGGGCCGCATCGCCCCCGGTGCGTTTGCCGACCTGCTGGTGGCCGATGGCGACCCGACGGTGAATCTGGACTTTCTGGCCAACCCTGAACAGAACCTGCGCCTGATCATGAAGGACGGCAAGGTGCACAAGAACACGCTGTAAGGGAGACAAATGACACAGCACATCAAGACGGCCGCAGCAGCGCTGGCCATGGGCCTGCTGGCCGGCACGCCGGCCTGGGCGCAGGGCAAGGAATCGGCCGATGCGTGGCGCTTTCAACTCACGCCCTATGTGTGGATGACCGGTCTGGACGGCAGCGTGCGCCCCTTCAGGGGTGCACCCACGGTCGACGTGAACAAGTCGTTCTCGGACATTCTGGAGAACCTGGACGCCGCAGCCTTTGTGAACGGCACTGCGCGCAAGGGCAGCTATGTGCTGCAAGGCGACTTCAGCTACGCAGCCACATCGGACAAGGCCGCCCTGCCCCTGGGCATGAGTGCCCAAGCCAAGATACGCCAGACCTCGCTGACGATGACGGGCGGGCACCACTGGGCGTTGAGCCCTCCGTCGAGTTTGGACCTGATGGCGGGATTTCGCCTGTGGCAGATCAAGGCGGAGGTGAACGTGCCGGGGGTGGCGTCGGCGCAGTCCAGCACCTCGTTCGTCGACCCCGTGATCGCCGCACGCTGGCGCTACGACATTGCGCAGCGCTGGTCCGGCCTGCTGTATGCCGATATGGGCGGGCTGGATGTGGGCTCGAAGTTCACCTGGCAGGTTCATGCCTCGGTGAACTACCAGGTCAAGGAGAACATCTTTGTCTCGGTCGGCTACCGCCACCTGAGCGTGGATTACCAAGACGGCGGCAAGCGCCTGGATTTCAGCCAGAGCGGCCCTCTCCTCGGAGCGACGTTCAGGTTTTGACATCCGCTGGCGCGTGCAACCTGACACGGGCCAGGCCATCCACCGAAGGGCTTTTCCATCGGGCAAGGTTGGGCTCGCGGTGACCGGGTCCAGTGGAGGGGACGAGATCCGGTGGCCTCCTGTCAGATCGGAGGCAGCGGCACAGGTCCTGTCGCCGTGGCCCTTGGCGGACTGCACCGAGATGACCCAGGATCAGCGCAATACCGGAGAGCCCCCATCGCCCTTGGCTGTGCTTGACAAGCAGGACCCTCCTCTGTCCTCCAGCACGTCAGCCATGCCGGCGACCACCTCATGCTCTTCAGGCATCCCGACGGCATCGGAATACCGGGTCTTGGGCGCTATCGGATGGCCTGCTCGTCGCATGGCGGTCCAGTTGCGGCCAGACCTGAGCCAGAGGCCGACGGTACCGCTGCCTTTCGCATTCAGCGACTGCGTGGTGCAGCCCTCCCAAACACCGGGCCCAGATCCTGGAGACCGGGGTAACAGCGGCAAAATCAAGAGAGGCCAGCCCCTGCGGACTCTGCGGGAGTACATCGACCCAAGGCAGGTGACGGCTGCCCGAACCGGCCTGGTCCGCGTCGCAAACCTGCGCAGAACGCAGCCCCATCGTACCGACTCCGCCGTCAGTTGGCGGACAGCGCGCAAGCCGGCCCGGGGCGGCCATAGAACCAGCCTTGACCAATCGCCCCGGGAGCCAGCTTGGCAATATACCGATGCTGTTCAAGTGTCTCCACTCCCTCGACGACAATCTGAACCCCCATCTTTTTCGTCATGGCCACAATGTTATCGAGAATGGGTGCCGTATCTGCCTGCGAATCAACCGATCGGATAAAGACCCTGTCCAACTTGATGCCGTCGATGCCACCTTCAAGGATTCGACTGATGTTGGAGTAACCCACTCCGAAATCATCGATGTATATTTTCACTCCCAGGGACCGATATTTCTGGAATATCCTGGCTGGATCGTCGACGCTGAACTGGCTGCCTTCGGTCACCTCCAGAACTATTTTCTCTGCGGGAATTTGCATTTTTTCCAGTGTCGATTTCACAAACTCAAAGAAATCGTCTTCTTCCAGATCTGCAGGAAATACATTGATTCCTACATAAAAATCGTCTTCGGCCTTGAGCTTGACCTTCAGCTCTTCGACGACGCTGGTGAATACATATGTGGCAAATGCTTTTCGCAAGCCCAATTTCTGAATCAAAGGAATGAACACATCGGGAGAGACTGCACCAACTTCATTGTGGCACCAACGGGCCAAGGCTTCTGCACCGACGATTCTTCTGTCTGCGACAGCCAGCAAGGGCTGATATTCCATGAGGATCTGTCGCGACCTCATGGCTTCGAGCAGCCTGTAGCGCAATCCGTGCTTGACCCTCCAGCGCATGGCGATGGTGATCGACAAAAGCAGGCCAATTGCCAATCCCAGACCAGACAGCACCAGGGTGTTGAGCCTGCATGAGACCCTGAATTCGGACTGCACGCAAAGATCGGAAACGCAACTCGTTTTTTGAAGTGTCGGCCGGATCTTACGAGATAAAAAATCTTCCTGTATATGCCTGTAATTGTCCAATACCTTGGAATACCAATAGATGATTTTCTGATCTTTGGAGTTGATCTGCACAACCGTATTGGTCCCCTCCGCTGCCAGATCATCGAACAGATCGTGGTTGGTAAAGATTGCCACGCTCCCCCCCAGGGCCACCGAGCCGGTGTCTTTACCGAGTTGAGAAAATTCAATATTCGGCCAGAGCAGAACCCCGTCTTCCCGCTGCTTACTGGCGGATTCGGGCAATCGCATCCCGTCAACCACTGCCGACATTGCAGTGCATCTTATCTTCCCATCTACCATCCTTCCGATATCCGCTATATATTTGGCATGGGAAAGATGTATTTTCAACTCTTGAATGTCATGCGGACTGCAATCAGCCCCTGTTGCGTTGAGAGCATCGAATATCTTTGTTTCCTCCTGCCTCTGCCTCATGGCTCGCTTCAAGATGAACGAGTGCTGTATTTCTGCCTGATCTTCAAAATGATAAAGATCGAGCCGATTGCCAAAGAAGAATCCGAAAAACAATCCCACAATAGGCAAAGAATAAATCAGAAGCTTTATTTCTATGGGGTTCTTATTGATTCCCGATAAATTACTCATTGATTGATTTTCATAGGCCTATTGAATTTTCATTCTATGTTCACCCGCAAACATGCCTGGAATCTTTCTTTGTGTCTGAATGTTTGTCTTGGAGACTGACGGTATCCCGGTAGGATATTGCGCCCTCGGAGCGTGTAGCAGTGCCCATTCGGACAATGAGCGCGAAACTCGATTGGTCAGAGCAACGCCTGCCGATGTGACTCGCAGCCGGACTCCGACCTGCAGCCTGCATACCGAATCCTGTGAGGGGTATCGAGAGTTCCGTCTCAGTCCTTAAACAGTGGAGACGTCATGGCGGCTCGCTCACGATTTTCAGGCTCTCACCCTGTTCTCCTGCAAACAAGCTGTCCTTGCGCGCCAACCTGAACCCGTGAAGCAGATGACGCAACAAACCGCCCCGCAGGACCCGCAACAGCCGCAGCAAAGCACTGATCAACGCCAGCCAGGCCAGAACCCCGCCAATGCGGCCGGCCACAGCAGCAAACCCCGAGCCAGGCCCAGAGTCAGGGACAGCCGCCGCACGGACCGCTGCATCGAACCCACCATCACTGAAAGCACGCACCGGGCCCGGTGTGGACGCGCTGCTCGGATCCCCACACAAAAAAGGAGCTGGAATGCAATCAGCCTCCCCGCTCATCTCATCTGATCGTTTCAACGGCAGCAATGTCGACCACCGCAATGGCGACAGACCGGGGTCCATCCACTCCCTGGTGACCGACACGCTCACCGGCAAGGTTCGATACGCAGTGATGCAGGCTGTTTCCTGGGTATCGCCCCGGATGCCTCTCCCCTGCCGTGGGATAGGCATCGGAGATGAGCCCGGCCCAGGCGGGTTTGTGGTTTCCGCCACCAGGGAGCGGCTCGGGAAAGCGCACCACTCTGCCGCTGGCATCGTGACCGAATGCCCGCAAGATTAGGACCGCTGCGTCCACGGCCACAACGGTGTGCCTTTGGTATCCATCAGGCACGCAGCAGCCGAGGCGTCAACGTGTGCGTTCAGAAGCACCGCAAGGACCTGGCGCGCGATCATTCCCCCGCAGGGTCAGGCAGAGCCATCCGATGTGAGGGTTGCAGTCGGAGATTCTTGCTCAAAATCAAGGCCTCGAATACGCTTGACCAGTACTGCAGCGCAACCATCTTCCATGGCGCTCAAGCCGTGCCACGCGATGGCAAACGCCCCCTCGTTTTCTGCCGAGCCTGAGATTCTCTGACCCTCCCTCCGCTTCCTCGGGCACGCCGAAAGGCATCGGCCTTTACCCACAAGCTCACCCGCCAATGCCGGTGGGCTTTTTCTTTGCCTGCGGACATCCGCTGCAGCCACGCAACACCCCGCCTTCACGACTGTTGACGCACTGTACAGTCCACGCCTAAACTACTGTACATTTAAACAGCACTGATTAAAATAACAGTCATATCCGACGCAGCCGCCTGTTGGAGATCCAGGATTTTGTCCCGAACCGCAGCTTCACCATCGATTCCCAGCCAGAGCGCGAAGCGCATTCACTCCACACCTTCGTTGGTTTCGCCTGCTCGCAAGGGCACTGGCCTTTTTTATTCGCCCCCGCCCATCCAGCGGGCCGGCCTCTCGTCTGAAGGAGATTTCATGCCGTACCGCACCATCCCTGCCCCCGTTGATGAAGACCTCGTGAGGCGCCTGCGCGAGAAGGGAGGCCTGTGAAATGGCCACACACCTCCACCGCCGCACTCGCGCTGCTGCTGGCGGTCCTGCTCTTGCTCGCTCCTGCCCTGGAGCAAAGCTTCTGAACGCCGTGCAATGGGGACTTGTGCTGCTGGGCCTGTGCGGTCTGTTCGGTGCAGTCGCCGTCATCGCCAGCACCCCAGAGGCCTGGCCGCTTTGAAGGCTCAATCCATCAATTCTGATAGCTATACGCGCTTGATTGGTAAGCGCCATACTGGATAAATGTCATGGAAAAGATCATCGAATCCCTGATCCTCTTCGCCGCGATCGGCATGGGTGCACTGTGGCTGGCCACTCCCAGTGCCCAGGCAGACGAGCCCACCGCCCGCACACGATCCCTGCGCGATGAATTTGCCTGTCCGGGCATGCACGCCGAATGGCTGGACGCCCACACCGTCCAATGCCTGCGTGAAAAGCCCTGACCCACTGCCACGCGCGTCGTTCCATCGGTGGGGCCGAGGCTGCAGCACCACGATGCCCCAAGACCTGTCTGCCAGTCGCTGTTGAACGCACAGCACCCAGCGCCAGTTGCACATTGCTTTCAGAGTCAAACCACCCTCAGGCATCTACAGAAAAAGGGCAATGCGCCCACCCATCAAGTGCGCTCCGACATCCACGCCGAGGAGCGCCAGCCTGGCTATCCATAGGGCCTTTTCCTTTCCGGATCACGGCAGCGAGCTTGCGCGGTCCTCACCGACCGTCCGGAACCGGCCCAATGCCTGCCGACCCGGTCGCCACGTTTCCGAGCCTGCATGGGCACGCACTGCCGGCACAGCAGACCGGGCCCGATAGCCGGAGGGGCCGATGCCATGTCCGGGATACCGTTACCGCGAGAGATGCTCTCGCCGCCTGCGAGTGCACGCGTCGATCTTCCTGCTGACGGGCAGCACGCAAAGACCGCGTTCACCAGCACCTGCTTACTCGAAACCTGTCTTGCTGCCCAACGTGGCGCAATAGAACGAGGCCGGATGGGCCACGCCGATCATGGGCGCTGCGGCCTGCAGCCGGCAACCGCCGATGCCGAGCATTGCGGCAAGAACGGCGCCGGTGCGGGGGCTTTTTCACGGGCCCAATTGTCGCCAATGCTTCCCCAGGCCCAGGTGCATGAAGTCATGCTTCCGGCCTGTTTAGACCCACTTTCTCGGACTTCGTGCGTTGAAGGCAAGGGTTTGCGCCGGCAATCCTGGCGCATGCTGTCAGCGAATGTCACTTTTAGTCATTTCCTCGGCAAAAAAGGACAAAGGGAACTGTCAGAAATCGCAAGAAGTTGTTAATTTCCGGTCTAGCGGATCCGCAACTGACACATTGCCGATCGCGTTGGCATTTAGATTCGATGAGAGATATGGCCAGTCTGGCCTGTCTGTTGGCAGTGACTAGCAGAAGGCCTATGTATGCATACGAGCAACGACCATATCTACGTGCTGATGCCATCCCTGTCCCTGCTGTTTCTTGCGGGCTTGCTCGGGGTGTGCTGGGTGACACAACCCCGACAACGCTTTCTGCTCTGGCTATGCGCCGCCTTCCTGTTGACGGCCGTGTCCGTCAGCATTCGCAGCGTGCTGAAGTTCGAGGTTCTCAACCACTATGTCATTCTCGTGAACGGGCTGTTTCTGGCGGGAGCATGGTGTCTGTCCAAAAGTTTTTCAGAACGTCGGCGCGTGCCGATGTATCCGCTTGCCGTCCTGGCACTGTGCGCTGTCACCCTGGCATCGCTGTACTACTTCGCCAACATGGCGCGGAACCCCGAAGGACGGCTGCATGCATTCGGCATCGGCGTCGCACTGATTCTCCTGCTGCCGGTGCCTGCCGTCCTCAGGCGGGGCCTCTCCAGTGACTGGCTGGACAGGACTTTGCTGTGGTCCTATCTGTCGTATGCCGTTCTCACCATGCTGCGCCCGACGCTGGTGGCGACCTTCGCGCACAACGGTCTCAGCGATGCCATGGAGGCCAACTCGACCTACTGGCTGACCACGCTGATGAGCATTCTGTTTTTTGCCTTGCTCTTCACCGTGCTGATCTGTGCCGTCACCATCAGGGATACGGTGCGCCAGCTGCGCACCGAACGTGATCTGGATGCGCTGACCCAGACACTGAACCGCCGCGCCTTTGGCGAAACCGCGCTGCAGCGCCTGGCCGACAAGCGCCTGTATCCCATGGCCCTGGTGGCCTGCGACATCGATCACTTCAAGCGCATCAACGACAGCTGGGGGCACGACAAGGGCGACGAAGTGCTTCAGCTGGTATCCAGAGCCATGCAGCACAATGTGCGTAGCAATGATCTGGTGGCACGCTTTGGCGGCGAGGAATTCATGGTTCTGCTGACCCGGATCGACCTTCAGGGTGCCGAGCAGGTCGCCAGACGCATCGGCCTGGAACTCAGAAGCGACCAGAAGGTTCTGCCGGCCGGCCCCGCCGTGACGCTGAGCTTCGGCATCACCGCCATCCACAATGCCAACCAGCTTGAAGGGGCGCTGCGGCTGGCCGATCAGCTGCTCTACAGCGCCAAGAATGCGGGACGGGATCGCGTGCATGTGGAGGGCCGCCTCTACCCGGACATCAGCTTCGAGCAGACCATGCCTGCAGACCACCCCATGGCGCTGCTGATGTAGTGCGGCCCGGCATCCGGGCATCTCGCAGCAGACAGCTCGTTGATCCAATTGGGCCCACAATCGATGACTTCCGATTGGCTGCCGGCCCAACAGCTCGCCGGCATGGGCACTCCCGCCGTAGCTGCAGTTTTGTCAGTGGAATCCTTGATGCGCAGACTTCGCCATCTCACGAACCGGCATCGCACGCCGTCCACCAATATCGCCCTGGGCCTGCTGCTGGCCTTCAACGCCGGCGCGGTCAACGCTGGCGGCTTTCTGGTGCTGCGCATGTATACCTCGCACATGACAGGCTTTGCCTCGCAGATAGCCGACGGCATGGTGCTTGAAAACGCCACGCTGCTGCTGAACGCGCTGGGCGCCATCATCGCCTTCACGACCGGCGCGGCCGTGTGTGCGGTGCTGGTGAACTGGGGCCGCAAACGGCATCGGTACAGCGTCTATGCCCTGCCCCTGATGCTGGAAGCGCTGATGCTGATCGCCTTCGGCCTGATGGGGGCTGTCACCTTGACCTGGAACACCCCGTTTGCGGTGCCGCTGACCGTGCTGCTGCTGTCATTCATGATGGGTCTGCAAAATGCCGTGGGCTCCAAGACTTCGGGCGGCAGCACGCGCACCACGCACATGACCGGCAATTTCACGGATCTGGGCATGGAGCTGGGCAAGATGTTCTTCTGGAGGCGCCACGCCCAGGCCGGACTTTCATTGCCGTCCCAGGTCAGACACGACTGGCGCCGCATGAAGGTTTCGGCAGGTCTGATCGTGATGTTCGTGCTGGGCGGGATCACCGGCGCGCTGGGCTTCAAGCACATAGGCTTTATCTGCGTGGTGCCGCTGGCCGCACTTTTGCTGGCGCTGTCCGTGCCGCCATTTCTGCGCGATGCCGTGCAGGCGGCCGAGCGACCGTCGCATTTCAGCAGGAAGCGATGAGCGGCCCGCAGCTCAAACTGCGGCCGCAGCCCCAGCGGGATCGAGCACGACGACCTGGTTGCGCCCTTGCTGCTTGGCCTTGTAGAGCTGCCGGTCAGCCTGCATCACGGCCTCCCGCAAGTCACTGTCCAAGGGACATGCCACGATGCCCAGGCTCAAGGTCACGCGCTGCCCATCGGGCAAGGGGTCTATGGCTTCGCTGATCCCTGCACGGATGCGCTGCGCGACCCGCCTTGCGGTCTCGATGTCGGCATGGGCCAGCAACAAAACGAACTCCTCGCCGCCAAAGCGGGCGACCAGGTCGGTGCCGCGAACCCCGGCCTGTATGACCTGCGCGGCGGCCTTGAGCACCTGGTCTCCCAACTCGTGCCCCCAGTTGTCGTTGACACGCTTGAAGTGGTCCAGATCGGCCACGACCACCGAGATCGGCTGCGCCTTTCTATCACGCACAAGGGGCGGGGCAAGTTCCCAGAAGCTGCGTCGGTTCAGGACTCCGGTGAGCGCGTCGAGGTTGCGCTCTTCCCTCAGTTTGGACATGGCATCCGCCATGGAAACAATGAGCATCAACCCCGAGAAGACCAGACTGAACAGCAGCGAGCCCAGCATGGTGACCAGCCAGTAAATGGAGTTGAGCATGTCCTGCAACTCGCTGAAACCCAGATACAGGACCATGACCGGCCTCAGAACCGTATAGATGGCGAATGCGCCGTAGGACCGATACAGCAGTTTTTCCAGCCCGTCACGCTTGACCTTCTTCAGCGCGATGGCGGGAAAGGGCATGAAGTGAATGATGCCCAGTCCGGTATTCAGCCACAGCACGCGCGCAGCAATATCGTCCCGCACGGCGCTGTATTCATAGAGCGCAGCGACTACGATGACGGACACCAGGGACGAGGTCTTGGGATAGGAGGGCACGGCAAACTTCTGGGCGACACCCCAGGTGCAGAGCCAGGCTGCCAGCAGGTATGCAGGCCCGGTGTAGACGGCCCATTTCGATAGCTCCCCCGCAGACATCAGACATTGCAGTCCCAGCGCAATCCCCGTCAGCGTCAGACCGAAAGCTGTGGAGAGCAGGAACAGGGAACGGCGCTGCGCCAGCCAGCAAAAAGCCATGAGCGCACCCAGGGCCATGATGCAAACCGGTGCGACCAACAAGTACAGCTGCAAATGGCTAGGCATGGTTCTGCCGATCAGAAGAGCCCAACCAGGGGGCCGCACCTATGTGACCACCCATGCCCTGAGACTTGGAGGAAGACGTCCACTGGATCAGTGGACTGCAGGGTTCGGGAGCGAATGCTAGCAAGTGTCGAGACAACGACGAATCGATTTCCCGCGCGATTTCCGCCACCATCGACCGTAATGCAGCCGTCACCTGCGCATCCCGGCACGAAGGGCTAGGCATCGGATCTCCGGGAATGAGCCTGCTCGGGTCCTCGCCGGGCACAGACCACCTGATTGCGGCCCGCGTTCTTTGCTCGATACAAGGCCATGTCGGTGCGGCGCAGCAAATCTGCGCACGCGTCGCCCGCCTCCCAGCATCCCACACCGAAAGACAGGGTGATGCAGCCCACTTCTGCAAAACTCTGCGCAGCAATTGCCAGACGAAGCCTGTGGGCCAGATCCAGGGCCGCCTGCAGACCAGCGCCGGGCACGATGATCAGAAACTCCTCGCCGCCCCAGCGCGCCACATGCTCCGAGGAACGCACGCAGCTGCCGAGTACTTCTGCAACCTGCTGCAGAACCCTGTCGCCGGCTTCATGACCGAACTGGTCGTTGACCTGCTTGAAAAGATCGACATCGCACAGAATCAAGGCATAGGGGAGGCCCTGGCGCTCCGCGTTCCGCTGGCAATTCTCGAGTTCATACCGCCCGGCACTTCGATTGAGCAGACCTGTCAGGTCATCCTGCAAGGCCTGCACGCGCAGCGCCTGCTCGCGCTGAACCAGCTCGCTGATGTCCTTGGAAACGCTCACATAGTGCGTGATCCGCTGCCTGGCGTCGCGCAGCGCCGAAATGCTCTGCGACGCATGATAGAGCTCTCCGTCCTTGCGCCGATTGATAAAAGTCCGGCTGATGTTGTCCCCGCGCACCAAGGCATCGCGCAATTCGGAATAAAACTGCGCAGTATGGGCACCGGAGTGCAGTATTGCCGGCGTTCGGCCAATGGCTTCGGCGAAGGAGTACCCCGTCTGTCGCTCAAAAGCATGATTGACGAACACAATACTGCCTTTGCGATCGGTGATGAATACCGGCGCATTGGCGGAGTTCAATGCCTGGATCATCAAATCCCGCTGCCTTTCACCCTCCACCTGCCGCGTAACATCCTGCTGAACGGAGACAAAATGCGCGATATTTCCTGCGGTATCCCTTACGGCAGAGATATTCCAGGACACATGGTATGGCGTTCCATCCTTTCGGTAATTGACCGCACTGCCTTGAAAAAAACTGCCATCCGCAAGACATTGGCGCATTTGCTCAATGACCTGCGGGTCCGTATCGGGACCCTGCAGCATGCGCGGAGACCGGCCCAGCAGCTCCTCGATGGCGTAACCCGTCATCAGGGCAAACGCATTGTTGCAATAGCGAATGAAGGGGCCGCCCCCGGCCATTTCCGCATCGGTGATCACCACCGCGTTAAATGCCTGTTCCACCGCCACCTGCAGCATTTGCGGGAGAGTGTCCGGCCGAGAATCAGAAAGTGACGAAAGATAACTATTCTTCTTCATCGCCACATTCTCACCCTGATTGGTAACGAAGGGATACATTAATTTGGGGGCGGCCCTGACATGCGCCTCTGTGATCAGTTTCCGCATGGATATTACGCAATCCGTCGGCGTGTTTTTTGATCGGACAAACAGGGGGAGTCCTGAAGGCTGGCACCCGGCATATTCTCACTCGGCAGGGACCGGCCAGTGCACCGAAATGGCCCGCGGGCCAAGCGCCCCCACACGCCAGCCTTTGAGCTTCTGTCCCGGCCAGAGGAGATGCACGGCCGTGACAGGGCGTGTCTGGCGCGGAGCCACAACCGACAACCGTCTTGTCGCACATGCTGCGGCAGCAGGGCAGCCTGGCATTGACCCGACCGCTGCCGCTCGATGTGCGGGTGCCAAGTTGTCTGCAACCCGCCTTGCCGTCGGCGAGATCCCCTCCCCATCCACCATGCGGGCCCGCCGGACAAGTCCCGGCCAGGCTGGCGTCGCCCCCTTCCGGCAGGCTGGGTGTACCGGCCAACCCGAGTTTCACCAGCCATCGGCGCCGCGAGCCCCGGAACGGCTCCTCCTTGGATCACAATGGCATGCGCTGCAGCCGAAGCCTGGTGCGACGTGGCCGGAAACAGCTGCGGCTGTCCTGGGTCAGCCTGGCTTTGCAAACCTGTGCCAAACCTGAGCTAAGCTCCGGTGTGTAGGGTGCACACGCAGGGAATCTGATGGCGTCGATATGGCGTAAGTTTTCACGAGAGCAATCCTAAGCCCTTGATCGCATTGAATTTGATTCAATAAACCCAGCCACTTACTTAAGGATGCCAGTGGTGAACATCGTTATCCTGGACGATTACCAAGACGCGGTTCGCAAGCTCGATTGCGCCAAGCTGCTCGATGCCTTCAACGCCAAGGTCTATACCAACACCATCAAGGGTGTGGGGCAGCTGTCCGTTCGGCTGCGCGATGCGGATGTCATCGTCCTGATTCGCGAGCGCACCCAGATCTCGCGCCAGTTGCTCGACAAGCTGCCCAGGCTGAAGCTGATTGCCCAAACAGGCAAGGCGGGTGCCCATATCGATGTGCAGGCCTGCAGCGAGCGCGGCGTGGCAATCGCCGAGGGCGTGGGATCTCCGATTGCGCCGGCAGAGCTGACCTGGTCGCTGATCATGTCGGCCATGCGCCGACTGCCGCAGTACATCTCCAATCTCAAGCATGGGGCCTGGCAGCAGTCGGGGCTCAAGGCAGCGTCCATGCCGCCCAACTTCGGGCTGGGCAGTGTGCTGCGCGGACGCATGCTGGGCATCTGGGGTTACGGCCGCATCGGGCAACTCCTGGCTGGCTATGGCAAAGCTTTCGGCATGCAGGTCTGCGTCTGGGGCAGCGAAGCCTCCCGTCGCAAGGCCGAGGCCGATGGCTTTCTGAGTGCCCCTTCCAAGGAGGTCTTTTTCGAGCAGTGCGATGTGCTGTCCCTGCATCTGCGCCTGAACGACGCAACACGGGGCATCGTGACCGCACAGGATCTGGCACGGATGAAACCGACCGCCTTGTTCGTCAACACCTCTCGCGCCGAGCTGGTGGAACCCGAAGCCCTGCTATGCGCCCTCAACCGTGGCCGCCCGGGCCTGGCTGCCATCGATGTCTTCGAGAGCGAGCCGATACTGCAAGGCCACGCATTGCTGAGGCTGGAGAACTGCATCTGCACACCCCATATCGGCTATGTGGAGCAGGACAGCTATGAGCTATATTTCCGCGCGGCATTCGAGAACGTGGTGAACTTTGCCAACGGCAAGCCCAGCAATATTCTCAACCCTGAGGTTTTCAACGGCCCGCTGCGCCTGAACCGCTAGGCAGGGATGCAGCAGCTATCGGCTATCGGCTATCGGTGGTCGTCGGGTTTGCTGTGCAAGCTCGGCTTCCACGGCCTCGTAGACCGATTGACGCACCACGGTCTCCACTTCTTCACGCAGTCGCAGCACCAGGGACCGGGTCTGCGCCTCCACGACCTGTGCGATCGCCTCCCTGAGCCTCTGCTCCAGAACCAGATCCACCCGCTGCATGAGCCGGTGCACCAGATATTCCTCGGTCACCACGGCCTCATGCACATCCAGCGTCTCCTGCGGGCCGACCGCGCTCGGGACGGGGACGGACTCGCCGGCCAGCTCCGCAACCGGTGCAAGCATGATCGGCCCGGTGGCTTTCTCACACGAGGCCTCGGCCTCGACCACGGGCTGAATCCGTTCGTCCTCGAGCGGTGCAGCGTCCGGCAGCGTTGGGGGCACAGGCTGGAGCGCCTCCACGGGCGAAGCGATTGCCGGCCCATGCTCGACCTGCCCGGCCCAGGCTGCCTGCACCGGCTCCGGGGTCATGCTTTGTGCAAATGACTGCTGCGGCGGCAATGACTCCGGCAATGGGGGCAGCTGATGCGGAATACCTGCAGGGCGGCCGCGGCCGTAGAGGCCATCGGCCAGCCACGGGGTGTGAAACGAGGGTCGCGCGGAAGGCAGGACGCTGTCTCCCAGCTTCTGCGGACCGAGCACTTGCTGTGCGCGGCCCCCAGCCTGATCCGCTGGGTGGACGCTGCCTACCGCTTCCTCGGGAGCGGATGCCTCGGACTCGACCACTTCGGTCAGGGTGGGAACGAATCGCGGCGGAACTTTTGATGAGGAGTTCATGACCTAGCCCTTGAGATTCAGATCGTGCCGGACGATGGAAAAGCCACGCGCAGCATAGTCGCGCCAACGGGCTCGCGCATCCTGGCGATCCATCTCATCCGCCGAGGAAACGATCTCCACCACCCTGGCAAAGCGCTCGAATTCGGCTGGCACCTGCGGCGTGAGGTTGACCAACACATCATGATGAGGAAGTCCCTGCAGGTGTTCGGCCAGAATGATGGGAGAAGCCGCAAGCATCTGCGCCCCCTCGGACGCCGAAGCATGCGCCAGAAAGTCCGTGGCCGAGACGCTCCACAATCGAGGCGAAAGCCGGCTCAGCGCAGCGCCGTCGCCCAGAACCACGAGCCGCGCACCATGGCGCAAAGCCTTGCGCGCAAAGCGGCACACATAGCCCAGTTTGTCTGGCGCGTTGAAATGAAAGGCAATTTCTGTCACTGCTTTTGGCGGCAGGCGCAGCCCCAAACCGGGATGCGCCTGCCGGCTTTCCTTAAGTCGAAGCCTTGGCAGTCGCACGCGTGCGGCGCGAAGCCGCTGGCCTTGCCGTGCTCTTGCGAGACGCAGAGGCCTTGCCAGTCGCCGGGACAGCGGCAATCCTGCCCTCCTGGCCCAGCAGATACTGCACCAGCAGGCCCACAGGGCGACCGGTGGCACCCTTGGCAGCACCGCTCTTCCAGGCGGTGCCTGCAATATCCAGATGCGCCCAGGGAATATCACCCACGAACTTCTGAAGGAACTTGGCGGCCGTCACCGCACCCGCAGCGCGCCCGGCCACATTGCCCATGTCCGCAAAATTGCTCTTGAGGCCCTCGGCATATTCCTCGTCCAGAGGCATGCGCCAGCAGGGATCAAGCGCCGCATCGCCCGCCGTCTGCAAGGCCGCTGCCAACTCGTCACTGGTCGAGAACAGACCGCTGCGCAGGCCGCCCAGAGCGACCACGCAGGCGCCAGTCAGCGTGGCCATGTCGACCAGCGCGGCCGGCTTGAAGCGCGCCGCATAATGCAGCACATCGCACAGCACCAGACGGCCCTCGGCGTCGGTGTTGAGAATCTCGATGGTCTGGCCGCTCATGCTGGTCACCACATCGCCGGGCTTGACGGCTGCGCCGTCGGGCATGTTCTCGCAGGCGGGGATCAGGCCCACGACGTTGATGGCGGGCTGCAGCCTGGCCAATGCCTGGAACACGCCCAGCACGCTGGCAGCGCCGCCCATGTCGAACTTCATCTCGTCCATCTCGGCCGCAGGCTTGAGCGAGATGCCGCCGGTGTCGAAAGTGATGCCCTTGCCCACCAGCACGATGGGGGCCTCGCTCTTGGCCCCACCGTTGTAGTGCAGCTCGATGAAGCGCAGGGGCTCGCGCGAGCCCTGGGCCACCGCCATGAAGGCGCCCATGCCCAGCTTGGCCACTTCGGCAGGGCCGTGGATCTTGCAGCTCATGCGTGCGGCCTTGGCAATGCTCTTGGCCGCATTGGCCAGCAAGGTGGGCGTTGCATGGTTGGCCGGACGGTTGGCCCATTCGCGGGCCGTGTTCACGCCTTCCTGCTGCGCCACGGCCGTATTGAAAGCAGCGGTAACCGCAGCGGCCTTGGACGACACGCCGAGCACGACCTTGGTCAGTGCAATGGGCTTGGCCTGGGATTTGGTGTGGGTATAGAGATAGGTCGCATCGGCCACTGCCTGCACGGCAGCCGCCACCGCCTGGGCGCTGGCCTCAAAGGCAAAGCTCACCACGGCCTTGGCAATGCCGTCGGTCTTGAGCACCGCGCCACAGCCGGTCAGCGCATTGCGCACATCCCTGGCCGAGCCGGATCCCGCGCCCAGCAGCACCACACGGCGTGCGGCAATGGCGGGCACTTGGTACAAAGGCAATTGCTTGCCGCAAGACAGGGCAAAATCCCCCTGTTTCACCGCGTGAGCCACCATGGCTCCGATGGCGTCGCTGCCGAATGTGCCCGACGCTGCCTGCTCGGAAACCAGCACCAGCAACAAATCACATTTTTCACGCGCTGCGGCAGCAGCGGTCAGAGCCTTCAGTTCAAAGTTCATAATCGGTGTTTTCCTTTTAGCCAATGTTATTCGATTCATCCATACGCAAAGAGCTGGCCCGCAGCTTTGGCGCGACGGCCGTGGTCCTGATCACTGTGGTGATGACCATGATGCTGATTCGCACCCTGGGTCAGGCTTACAAGGGCAGTGTCAGTCCCTCCGACGTGATGCTGGTCATGGGCTTCACCGTGCTCGGGCAACTGCCCACCATTTTGGGCCTGAGTCTTTTTGTTGCGATTGTGGGTTCGCTGTCCCGCATGTATCGCGACAGCGAGATGGTCATCTGGTTTGCTGCCGGCCAGGGTCTGGCCAGCCTGCTCAGGCCCTTGCTGCGCTTTGCCTGGCCGGTGATTCTGATCACGGCAGTTCTGGCCCTCGGCGTGCTGCCCTGGTCCTATCAGCAGATCGAGCAGATCAAGACCCAGTTCCAGCAACGCAGCGACTTGGATCGCATCGCACCCGGCGAGTTCCAGGAATCGGCCGGAGGCACGCGAGTGTTCTTCGTGGACAAGGACTCCCCCTCGGACATGGCGGCCAGCAATGTGTTCGTGGTCTCGCGCGACCCGGGCAAGGAGTCCGTGACTTCGGCCAAGGGCGCGCATCTGGCCGTCATCAAGGGCCAGCGCATGGTGATTCTCGAAGACGGCCAGCGCATGGAGACACGCAGCGACGACGGCTCGGTGCGCATCACCGAATTCAAGGAATACGGGGTGCAGGTCGACAACGACAATCCCGTCGCCATCGAAGAAATGGCGGCACGCACCATGCCCACCAAGGACCTGATCGGCAAGGATGAACCCATTGCACGCTCCGTGCTCGCATGGCGTCTGGGCCTGCCGTTTGCCGCGCTCAACTTCGTCATCCTGGGCCTGGCCGTCTCCAGCGTGAACCCGCGTGCGGGCAATAGCAGCAGCCTGATGATCGCCCTCTTCGCCTTTATCGTTTACTACAACCTCATGACCCTGGGCGAGAGCTGGGTCAGCGCCAACAAGATAGGCATGTGGGGCCTGCTGGGCCTGCTGCATGGAAGCATCCTCACGGTCAGCGTACTGGTGCTGCTGGCGCGCCATTTCCGCTGGTCGCCGCGTGATCTGCTTCGGCGCTCAAACACGCGCAAGGTGGTGGCACGATGAAAGTCCTGCGCAACCTGATCTATCGCGAGGTCATACAGGCCGTCTTGTACGTGTCGCTGGCCTTTCTGGCGCTGTTCTTCTTCTTCGACCTGGTCGATGAAATGCGCTGGGTGGGCAGCGGCAACGCCGGCTACACCGCCACGCGCGCCCTGCTCTTCGTGGCCCTGGCCATTCCAGGCCATCTCTACGAGCTGATGCCGATTGCCGTGCTGATCGGCGCCATCTTCGTGATGGCCAAGTTCGCCCAGAGTTCGGAATTCACCATCATGCGTACCAGCGGCATGGGCCCCTGGCTGGCACTGCGCACGCTGCTGGTGCTGGGCATGGGCTTTGTGCTGCTCACCGTGCTGGTCGGCGACTACATCGCCCCCGCCGCCGACAACTTCAGCCAGAAACTGCGCGTGGTCAGCAAAGGCCAGATCTCCCGGGGCGCCACCGGCGCATGGCTTAAGGAAAAGCAGGGAGAACACTCTGTCGCCATCAATGTCGGCGCCGTGAAGAGCCCCGGAGACTTCGTCAACGTGCGGATCTTCGAGTTCGACAGCAAAGGCCGCATCGCAGCCCAGATCCAAGCCGAATCGGCCCAGGTTGATGAAGACCAGGATCAATGGATGCTGCAGGGCGTGGAAGGCAGCAAGGTGAGCCAGGAAGGCGACGTCACCCGTCTCAGCCGGATCAAGGAAGCCCGCATGAACTGGCCCACCAAGGTCACGGCGGCCATGGTCTCGGGTGCGCTGCTCAAGCCCGACCGCATGACCACGATTGCGCTGTTCCAGTTCATACGGCATCTGCAGGACAACGGCCAGGCCGCGCAGAAGTACGAAATCGAATTCTGGCGCAAGGTCTTCTACCCCCTGAGCTGCCTGGTGATGGTCGTTCTTGCCCTGCCTTTCGCCTATCTGCATTTCCGCTCGGGCGGCATCACGGCCTATGTATTCGGCGGGGTGATGGCCGGCATCAGCTTCTTCCTGCTCAACAACGTATTCGGCTATATCGGCACACTGCAATCGTGGTGGCCCTGGCTGGCCGCTGCGGCACCCGGTCTGCTCTACACCGCGCTATCGCTGTCGGCCTTTGGCTGGCTGGTATTGAGACGCTAAACCATGGATGACAAGCAAGCTACTTTTCCCGAGCGCTCCGGCCTGATCCTGCTGGCCCATGGTTCCAGAGATGCGCTCTGGCGCCAGCCCATAGAGGCGGTGCATCAGATGGTTGAGACCATGCACCCGGGACTGCCCTGCATCTGCGCCTATCTGGAGGCCTGCGCGCCGGATCTTCCGGCCGCCGCGCAGACACTGATGGCGCAAGGCGTCAGGCACATGATCGTGCTACCTCTGTTCCTTGGCACCGGCAAACATGCACGCGAAGACATTCCGCGCCTGCTGGATGAATTGCGCCGCCAGCATCCTGGATGCCGGTTCGACCTACAGGCCGCAGCCGGGGAAAACCCGCGCGTCACGACCCTGCTGGCGCAACTCGCCATTGAGGCCGCCGGGGGGGACGAGAATCGGAACATACAGATTTCAGATAAGGACTAGCTTCTTTAGATATTTGAAGCATAATGATGCAAGTTCTCAGTCCATGCCGTCATGAACCTGCATCAATTCCGCTTCGTTCAGGAAGCCGCACGCCGCAATCTCAACCTCACCGAGGCGGCCAAGGCCTTGCACACCTCGCAGCCCGGAGTCTCCAAAGCCATCATCGAGCTTGAGGAGGAGCTGGGCATCGATATCTTTGCGCGCCACGGCAAGCGTCTCAAGCGCATCACCGAGCCGGGACAGGAAGTCCTCAGGAGCATCGAGCTGATCATGCGCGAGGTGGGCAATCTCAAGCGCATCGGCGAGCAATACAGCGCCCAGGACAGCGGCACGCTGAGCATCGCCACCACCCACACGCAGGCGCGCTACGTGCTGCCGCCGGCCGTGGCGCGCCTGCGCGAACTCTATCCCAAGGTCACCATCAGCCTCCACCAGGCCACGCCCGCCGAAGTCGCGCGCATGGTGATCGATGAGGTGGCCGAAATAGGCATGGCCACCGAATCGCTGGCCGACTACCCCGATCTGGTGACCCTGCCATGCTATGAATGGCAGCATGTACTGGTCATCCCCACCGGCCACCCGCTGGCGCAGAAAGAGCGCATCACGCTGGAGGACATCGCCCAGGAGGCACTGATCACCTATCACCCGTCCTTCACCGGACGCGGCAAGATCGACCATGCCTTCGAGATGCGCCGCCTGCATCCGCATATCGTGCTGGAAGCCATCGATGCCGACGTGATCAAGACCTATGTGCGTCTGGGCCTGGGCATTGGCATCGTGGCCGAGATGGCCATGCGCGACGACCCCGTCAATGACCTGGTGATACGCCCCGTAGGCCATCTGTTCGGTACCAGCGTGGCGCGGGTGGCCATCAAGCGCGGCGCATACCTGCGCAACTTCGTCTACCGATTTGCCGAACTGCTCAGCGACCGCCTCTCCCGCGACCTCATCATGCGTGCCATGAACGGCAGCGTGGACGACTTCGGGCTCTGACCGGCCCGCCTCCCGGGCTGGTGCCCGTACGCCCGGCCCATGCATTGCAAGACTATGGTGACCCCCAACTTTCCCAGCAAGCTGCCCAATGTAGGCACTACCATTTTCACCGTCATGTCGGCGATGGCCGCCGAGCACAAGGCCGTCAATCTGGGCCAGGGCTTCCCCGACTTCGGCTGCGACCCCAGGCTGCTCGACGCAGTCAACGACGCCATGCGCGCCGGTCACAACCAGTACCCACCCATGACGGGCTGGCCTGCGCTACGCGAGGCCGTTGCCGCCAAAATCGAAACGCTGCACGGCCGCCGCTATGACGCAGGCAGTGAGATCACCATTACTGCGGGCGCCACCCAGGCCATCCTGACCGCCATCCTGGCCACCGTGCATGCGGGCGACGAAGTCATCGTGCTCGACCCCTGCTACGACAGCTATGTGCCCAATATCGAGATGGCTGGCGGCGTGGCCGTGCGGGTGCCGCTGACGCCCGGCAGCTTCCGCCCCGACTTTGCACGGATCGCGGCCGCCATCACCCCTCGCACGCGCCTGCTGATCATCAACAGCCCGCACAACCCCAGCGCCACCATCTGGACCGATGCGGAAATGCGCCAGCTTGAAGCCCTGCTGGCGCCCACCAATGTGCTGCTGATCAGCGACGAGGTCTATGAGCACATGGTCTTCGACGGCGCGCAGCATCTCAGCAGCGCCCGCTACCCGGGTCTGGCCGAACGCGCCTTCATCGTCTCCAGCTTTGGCAAGACCTACCATGTCACGGGCTGGAAGGTCGGCACCGTCGCCGCGCCCGCCGACCTCACCGCAGAGTTCCGCAAGGTGCACCAGTTCAATGTGTTCACCGTGAACACCCCCATGCAGGCGGGTCTCGCGCAGTACATGCAGGACCCGGCGCCCTATCTGGAACTCTCCGCCTTCTACCAGGCCAAGCGCGATCGGTTTCTCGGTGGCCTGCAGGGCTCGCGCCTGAAGCTGCTGCCCACCGCCGGCACCTATTTTCTCTGCGCCGACATCTCATCGGTCTCCGACCTCAACGAGGCCGATTTCTGCCGGTGGCTGGTGCGGGAAATCGGCGTGGCCGCGATTCCGCTGTCGGCCTTCTACGGCGACGGCTTCGATCAGCGCGTGGTGCGCTTCTGCTTTGCCAAGAAGGACGAAACCCTGATCGAGGCTGCGTCCCGTTTGCGCAAGCTTTGACTGCTTTGCCCTCGCAGAAAAGGAGTGCCTGACGCACTTCCGTCCTGTCTGCCAACGGCTCCGGTTGCGATGCCTGTGTCTGGCCCTTTTCAGCAGCCGCCAAACATCAGGCCGGCATCCACTCCAGAGACCAGGCGCCGCTGTGCACATTCTGCAGCCACAGACAGCAGCTCAGGGTCTTGGCGTCCGTGACCTGGCCGGTGCATACGCCGTGCAGCAACTCGGCAGGTGTCATGCTGCAGACATCGAGAAATTCGTCGGCATCGAGCCGGCGCTCGCCCGCCGTCAAGCCGCGTGCGAAGAAGATGTGGATGACTTCGTCGGAGTACCCGATCGCCAGATGCATGGGGCCGGCATAGGCCCATTCGCGCGCGCTGTAGCCGGTCTCCTCCAGCAGCTCGCGCTGGGCGCAGATCAGCGGCTGTTCGCCCGCATCGAGCTTGCCGGCGGGGAACTCGGTCATGACCCGCCCCACGGGGTAGCGAAACTGCCGCTCCAGCAGCACCCGACCATCGTCGAGCAGCCCGATCACCACCACCGCGCCGGGGTGCACCACATACTCGCGCGTGGCCTGACCGCCATGGGGCAGGCGCACGGTATCGAGCCTCACCTGCAGAAAACTGCCCTGGTGCACCAGCTCGCTCTTGATGGGATGCTCAATCAGATGGGCTTCCTGAATTTCGGGGTCTTGTCGTGTCATCGCTGACTCATCCTTCACACGCACCGTGGCGACAGCGCAAAAACATGCATGGGCTTAATCTTCGCAGAAGCGGCTTCACCCTCCTCCACTCAGACCATGATGCATCCTATCGACACCGCACAGACAGACATACAGCGCCACCAGTTCGGCCGCGTGACGGTGTTTCGCGGCGCCAAGGGTGGCAAATATCCGGACGGCAACCAGATCATGATCCGCGGCAGCGACACGCTGGCGGTACTGGACACGCCTATCGTGGCCAACCATATCGGAGACGAGTTCGATGCCGCCGAGCTGGTGGTGATGGGTCATGTGCATGAGGACCACATGGCCGGCCTGCACCGCCTGCCAGACGCACCGGTCTTTGCTCACCTGAGCGATCTGGCGGCCTTGCAAAGCTGGGAGGGCCTGGTAGCCACCTTGGGCTGGGCCGATCCGGCGCAGGCCGACATCATGCGCAGCAAGCTTGAGAGCGAATTCTTCT
Source organism: Comamonas sp. (assembly GCF_009360615.1). GTDB lineage: Bacteria > Pseudomonadota > Gammaproteobacteria > Burkholderiales > Burkholderiaceae_C > Comamonas. The sequence continues at coordinate 67,812 of NZ_SPEY01000071.1, forward strand.
ACGCCCCCAGACCCGATGCCAGGGGCTACGAAGATGGAGCCGTCTGGTATCTCGGCCAGTCGCAGATCCGCGCCATTCATATGCCGGGCCATACGGCGGGCCACAGCGTGCTGCTGATCGAGCCCGAGGGGGTTGCCTTTATCGGCGATATCGACCTGACGGGCTTCGGGCCCTATTACGGCGATGCCTGCTCCTGTCTGGCGGACTTTCGCCGCAGCCTGGCGCGGCTGCCCGAGATCGAGGCCCGGGTCTGGGTGACTTCTCACCACAAGGGCATCTACACCGAGCGCGAGGTGTTTCTGCGAGACCTCAAGCGCTTTGCTGCGGTCATTGACGAGCGCGGTGCACGCATTCTCGAATGGCTGGCGCAGCGGCCCATGACGATCGCCCAGATGGTCGAGCAGCGCCTGCTCTACCCGCCAGGCTTTGATGCGCCATGGGTACAGGGGGCCGAGGCGCGCAGCATTTCCCAGCATCTGGACGAGCTGCTGGCGGCTGGAGAAATCCTGCAGCAGCGCAACGCGCGGGGCGACGACCTTTATCTGCGCGCTTGAATCCCGGGAAACAAAAAAGCCGACTTCTCAAGGAAGTCGACGGGGCCAGGCGACCGGCCACGCATCCTCCAGGCAAGCGTGACAAACGCACAGCGGCCAGATGAGCCCGGCCCGTTCACCGGGGCTTAGACTCAGGCCACAGCGTCCATGGGCTTGCGCAGAAAGCCCTGGTTGGCGCCCTTGCGGTTGGGCGCAAAGCCGTTCCTGGCCAGGGTTTCGTCGGCAGTTTCGTAAAACACGCCGATCTGCTTGATCTCGCGGGCCTGCTGGGCCGTGGCAATGGGGCGCCCGAACTCGCCCGCAATACGCACCAGCTGCTTGATCTGCTCAACGGTGCTCATCTTGCCCGTGCGGGTCTGGTTCCACAGCACGTCTTCGATCCCGCAGCGCACATGCAGACCCAGGGCCATGCCGATCATATTGATGGGCAGCACATTCAGCACCGAACTCTCCACGGTCACGATGGCGTTGTCGGGCACGGCGCGCAGCATATTGGCCAGGTTGTAAATATTGGCCTGGTCCATGCCGCCGCTGATGGCGACCCAGTTCATGACCAGCGGGCCCTTGTAGACGCCGCGGCGGATCATGCGCTCGATGGTCTCGAAACTGTTGATGTTGTAGACCTGGAAGGCGCTCTGAATGCCCTTTTCGGACAGGCGGCGGATATGTTCCTCGACGAAGCTGGGGTTCGAAGGAACAATCATGTCCTTGTAGGTCTTGTGCAGATGCGGGAAGCCGCGCGAGACACCGCGGAAGTCGTCTTCGCCGGCATGCTCGGTCACATTCATCTGCGTGGTGTTGACGGTCACCGTCACCTGATCGGGCACGGGAGTCAGCTCGGCCAGCATGTGGCGCGTGTCGTCGGAGAGCCACTTGGCCTGGCCATCCGGGCCTTCAGGCGCAAAGCTGATGGAGCCGCCAACCTGGATGATCATCTCGGGCACCCGCTCGCGCACGCCGGCGATCAGCTCGTTGAACTTGGACAGGCGCTTGCTGCCCTTGCCGTCGTCTTCGCGCACATGCAGGTGCAGCACGGTGGCGCCGGCCTCATAGCAGTCCACGGCCTTCTGGATCTGCTCTTCCATGGTGACGGGAATGTCCTCGGGAAAGTCCGAGGGAATCCAGCCCGGGGCATAGGGAGCGGCCGTGATGATCAGCGGCTGCTGGTTTTCGGGATACAGGTGACCGTCAAGAAAGTTCATGGTTGTCGTCTCCGGTTTGAGTGCGGGAAATCAGTGTCTGGACCAGCGGCAACAGGGCATGTCAGTCCTTTGCCGATGCGTGAGGCCAGTATCAAACGCGGTGCGGGATACCACTTTGCATTTCAGGACACGCGCTTTCTCAATCACGACAGGGCCGGCAAGCCACGCCTGAAAGCGAGACAGGCAGCAAAGCTGCGCCAAGAGCTTTGCGGGCCGCAGCCTGAGAACGGCATCGCTCGCATCGGGTAAGTGCGGGGTACTGCAGTCATCAAATGCGAAGTCGCAGGCATGAAGCGTCAAGTCTGGCGACTGGCCGCCAGCCATCATCAATTGCTGCATTCCTCCACCCGGGCACCTGCACGCAAGGACATGCCAGCCGATTCAGCGCCGTATCTGCACTCCGCCAAGGGCGAGATCGGCAGCCAGACCCCATGACAAAACGACAGGAGACCTCCATGACAAGCGCCGTGAATTTCGCAGAACCCGCCACGCCATCACGCAAGCAACATAGGCACAGCATGACTCAAAGCCTGCGCTGCTGCGCTGCCGTGCTTTGTACCGGCCTGCTAACGGGCACGGCTGCGCAGGCCCAGCCCCCGGCACCCACCTGGCCCAGCAAGCCCATACGTATCGTCGTTCCCGCACCTCCGGGCGGCATCACCGACGGCGTGGCGCGCCTGGTAGCCGATCATCTGCAGACCAATCTGGGCCAACCCGTGGTGGTGGACAACAAGCCCGGCGGCTCGGCCGTGATTGCCGAGCGTGCCGTGATGAATGCACCTGCCGACTGGCACACGCTGATGATTGCGCCCTCCAGCGTCTGGACCGACTTTCCGCTCACCGTAAGGACGCCGTTCGATGTGCACAAGACCTTCACCTATGTCTCGGATGTGGCGTCCATGGTGCACATGCTGGTGGCCAACAACCACTTCCCGCCCAACAGGATTCAGGAAGTGCTGGACTACGCGCAAAAGAGCAGCAGCCCGATCAATATCGCCAACCTGAGTCCCGGCACCCGCTCCGACATGCTGGGCGAGCTGCTGAGCGAGAAAAGCGGCGGCAGGATCACCGCCGTGCCTTACAAGGGATCGGCCCCGGCCATCGTCGACCTGATCGGCAATCAGGTGCAGCTGACCTTTGAGGTCGTGACCAATGCCGCCCCGCTGATCAAAGCCGGCAAGATCAAGGCCCTGGGTGTGGTCTCGCCCAATCGCTCGCGGCTGCTGCCCGATGTGCCCAGTTTTGCCGAGCAGAACATGCCCGACTTCGTGCTGCCCGATGCCAGCGTGGGTCTGTTCGTACTGAGCAGCACGCCCCCGTCCTTGGTCCAGAAGGTGCGCCAGGAAATGGACAAGGTGACCCAATCCCCAAAATTCCAGGCACAGCTCAGGAGCCAGGGCTTTGATGCGCCCCAGCCGAGCACCATGTCGCAGCTGCAGCAAAAAATGCTGAGCACGGTGGAGCAGAACCGCAAAATTCTGAGCAAGCTCAGAGTCGCCGGCAACTGAAGGAAGCTGGCGTAGCCGTCCTCATCTCGAGGGCGGCACCTTGGTAGTGTGTTTGGCGGGCCCTTGCGGCCCGCTCTTTTTATGCACCGCCCTGGCCTTCGTGTTGTGCCCTGGCGCGGCTGTCCTTGGCACTGCAGCCAAACTGGCTCTGATACCAGCGCGAAAAACTGCTGGGGGCTGTAAAGCCCAGCAACTCGGCCACTTCGGTCAGAGAACGGCTGCTCTCGAACACATAGCGCCCGGCCAGCTCCTTGCGGATATCGTTCATCAGCGAGGAAAAGCTCTGACCCTTTTCCGTCAGCCGGCGCTGAATGGTGCGTGGCACCACACCCAGGTGCTCGCTGACCTTCTCAATGCTGCAGCGACCGCTGGGCAAGAGCAGCAAGATGGTGCGGCGCACATCGTCCAGCACCGCATCGTCGCTCACGGGTGCCACGGACTCCAGCAGCTTTTGCGCATAACGCACCATGGCGGGGTCGGCAAACTCGTTGCGCGTATCGAGATCGGCCTTGGCGCAGACAATGCAGTTGAACTCCTGGTTGAACTCCACGCGCTGGCCGAACATCAGGTGGTGCATGCTCAGGTCCTTGGGCGCGGCATGCTCGAAACACACCATGCGAGGCTGCCAGTCGCGACCTATCAGCTGCCGAATGGCGCGCACCATCACGCCCAGCGCCAGCTCCACGCGCTGGCGCGTAGGCTCATGGGCACGGCCGGCCAGCAACAGCTCACGGATCAACACCGTGTCGGCCTGCTCGTCCAGCTCCAGCGTCATGGCGCCGTTGAGCAGGGCCAGATGACGCACCAGCAGGTTCAGCGAATCGCGCAGCGTGGCCTGATCGCGGATCAGCAGGCCCACCGGCCCCATATTGGACAGCAGGCGCGAGCGCGCCATGCACAGACCAAAGCTTTCATTGCCCGACTGCGTGGCCGAGGCCTGCAGCAAACGCCCCACCTTGTCCACCGGGATCATCAGATCCGGCTCGTCGAGCACCGCAGGGCTGAGACCAGCATCGAGCAGCATGCGCACGCCATTCAACCCCGAAGCCTGGGCGACTTCGGCGTAATTGGTCAAGCAGGCTGCGCGAACGAGAGAGGCCATGGGGTTTCACTAACTTGGCACTAATTGCAAAGCACCAGTCATGTAATGACAAGCGCCGATCGAGGGGAGTTTTCACACTGGCGACATTGATTCTATAAGGAGACTTCCCAATGAAAAACGAGGTTGGCGCAGCACCCGCCCTTATCCGCTCCAGCTCTTTGACCCGCTCTCTGGAAGTCAATCCTCTGACCTGTTCCATCGGTGCGGAGCTGGCCAACGTTCATCTGGGTGCGGCCGCCGAGGACGAAGGCCTGATGGCCGAGATCCGCCAGGCGCTGCTCAGGCACCGCGTGATCTTTTTCCGCGACCAGGACATCACACGCGCCGAGCATGTGGCGTTTGCGCGCAAGTTTGGCGAACTGGAAGACCACCCGGTGGTGGGCAGCCACCCCGAGCACCCAGGCCTGGTGCAGATCTACAAGACCCCCGACAGCCCTCTGGACCGCAACGAGAACTCCTGGCACACCGACGCGACATGGCGCGAGCAGCCACCCATGGGCTGCGTGCTGCGCTGCGTTGAGTGCCCGTCCGTCGGCGGCGACACCATGTGGGTGAACATGGTGATGGCCTATGAGAACCTGCCAGCCGACATCAAGGTCAAGATCGAGCACCTGCGTGCCCGCCACAGCATCGAAGCGAGCTTTGGTGCCGTCATGCCTATCGAAAAGCGCCTGGCACTCAAGGCCCAATACCCCGACGCGGAGCACCCCGTGGTGCGCATCCACCCCGAAACCGGCGAGAAGATTCTGTTCGTCAACAGCAGCTTCACCACCCATTTCACCAACTACAACACACCCGCCAATGTGCGCTTCGGCCTGGACAAATCGCCCGGCTCCTCGCAACTGCTCAACTACCTCACCAGCCAGGCCATGATTCCCGAGTACCAGGTGCGCTTCAAATGGCGCAGGAACAGCGTAGCCTTCTGGGACAACCGCTCCACCCAGCACTATGCAGTCATGGACTACCAGCCCTGCCACCGCAAGATGGAGCGCACCGCCATCATCGGCGGCCCCACGGACTGAGCCAGGAGACAGAAGATGACCTTGAACCACACGATTCTCATCATCCCCGGCCTGCGCGACCATGTGGAAGAGCACTGGCAGACGCTGCTGGCCAAGGAGCTGGCTGCACAGTCCATCCCCTGTGTCACCGTGCCGCCGCTGGAGCAGGACAAGCTCAGCTGCCAGGCCCGTCTGGACGCCATAGACCTGGCGCTGGACGGCATCGACGGCCCCGTCATCATCGTGGCGCACAGCGCCGGCTGCATGATGGTCGCGCACTGGGCACTGCACCGTGCCCGTCCCATTCTCGGTGCCCTGCTTGCTGCCCCCGCCGATGTGGAAACCCAGATGCCTGCCGGCTACCCCCCCAAAGATGTGCTGGCAGCCCACGGCTGGACGCCCATCCCGCGCCAGCGCCTGCCGTTTCCCACACTGCTGGCAGCCAGCAGCAATGACCCGCTGACCCAGTTGGAGCGCGCTCGCAGCTTTGCGCGCGACTGGGGAAGCGAGCTGGTGGAGCTGGGCCCCCAGGGCCACCTGAACCCGGCCTCGGGCCATGGCCCCTGGCCGCAGGCGAAACAGCTGATCGAGGATTTGCGGGCGCGGATCGAAGCCCGACAGCCCGAGCCGACGGCCTGAGCCGCCCGATAACCATCACGATGAATGCGCAGCCACCCACAATATATAAAAGGTGCGCGCAGATGGGGAGCCAGATCTCCCCGTTGCAGGAGACAAGCAATGAAGGCAAGAACACCCGCCTCGCGCAATTCAGTGAACACCGCTGGCTCTCGGACGGCGGCAGCCAGCGCACTACGCCGGAAATTGGGCCTGGCCGTCATGGCCGTGGCCGCCGGCCTGGCCCTGCCCGCACAGGCCGGGCAGACCGCAGACTGGCCGACCAAGCCCATACGCCTGATCGTCACCGGGCCTGCCGGCGGCACGGCCGACACCCTGGCCCGCCTGCTGGCAGAGGGCATGACGCAGGAGCTCAAGCAGCCCGTGATCGTGGAGTCCAAGCCCGGAGCCTCGGGAGCCATCGGCATCCAGGACCTCAAGTCGCATGGAAAGAGCGGCTACACCTTCCTGGTGATTCAGGACGGAGCGCTGAGCGAGGCACCGCAGGCCCAGAAAGTCAGCTTCGACCCGTTCAAGGACCTGACGCCACTGGCCCAGCTCACACGCACCGGTCTGGTCATGGTCGCCAACAAGGACCTGCCTTTTCAGACCCTGCCCGAATTCATCAGCTACGCCAGGCAGCAACGCGACGGCGTGGACTTTGCCTCCTACGCCACGGGCCTGAAGGGGCACACCTCGGGCATGCTGCTCGGCCAGTTGGCCAAGATCAATATGCGCCATGTGGGCTACAAGGGCTCGCCCCCTGCTCTGGTGGACCTCATGGGGGGCCATATCCCTGTGATGTTCGATGGAGTCACCACTTCGCTGCCCCTGATTCGCAGCGGCAAGATCAAGGCGCTGGCAGTCGTCTACCCGAGCCGTCTGCAGACTTTGCCCGAGGTGCCGACCTTTACGGAGCTCGGCTACCCCCAGCTTTCCAAACCAGGCTGGTTTGCCGTGTGGTCCCATCCGCAAACCCCGGCAGCCATCCAGCAAAAGCTGCGGGATGTAGCGCTGGCGCATTTCCGCAAGGAGGCCGTTCTCAAACAGCTCGCTTCGCTGGGCATGGAGCCCGGCCAGCCGCTGAGCACAGCCGACATGACGACCGACCTCAAAGAAGCCAGCCGCAAGCAGGCGGCCCTGCTCAAGTCCATAGGCTACAAGCCCGAGAACTGAGGCCCGGGCCCTTGAGCAATTGCTCTCAAGCGGCTCCATTACCTATCTGATTCAAGACCTCTGCCCGGTGCCCCTCGGCACCGTGGGCGGCTGCACCCGGCTCAAGCCCTTTTGCGGGATTCGAGCCGGGGCTTGCCTGCGCCTTCAACCCATCCCCAGGCCCGGGTCCGGGTCTAGCTTTGCCCTGCTGCGTTTTTCGTCGGTTTGCCATCAGGCATCTTTTTCAACGGTTCACGGAGACATGAATGACTACAAAAAAAATGGCTTTCAATACGCTAGGCGCTTTCGCATGCGCGCTGGCGCCGCTGGCGGTCTCGGCACAATCGTCGGTGCAGGTCTACGGCGTGGTCGATATGGCCGTATCCAACTACCGCGGCGCGGGCGCAGGCTCGCGCCAGATGCTGACCTCCAGCGGCAATCAGGCCAGCCGTCTGGGCTTTCGGGGCCGCGAAGACCTCGGCAGCGGTCTGGCCGCCGGCTTTGATCTGGAAGCGGGCCTCAATACCGACAACGGTACCGGCCAGGCCTCCAACACCAACAACCAGGCCTCGGGAGCGGGCAGCAGCAACGGCCTGAGCTTCAACCGCAAGTCCCTGGTCTATCTGCAGAGCAAGCAATGGGGCGAGGTACGTCTGGGCCGCGACTATGTGCCCGCCTTCTGGAACATGTTCAACTACGACCCCTTTCGCCTGGGCGTGGGCATGAGCCTGCATGTGCTGCACGGCACGACGGTGACGGGCTTTCGGGCGTCGAACAGCATTGGTTACCTCTCGCCCGGCTGCTCCAGCTCGAGTTGCAAGGGACTGTTCTATCAATTGATGGTGGCATTCGGCGAAAACGATGCCGGCCCCAACCGTCAGGACGGCCGCGTCCATGGTGCACGCCTGGGTTATGGCGGCGATAACTGGGATGCAGCCGTCGCCATCACAACCACCAAGAACCGTGCCGCCGACGATTACAGGCAGATCAATGCCGCCGCTTCCTACCTCTGGGAGGGTCACCGCCTCATGGTTCTGGCTGCCGATCACCGCACCGGCAACCGCCTGGCAAGCCTGGACAACGCCAACCATGTGCGCTACTGGCAGCTGGGCGCCATCTGGAAGGTCGGCAACGACAACATCCCCATGAGCTTCATGCGCCTGAGCCGCAACGACAACAGCGGCAGCAGCTCCAACAAGTACGCCGTGGGCTATGTGCACAACCTCTCCAAGCGCACTGCCCTCTACGGCACCTATGCCTATGTAGACAATCGCGGCAGCATCAACCTGCCGGTGGCCACGGGTGCTCTGCAGGGCCCGATCCCGGTCGCTGGCGGCAATGCCTCGGGCTTCGACATCGGCATTCGCCACACGTTCTGAGTCCCGTCCATGGCAACTGGCACCTGCCGGTTGCCGGCCAGAGGGCATCAATCCTGAAACCATAGAAAAAGGCCCGCAGAGATAATCTGCGGGCCTTTTTCATCGCACATCAGCGCTCGATGGTTCAGCAACAGTTGTCAGGCGGTTTGAGCCAGAGCAGTCCCTCCCTGACCAGGACTTCGTAGAGAGGAATCGTCATCTGCGGCGATGCCGTGCACTTGCCGCTGCGGATATCGAACTGGAGTCCATGCGCGGGGCAACTCAGCACATGAGCTTCGCAATTTCCGCCGGCCATGGAGGCACCCGCATGCGGGCAGCTGTTCTCCAAGGCATAGAACTCGCCTTCGGCATTCAGCAGCAAGATGCATTGGCCGCCAGGCGTGAAAACCAGCTTGCGCCCGCCAGGCGGCAAATCCCGCACGGCGCCGGCAGCCAGCAATGCGGTATCAGGCGAAGATGCTGTCGGCAACACGGGCATGCTCCATGGCGCGCAGCAGCTCCGCAGGCGCCACCGCGCCCGTCACCTGCAGACGCTGGTTGAACACCATATGCGGCACGCCGCCGGTATGACTGGCCTCGCTTTGGCAGCGCAGCGCATCAAAGCGGGAAGGATTCCAGTCCAGTGCCGCCGAATGCGCCAGCTGCCGCAGCACCATGACCGAGCCTATATCGCGGCCCTGCACAAAGTAAGCGGCAAAGATGGACTCCACAAAGCGGATCATGGATTCGCCATCGAGCAGAGTCTGGGCGTAGTTGACCAACGCACAAACCAGGCGCGTGCTGGGGAAGGTTTCAATCAGCGCATGATTGATCTGCAGACCCGCCGCGTGGGCCGCCGAACGTACCTGGGCACGGCGAACCTCCACGGCTCTGGGACTGCCGAGCCGGGCTTCGTAGAAGGCCTGGTAAGGCACTCCATGCTCCGGGATCTGGGGCAGCAGAGTGTCTGCATGCCAATGGATTGCAAGCTGCTGGTCGGGATATCTGGCCAGCAGCATCTCACGGGCGGCCAGCAGATTGCGCAGACCGATCCAGCACCAGGGGCAGATCAGGTCCAGCGAAAAGTCGACCTGCAGTGTCGTTGCAGCAGAGCTTTGAGTCATGACATCTATCTCTTTGGGCAGTCACCAAGGTTGATGCAAAAAAGGCTGAATGGCTCAGCCCTTTTCATACCGAAGTGCGGCCTTCGATATCTCAGAGCGTGAAGATGGCCGATCCCACAATCTTGCGTGCTTCCAGGTCGCGGTGAGCCTGCACGGCGTCTTCCAGCGCATAGCGATTGCTGATATCCACCTTGATACGGCCTTCGGCCACATGGGCGAACAACTCGTTGGCCAGCTCTGCACGCTCCGCGGGGTCGGCGATGTAATGCGCCGATGCAGGACGCGTCAGGAAGAGCGAGCCCTTGCCGGCCAGAATCTGCGGGTTGAATGGTGCAATGGAGCCCGACGCCGTGCCCAGACAGACCATCAGCCCGCGCACCTTCAGGCTGTTGAGCGATCCCTCGAAAGTGTCCTTGCCCACGCTGTCGAAGACGGCATTCACACCCACGCCATCGGTCAGCTCACGCACGCGCTTGGCCACATCTTCATGGCTGTAGTTGATGGTGTGAACGCAGCCGTTCGCCTTGGCCACTTCGGCCTTGGCATCGCTGGAGACTGTGCCGATCACGTTCAGGCCTTCCAGCTTGGCCCACTGCGACACCAGCAGACCCACGCCACCGGCTGCAGCGTGTAGCAGGATGGTGTCGCCCTTCTTGAAGTCCCAGATGCGGCGCATCAGGTAGGCCGCGGTCAGTCCACGCATGGTGATGGCCGCTGCGGTTTCAAAGCTGATGTTGTCAGGCAGACGGATCAGGGGAGCAGCAGAAATCAGGCGCTCCGTGGCGTAAGCGCCTATGGTGTTCAGCGCGCCGGTATAGGTCACGCGGTCGCCGACCTTGAAATCCGTCACGCCGTCGCCCACGGCCGTGATGGTGCCGCAAGCCTCGCTGCCCACGCCCGCGGGCAAAGGCGCGGGATACAGACCGGAGCGGAAATAGGTATCGGCAAAGTTCAAGGCCACAGCGCCCTGCTTGAGGCGGACCTGACCCGGACCGGGTTGGCCGACTTCAATGTCTTCCTGTCGCAACACCTCGGGGCCGCCAACTTCGTGATAACGGATTACTTTTGCCATACAAACTCCCAGTCAGATACCAATCGAAAGGTGATACGGAACACGCCCTCACCTCGAACAGATTCGATACGAATCAATGACTTAAGCCATATCCCCGCTATCTCTCCATTCAGACTGGACTGAATTTATGGGAATTCGCCTGCAAGGCATTTCCCGAGAACGCCGCTCTCTTGTCTTTACGCGACACCACTGGTAAATATCAGGCCAAAAAATTACTTCAAAGTTTCTCTTTGATTGAAAGCCTGCCGCAAGCGTTGCCCACCATATTGCGCGTCTGTGACTGCGGCAAGCCCGTCCCAGCCTCTAGAATCATTCCGTTTACGTAAACGTCAAACCAATGCGAGGACCTGGCATTCATGCCAGGTGCTGGACATGAAGTCGAGGGAAGCCCCTGCCATCCGTGGCAGGCAACATCCCCAACAATCCAAGGCACAACCCAGGTCTGGCAGCCAGCCGGGCCAGCATTCAAGGAAACAGAGACGATGACCTACAAAGCGCCCATCAAAGACATGCTGTTCGACATGGAGCATCTGGCCCAGATCGAGCAGGTCGCCCAGATTCCCGGCTTTGAAGATGCGGGGCTGGAGACCGCGCAGGCCGTTCTCGAAGAATGCGCCAAGCTTTGCGAAGGCGTGGTCGCACCCCTGAATGTGCCGGGCGATGTCAATCCCTCTTCCTTCAAGGATGGCGTCGTCACAACGACTCCCGGCTTTGCCGATGCCTTCAGGCAGTACGCCGAAGGCGGCTGGCAAGGCCTTCAGCACCCTGCCGACTTTGGCGGCCAGGGCCTGCCCAAGACCATTGGTGCAGCCTGTATCGAGATGCTCAACAGCGCCAACCTGAGCTTTGCGCTGTGCCCGCTGCTGACCGACGGCGCCATCGAGGCCCTGCTCACGGCAGGCAGCGATGCGCTCAAGTCCACCTACCTGGAAAAGCTCGTGACCGGCGAGTGGACCGGCACCATGAACCTGACCGAACCCCAGGCCGGCTCCGATCTGGCCCTGGTGCGCACCAGGGCCGAGCCTCAGGGGGACGGCAGCTACAAGGTCTTCGGCACCAAGATCTTCATTACCTATGGTGAGCACGATATGGCGGACAACATCGTCCACCTCGTGCTGGCCCGCGTGGCCGGTGCGCCCGAGGGCGTCAAGGGAATCAGCCTGTTTGTCGTGCCCAAGTTCCTCGTGAACCAGGACGGCACCCTGGGCGAGCGCAACGATGTGCACTGCGTCAGCATCGAGCACAAGATGGGCATCAAGGCATCGCCAACCGCCGTGCTGCAGTATGGCGACAACGGCGGCGCCATCGGCTATCTGGTCGGTGAAGAGAACCGCGGCCTCGAATACATGTTCATCATGATGAACGCCGCCCGCTATGCCGTGGGCCTGCAGGGCCTGGCCGTGGCCGAGCGCGCCTACCAGCACGCCGTGGCCTACGCCAAGGAACGCGTGCAAAGCCGCCCCGTCGACGGCTCGGTCAAGGCCAGCGCCACCATCATCCACCACCCCGATGTGCGCCGCATGCTGATGACCATGCGTGCCAGCAACGAGGGCTGCCGCGCCATGGCCACCACGGCTGCTGCGGCCTACGACGCCGCCCACCACCATCCCAGCGCAGAGGTGCGCCAGGCCAACCAGACCTTCTATGAATTCATGGTGCCCCTGGTCAAGGGATACAGCACCGAAATGAGCCTGGAAGTCACCAGCCTGGGCGTGCAGGTGCATGGCGGCATGGGCTTCATCGAGGAAACCGGCGCCGCACAGTACTACCGAGACGCCAAGATCCTGACCATCTATGAAGGCACGACCGCCATCCAGGCGAACGACCTGGTCGGCCGCAAGACAGCGCGTGATGGCGGCCAGACCGCCAAGGCGATTGCCGCCCAGATCGAGAAGACCGAGGCGGCTCTCATCGCCACCGGTACCGACACGGCCAAGGTGGTCGCCAGGAATCTGGCCCAGGCCCGCGAGGCCTTTGTGCAGGTGGTGGACTTCATCGTGGCCCAGGCCAAGGCCGACCCCAATGCGGCCTATGCCGGCAGCGTCCCCTATCTGATGCTCACCGGCAATCTGGTCGCCGGCTGGCAACTGGGCCGCTCGGTGCTGGCTGCGCAAGACCTGCTGGCCAAGGGCCAGGACACGGCCTTCATGCAGGCCAAGCTGGCCACAGCACAGTTCTATGTCGAGCATATTCTGTCCCGGGTGCCCGGCCAGGCCGATGCCGTGATCAACGGTGCGGCCAGCGTGATGGCATTGCCCATGGAACTGTTCTGATCCTGCACCTGACGGCGGGCAACCACGCCCTGCTGCATCAGGAAATGGTTGAAAATGGCGGCTAGCACTGATAAAAAAAGCGCTAGCCGCTATGTTTTTTGAATCAAAAACACCACGGAACCGGTTATTCTCCAATTTCCAGGCCGTCGCCGCTGCCTGGACTGCCAGCGCCCGTCGCCGAGGGCCATTGACGATGCGGGCTTTCCGGCCTCCCCGCTCCGCTCGGTGCGGGATGGCAGCGGTGCGCTAGTGCTGCGCGATCAGGATGGCGCGCAGGCGGTCGCGCTCCCGCCCGTTGGCGGCAAGCCCCTCGTCCAGACGCGACGTCAGGGCATCGATATGCGCAATCATCAGTTGCTCGGCCCTGGCGTTATCGCCTTCGGCGAGTGCCTCGACGATGGCCGCATGATCGTCATTGGAGACCTGGGCCTCGGTCTTCGAGTGGTAAAGCGCCGCAGCTAGCATCGACCTTGCCGACAGATCGACGATCATTGAGGACAGAAAACGATTGCCCAGGCATTCGGCCAGGCAGATATGAAAGTCCGCGAGCAGTGCGCTGCGCTCGGCGGCATCGTCGGCAGCAATCGACTCCTGCTCCTGCGCAATATGCTGGCGCAGGCGCGTGAGCGCGGTCTGCAGAGGCTTGCCCGCATCGCGCAGCATGCCCGGCTCGATGACGCGCCGAGCGGCATAGGTCTCCCGGGCTTCTTCGAAAGAGGGCTCGGCCACATACCACCCGACACGGGAGCGCACCTCGACAAAGCCCCGCGCCTGAAGCTGGATCAGTGCTTCGCGCACCAGGGTGCGACTGACCTCAAACATGTCGGCGATGTCCTGCTCTCCCAGCCTCACTCCGGGGCGCAATCTGCCGGTCAGGATGGACTCGATCAGACGCTCGGCAATCTTGGTCTTCGCAATCACAGCACTACCTTCGGCATGGCTCTCCGTTCCATCAACAGGGCAACGCGCAGCATGGGACACCGTCCATCGCTGCTGCTCGGGACGCCACGGAGAGGTTCATCCGCAGCAGACTGCAGTTTACCGTTGCTTACGCCGTTCCCACCTCGCGTGGCAAGGCACTCCTGCTGCAGTCCCGTATCGCCGTCCCCGCCTCTGTGCAGCGGCACGCCAGGCTATTCGGAACTATTTGTAGGCACTCCAATGACCAAGGGTTCCCACCAATCCAGGCCCTTGGAGGCTTGTATACATTTTTCGGCTGATTCGATGTATACAAGATGATATTCAAGCGTGACACTTGTTCTCTCATCTCCAAAGCATCGGAGTGCATGCAACGCGTCCAACCACGCTGGCGTGCCAATGCCACGTTGTCCAGGTGAGATGGAACAAATTGCCTGAGGAAAGCCGTTGCACCGGACACGTGGTTGCTCCCTACAAAGGCAATAAATGAGAGACCTAGCAATCAACGAAGGCGGCCACTTCGCCCCCGGCCCGAGCACTGCAGCGCCAAAGCAGCATGAAACCCTGCCGACAGGGGTCTCACCCGAGCTCTACAACGCGGATCTGGCTCCCACCGCGAAAGAAGGTCGGTCCTGGGGGGCCTACAGCCTTTTCACCCTGTGGGTCAACGATGTACACAACCTCGGCAATTACTCGTTTGCCATCGGCCTGTTTGCCCTGGGCTTCAGCGGCGGACAGATACTGACAGCGCTGCTGCTGGGTGCGGCATTTCTTTTCGCGCTTCTGAACCTGTCGGGCTTCATGGGCTGCAAGACAGGCGTGCCCTTCCCTGTGATGAGTCGAATCAGCTTCGGTACGCGCGGCGCTCAGATACCGGCGCTGATACGCGGCGGCGTGGCGATCGCCTGGTTTGGCATCCAGACCTATCTGGCCTCCAAGGTGCTCGACGTGCTGGTAGTGATGCTGCTGCCGCAATCGCAGCCCCTGACGGAGCAGACGCTGCTGGGGTTGCCGCTGCTGGGCTGGATCAGCTTCACGCTGCTCTGGGTCGTCCAGGTCGTCATCGCCTGCTGGGGCATGGAGAGCATCCGCAAGTACGAGGCCTTCGCGGGCCCGGTGATCTTCATGACCTTTATTGCTCTAGCGGGCTGGATTCTCTACAGCTCGGGCGGGCAGTTGCACTGGTCGGCCCCCTCGGTTCAGGCCCAGGGTTCCAAGTGGGTGCAGATTCTCGGAGCCGCCTCGCTCTGGGTTGCTCTCTACGGCACCTTTGTGCTGAATTTCTGCGATTTCACCCGGGGTACCACTTCGCGCAGCGCAGTGATCAAGGGCAATTTCTGGGGCATTCCCATCAACATGATGGTCTTCGGTCTGGTCGTCGTGATCCTGACCGGCGGCCAGCTTTCCATCGATGGCTCGCTCATCAACAGCCCCGTGGACATCATCCAGAAGATTCCCAGCAAGCCTCTGCTGATCCTGGCCAGCTTTGCGCTGATCATCCTGACCATTGCGGTGAACCTGATGGCGAACTTTGTGGCACCCGCGCTGGCTCTGACCAATCTGCTGCCCAGAAAGCTCAACTTCCGCAAGGCCGCACTGGTCAGTGCCATTCTTGGCTTTGTCATCCTGCCCTGGAACCTGTACAGCTCGCCCGTGGTGATCGTGTATTTCCTCGGTGGTCTGGGCTCCCTGCTGGGGCCCCTGTTCGGCATCGTCATGGCCGATTACTGGCTGATCCGCAAGCAACGCGTGGATGTCGTGGCGCTCTACACCCAGCATGCGAACGGCCCCTACCACTATCGCAACGGCTTCAACCCGAGGGCCATCCAGGCCTTGATTCCCTCAGCCCTGATCTCGCTGCTCTTCGCCTTTGTGCCCTATCTCCAGTCCGTCTCCGCATTCTCCTGGTTCATTGCCGCAGGACTGGGGGCCTTCTTCTACTGGCTGGTCGCTCCCAAGGGACTGACCTACGCCGATCAGGATGGCGAAGCCATCGCGGTGGCCGCGGCCAGGCACTGAAGCATCTCGCAGACACAGGAAAGGAGGCTCCCAGGCACCTCCTTTCTTGCGGCACGCTCGAGTTCGCCGCTCTCGCGGCGCTACCTGCGCCTCACAAAAGCACGATGTCGTACTGCTCCTGGGCCATCGCAGTCTCGGCCTGCAGCGAAATGGGCTTGCCGATGAAGTCGGAGAGGCTGGCCAGATGCTGGCTTTCCTCGTCGAGGAACATCTCCACCACCTTGGGGGAGGCCACGATGCGGAACTCGTGGGGATTGAACTGGCGGGCTTCGCGCAGGATTTCGCGCAGCACCTCGTAGCAGATGCTGCGCGCGGTCTTGACATTGCCCTTGCCGGAGCAGGCCGCACAGGGCTCGCACAGCATATGGGCAAGCGACTCGCGCGTGCGCTTGCGCGTCATCTCCACCAGGCCCAGCTGCGAGAACCCGCCGGCCATGGTCTTGACGCGATCACGTGCCAGCTGACGGCGGAATTCGGAAAGTACCTCGACCTGATGCTCCTCGCGCACCATGTCGATGAAGTCCACGATGACAATGCCGCCCAGGTTGCGCAGCCGCAACTGACGCGCGATGGCGTGCGCCGCCTCCAGATTGGTCTTGAAGATGGTGTCGTCGAAATTGCGCGCACCGACATAGCCGCCCGTGTTGACATCGATGGTGGTCAGGGCTTCGGTCTGATCGACGATCAGGTAGCCGCCCGACTTCAGGTCCACCCGCCGACCCAGCGCACGCGCGATTTCCTCGTCGATGTTGTAGAGGTCGAAGATCGGCCGCTCGCCCTTGTAGAGCGCCAGCTTGGGCACCGCCGCCGGCATGTACTCCTGGCCAAAGCTCTTGAGCAGCGCAAACTGCTCGCGCGAGTCGATGCGAATGCTCTGGGTGTTCTCGCCGACCAGGTCCCTCAGCACCCGTTGCAGCAGGTTCAGATCCTGGTGCAGCACCGACATCACGGGCAGCTTCTGTGCCGCATCCTTGATGCGCGCCCAGGTCTTGCGCAGATAGCGGATGTCGTCGGCCAGTTCGGCATCGCTGGATTCCTCGCCATTGGTGCGCAGAATGAAACCGCCCCCCCCGCCGCCGTCCTTGGTGCCGACCAGCTCCTGCAGACGGGCACGCAAGGCATCGCGTTCGTTCTGGGGAATCTTCTGGGAGATGCCGATATGGTCGTCCTGCGGCAGAAACACCAGCAGTCGCCCGGCAATGCTGATCTGCGTGGACAGACGTGCCCCCTTGGTCCCTATGGGGTCCTTGATGACCTGCACCATGATGGACTGTCCTTCGAACACCTGCTTTTCGATGGGCGTCAGCGGCTGGTCCTTGCGCGCAAACATCGGTGCTTCGCCGTTTTCCTGGCGCTGCCAGACATCGGCCACATGCAAAAAGGCCGCACGCTCCAGGCCAATGTCGATGAAGGCGGACTGCATGCCGGGCAACACGCGCGAGACCTTGCCCAGATAGATGTTGCCGACAAGCCCCCGCTCCAGCGGTCGCTCCATGTGCAGCTCCTGCACGGCACCGTTTTCGACAATCGCCACGCGCGTCTCCTGCGGCGACCAGTTGATCAGAATATCTTGCTGCATTGACTGTCGTTCTTTCTTGATATGTCCTGGCGTTTGCTGCGCCCAGTGTGCGACGCACGCATGGCTGGCACAAGACAGCTGCCATGCAGACCTTCCCTGGGGGTCCGCGAGTGTCGATTGCGCCAATGGGTCAGAGCGGCCAGCCCAGCTGGCGCAACAACCCGGCCGTTTCGTAAACCGGCAGGCCCATGATGGCCGAATAGCTGCCACGAATCTCTGCAATATGTGCGGCCGCCCTGCCCTGTATGCCATAGGCGCCGGCCTTGCCCAAGGGCTCGCCGGTGAGCACATAGGCATCGATCTGTGCCTCGGTCATGGGCGCAAAGCGCACAGTGGACACCGACAGGGCCTGCAGACGCAGGGCTCCGCTTTGCAGCGCCACGGCGGTCAGCACCTCATGCTCCCTCCCGCACAGCAGACGCAGAATGCGGCGCGCATCCCCGGCGTCTGCGGGCTTGCCCAGAATCTGCCGCCCCAAGGCCACGGTAGTGTCCGAGCACAGGATGGGCGCCGCCGGCAGAGCGCGCCGCACATGGCGGGCCACGGCCGCATCGAGCTTGCCGGCCGTCACGCGCTGCACATAGTCACGGGGGTCTTCCCCGGCCCGCTCGGCCTCAATGGCCTCGGCATCCTCGGCGATATCGCCGGCCGCATTCGGCAGCAGCAATTGATGCGCCACGCCCAGTTGCTCGAGCAGCTGACGGCGGCGGGGACTTTGGGATGCAAGATAGAGGAATGGCGCCATGATTCTGATTAAAAAATGCCTCTAGCGCCCATACATCAAGCGCCATAGGCTATCAAAATCATAGTATCACGCACTGCGCGAAATTGCACGCAGCCTCCGATCGCAAGCGCCTATTCGCGGTGATAGGGATGACCGGCATTGACCGACCAGGCGCGGTAGAGCTGCTCTATCAACAGCACGCGCACCATGGCATGCGGCAGGGTCAGGTCGGAGAGACGGATGCGCTCGTGTGCCGCAGCCTTGAACTCGGGGTCCAGCCCGTCGGGGCCGCCGATGACCAGGGCCACGTCGTCGCTCTCGAGCTGCCAGCCCTTGAGGCGCTGCGCCAGCGCCTTGGTGGTCAGATTGGTGCCACGCTCGTCGAGCACCACGATGCGGGTGCCTCTGGGGATGGCGGCCTCGATACGCTTGCGCTCTGCCGCATACAGGGTCTCCAGCGTCTTGGAGCCGCGCGGCTCCGTCTTGACGGCCTTGAGTTCGACCTTGAGTTCGGGCGGAAAGCGCTTGGCGTAATCGTCGTAGGCGGTCTGTGCCCAGTCGGGCACATGCAGACCTACGGCCACGATGGTCAGCTTCATTTAGGCCTTGGCGCGGGGAGCACGCTTGGCGGCGGGTTTGGCAGCAGCCGGCTTGGCCGTACGAGGAGTGCTGGGCTTGACGACCACGGTCTTGACCGTCTTGGCAGCGGGCTTCTTGGCCGCTGGCTTGGCACCGGCGGCTGTCTTGGCGGCGGGCTTCTTGGCCGCAGCCTTCTTGGCCGCAGGCTTTTTCTCGACCACGGTGTTTTCCGCTGCGGCCTTGTCCACGGCCTGCCGGGCTGCCAGTTTCTTGGCGGCCACTTCGGCGGGCTTGGGCTTGGCCGCACCGATCTTCATGCGCACCGGTGTCTCGCCCCAGATTTCTTCCAGGCGGTAGTACTGGCGAATGGCCGGCTGCATGATGTGGCAGACCACCGAGCCGCAGTCCACGATGATCCATTCGCCGTTTTGCTCGCCTTCCTGACGGGGCACGGGAAACCCGGCTTCCTTGACGGCTTCGCGCACACTGGAGGCAAGTGCCTTGGTCTGGCGGTTGGACGTGCCCGAGGCCACGATCACGCGCTCGAACAGCGGGGACAGCGCTTCGGTGTTGAACACCTGGATGTCGTGGGCCTTGACGTCTTCGAGGCCGTCAACAATGGCGCGCTGGAGTTTGGTGACGTCGCGCTTGGCTGCGGAATCCGATTTGGTGGAGGTGGTCATCAGGCGATGGAATCAGTAAATGATGGGATCAATATAGCGTGTGCGGCCCCACACCCGTATCAGGGTTGGGTTGGCGAGGGCATCCAGACCGCCGGGGGCTGTGCGCTTCACGCATTGAAAAAGGTTGACGCGCCAGTCGATAGCGCGCATCCAGCTATGGAAATTATAGTTTTCTAAAAATTTCCCTGCTGACGGGGCCTTATGCCCCATCCGCAGGGGAGCGCAACCTGTGGGACGAGGGCCTGCGGGTCAGAGCCAGTCACGCCGAATCAGGAATTTCTCGAGCAGTTCACGCTCGGGGGTGCCGGGCGCATCCTCGCGCCGATAGCTCCAGTCCGCATGGGGCGGCATGGACAGCAGGATGGACTCCGTGCGACCGCCGGACTGCAGGCCGAAATGCGTGCCACGGTCCCAAACCAGGTTGAATTCCACATAGCGGCCACGGCGGTATCGCTGGAAATCCACCTGCTGCTGCGTGTACTCTGCATTCCGGCGCAGCTCCACGATGGGCAGATAGGCCTTCAGAAAGGCATCGCCCACCGAGCGCAGCATGGCAAAGCTCTGCTGCTGACCCAGCTCGCTGAAATCATCGAAGAAAATGCCGCCAATGCCGCGCTGCTCGTTGCGATGCTTGAGAAAGAAGTACTCGTCACACCATTGCTTGAAGCGTGGATAGAGCGCTTCGCCAAATGGCGACAGCGCATCGCGGCAGCACTGGTGGAAATGAACGGCATCTTCCTCGAAGCCGTAGACCGGCGTCAGGTCCATGCCGCCGCCAAACCAGCAGGTCCTGGGCTGGTCCGAGTGGCCGGCCGAGATCATGCGCACATTCATGTGCACCGTGGGCACCAGGGGATTGCGCGGGTGAAACACCAGCGACACTCCCATGGCCTCGAACGGAGCCCCCGCCAGCTCGGGCCGGTGCTGCGTGGCCGAAGGCGGCAACTGCGGCCCACGCACATGCGAGAAGCCGCAGCCAGCGCGCTCGAACACGCGCCCGCCCTCCATGATCTTGGTGACGCCGTTGCCCTGCAGCTTCTCGCCCGGCTCCTTGTGCCAGGCATCCGCCAGAAAGCGCCCACCACCCTCGCCTTCGATCGCTTCCAGCGCCTCGGTGATGCGGGTCTGCAGACCCGTCAGGTACTCACGCACCTCGGCCGCAGGCAGCTGATCAGCCACAGAAGAGGAGGATGCCTGGATCATCAGTCGGCCTTCTTGACAGCGCGGAAGCCGATGTCGCGGCGATACTGGGCTCCATCGAAATGGATGCCACGTGCCACGTCATACACCTTCTGCTGCGCCTGCTTGACACTGTCGGCCAGCACGGTCACACACAGCACGCGACCACCGCTGGTCACGGGCTGGCCGTCATCGCCCAGCTGGGTGCCGGCATGGAAGACCATGGCATCGTCGGCTGCAGCGGGCAGACCCGTGATGACATCGCCCTTGCGCGGATCTTCGGGATAGCCGGCAGCGGCCATGACCACGCCCAGTGCAGTGCGGCGATCCCATTGCAGCTCCAGCTGATCCAGCTTGCCTTCGCAGGCAGCCAGCATCACATCCACCAGATCGCTCTTCAGACGCATCATGATGGGCTGGGTTTCCGGATCGCCCATGCGGCAGTTGAACTCCAGCGTCTTGGGATGACCGGCCTTGTCGATCATCAGACCCGCGTACAGAAAGCCGGTGTAGGGCACGCCGTCCTTTTCCATGCCACGGATGGTGGGCAGAATGATCTCGCGCATGGCGCGGGCATGTACATCGGCCGTCACCACGGGGGCAGGCGAATAAGCGCCCATGCCGCCGGTATTGGGCCCCTGGTCACCGTCCTTGAGGCGCTTGTGGTCCTGGCTGGTCGCCAGCGCCAGCACGTTCTTGCCGTCGCACAGCACGATGAAGCTGGCTTCCTCGCCATCGAGGAATTCCTCGATCACGACGCGCGCACCGCCTTCGTTGTGTTGCACGCCGTATTTGTTGTCCACCAGCATGAAGTCCACGGCATCGTGGGCCTCCTGCAGCGACATGGCAACCACCACGCCCTTGCCGGCCGCCAGGCCGTCGGCCTTGATGACGATGGGCGCACCGAGCCGGTCCACATAGGCATGGGCCGCAACCGGGTCGGTGAAGGTTTCATATTGCGCCGTGGGAATGCTGTGGCGCGCCATGAAGTCCTTGGAGAAGGCCTTGGACGACTCCAGCTGGGCTGCCGTCTTGGTCGGACCGAAGACCTTGAGTCCGTGGGCACGGAACTCATCGACCACGCCGGCCGCCAGCGGAGCCTCGGGCCCGACCACCGTCACGGCAATCTTTTCGGCCTGGGCCCATTCGCGCAGAGCCTTCACATCGGTGATGTGGAGGTTTTCCAGCTTGCCGCCAGCCAAGGCGGTGCCACCGTTGCCGGGAGCCACATAGACCTTGGTCGCCTTGGGCGATTCGGCCAACTTCCACGCCAGAGCGTGCTCACGGCCACCGCCGCCAATCACAAGAATTTTCATAGTTCTGCGTTGTGGTAGACGTCCTGAACGTCATCCAAGTCTTCAATCATGTCCAGCAGCTTCTGCATGCGAGCTGCATCATCGCCTTCGAGAGCGATTGTATTTTCGGGGCGCATGGTCACCTCGGCCATGTCGGCGGTAAAGCCGGCGGCCTGCAGTGCATCGCGCACGGTTTCAAAGTCGCCGGGGGCCGTCAGCACCTCGATGCCACCTTCTTCATCGGTGATCACATCATCGGCACCGGCTTCCAGGGCGATCTCCATGACTCTTTCTTCGTCCGTGCCAGGGGCGAACATGATCTGACCCACATGCTTGAACTGGAAGGCCACCGAGCCTTCGGTCCCCATATTGCCGCCGTACTTGCTGAATGCGTGACGAACTTCGGCCACCGTGCGTACGCGATTGTCCGTCATTGTGTCCACGATGATGGCCGCACCGCCGATGCCATAGCCTTCATAACGGATTTCCTCATAGGTCACGCCGTCGAGGTTGCCCGTGGCCTTGTCGATGTTGCGCTTGATATTGTCGGCCGGCATGTTGGCCGCCTTGGCCTTGTCCACCGCCAGACGCAGACGCGGGTTGGCGCTCAGATCACCCCCACCCTGGCGGGCGGCGACCATGATTTCGCGAATGATGCGCGTCCAGATGCGGCCACGTTTTTCATCCTGGCGACCCTTGCGGTGCTGGATGTTGGCCCATTTGCTGTGTCCTGCCACAGGGAATCCTTTGATATTTGATTTAACCTAGCGGGAGCGATTTTACTTTTGACTGCATGCCCCCCCAGAGGAAACCCGAAATGGCTTCACCCCTTTTGATTGCCCAGCACTCTGCCACAGAATGTGTCCTGCTGCCCGGACTGGCCAATCGGCATGGCCTGATCACCGGCGCCACCGGCACCGGCAAGACCGTCACGCTGCAGAAACTCGCCGAAAGCTTCTCGCAGATCGGCGTGCCGGTTTTCATGGCCGACGTCAAAGGCGACCTGAGCGGCATCAGCCAGGCAGGCAGGATCGAAGGCAAGCTGGCCGCCTCGCTCAAGGAACGGGGCCTGACCCTGCCACAGCCCCTTGCCTGCCCCGCCACGCTGTGGGATGTGTTCGGCGAGCAGGGTCACCCCGTGCGCGCCACGATCTCGGACATGGGCCCGCTGCTCATTGGCCGGATGCTGAATCTGAACGAGACCCAGATGGGTGTGCTCAATCTGGTGTTCAAGATTGCCGACGACAACGGCATGCTGCTGCTGGATCTCAAGGACCTGCGTGCCATGCTGAACTTCGTGGGTGACAACGCCAAGCAGTTCACCACCCAGTACGGCAACATCAGCTCGGCCAGCGTGGGAGCCATACAGCGCGGCCTGCTGACCATCGAAAGCCAGGGCGGAGACCGGTTCTTCGGCGAGCCCATGCTCGACATCAACGACCTGATGCAGACCGATGCCAACGGCATGGGTGTGATCAACGTGCTGGCGGCCGACAAGCTGATGAATGCGCCTCGCCTGTACTCGACTTTTTTGCTCTGGCTTCTGTCCGAGCTGTTCGAGCAGTTGCCCGAAATCGGCGACCCCGAGAAGCCGAAACTGGTGTTTTTCTTTGACGAAGCCCACTTGCTGTTCAACGATGCGCCCAAGGTGCTGATCGAACGCATCGAACTGGTGGTGCGCCTGGTGCGCTCCAAGGGCGTGGGCGTGTACTTCGTCACCCAGAACCCTCTGGATGTGCCCGACAGCGTGCTCGGCCAGCTGGGCAACCGCGTGCAGCACGCCCTGCGCGCCTTCACGCCGCGCGACCAGAAGGCCGTGGCCTCGGCCGCCTCCACCATGCGCCCCAACCCGGGCCTGGATATCGCCGCAGCCATCACCGAGCTGGCTGTCGGCGAGGCCCTGATCAGCTTCCTCGACGAAAAAGGCCGACCCAGCGTGACCGAGCGCGTATTCGTGATTCCTCCCGGTAGCCAGCTCGGCCCCATCACGCCCGAGCAGCGCAAGGCGCTGATCGACGGATCCCTGGTCGCCGGCGTCTACGAGAAAGCCGTGGACCGCGAATCGGCCTTCGAGATTTTGCGCGACCGCACAGCCAGCGCCGTGCCCGCAAGGCCCGGCGACGCCCCTGCCGCAGCCGGAGCTGCCGCAGCGCCCCCGCCAAGCGGCGCCGCAGACGCCATGATCGACGGACTCAAGGAGCTGCTGTTCGGGCGCACCGGACCGCGCGGCGGCCAGCACGACGGACTGGTACAGACCATGGCCAAGTCCACGGTACGCACCGTCGGCAACAGCCTGGGCAAGGAAATTCTGCGCGGCGTGCTGGGCGGCATTCTGGGCAACAAGAAACGCTGAGAACGCGCTTGCTCCCCCTCTCCAGGCCTGCATCAGCAGGCCTTTTTTACGGCCGCCAGGCAAAAAAAGCTCAAGGCCTTGGTCATTATGTCGATACATAATGAATCCAACTCCTGGTGCCTGCCGCCAGTCTCTTGGACAGGTGCTGTGCCTGAAGGCACAGCCTTCCTCCACGCTAACCACGCTGCGCGGCCATGCCGCAGACCTTCAGGACGCTACGGCCGTGCAGTGCTTTTGCAAGTTTTCAGCCAATGCAATTCAATCAATGGCGTGTATCCACCAAGCTGTGGTGCACTTTGGGCGGGCTTCTGAGCATGATGCTGGCCGTCTCGCTATGGAACCAGCACTCGTCCACCCAGGCCCTGCAAGCCGGCATGCAGACCCTGGCCGACTATGACAATCGCATCAATCTCGCCGTGCAGTGGAAAGGCGCCACGGAGACCACGGGCGAACGTGTGCTCACCAGCAATATGACCACCGACGACGTGCTGACCCAGCGCATGGACGAGCGGGTCAAAGAAGGCGTGGCCATCAACGGGGCGCTGCAGGCACAGGTCATCAAACTGGCTCAAAGCGATGCCGACAAGGCTGCCCTGCAGAAGATCGCAGCCGTGCGCGCTGAAGTCCTGGCGCTGAACAAGCAGGCACGCGAGATCAAGCTGACCGGCGATATCGACGCCATGCGCGACTTCATCCGCCTGCAGTATCTGGGCGCCATCGGCCGTTATGTCGATTCGCTGCAGGAGTTTGTGAAGCTGCAGGAGCAGCAGCGCGACGCCGCCAGCCTTCAGCTGCATCAGGAGCAGCAAAAAGCGATCTGGCTGTCCTGGGCGGTACAGGCCCTGGTGCTGACCGCCGCACTGGGCCTGGCGCTGGCCCTGACCCGCTCCATCACCCAGCCTTTGAATGAAGCCGTGGAGCTGACCCAGGCCATTGCACAGGGCGATCTCACGGTGACCGCCGGCAACGGACGCCATGACGAATTCGGCCGCCTGCTGAACTCCGTCTCGACCATGGCGGCCCAGTTGCGCAGCCTGGTGAGCGATGTGCGCACCAGCGTGCACTCCATCAGCACCGCCTCGGCCGAAATCGCCACCGGCAACCATGACCTGTCTGCACGCACCGAGCAGACGGCCGCCAATCTTGAGGAAACCGCAGCCAGCATGGAACAGCTGACTGCCACCGTCGCCCAGGCCTCTGACACGGCCCGCCAGGCCAACCATCTGGCAGGCAATGCCGCACAGGTCGCCCAGCGCGGCGGCCATGTGGTGCAGTCCGTGGTCAGCAGCATGGGACGCATCAGCGACAGCGCGCACCGCATCTCCGACATCATCGGCGTGATCGACTCCATCGCCTTCCAGACCAATATCCTGGCCCTCAACGCGGCAGTCGAGGCCGCACGCGCCGGCGAACAAGGCCGGGGCTTTGCCGTGGTCGCCGGCGAAGTGCGCGCCCTGGCCCACCGCAGTGCCGAGGCCGCCAAGGAGATCAAGGCGCTTATCACCACGTCCGTGGATGCCGCCCAGGAAGGCGCAGACCAGGTTTCCCAGGCGGGGCGCGTGATGGAGGAAATCGTCAGCAGCGTCGGCAAGGTCTCGGACATGATTGGCGAGATCAGCGCCTCCGCCATGGAGCAGCATGACGGCATCAGCCAGGTCAACCAGGCCGTGACCAACCTGGACCAGATGACGCAGCAGAATGCCGCCCTGGTCGAGGAATCCACGGCGGCCGCAGTCTCGCTGAGCGACCAGGCCCAGCGCCTGACCGGCATGGTGTCCGTGTTCAAGGTCCAGGCGGCAGACAAGGCGCCAGCCCTGGCGGCCTGAACGGCACGGCAGATGCAGGATTCGTGCATCTGTCGTTCCACGCGCTTTTCTGCCGGGCGCTCCCTGACGCCCATGGGTCGGCGTTGGTGCCGCGGGTTTGACCCTAGCCGTTTTTCTGCCGGCAGTCGCGGGGGTGACTGGCCCCGTCGATGCCGCAGGACACCATGCCGGCATGCCCCAACTCTCTGACGACACCTTGCTGACCGCCGGTCTGCGCAGCTTTCGCCTGGACCTGGCCGACCATATCGCCCATCTGGTGCTCAACCGCCCCGATGACTTCAACACCCTCAATCCCAGGTTCTGGCAGGAGCTGGATCTGGTGCTGGACACACTGCATCGCAGCGGCCAGTCGCGTGCGCTGGTCATCAGCAGCACGGGCAAGCATTTTTGTGCCGGCATGGCACTCGAGACCTTTGCCGACCCCGACTTTGCACCCAACGACCGCACGCCCGAAGGACGCGCCGCCATCATCGACACCCTGGCCCAGCTGCAGTCCACCTTCAACAAGATCGAAGCCCTGCGCATGCCCGTGATCTGCGCCATCCAGGGCGCCTGCGTGGGTGGCGGACTGGATCTGGTGGCCACGGCCTGCATACGCTATGCCAGCGCCGAGGCCTTTTTCTGCGTCCAGGAGATCAATATCGGCATGACCGCCGACCTGGGCAGCCTGCAGCGTCTGCCCAAGCTGATGCCGCTGGGCATCGTCAAGGAGCTGGCCTATACCGGCCGTCGCATGACAGCGCAGGAGGCCGCCAGCCACGGCCTGGTCAACGCCGTCTACGACACCCCCCAAGCTGCCGTCACCGCGGCTCTCGCCTGCGCGCACGAAATTGCGGCCAAGCCGCCCGTGGCCATCTGGGGCAGCAAGCAGGTGATCGATTACGCGCGCGACCACAGCGTCAGCGACTCGCTGCAGCAAATGGGCTGGGTGCAGAGCGGCATCTGGAGCAACCGCCATGTCATGGAGGCCGTGAGCGCCATGCAGGCCAAACGCGCCGGCGATTTCCCGCCGCTGGAGCCGCTGCAGGCGTTTGCACCCACGCTGGCACAGCCGGGCAAGCATTCCTGATTGCATGGCTGCCCGCCCTTGCCAAGCAGGGGCTGCCCGGCTTGTCCACGCATATTCTTCGGACTGCTGGATGGCCCGCTGCAGGCCATCGACGCCATGGCATGCAGCAACGCGGCAGTTCGGCTTGAAGTGGCCCACGCCCCGCTATCATGGATCCGGTCACCACCTTCACCAGTCCTGCCATGAGCACAAACACCGCCCCCCTGCCCACCTATGACGACGTCGTGGCCGCCGCCCAGCGCCTGCAGGGCGTAGCCCACCGCACGCCGGTGCTGACCAGCCGCACCATGGACGAGCAGCTGGGCGCACGCCTGTTCTTCAAATGCGAGAACCTGCAGCGCATCGGAGCCTTCAAGTTTCGCGGCGCCTACAACGCCCTGGCCCAGTTCACGCCCGAGCAGCGCAAGGGAGGCGCACTGGCCTTTTCCTCCGGCAACCATGCGCAGGCCATTGCCCAGGCAGCCCAACTGCTGGACATGCCGGCCCTGATCGTCATGCCCGAGGATGCTCCTGCCTCCAAGATGGCAGCCACGCGCGGCTATGGTGCCCAGGTCGTCACCTACAACCGTTTTACCGAGGACCGCGAAGCCATTGCCGACAAGCTCGCGACCGAGCGTGGCATGACACTGATCCCTCCTTACAACCACCGCGACGTGATCGCCGGCCAGGGCACGGCGGCCAAGGAATTGCTCGAAGATGTGCCGGACCTGGACTATCTGTTTGTCTGCCTGGGCGGCGGGGGCCTGCTCTCGGGCAGTCTGCTGGCTGCCAACGCCCTGGCTCCACAATGCAAGGTGATCGGCGTCGAGCCCGAAGCCGGCAACGATGTGCAGCAGTCGCTGCGTGCCGGCCATATCGTCAGGATCGCCACCCCGCGCACCATTGCGGACGGCGCCCAGACCCAGGCAGCGGGCGATCTGACCTTTGCCGTCATCCAGCAGCGCGTCAACGAAGTGCTGACCGTCAACGACGAGCAACTGGTGGACGCCATGCGCTTTTACGCCGAGCGCATGAAGATCGTGGTCGAACCCACGGGCGCACTCTCGCTGGCAGCCGCCATCAACGGCGGCCTGCCGCTCAAGGGCCGGCGCGTAGGCATCCTGATCAGTGGCGGCAATGTGGATTTAGAGCGTTTTGCCAGCCTGCTGTCGGAGTGACAGCGAAAATAGCGTCCGTTGCGGCCCGGCCCGCATCCGCCTGATCCGTTTTTGCAAGCACGAGTCCGCAACAAGCGGGCCTGCCTGCGTTCACCACAAAGACCAAGAACATGAGCACTTTGCATTTGATCGACCACCCTCTGGTCCAGCACAAACTGACGCTGATGCGCCGCAAGGAAGCCAGCACCAACAGCTTTCGCCGCATGCTGGGCGAGCTGTCCACATTGATGGCCTATGAGCTGACGCGCGACTTCCCGTTGCAGGACATCGAAATCGAAACGCCCATGGAAAAAATGACAGGCAGGGTCATCGACGGCAAGAAGCTGGCACTGGTCTCCATCCTGCGCGCAGGCAACGGTTTCCTGGACGGCATGCTCAACGTGGTTCCCGGCGCACGTATCGGCCACATCGGCCTGTACCGCGACCCCGAGACGCTCAAGCCCGTCGAGTACTACTACAAGATGCCCGAAAACATGTGCGAGCGTGACGTGATCGTCGTTGACCCCATGCTGGCCACCGGCAACTCGGCCGTGGCCGCAGTGCAGCAGCTCAAGGACAAAAGCGCGCCCAAGTCCATCAAGTTCATGTGCCTGCTGGCCGCCCCCGAAGGCGTGAAGACCATGCAGGCCGCCCATCCCGACGTGGACATCTATACCGCTGCCGTGGACCGCGAACTCAATGACCATGGCTATATTCTGCCCGGTCTGGGCGATGCCGGCGACCGTATCTTCGGCACCAAGTAAACAGCTACAGCGCCCTTTGAAAAGGCCCCTGCAGTTGCCTGACTGCCGGGGCCTTTTCTTGGTCCGAAGTCCGCTCCGAGGCTCGGTCTAGCGCAGCGCCATGTTGTTGAGCTTGTCCAGCCGCACGGGCCAGCTGCCCTGCCGGGCCGACTGCAGCAGGATTCGCGTCCAGGCAATCCAGGCATCCCATTGCACGCGCTTGTCCCAGGCATTGCCCCAGGTGCAAAAACACTGCAGCGCACTCTCGGCAGCCACAGCGGCATCGGCGTTGCGGTCCGCGCTCAGGTACAGCTGGGCCAGCACCATCTGCGGCTCGCCCACCCAGGGGTTGAGGGCCACGGCCTGCTCCAGCGTGGCGATGGCGGCATCCAGATCGACCAGCGGCTGATCGAGCTGGATCACCGACCAGTACAGCGCCACGGCCGCAGCCTCGTTGCCCGCGCTCAGCAGCTGACTGCAGTTCGCAAACACCGGCGGCAGCGGCAGCTGGGTCTTGAGCACAGGATGCTGCAGCGCCCGGCCCAGGCCGCTGATCTGGCTGAGCATGCGGCTGCTGGGGCGCATGGGGCCGGGCCACAGCGACGCCGCCCAGTGCACGGCCTGCTGACGGCTGTGGTCCACGGCCGGGAAGCGCGAATAGATGTCTTCCTGCCAGCTGAACCACTGCTCCATGCTGTCGGCCATGCTGACAATCGCGAACACAGCCACTTCATAGGCGGTGAGCCTGATGGTCTCGCGCGGCTCGGGGCCGTTGCGCTCGATCTGCAGGCTGCCGTCGGCTCCGAGCTCGCCCGCCAGCAGCCTTTGCACGAACTGGGTACGGCTCATGGTGCAGAACAGATAGACCAGATGCTCGGCCTGCTCCCCGACCAGGCGCTTGAGCTGCTCGCGCTCATTGCCGGCATCGAACTTGACCAGATCGACAAAGGCATTGCCGTAGACACTGTGCAGCAGACCCAGCTGGCGCACCTCCCTGGGTTGCTGCCACAGCGCCAGAGAGCGCGCCACGCCTGCCAGATGGTGGCGAAAAGTGCCGGCCTTGTGCCAATCCTGGCCCACGCCGCGCTCCAGCACCACGGGCAGCAGCGGCGCCAGATCGGCATCACGGCTCAGCCATTCCTCGTCCAGCAAGGTCTTGGCGCGCTCGAACAGCGCCGCATCCAGTTGATTCCAGGGCTGCTTCATGCGCTCACCATGCGGTTGTGTAAGCACCCTTGAAGGTCTTTTCCACAAAGGCCTTGACCTCGGGTGACTGGTAGGCCTTCACAAACGCCTGCAGGCCTTTGCTGTTTTCATGGCCGGCACGCGTGACGATGAGCACGGTCACATAAGGCGTGTTCACATCTTCGAGTGCCAGCGAATCGCCCTGGGGAGACAGGCCGGCTGCCACGGCGTAGCTGCTGTTGACGGCAGCGGCATCCAGATCATCGAGGGCGCGGGCCAGCTGGGCGGCTTCGAGCTCGACAAACCGGAGCTTTCTGGGGTTGGCCGTGATGTCCAGCACCGAGGCGCGGGCGCCTGCCTCCGCCCTCAGCGTGATCAGGCCCTGCTTGGCCAGCACCATCAGGGCGCGCGAGCCATTGGTGGGATCGTTGGGAATGCCCACACGCGCGCCGCTCTTGAGATCGGCCAGCTTCCTGATCTTCCTGGAGTACACGCCCATTTGCTGGTTCACGGCCTTGGCCACGGGCACCAGCTTGTAGCCGCGATCCTTGTTCTGGGCATCCAGGAAAGGCTGGTGCTGGTAGATGTTGGCGTCGAGGTCGCCCGCGGACAGCGCGGCATTGGGCTGGATGAAATCACCAAACTCCACCAGCCTGACCTTCAGCCCCTGTCTGGCCGCAACCTGCCTGGCCACTTCGGCAATCTGGGCGTGGGGGCCCGCCGTCACGCCAACGGTCACGGCCAGATCCTGGGCCTGCGCCAGCCACGCGGCAGGGGCCAAGGCGGCAACCGCCAGGGCTTTTACGAGAGAACGCTTGTGCACCATGGGCACCTTTCAAGACAAATCCGGGAAACAGCGGCCCGCCGGGCATGTGCACGCCCAGGGACAGCGGCTGGAAACTTACCGCATAAATCCGGCCGCGGCGGCCCCGTCGGGGCCCGCTACCATCACAAAGCGGGATGGCTGGCAGCGCAGCTCGGGAAACATCGATCGGAAACGGCGCAAGCATGCGCTCGCACATCGAGAAAAGCGATCAGGCCGGCAAGACCTCAGGCGCAAGGCACGCTTGACATTGAACTGCACTTCAAGCTTAAGTTGGGCGCCACAGGAGACACCTCATGCCTTGTCGCATTCTTCACGTCGTCAGCAACGTCGCCCATTACGAAGACCCAGCCGAGCCCACCGGCCTGTGGCTGTCGGAGCTCAGCCATGCCTGGGAAGTCTTTGCCCGAAGGGGCTATGCACAGCATCTGGTCAGCCCTCGGGGTGGCCATTCGCCGCTGGAGCCGCGCTCGCTGAAATGGCCGAACAGGGATGCGACGGCAAAGGCATGGCTGGCGGATCCCGTGCGAATGGCCCTGCTCTCCGGCACGGCCGCACCAGATACGGTGGACGCACGAGACTTTGACGCCATTTACTTCAGTGGCGGCCATGCCGTGATGTGGGACTTTCCGTCATCGCAGGGGCTGCAGCGGATCACGCGCGATATCCACGAGCGCGGCGGCGTCGTGGCCTCGGTGTGCCACGGCTACTGCGGCCTGCTTGACACACGCCTCTCCGATGGCTCGCTGCTGGTCGCCGGACGCAGGCTGACCGGGTTTTCCTGGCTGGAGGAACGGCTGGCCGGCGTGGCCGGCAAAGTGCCGTACAACGCCGAAGCGCTGATGCGCCAGCGCGGTGCCCGGTATGAGAAAGCCCGGTTGCCCTTTGTCTCCAAGGTCGTGACAGACGGCAGGCTGGTGACGGGGCAGAACCCCCAGTCGGCCCGGGCCACTGCCCTTCAGGTGGCTCGGCTGCTGGGCTGAGCGGGTTGCACCTGCTCCTCCTCGTCCGGCCGCAGCAAGCGCATCTGCGACAGCACGCGCCGCGCATTGCCGGCGCAATCCATGTCCTCGGGCCTGGCCTCGATCTGGGCGATCAGCTCGCTCAGTTCGGCGCGATTTCGCGTCAGCTGAGCCTGCATCCGGTCGATGCTCTGCAGCTTGCGATGCAGCGTGACCAGCAACTCGTCATGCTGCCACTGCGCGAGGTCCTCGGGCAGCAACTGGCGCAGCTCCTGCAGGCTGAAGCCGGCCCGCTGCGCCGTGGCAATCAGTCTGAGCGCCAGCACCGACTCTTCGGGATAGCTGCGATAGCCGTTGGCCTGGCGCCGGGCGGCGCCCAGCAGACCGATGCGTTCGTAGAAACGGATGCGCGATGCGGCCAGACCTGTGCGTCGGGAGAGTTCTCCGATCTTCATGCCCGCCATTTTCGCCCAATCGGCGCTTGACCTTCAACCAAGCTTCAAGCTTACGCTTGCGCCATTCCCGGTCATCACGGCTGGCGAAGACTCTTCAAGGAGCAGGAATGCAGACCATACTGGGCGCCAACGGACAGATCGCCACCGAGCTGGCGCGCGAACTCAGGCGCAACTACAGCGATGCGCTCAAGCTGGTGAGCCGCAGGCCGCGCAAGATACATGACACGGATCTGCTCGACGCCGCCGATCTGCTCGATGCCGAGCAGACTGCCAAGGCCGTTCAGGGCAGCAGCGTGGTGTATTTCACCGCAGGCCTGCCTCCCGATACGCAACTCTGGGAGCAGCAGTTTCCGACCATGCTGGACAACGCCCTGACTGCCAGCCGCGCTGCGGGAGCCCCTTTTGTCTATTTCGACAACACCTATATGTACCCGCAGAACGCGCAACGCCAGACCGAGCACATGGCATTCGCCCCCGTGGGGCGAAAGGGCCGGGTGCGCGCCGCCATGGCCGAGAGGGTGCTGTCCGAGATGGCGCGCGGGGAGATTCCCGTGCTGATCGCGCGGGCGCCCGAGTTCTACGGCCCGGCCCAGACGCAGAGCATTACCAACACTTTGGTGATCGACAGGCTCAAGGCCGGCAGGACACCGCTGGCCCCGGTACGGGACGACCGTCTGCGCACCCTGATCTGGACGCCCGATGCCAGCCGCTCGCTGGCCCTGCTGGGCAACACGCCCGATGCTTACGGTCAGACCTGGCATCTGCCTTGCGACGATGAGCGTCCCAACTACAAGCAACTGATCGACTGGGCCAGCCAGAGCTTTGGTCGCCCTTTCCAGTCTTCCCGCCATCACCTGCTGCCCCGCTGGGCACTGAGCGCAGCGGGCCTGATCTCCAAACCCGTGGCAGAGCTGCGAGAGCTCCTGCCCCGCTATGCCCACGACAATCTGTTTGACTCCAGCAAGTTCAAGCAGGCATTTCCGGGGTTTGCCGTCACCAGCTACCGGCAGGGGCTGGCGCTGATGGCCGAAGAATTTCAGCAAAAACAGCGGCAATCCCTTACCTAGATTGCGAATGCAGCTATCAGATAAGCATTAATAGCTAAAAGGTTACCAGCTCAGCGCCTGGGCCAGCTGCTCGGCCCGGTTTTGCTCGCGTGGACTCGCCACCGAGGCGCGCAGGATGGTGCGGCTTGCGCCCTGGTCAACGATCCAGAAGACGACGCGCTTGACGGGATCAGAGCCCGGCCGGCTCTCCTGCGGACTCACTTCAAACGTCCATTCGCGGCCTTCAGGCCGGCGGTCCCTGGAGCGCGTCTGCGCAGTGAAGCTGCGCTTCTTCAAGCTCCCCGCCTTCAAGCGGAACTGCTTTTCCAGCGCGGTGCGCAGCAGCTTCTCCTGCGCCTCATCGGACTCGGGGATCTTCAGCCCCGTGGTCAGGCCCAGTTGCTGCCCGGTCATCAGATCGCGGTACATCATGCGCTGCGAATCCTCAGGCTCTTGCAGATGAAAGCCTGCCGCACGCATGGGCAGCACCATGCCGGTGCGCCGATTTTCCAGATCGGCCACCTGCGGGTCCTGGGCCTGCACCCAGATGTTCTGCAGCCCGCCAGCATTGCGCAGGTACTGGCGCATCAGTCGAGCGGCATCGGCGTCGCGGCCCTGCTGCGCCGCCAGCTCGGCTCCATATTGCTGAGCCTGGTCCACCAGTTCGGACTCCAGCCTGAACAGGCTGACATAGGGCCAGGCCTGCAATGCCTGATCCAGATAGCGGCTGGCCTCGGCTTGCTGACCGGCCTTGAAGGCCGAGATGCCCGCCACCGTATTCAGGCGTGCCAGCTCGGCGGGGAACTGTGCATCGGCCAAGGCAGCGCGGGCCAGTTGCCCGGCCCTGGGCCAGTCGTCATCGCCCCGCCAGGCGTGGCTCACCTCGCGCTCCTGGCGTGGTAGCTCAGGCGGCAGCTCGGGCGCTTGGGGCCATTGCATGGCCTGCCACAGCAGGGGCAGCTGCTGCAGTGCGCTGTCACGCTCGCTGTCCATTTGTTCTGCATGCAGGCTCAGTCTCCAGTTACCGCGCACCAGCCCCCAGTCCAGATGCAGGACATCGGGCCTCCCCTCTTCTCTTTTCTCGCGGCTGGCCTGCTGGCTTTGCAGGGCGTCAGCGAACGGCAGGGCCGGCAGCCTCAGCCCAGGCTCTGGCGTCTGCTCGCCGGCAAAAATGCCATGCTCCTGCTGCAGCGACTTCTGCCTGGCTGCAGTGTCCATGTCTTTCAGACCATCGTCATAGCCGAGCCGCATGCGGACGCGCAGGCGCCTGCCATCGGACTTCAGATAGACGTACTCCAGATTCGCGACCTCTTTGCGATCCCTGGCCGGCTCCATCTGGACCAATACCCAGCGCCCTTGCACCAGCGGCACGCTGAGCTGCGCGGCCTGGTAGTGCAGCTGCTGGTCTGCCGTATTCCACTGCCACAGCGGCTCAAAAGCCTTGGACTCCTGTTTGAGCGCCTGCAGATAGCGAGTCAGTGCGCCTTGATCGCCGGCCATCATGGCGGCCGTCAGGCCGCGCTGTATCAGCGCCTGCATCTGACCGCTGACCGGGTCGTAGCCGTCGGCCGAGGCCAGAGCCATCATCTGGTCGGTCTGCAACACGGCCTGCGCGTACTGCCCTTGTTGATAAAGCAAGGCGTAGAGCAAACCGGAGGCATCGAGCTGCTCGTATGGATTGCCGCGCGGCAGCGTCATGTCCAGCAGCTTGCGCGCCTGGGCAACGGCATCGTCCCAGCGCTTGCCCTGTGCTGCCTCGACCACGGCACGGCGCAGCCTGAAAAAAGGCGAATCCTGTTCGGCAGGCGAGTCCGCCTGTCGCGCACCCCCCTTCAGCCTTTCAGGCTCGGCCGCCTGCGGCGCAGGGCCCGCCAGCAACAAGGCCACCGCCATGGCGGTCAGGGAAACAGGCGCGGGAATGCAAGGCAAAGAAAACATGAGGGCAATTCACAAGGCAATTCAGCAGGCTTGCAGTATAGAAAGCGGCTGCCGGGGCGCTGGCCGAGGATGACTCGGGGCAAAAAAAAGAGCGACCCAGGGGCCGCTCGTTTTGCCATGCTGCGATGACTTCAGTCCACCAGACCTGCGTAGACATGCTGAACATCGTCGTCGTTTTCCAGACCGGCCAGGAATTCCTGCACTTCTTCCTGCTGCTCTGCAGACAGGCTGCTCATGCTGATGGGGTTCTTGGCCTTGTAGCCCAGCTTGACCGACAGCACCTTGATGCCTTGCGCGGGCAAAGCCTTGCTCACGGCGTCCAGATCGGCAATATCGGTAATGAACAGGGTGGTGCCTTCTTCTTCGCCAGCTTCGAAGTCTTGCG
>NZ_SPEY01000081.1 GCF_009360615.1 Comamonas sp.
TCTTCAAGGACGGGGCCAAGCCCTGGCGTCATGCCCGGCACGGCATTGCGGCGCTGCGCAAGCCCGACATCTTTCGTGAAGGCATCGACGGCGAGGCCGTGGAATGGGCGTGCCAGAGGCTGCGTGCAAAGACTGCGCAGCGTCGCATCCTGCTTGTGGTCTCCGATGGCTGTCCCATGGATACGGCGACCCATCAGGCCAATGACGAGCATTATCTGGATCAGCACCTGCGGCAGGTGCTTGCAGCCCAGGAACGCATGGGTGGCGTGAAGGTCTGCGCCCTGGGCGTCGGGCTGGATCTGGGAGTCTTCTACCGTCAAAGGCTTGCCGTCGATCTGCAGAACGATGTCGACGAGGCCTTGCTGTTTTCGGTGGCCGAGATGCTGTGCCGACGATGACCGGGGTGGCGCGTGCGACAGGTATCGCGCA
Source organism: Comamonas sp. (assembly GCF_009360615.1). Classification (GTDB taxonomy): domain Bacteria; phylum Pseudomonadota; class Gammaproteobacteria; order Burkholderiales; family Burkholderiaceae_C; genus Comamonas. The sequence goes on from NZ_SPEY01000081.1 coordinate 430, forward strand.
AGGCCGGGCAAGCTCAGGCGAGCAGCCGAAACAACGGAAAACAGAAAGCGGGAAGGCGCAATGCCTGCCCGCTTTCTGCTTGCCGGAGCCATCCTCGGCAGGGGAATCGGCCGGGCTTACATGCGTCCCTTCCATGGAACCAGGCGCTTTTCGACCCAGCGCATGAACAGGTCGAACACGTAGGCGATCACACCGATGACGATGATGCCCATGATCACGATGTCGGTGCGCAGGAAGTTCGAGGCGTTGAGCACCATCTGGCCCAGACCCACGTTCGCCGCCACCATTTCGGCGGCCACCAGAGTCGTCCAGCCAAAGCCGATGGCAATGCGCATGCCCACCAGAATGTCGGGCAGGGCCGCCGGCAAGATCACATGGCGGATCACCTGGAAGTAGCTCGCTCCCATCGAATAGGCGGCGTTGATCTGCTCCTGGGCCGCGCTGCGCATGCCCGAGCGGGCCGCCAGGGCCAGGGGTGCAAAGCAGCTCAGGAAGATCAGCAAAATCTTCGGCGTTTCATCGATACCGAACCAGATGATGATCAGCGGCAGATAGGCCAGTGGCGGCAGGGGGCGGTAGAACTCGATGGGGGGGTCGAAGATGCCGCGTGCGATGCGTGACATTCCCATCGCTATGCCCAGTGGAACCCCAATCATGAAGGCCAGCCAGAACGCCACGGTCACGCGCAGCAGACTTGCCGAGAAATGCTGCCACAGCGGCTTGTCGTTGGCCTGCCCGGTCAGGTATTCATAGAACTGCTGGAACACCGCCTGCGGGCTGGGCAGGAACAAGGGTTTGATCCAGCCGAGATGGGTGGTGGCAAACCACAGTGCCAGCAGCACCGCCACGGTGACGATGCTGATCCCGAGACTGGAGCCTTCGCCAGGGGTCTTGAAGCGGCTGGTCTTCACCGGTCCCGATGCCTGTGGCGCAGTGGCCTTGGGCTGCACGCGCGCGGTGGTGGCGGGCAGATGGTTGATTTGGACAGCTTCAGACATTGGCCGGCTCCCGGTGGTGAATCAGACTCAGAACTTCTTCGCGCATCCTGATGAAGTCGGGGCGCGACTTGACGGCACGCGCATCGCCGGTGCGCAGGAACTCATGGCAGAACGGCATATCGTCGTAGACATGGGAGATGCGGCCCGGGCTGGGGCTCATGACGATCAGCCGGCTGGCGAGAAACAGAGCCTCCTCGACCGAATGGGTGATGAAGAACACCATCTTGTGGGTGGCATGCCAGACACGCAGCAGGATTTCCTGGACCTGCTCGCGCGTGAAGGCGTCCAGGGCGCCCATGGGCTCGTCCATCAGCAGCAGGGCGGGATCGTTGGCCAGCGCCCGGGCAATGCCGACCCGCTGCTGCATGCCGCCAGACAGTTCATAGATGGCACGCCTGGCGTAGTTCTGCAAGCCCACGAGACCCAGTTTCTCTTCGGCGATCTGCGTGCGCGTCTTCAGATCCATGCCGCGCATGCGCAGTCCCAGTGCGACGTTGTCGATCACATTGAGCCATGGCATCAGCGCATGCTTTTGAAACACCACGCCCTGATTGGCTCCGGGGCCCTGAATGGGTTTGCCGTCCAGCAGGATCTGGCCGCTGGAGGGCGCCAGAAAACCTGCCATGCAGTTGAGCAGCGTGGTCTTGCCGCAGCCGGATGCCCCCAGGGCGACCACGAAGTCGCCTTCATGCATGGTCAGGTTGACAGGGGCCAGGGCCTGCAAGTGTCCGCCCTTGACCTCGTAGTTGACGGTCAGGTCGCGTATATCCAGAGTCGGCATGAGAGTGCCCTCCTAGGTGAAACAAAGCGGGGAGCCACGATGGGGCCGGCCGTCGTGGGCGAAGCAGGGATGTCAGCGGCCGAGTGCCTGCTTGACATAGCTGCTGGTCACGTAGGCGGCGTAGTCGGGCTTGACCTCCTGGATCCGGCCTTGAGACTTCAGAAAGCTTGCGGTGTGGGCCATGGCCTTGGCCGCACCGCCTTCCAGCCATTGCGCGCCGAGTTGCTCTTCGGCGCTGGGAAAGCGGTAAAGCGCCATGGCTGCGGGCACGTCCTTGGGGTCGGCCTTGCTCCATTTGGCAATCGCCTTGATCTCGGGCGAGTCCGGAGTCCACTTGGCCAGGTTGTCGCGGACCTGGGCACTTGCCCGATTCAGGGCCTTGATGAAAGCCACCATGAACTGGGGATTTTCCTGGGCGAACTTGCTGCTCACGGCAATGCCCTCGAAGGTGGGATAGCCCATCTGCGCAATGGAGCCGGAGGTCGCAATCACCTTGCCCTTTTGCTTGACCTTGGCCAGCACCGGATCCCAGACAAAGGTGGCATCGATATCGCCACGTTCCCAGGCCGCGGCAATTTCTGGCGGGCGCATGTTCATGATGTTGACCTTGCGCGCGTCAACGCCTTCCTTGCCCAGGGCCGCGACCAGCTGGTAGTGCGCGGTGGAGACGAACGGCACGCCTATGCGCTTGCCCTCCATGCTCTTGAAATTGCTGATGCCGCCGCCGTCGCGTGCCACCAGGGCTTCGGCACCGGCGATGTCCGCAGAGATCCAGAGCAGCTTGATGTCCTGCCCCTGGCTGGCGGCAGCAGTCAGCGGGCTGGAGCCCACCTCTCCCATCTGCACATCGCCCGAGGCCATCGCCCGTATCACGTCGCCGCCGCCCGAGAACATGCGCCAGTTGATCTTGTAGCCCGTCTCCTTCTCCAACTCGCCCGATTCCATTACCAGGCGCAGGGGCACCAGCATGTCCTGGTTGGCGAAGGTCACGGTTTTCTGCTGCGCCAGCGCACAGCCGGCCATCGCCAGCGCGGCTGTGGCGACACCTGCTTTCAGCACCCATCGTTTCTGCATTTTCATTGTCAGTCTCTCCATGGTTAGAGGGATATCGGTTGAAGACTTCGATCAGAGAACCCTTGCCGTGCTCACTCTTGCTGACTTGCATTCCCATTCCCGCTTCTGGCTGAACCGGTTGCAAGCCGCATCGCGAGGCTCAAAGAGCTTTCTGAGCGGATCGTAGTAAGCAACCTTGCGCAGCCAGTAGGGCCAGTTGATGTGAATCGTTAGGTCCAGTCGCACACGGTCCCGGATGGTGCGCGCAGCATGGGCTGGCATGCACCGCAAGCGTGCATCGCAAAGCCTTGCAGGGCGGGGCTTGCGGGGGATTTCTCGGTCCCCGTTGAAAGGCGATTTTTCGGTGTCTGCATGGGCTTAGGAGGTTTCACTGATCGCGGACAGATGCGGGAGGAAGGGGCTGTCCGCGAGGCATGAATGCTTGCGCAATATGCGTGCCAGAGAGGCGGCTTTTTCCTGTGGCGGGGGCGCACGAGGGGGCACTGCACCGCATTCGTGGACAGCATGAAAAAAGCACCTTCCTGGTGGAAGGTGCTCTTCGTTGTGTGCGGCCGGACGGTGGTTGGAATGGTCAGTTCTTCTCGTCGTTCATGTGATACCAGTGGTAGAGAAAGCGCTGGCCCATGCGGCGAAATGGTGCAAAGGCCTCCGAGCGCACCCTATTGAACACATTCGGATATTCGAGCGATGAGTTGTAGATTGGCAACTCGAAAGCCTTGATCTTCTGGCCAGCGATGCGCTGCGCCATGCGTCGGCCCGCATGCGCAGAAAACGACACGCCGTTGCCGCCATAGCCGACCGCATAGAAGACGCTTTCCCCGGGATCGGGCTGGGTGATGCGCGGCATCATGTCGTGGCTCACATCGACCCAGCCCCACCAGGAGTAGTCCACCTGGATTCCCTTGAGGGCCGGGAACTTGTGGTGCAGGCCTTCGACGAGCTTGGCCATATGGACCGGATTGGGCGCATCGGCGCCGGTGATGGCGCTGCGGCTGCCGATCTGCACGCGGTTGTCGGGCAGCTTGCGGTAGTAAAAGCGCAGCGTGCGCGTGTCGGTGATGACCTGCGTGGTCTTGAAATTGGTGGCGGCCAGCTCTTCTTCCGTCAAAGGCCTTGTGACCAGCGAGTTCGAGAGAATCGGCATGATCTTCGAGCGCAGACTGCGGTGCAGTCCGTTGCTGGTATAGCCCCCGGTGGCAAAGCCGACGGCGCGAGCCTTGACCGTGCCGCCCGGCGTGCGCAGGTAGTGCACGCCGTTGCGTGTCTCCATGCCCAGCACGGGGCTGGCGGGGTGGACCTTCACTCCCAGCTCGCGGGCCTTGCGCAGATAGCCGAAGGCCAGCTTGAGCGGATGCACGCCAATGCCGTCGGGCTCGTGCATCGCGCCACGGCAGTCGGCGTCGTCGACATAGTCGCGGCGCACGGCGTCGATGCTGAGGATGCGGGCGTCGTAGCCGAAGACTTCGCGCATGACGCGGGTCTCGTTGCGCAGAAAATCCATTTTTCTGTCTCGGTGGGCGATATACAGATGCCCTCCCGGCTGTGGCTCGCACTCGGGAAACTCGGCAACCAGGTTCTTGAAGGTGTCGAAGCCTTCACGGATTTCCGCATCCAGTTTCAGGGCCACGTCCTTGCCCCAGCGCTCTATCCATTGCGAGCGATAGAGGCGGCCGCTGGCATTCTGGCCCTGGCCGCCGTTGCGGCTGGTGCAGCCCCAGGCGCTCTGGTTGGCTTCGAGAACCACTGCGCGGATGCCATGCTCGCGGGCGAGAAACAGGGCGGTGGACAGACCCGTGAAGCCCGAGCCGACGATGACCACATCGGCTTCCATGTCGCCGCAGACCGGACCGTCGTCGTCGGGCGGCCGGCCTGCCGTCCCCACCCAGTAGGTCGGAGCATAGCCAGCGCCATGTCCGGGATTTCTCGCAATCAGAGGGTCGTATTGCGGGTCGTACGGATTCAGGTGGCTGGGGCGGATGTCCTCGGCTTTCATGGTGATCGTCTCCTGGTGTGGCTGCGCTTGAAGCGGCGTTCTATGGCTATGGAATGGATGGACGCAAAGTCAATGCAGATGCCGTTGCAGGCCACTGCTTGCGGTGTCCAGAGCAGCATAGCCAGCCCCTTGCGCGGCTGGTTAGGGCCACGGCGCAGGTTTTGATGGAGCCAGCTCACCCACGGCTCATGCGATCCGAGCCCCGGGCACGGGAAGCGGATCTTCGGGCAGTCCGCTTTCGCGCCGCCGACTGCGATACCCCTGCAGCGACTGCCGGTGTTCTCCTATCGTTTTCACCTAACTGAAGCGGGATCAGAAGCGCTTGCCCATGGCTTGGGCCTGCATCCGCAAGCGCAGCGGCAGAGTGCTGCTTCCAGAGGAGAAACGGGTTCGTTCAGGGCAGCTGCCGCGCGCGCTGCCGTCGTTTCTCGAGGACCCAGCGCCGTGAAGCACCAAGGCCTTGGACTTAACGATTGCCGGTAACTGGTTCTACGAACCGGAGCCGGTGCTACCTACGATGAGCCATCGGAATTTCAGGCATTTTTCGATCCCGGGCGGCCGCTTCTGCAAGGGCCGGAACCCAAGAAATGACAGCAATCTGGAGAACCTATGAACAAGCAAGAACCCCAACCCGATGTCCAGTTTCTGGCGCGTTTCTCTGAGGCATGGAATCGGCATGACATCGATGCATTGATGGGCTTCATGGCCGATGAATGCGAGTTCCACGCGGTGGCCGGACCCGACCTGATGGGACGCAGTTTCGTGGGGCGTGATGCCGTGCGCGAGGGCTTTCAGCTGGCCTGGCAGGCCTTCCCCGATGCCGCCTGGGTGGATGCCGAGCATTTCGTCCAGGGCGAGCGCGGCGTTTCGGAGAGCACTTTCAAGGGCACCAAGGCCGACGGACTGCGCGTGGAGGCGCGCATGGTCGATGTGTTCACCTTCCGCGACGGCAAGATCGCCGTCAAGAACGCCTACCGCAAGGATCGTCCTCCCGTAGCGATTTCCTGACACGGGCCAGGCCGGCGTGCGTGCATTCTTGCCTCACGGCGGGGGCGCTGCACGCAGGCCCCACACGACAATTTTCAAGCAGATAACTGAACGACCACGGCAACGGCCTGCATGAGCAGCAAGGCACGACCCGATACATAAAGCCGTGGCGACCGGTATTCCCATGCCGGCAAGACAGGAGACAAAAATGATTGGAAATCCGCATTCGTCGCCGGACGGGCTGTCGCACAGCCTCAAACAGCGGCACATGACCATGATTGCCCTGGGCGGCGTCATCGGTGCCGGGCTGTTCGTCGGCAGCGGCGTGGTCATCAAGTCGGCCGGGCCGGCAGCCGTCATCTCTTTTCTGATCACCGGCCTGCTGGTGGTGCTGGTGATGCGCATGCTGGGCGAGATGGCCTGCTCCATGACAGGCGGCTCGTTTTACGAGTACGCCCGCGAAGCCTGGCGCGACCGGCCCGCCGTGGGGCAGCTGGCGGGGTTTCTGACGGGCTGGATGTACTGGTATTTCTGGGTCATCGTCGTGGCCATCGAAGCGGTGGCGGGCGCCGAGCTGGTGCGCTACTGGCTCCCCGACGTTCCGGCCTGGAGCATCAGTCTGGTCCTGCTGATCACGATGACGCTGACCAATCTGGTCTCGGTCAAATCCTTCGGCGAGTGCGAATTCTGGCTGGCATCCGTGAAGGTGGCCGCCATCGTGGTGTTTCTGTTCATCGCCGGGATCTACGTGCTGGGCCTGACGCCGGGAGGCGGCGGAATGCATGTCGCCAATCTGAGCCAGAACGGCGGCTTCATGCCCAACGGCATTGTTCCGGTGCTCACGGGTGCCGTGGCCGCGACCGGCTTCTATTTCGGTGCGGAGATCGTGACGATTGCGGCGGCCGAGACCGCTGAGCCCCAGAAGGCCGTGGCCAAGGCCACCAGTTCGGTCATCCTGCGCGTGCTGGTGTTCTATGTGGGCTCGGTGCTGCTGGTGGCCTGCCTGGTGCCATGGAACTCCATCGGCATGTCCACGCCCTATGTCAGCGCGCTCGACGCCATGGGCGTTCCGGCAGCGGCCCAGATCATGAATGCCGTGGTGCTGACGGCCGTGCTGTCGGCGCTCAACTCCGGACTCTATGCATCTTCGCGCATGCTGTTTGCGCTGACGCGACGCGGCGATGCGCCCAAGGTGCTGGCCCAGGTCAGCCGCAACGGCGTGCCCGTGTACGCCATCCTGGTGGCCACCCTGTTCGGCTATGGCGCCATCGTCATGTCCTATCTGTCTCCCGACAAGGTGTTTGCCTTTCTCGTGAACTCCTACGGCACCGTGGCCATCTTTGTGTATATCCTGATTGCGATTTCCCAGTTGCGCCTGCGCTCGCGTCTGGAGCGCGAAGCGCCCCATCTGCTCAAGGTGCGCATGTGGTGCTTTCCTTACCTGACCTGGCTGGCGATTGCAGGCATGCTGTCCATCGTGGTGGCCATGGGCTTCATCCCCGAGCAGCGAACGCCGCTGGCGCTGGGGGTGGCCAGCCTGTGCATCTTGCTGCTGGCCTATGGCATGCGCCAGGTGCTGCGGCGCGGAGTGTATCCCGAGAACCTGCTCGACGAGATGGCACCGCCCAGGCTGCGCAAGAACTGAGGTGGCAGAGCAAAGCCCCGGACCGCAAGGCCGGGGCTTTTTCCATTCCTACATGGCATGCACGGCTTGTGCCAGGGCCTGGATGCCCTGGGCGATCTGTGCCGCAGGAATGGACTGGTAGCCCAGACGGATGAAGTTGCCGGTGTTGCGGGAGGAGGTGAAGAACACATCGCCGGGCTCGATCAGCACCCCCTGCGCGGCGGCCTCGCGTGCCAGTGCCTGGGCGGAGATGTGGCCCGGCAACTGCACCCAGCACGAGCCGCCGCCACGCACCGGAGTGATGCGGCATTGAGGCAGGTAGCGGGCCATGGCCGCGGTCAGCTCGGCATGACGTTCCTTCTGGGCCTGGCCGAGGCGGCGCAGCTGGGCCTCGTAATGGCCCAGCGAGATGAACATGGCCAGGGTGCGCTGAATGAACGTGGACGGGTGGCGGATCATGAGACGTCGCAGGGCGCGCAGCTCCTTGATCAGTTCGGGCGGAGCCACGATATAGCCTACGCGCAGGCCCGGCGCCAGGGATTTGGAGAGGCTGCCGATGTAGATCACGCGGTTGTTGCGATCCAGGCTTTTGAGTGCGGGGATCGGCTGTTCGTCGAAGCTGCTTTCGCTCTCGTAGTCGTCCTCGATGATGATGAGGTCATGCTTCTGGGCGGCCTCCAGCAGGGCTTCGCGTCGCTCCAGCGGCATGGTGACACCCGTCGGGCACTGGTGGCTGGGCGTGACGTAGAGGTATTCGAGCTTGCGCATGGCCGCGACGATGGGCAGACCCTCGCCGTCCACGCCGATCGGAATGACCTGCGATGTGCGGCTGCTGAAGATGTTGCGCGCATCGGGGTAGCAGGGATCCTCGATGCCGACGCAGGTGCCTTCGCGCATCAGCAGATCGGCCACCATGTACAGCGCATGCTGCGCGCCGACGGTGATGATGATCTCGTCGGGCGAGGCCCAGACGCCGCGGCGCGGCAGGATCTTGGTCTGCACCTGCTGGATGAGGCTTTCGTCGTCGCGCGTGATGTGATCGGGGGCCCACATGCGGATGTCCAGCACGCCCAGGGACTTGAGGCAGCACTCGCGCCAGGCGGCCGTGGGAAACAAGTCCTTGTCGAACTGGCCGTAGAGAAAGGGGTAGGGAAACCGCTGCCAGTCGTCTTCCTTGACAATGCTGCGTTGCAGGCTGGGGCGCAGCCACAGGCGGCGCGACCAGTCCGTGCGCGCCTCGGCATCCGTGCTCCTGCCCCTGCCCGGCGTGCGGTCGGCCGTGCGGCCCTGCAGCACATCGGGATGGATGAAATGGCCTTTTCTCTCTCGGCTCAGCAAGAAGGCCTCTTCGGTCAGCTGCTGGTAGGCCATGACCACGGTGATGCGGCCCACGCCCAGCAGCTTGGCCAGCTCGCGACTCGATGGAACGGCATCGCCGGGCGCGAGAATGCCGGTGAGGATGGCATCGACCAGCATTTCGCGAATCTGGCCCTGAAGGCTCAGCGAAGGCCTGGCACTGCGGCGAAACAGCTGCTCCCACATGGCCACGGATGGAGGAATCGAGGGCGAGGCCGGTTTTCTATCTGTCGTCATGGATGGTTCTGAATGCACTGCCGCAGTGCACGGCGGCCTGGAGCGACCGGCCGCCCTGGCACGCGGGGCCGGGTTCTTCGGGATCCATGAACAGGGCATCGCAGAGGCCGCCTGCAGCATGCTGACGGACCGGTTTCAGCGCTCGAGATTAGCGCATATGCTGGGGCTTGGAATCAGGCTTTTCATGTGGTTGCAGTCCCGATGCAGCGTGCAGGATCCGAAATTGCGGCCAGTTTTTTCGTGGCCTCGAAAACCAGTATATAATTTGAGGCTTGGCGGCTGTAGCTCAGCTGGATAGAGTACTTGGCTACGAACCAAGGGGTCGTGGGTTCGATTCCTGCCAGCCGCACCAAACGACAAGCCTCAGAACTGAAAAGTTCTGAGGCTTTTTCGTTGCGTTCCTGTCTATGGAGGCAGGACTGCCGGTGCTGGAAAGCCTTTGAAGAAAAATCGGGGTTTTCACGGATCGGCTTCAAAATCTGTATATAATTCGATGATTGGCGGCTGTAGCTCAGCTGGATAGAGTACTTGGCTACGAACCAAGGGGTCGTGGGTTCGATTCCTGCCAGCCGCACCAAAACGACAAGCCTCGGAACTGCAAGGTTCTGGGGCTTTTTCGTTTCCGGGATTTGGCAGGGTTCCCCGGGTGGCGGGCCCGATCTGTGTGAAGATCGGCCCCATGAGCAAGGCTTTCACCAAAGAATCGGACGGCGACGACGATGATGACGTCGGCGCTCTGCCGCCATTGCCCGCTGGCGGCAAGAACTACATCACGCCCCAGGGCTACCAGCGCATCAAGGACGAGCTGCTGGACCTGATCGACAACGAGCGCCCCAAGATCGTGGAGATCGTGCACTGGGCTGCCAGCAACGGCGACCGCTCGGAGAACGGCGACTACCTGTACGGCAAAAAGCGTCTGCGCGAGATTGACCGCCGCATCCGCTTTCTGACCAAGCGACTGGAAATCGCCGAGGTGGTCGATCCTGCCGTGCATGCGGGCAGCGACCAGGTCTTTTTCGGCGCCACGGTCAGCTATGTCGATGACGAGGGTGTGGAGCGCACCATCACCATCATGGGCATCGACGAGGCGGACAGCGCGCAGAACCAGGTCAGCTGGATTGCGCCGGTCTCGCGTGCGCTGCTCAAGGCGCGCGTGGGCGACGAGGTGGCCTTGCCCACGCCGGCCGGTGTGCGCATGCTGGAGATTCTGGACGTCCGCTATCCGCAACCTGCGGCGCGCTCCTGAGTTCACGAACGGCAAAAAGGGCGCGGCATCCACATCGGATGTCGCGCTTTTGTTTGGTGAGCGGTGTTCGCTTGATATTCAGCGATTTCAGATCGTTTCGATATTGAATTCGCTGCTCATAAGGCGCTGGTAGCTATTATTTTTGAGACGGAATGCCGGCCTGCAGGCGTTGCAGCAGCTCCAGCGTGGGGTAGCCGTCTGCCACCAGGCCTTCGCTTTGCTGGTATTGACGCAACCCTGCGCGGGTGGCCGGCCCCATCACGCCGTCGGCGGCACCGGTGGCAAAGCCGCGCTGGCTGAGTGCGGTCTGCAGGGCACGGGTCTGCTCGCGCGTCAGGGCACCGAGCTCGCGCGGCCACTCGCCGCTGACGCCGCCATTGCCTGCCAGCTGCGAGGCGAGCAGGCTCACGGCCAGCGCATAGTTGGTGGAGTTGTTGTAGCGCAGGATGGCGCGGAAGTTGCTGCCCACCATGAAGGCAGGGCCGCGAGCGCCGGCCGGCGCGATGATGCTGGCGCCGGCCATCGCGGGCAAGGCCTGGCCGTTCACGGCCTGCACACCTTCTGTGGCCCAGGCCGTGCTGTTCTGGCGCGTGGCGAGTTCGGCGCGCGCGTAGTCAAAACCGGCTGGCAGGCGCACCTCGATTCCCCAGGGCTCGCTGGCGTTCCAGCCTGCGCTGGCCAGATAGTTGGCCGTGGATGCGGCCACGTCGGCCATGGAGCCCCAGATGTCACGGCGGCCATCCCCGTCGGCATCCACGGCATATTGCAGGAACACCGAAGGCAGAAACTGGGTGTGGCCCATGGCGCCGGCCCAGGAGCTGATCATGTGGGCGGCGTCGATGTCACCGTTGTCGATGATGCGCAGCGCGGCAATCAGCTCCTTCTGTGCCCATTCGGCGCGGCGCCCATCGAAGGCCAGGGTGGCCAGCGCATCCACGGCCGAGAAGCTGCCGAAGTTGCTGCCGTAATTGCTTTCCATGCCCCAGATGGCAGCAATCACCGTCGCCGGCACGCCATAGCGCTGGCTGGCCGCCTGCAGGCTGGCTCCGTGTTCCTGCATCTTGAGCTTGCCGGTCTTGATGCGCTGTGCGGAGACGGCGCTATCCAGGTATTGCCAGGGCGTGCGTGTGAACTCGGGCTGGGAGCGGTCGAGCCTGACGATGCTGGGCTGCAGCTTGGCGCCGGCCAGGGCACTGCCAAGCGTGCGTTCCGAAATGCCCGCGGCGCGTGCACGCGGGGTGAATTCCTGCTTCCAGTGCGCGAAGTTGCGGGCCTGTATGGGGTTTTCCGCTGTTGCCGCCTCGCCCGTGGCTTGCTCAGCCTTGGCGGCGCTTGCCGGCTCGGGCGCGGCCGCCGCTGGAGGTTCGGGCTGGGTGGCGCAGCCTGCGAGCAGGGCTGCCGCGATGGCGGTGGCCAGCAGGTGCTGACGGGCATTCAGGTGCAAGGTGGCGGTTTGGGGCATGGCTGTGATTGTCGCTTGCAGCCGCGGCCGGGGAGTGCTTGCAGGGCGCGATAGTGCTTGCAGAATGCAACAAAATCTTTCGCTCAGCCCATGAAGGCAAATGGCCATCAGCAGCGGCCCCGCGCCGGTGTCGGGAGATCAGGCCATGACTCGGCTGGCGCGAATGACCGAGTGCAGGCGGCGCAGATTGCGCAGCGCATTCTCCAGCTGTACGCTGTTCTGCACGGAGATGACAAAGCGCAGGTCGGTGGTGCCGATGGCAGCTTCGTCAGTCATCTCGACGCGCACGATATCGGCTTCGGCATTCGAGAGCTCGGCCGCCACGCGGGCCAGCACGCCTTTGTTGTTCTGCACCGTGACCACGATGCCGGCTTCGAACAGGCGCGTGATGTCGTCGGACCAGTCCACGGTGATGAAGCGGTCGGCATCCTTTTCGCGCAGCTTGATGGCATTGTTGCAATGGGCATGGTGCACGACCAGGCCCTGGCCGCCGAGGTAGCCCAGAATCGGATCGCCCGGCACGGGACGGCAGCAGTGCGAGTAGTAGACCGAGCTGCTCTCGTCGCCGTTGAGCGTGACCGCGCCCTGGAAGGGGCGGTTGTGCGTGTTGAAGCGTTCCTGTGTGATGAGCAGCGCATCGGGGCGCACGCCTTGCTTGGCCATGAAGCTCGTCATGCGCGCGGCCACCAGGGAGGCGATGCGGCGGCCCATCCCGATGTCCACCATGAGGTCTGCAGGCGTGCGGTTGCCCGTGATGCGCAAAATCTCGTCCCAGACGCCCTTGTTGGCTTCGTCCTGCGGCGGCACGCTGTCGATGCCTTCGGCGCGCAGAGCCTGGGCCAGCAGCGACTCTCCGAGCTGACCGGCTTCGGTCTGGGCTGCATTCTTGAGATAGGAGCGAATCTTGGAGCGCGCGCGTCCGGTTTTCACAAAACTCAGCCAGGCCGGATTGGGTGCGGAGGTTTCGGAAGTGATGATCTGCACCACATCGCCGCTCTTGAGTTCGGTGCGCAGCGGCACTTCCTCGTCATTGATCTTGGCCGCCGTGGTGCGATGCCCGATCTTGCTGTGGATGGCGTAGGCAAAGTCCACCACCGTGGCGCCGCGCGGCATGGCCATGATCTCGCTCTTGGGCGTGAACACATACACGGCATCGGGAAAGAGGTCCACCTTGACGTGATCCCAGAACTCGGCCGCGTCGCGGGTCTCGTTCTGGATGTCGAGCAGGGACTGCAGCCATTGGGTGGACAGATGCTCGGAGTCATGGCCCTGCTGTGCCTTGTACAGCCAGTGGGCCGCGACGCCGGCCTCTGCCACGATGTTCATCTCTTCGGTGCGGATCTGGAATTCGATGCTGACGCTGGAGGGGCCGACCAGCGTGGTGTGCAGCGACTGGTAGCCGTTGCTCTTGGCTATCGCGATGTAGTCCTTGAAGCGGCCCGGCATGGGCTTGTACTTCTGGTGCAGCACGCCCAGCGCCGTGTAGCAGTCCAGGGTCTTGGGGACGATGATGCGAAAGCCGTAGATGTCGGTGACCTTGGCAAAGCTCAGCTGGTTCTTCTGCATGCGCTGGTACAGCGAGTACAGCGTGCTCTCGCGGCCCAGCAGCCGCACGGGCAGGCTGTGCGTGGCAAAGGCGGTGCTGACCTCGTCCTGCACGCGCTGAACGAGATCCCGACGGCGCGTTCGCGAGCGTCCTATGGCTTTTTCCAGCGTGGCATAGCGCCAGGGATGCAGATGCTTGAACGACAGGTCCTGCAGTTCGCGATAGGTCTGGTTCAGGCCCAGTCGATGCGCGATCGGGGCGTAGATTTCCAGCGTTTCCGACGAGATGCGGCCCCACTTGCTGCGCGGCATGTCGCTCATGGTGCGCATATTGTGGGTGCGGTCGGCCAGCTTGATCAGGATGACGCGCACATCCCGCGCCATGGCCAGCAGCATCTTGCGAAAGGATTCGGCCTGGTTTTCCTCGCGGGTGTTGAACTGCAGCTTGTCCAGCTTGGTCAGCCCGTCCACCAGTTCGGCCACGTCCTCGCCGAAGCGCTCCTTCAGATCCAGCTTGGTGATGCCGCAATCCTCCATGGAGTCATGCAGCAGGGCCGCCATCAGGGCAGGGGCATCGAGCTTCCAGTTGGCGCAGATTCCCGTGACAGCGATGGGGTGGGTGATATAGGGGTCTCCACTGCTGCGCCACTGATCGGTATGTGCTTGATCGGCGTAGATATACGCCTGGCGCACGCGCTGCGCGCTGTCCGCGTCCAGATAGCCCAGATGCTCCATCAACCCGTCAAAAGCAGCAGCCGACACACGTGCAGCCTGTTCAGCGGGCATGCGCTGAGGCTTGGCCGGTGCCGTAGAGGAAGGTGCAATCGTCGAGTTCTGGGCCGCTGTCATATTCCTTAAATGTAGCCTGCAAGTACCGGGTGCAAGGTGATAGGCACAAAAAAGCACCGACGGGCGGTGCTTAATTGTCTATTTTGGTGCTGCGATGCAACAGCTTAACCCGGCACCTTCTTCAGCATTTCCAGGCCTACCTTGCCGTCTGCGATTTCACGCAGGGCGGTGACGCTGGCCTTGTTCTTGGTTTCAATCTTGGGGGTATGGCCTTGATTGAGCATGCGGGCGCGGTAAGTCGCGGCCAAAACGAGCTGGAAGCGGTTGGGGATCTGCTCCAGGCTATCTTCAACAGTAATGCGTGCCATCAGGAACTCCGGGAACGGTCAGTTGGATTCAGGGATGTTGAGCGACTCGAAGGTGTCGGCGCGAAGGCGCCGCTGGGCCGCATATTTGAGGCGTTGCGCGTGAATGATCGCCTTGAGATCAAAGAGCGCACTCTCAAACAGTTCGTTGATTATAACGAAGTCGAATTTTGCGACCTGCGCCATTTCCTCTTCGGCGTTCCTCAGGCGCAGCTCGATGACTTCGGGGGCGTCCTCGCCGCGATTTTCCAGGCGGGCGCGCAGCTCGTCCCAGCTCGGCGGCAGGATGAAGATCAGCACGGCGTTGGGAAAGGCCTTCTTGACCTGGAGGGCACCCTGGTAATCGATCTCGAGCAGCACATCGGTGCCGCTCTGGATGCGCTCTTCCAGAGACCTCTTGGCAGTGCCGTAGCGGCGGCTGTGCACATTGGCCCATTCGACAAAGCCGTTGTTGGCGACCATGGCGTCGAACTCCGCGTCCGAGACGAAGTAATACTCGCGGCCATGCTTTTCCTGGCCGCGCGGCGCGCGCGTGGTGTGCGAGACGGAGGGATAGACGCGCGCGTCGAATTCACGCAGGGCGCGTACCAGAGAGGATTTGCCGGCACCGCTGGGGGCCGACACGACAAATAGATTTCCGGGATGGTCCATGACTTTGGGCATGACTTTGGGCATGAATCGGGCGTACGGGGTCGGTACGCCCAGGGCTTGCTTACTCGATGTTCTGCACTTGTTCGCGCATTTGCTCGATCAGCACCTTCATGTCGACGCTGATGCGGGTCAGCTCCAGCGTGGCTGATTTGGAGCCCAGGGTGTTGGCTTCGCGGTGCAATTCCTGGATCAGGAAGTCCAGGCGCTTGCCGATGTCGCCGCCTTTCTTGAGCAGGCGCTCGATCTCGTCGAGGTGGGAGCCCAGACGCGTGACCTCTTCGGCCACATCGATGCGGATGGCAAAGGCCGTGGCTTCGGCCAGGGCGCGATCCTGGGCGGCCTCGGGGGCCACCGCGCCTTCACCCAGGGCCATGGCCTCCTTCCAGCGCTCCAGGAACCTCTGGCGCTGTTGCTCCACCAGCTGCGGCACCAGCGGCACGGCAGTCCTGGCCAGCTCCCGCAGCTGCTTGATGCGGTCGAGCAGCATGTCTGCCAGGCGCTCGCCCTCGCGGGCACGAGCCGCGAGCAGTTCGGTGACGGCCTGTTCGGCCAGGGCCTGAGCGATTTCGCTCCAGTCCGTGGTGGCGGTACCGGTGCCGGTGCACAGGCGCAGCGCGTCGGCCACGGACAGGTCGCGTGCCTTGGGCAGCCAGGCCTGGACAGCGTCCTGAAGACTCACCAGGCGCTGCAGCTGCGTGGCAGAGGGAAGGGGCAGGGACTGGTTGCTGGAGACGTCGATGGCCGCACGCACTTCGACCTTGCCGCGCTTCAGGCGCGCGGTAAGCAAGGAGCGCAGGGCCGGTTCAAGGGCGCGCAGTTCGTCGGGAAGGCGGAAGGACAAATCCAGAAAGCGGCTATTGACCGCGCGGATCTCAAGGCCCAGACGGCTGGTGGACTGGGACTCTTGACCACCCTCAGCGGATGCGCTGTGCTGGGCACTGGCGTATCCGGTCATGCTGTAAACTGGCATTGGACTTTTGATGGATGCTTGCAATTTCCCGATTATCCGGGTTTCGAATCATCCTTGAGGTTTACCGGTAAAAAATGTCTACTAAAAACAAGCCAGCGCCCCTACCGCCGGGCAGCACCATAGGCGGATACCGGGTGGTACGCAGGATTTCCTCGGGGGGGTTCGGGATTGTCTACCTGGCTCTGGATGGCGATGGCCAGCAGGTAGCGATCAAGGAGTATCTGCCTGCTTCGCTTGCCACTCGGGCGCCCGCCGAACTGCAGCCCGTCGTGGCGCCAGAGAAGTTGTCCCTGTATCGCCTCGGGCTCAAGAGCTTTTTCGAGGAAGGGCGCTCGCTGGCGCAGATCTCGCACGCCTCCGTGGTGAGCGTGCTGAATTTCTTTCGCGAGAACGAAACCGTCTACATGGTGATGAACTATCTGGAAGGGGCGACCCTGCAGGAGTTCATCGTCACCGCGCGCGAGCTCAAGGCCGAGAAAGTCTTCAGGGAGTCGACCATCCGTTCCCTGTTCGACGAGGTGCTGCGGGGTCTGCGCATCGTGCATCAGCACAAGATGCTGCACCTGGACATCAAACCCGCCAATATCTTCATCACCAACGACGACAGGGCCGTACTGATCGATTTCGGCGCGGCGCGCGAGGTGTTGTCGAAGGAGGGCAACTTCATACGTCCCATGTACACCCCGGGCTTTGCCGCCCCGGAAATGTACCGGCGTGACTCCCAGCTGGGGCCCTGGACCGATATCTACGCCATTGGCGCCTGCATCTATGCCTGCATGCAGGGCATACCGCCCAACGAAGCTCCGCAGCGTCAGGACAAGGACCGTCTGGCCCTGGCCCTGAACAAGCTGCGCGGCGTGTATTCGGACAATCTGATCGAGGTGGTCGAGTGGTGCATGGCCATGGACCCGCTTTCTCGCCCGCAGTCGGTATTCGCGCTGCAAAAAGAACTGAGCCGCGAGGGCGAGCGTCGCTACACCAAGCTCAGCATGCAGGAGCGCATGCGCATGCAGTTTGACAGCATGGTGCATGACGCCAGGAAAAATCTTCAGAAACTCGGCGGCTCCGAACGTGGAGCGGTGACCGACAGCCATCGCAAACCATGAAATTTTCCGTCTTCCAGCTCAGCCGCCGCGGAGGGCGTGCCCTCAACGAAGACCGCATGGGCTACTGCTATACGCGGGAGGCCGCATTGTTCGTGCTGGCCGACGGCATGGGCGGGCACCCGGACGGCGAAGTGGCCGCGCAGATTGCATTGCAGGTGGTTTCCACATTGTTTCAGCAAAAGGCCAGGCCCCAGCTGGAAGAGCCGGCACAGTTCCTGGAAGAGGCGCTGCTGCTGGCCCACCGCCAGATCCTGCGTTACGCCAGCGGCAAGGGCATGATGGACACGCCGCGCACCACACTGGTGGCGGCCGTCCTGCAGGAAGGCAAGGTGACCTGGATTCATTGCGGCGACTCGCGTCTGTACTGGGTGCGCGAGGGGCAGCTCGTGGAGCGTACGCGCGACCACTCGTATACCGAAATGCGCAAGGTCTCGGCCATGCTCGCGCAGGCCAACCGCAATGTGCTGTTCACCTGCCTGGGCTCGCCCTCCAAGCCCATCTTCGATGTGAGCGAGACCCGGCGGCTGGAGGAGGGCGATCAGCTGATGCTGTGCTCCGATGGCCTCTGGGGAGCGGTTCCGACACCGGAAATTCTCCAGATCATGAGCGGCAAGGCCGTGGCCCACTTCGTGCCTATGCTGGTCGATACCGCACTCAAGCGCGCGGGCGACGGCAGCGACAATGTCACCGTGCTGGCACTGGTATGGGAAACACCGAATAATTTCGAACCGTCCTCCATCTCCACACAGGAGATCGAGGATCAGGGTTTCGAGTCCACGATACAGGTGGGTGCCCTCGAAGACTGCGAGGATGAGCTGGACGATGCGGCCATCGAGCGATCGATCGCCGAAATCAACGAGGCCATACGCCGTTCGGCGCAGCGCCCCAGAACCAAGACCTGAAACGGGTTGCAGGCCGCAGCAGGGCCGGCCTGGGCTTGAAACAACCGAACCCATCGTTTTTGGCGCAATCGCCACAAGCGTTTGCATGGATTTTTATGATGAAAATTGTGCTGGCATCCAACAACCGCGGCAAGCTTGCCGAGTTGCAGGCCATGTTTGCCCCGCTGGGCGTGGAGCTGATTCGCCAGGGCGATCTGTTCGAGGGCGAGGCTCCGGAGCCCTATGGCACGTTCGTAGAGAATGCGCTGTCGAAGGCGCGCTTTGCGGCCGAAAAGACCGGCCTGCCGGCCATTGCCGATGATGCCGGCATGTGTGTCGATCATTTCGGCGGCTTGCCCGGTGTGGATACGGCCTACTATTGCACCCAGTTCGGCTACGAGAAAAGCGACGACAACAACGTGCGCGCGCTGCTCGAGCAGATGCAGGGCGTGGCCAATCGCCGTGCCGCCATGGTCAGCACGCTGGTGGGCGTGCGCTCGCCAAAGGACCCCGAGCCGCTGATTGCCGTGGGCCGCGTGCAGGCCCTGCTCACAACCGAGCGCCGTGGCAGCAACGGCTTTGGCTTCGACCCGGTGCTGCTCATCCCCGAGCTGGGCCTGACCTTTGCAGAGATGACGCCCGAGCTCAAGCATGCACACAGCCATCGCGGGCTGTCTTCGCGAGCCATGATCGAGATGGTGAAAGAGCGGTGGTTATAACCAGCGGTTAACCCTGAGGCGCTTTGCGCCTTCCCCCTCTCTCGCTTCGCGGGATGGGGACGACGGTCTCGCTGCGGGGCGGCGGGGCCGCCCAGGCCCTTGCTTGCTGTCCCCTGGCTGGGGTGTGCTGGTTTGAGCGGCGTCGGTTTTGTTAGCGCTAGAAAAGCATATTTCCCATGATCCCCATTCAGCCTCAAGCAGAGATCGCCGAAGCGGCGGTGCAGCGCGACATCCAGCACTACATGCGTCCCGGCACGCTGCAACTGGGCAGCCTGCCGCCCCTGTCGCTGTATGTGCACCTGCCCTGGTGTCTCAAGAAATGCCCGTACTGCGACTTCAACTCGCATGCCTGGGCCAAGGGGGATGCGCTGCCCGAGGACCGCTATATCGATGCCCTGATGGCCGATCTGGAGAGCGCACTGCCGCTGATCTGGGGGCGCACGGTGCACAGCGTCTTCATGGGCGGGGGAACGCCCAGTCTGTTCTCGCCCGAGTCCGTGGACAAGCTGATTGCCGGCTTGCGCGCGCGTCTGCGCATGGAGCCTGATTGCGAGATCACGATGGAAGCCAACCCCGGCACCTTCGAGAAGGACCGCTTCAAGGCTTTCCGGGCGGCCGGCGTGAACCGTCTGTCGATCGGGGTGCAGAGCTTTGACGACCGCTATCTGCAGGCCGTGGGGCGCGTGCACGATGCGGCCCAGGCCCAGGCGGCGGTGCGCGAGGCAGCCGACAATTTCGAGACCTTCAACATCGATCTGATGTATGCGCTGCCCGGCCAGAGTCTTGCCGATCTGCAGCGCGATGTGGACACTGCGCTGGGGTTTGCACCGCCGCATCTGTCGATCTATCACCTGACCATCGAGCCCAATACCTACTTCGCCAAGTATCCGCCCCTGGTGCCCGAGGACGATACGGCCTACGAGATGCTGGACCTGATCACGGCCAGCACCCAGGGAGCCGGCATGCAGCGCTACGAAGTCTCGGCCTATGCCAAGGAAGGCCATCAGTGCTTTCACAATAGCAACTACTGGCAGTTCGGCGATTATCTGGGCATTGGCGCGGGTGCGCACAGCAAGCTGAGCTTCGCCCATCGCATCGTGCGCCAGGTGCGTTTCCGCGATCCGGCACGCTATATGGACATGGCGCTGGCCGGCACGCCGCTGGCCCAGGACAACGAGGTCAAGCGCGCCGAGCTGCCGTTCGAATACATGCTCAACGCGCTGCGCCTGCGCGGCGGTTTCGCGCTGCAGGAGTTCATGGAGCGCACGGGCCTGCCCATGTCGGCCATTGCCAAGGGGCTGGAGCAGGCGCAGGCCAAGGGCCTGATCACCCGGGACCTGGGCCGCGTGGTGCCGACCGAGCGCGGCTTCGACTTCCTCAGCGACCTGCAGGAAATGTTCCTGTAGACCCGGCAGGGGGTCAACCGCAGCGCAGCGCCGTGATCTTGCCCGCGTCATTGGTGATGACATTCAGGCGTTCCTGGTTGTACTCCATGGTCGCAGGCTGACCCTCGCGCAGCACGCGCAGCAGGTAGGAGCCGGACTTCTGGCGGATGGTCTCCAGGGTCGACGCCACGGTGTTGTGGCCCAGGTAGATCTGTACCGGTTCCGCGTGGCATACCTGCAGCTGGCGCGCAGGTGGCGCGCGTGTGCCGTCGGTGGCGGTGCCGTTGCTGGCGCAGCCGGCCATCAGCAGGGCTGCCGTGGCGGCAGCCAGGCCCAGCCGGGCGCGGGGGGGAATTGACGAGAGGGTTGTTCGTTGATTCATGCCCCACACCATAGCGCCACCCGGGAGCTTGCGCATGACAGACCAGGCCTTGATGTGCAAGAGGGTGCAACAAGGTGCTGCGCAAGATGGACGGTTTGGCAGTGAATCCCCTCGGCGGATTGGTGGTGATCTACTGCGATCTTCGGCGCTGGTGGCTGCGGCCTAAGGTTTGTGTGCCCCGTCCGCACTCTGAAAGATGCCGGCCTCGATATTCGCTGCCTGCAGCTTGCGCGCGGCCTTTTCGGCCCGCTTGCGGCTGTCGAAGGGCCCGCTGCGCACCCGGATGACTTCGCCCTTGTTGCTGGCCATCTTCTGCGTCAGCACGGGCAGCCTGGATTGGCTGAGCTGGGTCACGACCTTCTCGGCATTGCGGGACTCCGAGTAGACGCCCAGGTTCAGGTAGAACTTGCCTGGAACCAGATCCGTGCCCGCAGGGGAGTTGGCCTTGGCAGCTTGTTCCTTGCGGCCTGCCCCGGCTTGGGCGGCGGGCCTGTCGGCGGTTTTCTCGGCCGGTTTATCGACGGGCTTGTTGGCGAGCGTGTCGGCCGCCTCGGCGGTTTTCTTTTCGCCGGACACGGCTGCATCCCCGGTCTCGCCTGCTTGCAGGGATGCGGGGGGCACGGCTGTCTCGGTTCCGGTCTTGGTTCCGGTTTCGGTGGAGGGCGACGGCCCTGGCTCTGCCGGGCGCGCTGCGGCAGCCGCAACGGCGGGCATGGGGTCCGCCGCCGGGCGAGGACGGGCCGCAGCGTCGGCGAAGGGGGCCGCCTGCGCGGTAGCGGCCGGTGCCGAGCTCTGGGGCGGCGGCGGGCTGTCGGCGGGCAGCAGGGCCAGGCCTGCCCCTGCGGCTGCGGCCACAGGCAGGGCCAGCACCAGCATGGCGGCCGTCCTGTGGCCTGGTGCCGAGGCCTGCTCCTGCAAGGCCGCATGGGCCGCAGCCATATTGGGCGCGTCCGTGATCGCCTGCAGTGTCTGGGCCCGGATCTTGCGCCAGTACCAGCCGTTGCCCAGCAGGCCGGGCACGGCCACCGCGACCATCCACAGGGCCATGCCCAGGCCCAGCGCCATGGCATCGGGCAGGGCCGGGCGCAGGCCAAACCACCAGACCAGCGCCGCTGCCGTGACGGCCGCCAGGTATCTGGCGGCTTCGCGCCACAGGCCGTGCAGGCTGCACCATGCCAGGGTCACCAGCGCGGCGGCCATGTTCCAGCTGGGCAGGCTGCGATCCAGGGCGTCGAAACGCTTGAACTGGGCCAGGTAATAGTGGCGTGAACGCGGGTTCAGACGGCTGGCATAGAGCCGAGGCAGCAGGCCGCTGTCCTCCTCCTCGTGCCCGGCCTCGCCGTGCAGGCTGTGCTGCATGGAGTAGGCAGCAGCGGCGAAGGCTCCGGCAATGGAGGCTGGCAAGGGGCTGGCGTCCGAACGCAGAGGCGGGTCCAGCACAGGTTCCTGGCGCGGGTTGCGGTCAGCGGGAGCGAGCGCAGGGGTGGGGGTGTCCGAAACGGAAGGCATGGCTGCAATTGTGTCATGGCGTTACGAGCAGACCGAAGGCAGATTTCCAACAAAAAACCGGCGCGGGGCCGGTTTTTTGCAGAATGACCGAGGGGGCTCAGGCCTGGTGCGCGGGCAGCACGGTGGCGCGGCATTCGCCGAAGCCGATGCGCGCGGCACCGGGCTTTTCGCACCAGCCGCTGAAGACCACGGCGTCGCCATCGAGCAGGAAGGTGCGGGTTTCGCCATTGCTCAGGCTCAAGGGCTTTTTGCCGCCTTCGGTGATCTCCAGCAAGGCACCGGCTTCGGCGATCGTGGGGCCGGACAGCGTGCCCGTACCCAGCAGGTCGCCGGGTTGCAGGTCGCAGCCGTTGACGGTGTGGTGGGCAATCAGCTGGGCCATGGTCCAGTAGGCGTGGCGATAGCTGGTCCGGGTGATCAGCTCGGCGTCCTTGCCTTCAGCACGCATCTTTTCGGTCTGGATGGCGACCGTGAGCTGTACGTCGAGCGCTCCGCGCTGCGAGTTGGCCTCGGAGCGCAGGTAGGGCAGGGGCTGAGGGTCGCCGAAGGGGCGGTCAAAGGCCGTGCGGTAGGGCTCCAGCGCTTCCAGCGTCACGATCCAGGGTGAGATGGTGGTGGCGAAGTTCTTGGACAGAAAGGGGCCCAGCGGCTGGTATTCCCAGGCCTGGATGTCGCGGGCCGACCAGTCATTGAGCAGGCACAGGCCGAAGATATGCCGCTCGGCGTCTTCGATGCCGACAGCCTCGCCCCAGGCATTGGCCGCGCCGGCGTAAATGCCCATCTCCAGCTCATAGTCGAGACGGTTGCAGGGCTTGAGCACGGGGTCGGTATCGGGGGCCTTGAGCTGACCGTTGGGGCGCTTGAAGTCCACGCCCGAGATGCGGATGCTGGAGGCGCGGCCATGGTAGCCGATGGGTACCCATTTGTAGTTCTCCATCAGCGGGTTGGTGGGGCGAAACAGCTTGCCCACATTGGTGGCGTGGTGCACGGAGGTGTAGAAGTCCGTGTAGTCGCCCACCTGAGCGGGAACCGTGTACTCCACATCGCTCTGGGGCACGAGGCAGGCCTTGAGCGCGGCTTCTTCGGGCGCGTCGACGCGCAGGCCGCGCGACAGCGCCAGGCGCAGGGCCGACCATGACGCGGGGCCCATGGCCATCAAGCCGTTGAGCCGGCCCTGCGCCGCTGCCTCGACCTGAGGCCGGACTTCGGCGCCCAGGGCCCCGGTATCGCGTACGGCCGCCATGTCCAGCACCTGGTCGCCGATCGCCACGCCGCCGCGAAAGGCTTCGCCGCTGCTCTTGCGGCGAAAGACCGCGAAGGGCAGGTTCTGGATCGGAAAGTCGCTGCGGCCGGTGTTGGCGCTGGCGACCCAGCTCTGCAGGCCGGTGTCGTGGGTTTCGTTCAATGCCATGTTCATCTCCTTGGAATGATTTGAATGGAACAGGCTGTGGCGCTTGTCTGCCCAGTGCCATCAGCCATGAAGGGGTGCCCGATCGGTGGAGTCTTGCCGGTGTCGCACTCACGCGGCGGTAAAGCCCCCGTCCATGGTCCACTGGGCTCCTCGCACCTGGGCCGCGTTGTCGCCGGCCAGAAAGCCGACCATGGCTGCCACCTGCTCCGCCGTCACAAAGGCCTGGGAAGGCTGCTTGGCGCCCAGCAGCCTGGCGCGGGCTGCCGCCTCTTCCAGCTGCTCGCGCTGCGCCAGGGCCTCGATCTGGGCCTGGACCAGCGGCGTGAGCACCCAGCCGGGGCAGATGGCATTGCAGGTCACGGGCGTGGTGGCCAGCTCCAGTGCCACGGATTTCGTCAGTCCCAGCAGGCCGTGCTTGCTGGCCACATAGGCGGGCTTGTGGGCCACGCCGACCAGGCCGCTGACGGAGGCCATATTGATGATGCGGCCCCAGCCGCGCTCCAGCATGGCCGGCGTGCAGGCCTGGATGCTGTGAAACGGCGCGCTCAGGTTGACGGCCATCAGCGCATCCCATTGGGACTGAGGAAAGCTCAGCACGGATTCCACATGCTGGATGCCGGCGTTGTTGACCAGAATGTCCACGGTGCCCAGCTCGGCCGCGATGCGCCGGGCCAGCGGCGCAATCGCCTGAGCGTCGCGCAGATCCAGTGGGTAATAGCGGGCGGCCACGCCCAGTGCCTGCAGCTCGGCGAGCCGTGCGTCCGTGGCGGCCGATGCCTCGGCGCTGCCGTGCATGGCAATCGCCGCGCCTTCGGCGGCCAGCTGCCTGGCAACGGCCCAGCCTATGCCGCTGGTGGAGCCGGTGATCCAGGCCACACGGCCTGCATGGGGTTTGCAGAGCGGGGCGGCGGTCATTTGAGCAGATCCATTTCCATGTGCACGTATTCGCTGATGAAGCGCACCTTGGCCCAGTAGACGACCAGGCCCTGGGGGTTGCGCGCCCAGCGCAGCGCCTGCATCAGCGGCGTGCCCAGCGGCACGTCCAGATGCGCGGCAATCAGTTCGTCGGCCGGTGCCACGCTCAGGTACTGGCGCGCCGCAGCGATCTGCGCCGGATCGTTGCCCAGTGCTTGCGCCAGGGTGGCACGCTCCAGCTGTTCCTGCAGCTTGGGGTAGAGGTTCTGCTCCAGGTACAGCTCGGACAGGCAGAAGCGCGCCTCGCCATGCTGGTGCACGCGCAGAAAATAGGCATAGGCCGGGGCCAGCTCTCCAGGGCATGGAAAGCCGGCGGGAATCGGCGGCACGCAGTCATGGGCCTGTTGCAGCGTGGTCTGCCGGATCTGTTCGCCAAAGGCCACCAGCTCTCGCCAGCTGGTGGGCAGCAGAAAGGACGGCGGCTTGCAGGGGCGGCCCACCACCCGGGTGCCGCCGCGCTTGCGGGTCTCCAGCAGGCCTTCGTCGACCAGCGCATGCACGGCCATGCGCACCGTGGTGCGCGAGACGCGGTGCAGGGCCTCCAGCTCCTCGACCGTGGGAATGCTCTGTCCTAGCGTCCAGTCTCCGTTCGTGATCTTGTTGCGGAACAGCCGGGCCAGCTGCAGGTGCAGCTTGTCGCGGGATTGGGAGGCGGTGGGCGCAGCAGTCATGGGCACGGGGTTGACGCAGGCAGTGTAGCAAATAAAGTATCTGAATAAATACTTTATAAATGAAAACACCCGGGCGTCCGCAGCGGCCGTGGAAAAAGAAGCTGGAGCGCTCCGGCCATGCATCGCGCAAGAGTTCACAAATGTCACCAATCTGGCGGTTCAAATGACTTTTAAACTCCACGCTTTTGATAGCGGACACTGCAAGCTGAGATTGCTTGCAATGCCTTTTGACAGGGGAAGCCCCCCGCCTGGGAGTTGTGAGTTTCATGGACATGCAGTACGAGTGGCAGTTTTTCCGTGCCGGCGAGGTGGACCAGGTGGTCATTCGCACAGGCCAGGACATTGCCCACATAGGTGAGCTGGATCAGAAGCTGTGGGTGGCCCTGGCCTGTCCCACACGCGGCATCGAGTTCGACAGCGCCACGCTGGATCTGATCGACGAGAGCAAGGACGGTCGCATTCGTCCCCCCGAGCTGGTGGCGGCCTGTCAATGGGCGGTGGCCCGAGTGCGTGATCCTCAGGTGCTGGCCGATGGCGGCGATGTGCTGCAGCTGCACAGCATCAACGATGCGACCGAAGAGGGTGCGCTGCTGCTGGCTGAGGCCAGGCGCGTGCTGGAACTCGCGGGCCTGCCCGATGCTCCGGCCATCACGCTGGCGCAGGTGCAGGAGCGCATGGCGTCGCTGCAGGCCCTGCGTTTCAATGGCGATGGCATCGTCAGTGCGGCCACGGCGGAGGGCGACGGGGCGCTGGCCGACCTGATCGGGCGCATTCAGGAGCTTTACGGTGCGGTGGACGGCAGCGACGGCGTGCCCGGCATCGATCGCGGCAAGGCCGAGGCCTTCTGGGAGGACGTGCAAGCCCTGCAAACCTGGTTTGACCGGGCTTCCGAGCTGGGTTGCCACCTGCAGCCGCGCGCGCTGGCGCTGGCGGCGGCCGAGGCCGTGAACGCCGTGCAGGCCAAGGTCGACGACTTTTTCGCCCGCACGCGGCTGGTGGAGTTCGATGCGAATGCACGTGCGCCGCTCAACCCCACGCCAGAAGGCTATGCCGCTTTGGGTGCGCAGGTGCTCAGCAATGCTTCGGAGTCTCTGGCGGCGCTGCCGCTGGCCGCCGTGACCGGCGAGCGCAGCCTGCCGCTGGTGCAGGGGGTCAACCCCGCCTGGGCCGAGGCCCTGCAGGCGCTGCGCGAGCAGGCCGTGCTACCCGTGTTCGGCGAGGCGCTGACGGCGCTGACGGAGGCGCAGTGGGATGAACTCAAGACCATGCTGGCGCACTGCCAGCAATGGCTGGCGCAGTGTCCGGCCACGCCGCTGGGTGCCGTGAGCGAGGCCGAGGTGCGGCAACTGCTGGGCAGCGGCCTGAAGAATGCGCTGATGCAGCTGCTGGACCAGGACGAGGCCGAGAAAGAGCACGCCCTGCAGGCCATGGCGCTGGAGAAGCTGATCCGCCTGCAGCGCGATCTGCTGCCCTTGCTCAACAACTTTGTCTCCTTCTCCAGCTTCTATCGGCGCGAAGGCGCGGCTTTCCAGGCCGGCACGCTGTTCCTGGATGGTCGCAGCTGCGATCTGACCGTGGAGGTGAGCGATGCCGCAACCCACTCGGTGCTGGCCGCCATGGCCAAAACCTATCTGGCCTATTGCGAGTGCAAGCGCGAAGGGCAGAAGAAGACCATCGTTGCGGCCTTCACGGCAGGCGATGTGGATTTTCTGTTCGTGGGGCGCAACGGCGTGTTCTACGACCGTGCGGGCCAGGACTGGGATGCGACCATCGTCAAGCTCATCGACAACCCGACCAGCATCGGCCAGGCCTTCTTCTCGCCCTACAAGAAGTTCCTGCGCATGATCGAGGAGCAGGTCGCCAAGCATGCCGCAGCCAAGAACGATGTGGTGAACGCCAGCCTCGGCGACAACGCGGCCAGGCTGGTGACGGCGCCCAAGGACCTGGCTGCGCCGGCTGCTGCGCCTGCGGCACGCAAGACCGATGTGGGCACGGTGGCCGCCATCGGCGTGGCGCTGGGCTCGCTGAGCGCCGTGATCGTCGGCATCTTCGGCAAGTTCATCGAACTGGGCCCCTGGATTCCGGTGGCCATTCTGGGCCTGATCCTGGCCATCTCCGGTCCCAGCATGCTGATTGCCTGGCTCAAGCTGCGTCAGCGCAGCCTGGGGCCGATTCTGGATGCCAGCGGCTGGGCCATCAATGGCCGCATGAACATCAACCTGGGTCTGGGCCGCAGCCTGTCGCAGACGGCCAGGGTGCCGGTCAATGCCCGGCGCAACTTTGCCGACCCTTATGCCGACAGCCATGGCCTGCGCAACAGCCTGTGCCTTCTGGCGCTGCTGGCCGCTGCCGTGCTGCTGGCCTGGCGCCTGCACTGGCTGGACGCCGTGCTGCCCGCCAGCTGGCAGCATGTCCCGGCGGCGGCCAGCGCGCCAGCGGTCACCGCACCGGCAGCGGCCGCAGCAGAGTCCGCTGTCAGGTAAGCCAGAGGCGTGTGCCGCCTGCAGAGGCTGGCGGAAAGCCCATCGCTTCGCTGCACCACCCAATACCGCTTGCATGGGTGCGGTATTGGGGGCTGGAGCCGGAATCTGTCCTAGAGTGCTGTTCTGTACTCACCGAAGCATCTTGGATGTGCATGCATTCAAGGTGCTTTTTCATTGCATTTGATGACAGGAGCAAGCCATGGGACGTGCCATCCATTCCGCGCATGAACTTCTCGCCACCAATGAGCGTGAGCTCTACGATCTTTCCCAGTCCGATGCGGCCCTGGTCAGGCTGAGCCCGGCCCAGCGCCGCCTGCAACTGCAGCGCGCCCGCGCCATGCGCGACCGGGCACGTGCGCTGTACCGCCGGCAGGTCGGCCATACGCTGCACCACACGGCCACCAAGCGTGGCTTCACGGGCATGGCCAATGAGCGCACCCGCCAGAAGGCCCAGGTGCTGTCCGAGGTGGTGCGCCGGCTGGCGGGCGAGCCGGCCTGAGTTCCCCGCGATCTCTGTGGAGCTTTTTTGCTATTTAAAAGTGAGCGTCTTACGCTCGCAATTCATGGATTTCAATATCAAATACCATTGAAATCATTGAATCAATTGCGTAGTAAGCTCATTTTTTATGCGTGGGGCAGATACACGGCCGACAGCAGCGGCATGCCGGTGCGGCGCGTGAACTCCTCGTAGCTGATGGGCGGGCCCATGCGGGTGTCGGCGCTGTTGGCCTGCCAGTACACCCAGCTCTTGCCGGTGCTGGCGTCATAGACCAGCTTGAAGAGGTAGTCGGGCACCGCCACCTTGCTCTCGCCGATGGTGGCGGCGTTCTTGTTGAAGACAGGGCCGGTGAAGACAAAGACATCGCCTCGGGCGCGCAGCGCATATTTGCGCGTGGCCTGTTCCACCTGACTCCAGGCGCCCGCGTTGTGCACCTGGTTCTGCGGCACCATGTTTGCGAGACTGAAGCTCTGGGCCATGGCCTCGGGCGTGCTCATGTCGGCCGCCGGGGCCATATGGCCGCGCGAGAAACCGGAGCGCTTGTAGTCGTCGAGCTCGGAGCGCTCGGCGCGCGGCAGGCGGGCGTCGGCATAGAACTTGTCGCTGCGCTGCAAGCCCTGGGCCTGCTGCAGCTGATGGCGGTTCAGGCGCTCGGCCACGAACACCGGGGTCTTGGTGCTGCCGTTGTGCAGTACGGCAAAACCCGAAAAGCACAGCTCGCGCTCAAGGGGGTGAAGCTGCAGGGCCGGTGCCTTGCCGCCGGGAAAGAACTGGGGGCAGTGGGCAAAGTGCGTGGGCTGGGCCGTGGCCGTGGCATCGGCCTTGTCCACCTTGCCGGCCACGCTGCCCGTGTGGCCGCGGGAGCCGGAATGCAGGCCCTCCAGATCCGGCCAGCCGTTCTTGCGAAAGGCCTGCAGGGTCTGCCCGAGTGCATCGAGTGCGGGGATATGCAGGGCTGCCAGCGCCTGACCCAGCAGTTTCTCGGCGGAGACGCTGGGATTGAAGCTGCAGCTGGCAATCTGGAAGCTGGCCAGTGCCGCAGCGCCCGCAGACAGTGCGAAGCGCCTGAGGCGGGAGAAGCGGTCGCCAGCGGTCTTGGAGGCGGTGCCGCGCTTGCGCGCAGGCGTTTTCTTTTTCTTGGCGGTCGTCATTGAGGCGGCAATGTTACGCCGCTTGAATGCCGCCAAAAGCCTGGTGCGGGCTGCGTGCCGCACTTTGTGTGCCCGGCAATGAAACCGTATGTGAACCGGTTGCCCGCAGGCGACTCAAGGGGTCAGGCTCGGGCTCTTCGGTTGCCGGTATCGGCCCGGCGTCAGGCCCAGGTGCTTGCGAAATGCTTGGCCCATATGCGACTGGTGATTGAAGCCGCATTCCAGCGCGATCTGCACGAGGGGCAGATCGGCGCTCTGCAGCATGGCACGGGCGGCCTGCAGCCGGGTTTCCGTGATCCAGGCATGTGGCGTCATGCCCGTGCGCCGAGTGAACTCACGCAGAAAGCGCAAGGGGCTGGTGTCCACCATGGCGGACAGATCGGCGATGCGCAGCGGCCTGTCGAATTCGGCGGCAATGCGGTCCAGCACGCGCCCATAGCCGGCATCGGGGTGCGCGTCGGCGATGTGGGGGCCGCTCTTGCTGCACTCCAGCAACCGCAGTGCAGACTGCTCGATGGCCAGCGCATCCGGTCGATCACACAGCAGCAGCCGGCGCAGATGCAATGCAATCTGCAATGCCGCACGCTGGCCAGTCCGAGAAACGCGTCGCGACGGCCCGGGCGCATCGGCCTCATGGGGCGCGTAGCGCAGCACCAGATATTCACCGCCGGTGGCCGATTCGGAGAACACCTCGATGCCGGCGGGCGTATGGCTGAGGGTGCCAGGCCAGGTGTCGAAGTCCACGCGCCTGTCGGAGGCGATGGCGTGCACGCCCTGCTGCCTTTGCAGCGCAATGCCGAGTGAATGCATGCGCACTGGGTCGCGGCTGCTGTAGGGCGCGCGGCCGAGCAGCTGGATCTGCACGGATGGCGTATCGGTTGCCGAAGGCTGAATCAGATGGGGCTTCATGGCGGGCTGAAATTTCATGATAGACGATGGCGGCCGGCCGGCCTCACACTGTTGCTCATGAATCAAGACCTGCAAACAAGCACCGGGCCGCATCGCGTTTTAGGCCTGATCGGCGGCATGAGCTGGGAGTCCAGCGCCGAGTACTACCGCCTGATCAACCAGGGTGTCCGGGAGCGTCTGGGTGCGTTGCGCTCGGCCAGACTGCTGATGTACAGCGTGGACTTCGGCCCTGTCGAGCAGGCCCAGCATGCAGGCCGCTGGGACGATGCGGCGGCGCTGCTGGCCGATGCTGCCCGGCGCCTGCAGGCCGGGGGTGCCGACTGTGTGCTGCTTTGCACCAACACCATGCACAGGGTGGCGGATCAGGTGGCGGCAGCCGTGTCGATTCCGTTTGTGCACATAGCCGACCCGGTCGGGGCGGCTGCGCGTGCAGCCGGTGTGCAGGTGCTGGGGCTGCTGGGTACGCGCTTCACCATGGAGCAGCCGTTCCTGCGCGAGAGGCTGGAGCAGCAGTTCGGCCTGAAGGTGCTGGTCCCTGGCGAGGCCGAGCGAACGCAGGTGCATCGCATCATCTATGAGGAGCTTTGCGCGGGGCAGATCAGCGATGTGTCGCGAAAGCTCTATCAGCGAGCCATCGAGTCATTGGCGGCCCGCGGGGCGCAGGCCGTGGTGCTGGGCTGCACGGAGATCGGCTTGCTCGTCAAGCCCGCAGACAGCGTGCTGCCGGTGCTGGATACCACGGCCTTGCATGCAGCGGCGGCCGTGGATTTTGCCTTGCAGGTTTGAAACGCAGGACTTCAGCGCTCCAAGTCCGGCGGGAGGATTTCCGGAATGGCGCAATGCGTGCCGGCCTCGTTCATGGCGATGTCATGCTCGTGCTTGGCCACTTCCACCGACATGGCCTGGGGCAGTGCAACGGCGTTCTTCACGGCCAGGATTTCGGCCATCACGCTCACGGCGATCTCTGCCGGAGTCTTGCTGCCGATATAGAGACCGATGGGGCCGCGCAGCCTGGCCAGCGAGGCTTCGGTCTCGCCGAAGTGCTCCATCATGCGCTCGCGCCTGGAGTGGTTGTTGCGGCGCGAGCCGATGGCGCCCACATAGAAGGCCGGGCTGTGCAGGGCTTCGAGCAGGGCCAGGTCATCGAGCTTGGGGTCGTGGGTGAGGGCGACGATGCAGCTGCGCGCATCGGGCTTGAAGGCCGTGACCGCATCGTCCGGCATGTCGGTGACGGTGTTGACCTGGGGCACCGACCAGCTGCCCATGTATTCCTCGCGCGGGTCGCAGACGGTGACCGTGAAGCCGTTGAACAAGGCCATGGTGGCCAGGTATTCGGCCAGGGCCCCCGCACCGATCAGCAGCATGCGGTAGCCGGGGCCCAGGTGGTTGACGAGCTGCTGGCCGTCAAACTCCAGCGTGTCGGGGTGCTCGGCCGTCTCCAGACGGACTTCGCCGCTGCGGCAATCGACGCTGCGTTTCACCAGGGAGCCGGCTTCCAGTTCGGTCACCAGTTGCTGCAGGCTGGCGGCATCGGGGTTGAATTCCAGCAGCAGCTCCAGCGTGCCGCCGCAGGGCAGGCCGAAGCGGTGGGCTTCGTCGGCACTCACGCCGTAGCGCACCTGCTGCGGAGGGCCGTCGGGAATGCCCAGGTTCTGGTTCAGGGCGCGGGTGTGGCGGGCGATCAGGTCGTCTTCTATGCAGCCGCCGGACACCGAGCCAATGGCGCGTCCGTCCTCGCGCAAGGCCATCATGGAGCCCACGGGGCGCGGAGACGAGCCCCAGGTGCGCACCACGGTGGCCAGCAAGGCGTGCTGGCCGGCCGAGCGCCAGTCTCGCAATGCCTTGAGTACCAAGACGTCGATATTGTCCATTGCTTGCTTTCTCTCTGTTGATCTCGCCCGCCGCAATTTTGAAGCAACCAGCGGGCCCTGGGTAGGTGCGCTACCCGTAGATGATCGCGGCGCAAAAAGGCCTTCCGTGGCCGGATGGACACGGAAGGCCGGCGTGTGAGGCGCTGTGGCAGCGCCTGCTGTCAATGCGCCTGGGTCTGCTTGCGTAGCTGGCCGACCCTGGCAGGCAGGTCCTTCCATTCGTCCACGCCATACTGGACACGCATGGTGTTGAGCAGGGTGGCGATCTGCGCATCGCTGAGCGCATGGCGGAAGGCCGGCATGGTGCCCAGGTCGGCATGGGCCGGATGTTGCACGCCTTCGAGCACGGCCATGATGGCGTTGTCGGGCGACGCGGAATGCAGGCTGGTGCTGAGGGCCAGCTGGGGTCGCACGCCGAAGCTGCTGCCCGAGGGGTCTGCCTTGTGGCAGGCCATGCAGGCGCCCTGGTACAGGCGGTAGCCTTCGGCATCGAGCGCCAGCTTGGGCTTGGCAGTCTTCTCTTCGATGAGTGCCTTGGCATCGCCAGGGGCGGCGTCGGCCTTGCGGTAGCTCATCAGATAGGTGGCAATGGCGTCGAGGTCGGCATCGCTTTGCTGCGACAGGCCGTGGGCCACGGGAGCCATGGGGCCGGCTGCCACACTGTGGCGGGCCGAGAAGCCGGTCTTCATATAGTCGACCAGATCCTGCTTGGTCCAGGGCAGGGGCGAGGCCGTCTTGTCCGTCAGAGCGGGAGCATCCCAGCCTTCGGCGCTGCCGCCGGTCAGGTGGAACTCACCCGTTTTCTCGGCGGCCAGGCCGTTGCGCGGTGTGTGGCAGGCGCTGCAGTGACCCAGGCCTTCGACCAGGTAGGCACCGCGATTCCACTCGGGAGCCTGCTTTTCATCGTCCTTGACGACGCCGGGCTTGAGGTAGAGCCAGTTCCAGGCCGCAATGCCGCGGCGCACGTTGTAGGGGAAGTTCAGCGCCGTCTTGGGCGCCTCGTTCTCCACGGCAGGCTCGCTCATCAGGAAGGCGTACAAGGCCTTCATGTCCTCATCCGTTACGCGGCTGAAGGCCGTGTAGGGGAAGGCGGGGTAGAGGTACTGGCCTTCGCGGTCCACGCCGTGGCGCATGGCGCGCTCGAAGGCTTCATAGCTCCAGCTGCCGATGCCGGTCTGCAGATCGGGCGTGATGTTGCTGGTGTAGATGGTGCCGAAGGGGCTGGGCATGGCCAGACCGCCCGCGTTGGTCTTGCCGTTGGCTGCCGTGTGGCAGACGGCGCAGTCGCCCATGGCGGCCAGCAGCCTGCCCTTGGCAATCTGCTGGGGCGTGAAGTCGGCAGCGGGAATGGCTGACTGGGGCGCAATCTCGCCCTGATGGGTGAGAGCCAGGCCGGCGGCAGCCAGCACGACCACTACAGCCGCACCGCCCGCCAGAATCTTTTGGAACGTTCGCATATCTATGTTCTTTATCGGTGGAGTCACTTGGACGAGGCGGCGCTGCTCTTGGCTGCCTTGAGCGCGGCCAGCACGCGGCTGGGCGTGAACGGCACTTCCAGCAGGCGCACGCCGGTGGCGTCAAAGATGGCGTTGGCCACGGCGGCGGCGCTGGGCACGGAAGCCGATTCGCCGGCGCCCATGGGCGCCTCGTTGGG
Source organism: Comamonas sp. (assembly GCF_009360615.1). GTDB lineage: Bacteria > Pseudomonadota > Gammaproteobacteria > Burkholderiales > Burkholderiaceae_C > Comamonas. The sequence goes on from NZ_SPEY01000081.1 coordinate 34,114, forward strand.
GCGCTCGACCAGCAGCGAGTCGATCTCGGGCAGCTCGTCAAAGCGCAGGATGGGGTAGCCGCCCCATTCCACGGAGGTGACGCCGCTCTTGTCGAAGGTGACGAACTCCTTGAGCACGCGGCTGGTGGACTGCACCACGTTGCCGTGCACTTGATGACGCACGCCTGCGGGGTTGACCATGGCACCGGTGTCCTGGGCGACAAAGACCTTGTCGACCTTGACTTCGCCGGTTTCGCGGTCCACGGTCACGTCGACCACCCAGGTCGCCCAGGCCGCACCGTAGCCGGGGAACTTGCTGTGGAAGTAGCGGGCATAGGCAAAGCCGCGACCCTTGACCAGGCGCTGATCGTCCGGTGCCGCATTGCGCCGGGCCGGGCCTTCCTGCCAGTGGCACTGCTTCTTGGCTTCGGCAATCAGCGCCACGGCACGCGGGTCCTTGAGGTAGCGCAGACGGTACTCGATGGGGTCGGCCTTGGCCAGGTAGGCGCATTCGTCGATCCAGGACTCATGGGCGAACACATTGGGCAGGGCGGAGACGCCGCGCATCCACGAGGCGCGCACGATGGGCACGGCGTCCTGGGAGATCACGCGCATCTTGGGGTATTCGTACTGCGGGATGGCCGTGCGGTCGCCCATCTGCTGGGCCTCGATCTTGGCGGACACCTTGCCCGTGAGGATCAGGGCCAGCGCCGGGGCGTTGTTCGAGGGATAGCAGGTGCGCATCTCGTAGGCGGCCACATTGTTGTGCTCGTCCAGGCCGCCGCGCACGCGAATCAGCTGGCCCGTGCCCTTGGGCTCCCAGCCGGCTTCCTGCTCGCGCATCAGCTGCACGCGCACGGGCCTGCCCACGGCGGCCGCCATCAGCACGGCATCCGAGCAGACGTCGTCTGCGCAGTTGCGGCCGTAGCAGCCAGAGGCTTCGAGTCGGGTGACGTTGATGTTGTCGGCATTCACGTCCATGAGCTTGGCAATGTCCTTGCACACGTCGTGAGGGTTCTGAGAGCCGGTCCAGACCTGGATCTGGCCGTTGCCGACTTCGGCAATCGCGCAGGACGGGCCGATGGAGCCATGAGCGTGATAGGGCCAGACATAGTCGCGGGTCAGCGCAGTCTTGACCTGCTCGATGGCCTGCAAGGCCCCCTCGTCTTCCTGCAGCACGCGGTCGGTCTTGGCGTGGTCCACCAGGGTCTGGTGCAGGCCGCTCAGCGACATATCGGGCAGGCCGCTCCATTCCTTCCAGGTGACCTTGAGCTGGCGCATGGCCGCGATGGCCTGCTCTTCACGCTCGGCCACCACGCCCACGAAGTCGCCCTTGACCACGACCTTGACGATGCCGGGCAGATGGGCGATGGACTTCTCGTCCACCGACACCAGGCTGGAGCCCAGGGGCGCCGTGGCATCGGCGCCGGTGTAGGGCGGACGGATCACGCGGCCGTGCAGCATGCCGGGCACGCGCAGGTCGTGGATATAGGTCAGCGCGCCCAGCACCTTGTTGGGGATGTCCACGCGCTGCACCGATTTGCCGATGTACTCGAAACCGGACTTGCGCAGCTCGATCTTGTCGTCGACCTCGATCTGCAGATCCTGGCCGTGAACCAGCTCGCCATAGCCGTAGCGCTTGCCGCCCGCGATGACCACGCCTTTCTGGGTGGTGATGCGGTCAGCGGGAACACCGGATTTTTCGCTGGCCAGCTTGATCAGCAGCTGGCGCACCTGCGCTGCGGCATGGCGCATGGGCAGGGACGACACCTGGATGGTGTTGCTGGCAATGGTGGGGCCCAGATCCGGGGTGCGGGCGGTGTGGCCCAGCACCATGGTCACGGCGGCAAAGTCCACATACAGCTCGTCAGCCACCAGCTGGCCCAGAGCCGTGCGCACGCCCGTGCCCAGGTCCACGTGGCCGTTGTAGGCCGTGACGGAGCCGTCGGCGCCAATCGCGATGAAGCTGTCCACCAGCTTGGCCGAAGGAATGGGGAAAGCGCCCTTGGCAGCCGCTTCGGGGGCGGTCTGGGCCATCAGCAGATGGCCGCCTGCGACGGAGCCGACCATCAGCATGCCGCCGGCCTTGAGCAGCTGGCGACGGGTGAGCTGGGCGTGATTGTCGTGGGAGAAGAATTTCATGATCAGGCAGCCTTTGCGGTGGAGGATGCGCCGGCGGCGGGGAGGGCGGGGCTGTGGCCCTGGGCAATCAGCTCGCGGGCGCGGGCGGCGGCCTGCATGATTTCCACATGGGTGCCGCAGCGGCACAGATGGCCGGACAGCGCATGCCGGATTTCCTCGTCGCTGGCCTGGGGCTGCTGGTTGAACAGGGCGACCAGCGCCATGATCATTCCGTTGGTGCAATAGCCGCACTGCGCAGCCTGCGCATCCACAAAGGCTTGCTGCACCACATGCAGGGTGTAGGTGCGCGGGGTGGCCGCCGCCTTGTCCTTGGCGGCGCTGACGTCCAGCACGGCGCGGTCCTGCAGGGCCTGCGCATTGGCGGCCTTGCTGGCGTCAGGCGACAGGCCTTCCAGCGTGGTGACTTTCTTGCCGTCGACCGCCTTCAGGGGCACGGAGCAGGAGCGCGCCACCTTGCCGTCGATCAGCACGGCGCAGGCACCGCACTCGCCCAGGCCGCAGCCGAACTTGGGGCCGTTGAGCTGCATGTCATTGCGCAGCACATACAAAAGAGGGGTGTCGGCAGTGGCGCTTTGCGCATCCACTTCCTGGCCGTTCAGAGTGAATTTCATGACGTAGGTTTCAAGGAGTCAGTCTTATATATGTGTAGTCAATTATATGACTAGACAAAAATAAATGAAGCCGACTTGATATAAAGCAGATCCAGTTGCTCTGGTGTGTCCTGGCGGTGCAGGCCTGGCCGGTGCGGGGCGGCGCTTTCCGATCCGGTCTGTCGGCACAGCCCGGGCTGGCGTGGTTCAGGCGGAGGCCCGACCGGGCCGGCGCGCGGCTGGGCCGGTGCAGTCGGATTCCTTCCGGCGCACCTTGAGAGCGGGGCATCATGGCCGATGGGGGCGGGATGCCGCTGCGAGGGCCGACATGGGATTGAAACGATGGAGAAATGCGGCTTCAATGCTCAGGTGCCGAAAGCCGCAAGGCGTCGGTGCAGCGATGGAGAGGTTTCGCGGTCTGCAGCAGGCAGGCATTCTTCAGTCCCAGTCAAGGAGAGCCAGGATGGTCAGCAAGAACACGATTTGTCTCTGGTACGAAAGCGAGGCCCTGGAAGCCGCCCGGTTCTACGCCCAGACCTTCCCCGACAGCACCGTGGGCGCCGTCCACCACGCACCGGGCGACTACCCGTCCGGCAAGCAGGGCGACGTGTTGACGGTCGAATTCACGGTCATGGGGATTCCCTGTCTGGGTCTGAACGGCGGCCCGGCGTTCAGGCACAGCGAGGCGTTTTCGTTTCAGGTCGCAACAGACAGCCAGGAGGAAACGGATCGTCTGTGGGACGCCATCGTCGGCAACGGCGGCCAGGAAAGTCAGTGCGGCTGGTGCAAGGACCGCTGGGGTCTGTCATGGCAGATCACACCGCGCGTGCTGACTACGGCCATTGCCGATCCGGACCGTGCTGCCGCCGGGCGGGCCTTCGAAGCCATGATGGAGATGAGGAAGATCGATATTGCCGCCATCGAGGCGGCATGGCGCGGCTCATCGTCTTGAAGGGCTTTGGTGCCCGGGATGATCCTCCAGGTCGGTGGCTCCATCCGCGTTGCTCCCGAGGACGAAGGCCGGGCGGCCCAATGGCTTTGCGACGACCTTGGCCAAATGCCGGCCGCGCTGGACCCGGTGCCCGAGCAGGTGCCCGTGACGGCGAGCGCCTCGTCGATGGATGTGACCGACCGGGCCGAAGACGCGGACTTTGCCGGGACCTCGCGCCCATCCCGCGCGGATCAACGCCGACGAGGACATGACCGTGGTCTGGCGTCTTGCGCTGCGGCTCAGGGCGGGGGCATGGCGGCCAGCCGGCTGGCTTCGGGCTGGGCCTTGGCCAGCAGAAAATCGATGCAGGTGCGTACGGCCTTGGTCTGATGCCGGTTGGGCAGGTAGAGCAGATACATGTGCGTGCCGAAGATGCTGAGGCGGTATTCGTCCAGCGTGCTCAGCACTTCGCCCGTGGCCAGCTTGTCCTGCACCACATAGTCCGGCACCAGGCCCACCCCCAGACCCGCCAGGATGCCGTCGCGCAGAAACGGGAAATGCTCGGAGATCATGGTGGGCTCCAGCATCACCTCGTGGCGCTCGGCGCCCAGGTACGCGGCCAGCCGCAACTGCCGGCCCGTGACGCCGGCGGTGATCAGCGGACTGGCTCGCAGGGCGTGCAGCGTCCGGGGCAGGCCGTGGGTCTGCGCATATTCGCGCGAGGCGCAGGCCAGGTAGCGCACCGTGCCCATGCTGCGCGCCACCAGGGACAGGGGCGGCTCCTGGATCACGCGCACGATGATGTCCACATCGTCGCGCAGAT
>NZ_SPEY01000058.1 GCF_009360615.1 Comamonas sp.
TTCAGGACTTCGGCCTGCTCCACCTTCACGGGGATGCGCGCCAGCTTGGCGGCAGCCTTCTGCTTGGCCAGCGGGTTGTAGTTTTCGGCGGACTGCGCTTCGCGCACGACTTCATTGGTGCTCATGATCTTGCCTTCAGGGAGAGAGACGCGCCTTCAGCTGGCGGCCCAGCACGGATGCGGCCTCGTCCCAGGTTGTCTGTATGCCGATTGTAGAAAGGTCCACCGTCCTCAGCCCTGCGTATCCGCAAGGGTTGATTCGCAAATAAGGTTCCAAATCCATATCGACATTGAGTGCCACTCCGTGGTAGGTGCTGTGGCGGCTGACTTTGATGCCCAGGGCGGCAATCTTGCCCAGGCCCTCGAAATGCGGCCGGGGTGCCGGGCTGCCCGGTTCGCGCTGCTGCGGGCGCTGCTCCAGCATGGCATGGCTGCGCGGGTCGTCCAGGCGCACATAGATACCGGGCGCGCCTGCCACGCGGTGGCCGGTGACGCCGAAATGGTCCAGCGTGCGGATCACCGCATCCTCCAGTCGGTACACATATTCCTTGACGAAGTAGCCCAGGCGCTGCAGATCCAGCAGCGGATAGGCCACCACCTGACCGGGGCCGTGATAGGTCACCTGGCCGCCACGGTTGGTCGCCACCACCGGAATATCCCCGGGGTTCAGAACATTCTCGGTTTTGCCAGCCAGTCCCTGCGTGAAATGTGGTGAGTGCTCACAAATCCAGAGCTCGTCACGCGTGCTCGCGTTTCGGGTGCGTGTGAACTCCTGCATCGCGGCCACGGCTGCTTCGTAGCCGGTGCGCCCCAGAAAGCGCAGGTCCATGGTCTCGGGGGGCTGCGATGCACAGGCAATCGGGCTGTCGCTCACAGCACAACCTTCACCAGGGGGTGAGAGGTCAGTGCGCGGTAGGTATCGTCCAGTTGCTCGCGGCTGGTGGCCGTGATGGTGATGGTCACGCCCAGGTAGTTCCCGCCCGAGCTGGGGCGCAGCTCGACGGTGCTGGCATCAAAACTGGGGTCGAATTTCTCGGCGATCTTGGTGATTTCATGCACCAGATGCTCATTCTTGACACCCATGACCTTGATGGGGAACTGGCTCGGGTACTCGATCAGCGAATCCTTGCGAGGGTCTTCTTGCTGGCCGTTCTCGTTGGCGGCAGAGGTGTTGGGCGTGTCGCTCATGAAGAGTCCTTGGCTGAAATGAAAAATTGCCGTTGGTGAAACAGCCTGTCAATGAGTAGGAAAGATTGTGCGCCACGCGGGACAGCCCTGCGTGCGTGGGCCTAATCGAGGGATCGCGGACCTGCGAACCCTCAAAGCCCCCGGGTGCAGGCGGACAATTCAGGGCAATCGGTTTTTTCAATTGAGGCACACTCGCGCCGCACCAAAGCTGCGGGCGACAAATGTTGTCACTCGGCGACAACCCTCAGGTCTTGTCAAAGACGTTTTGCGCATGACAGTATCAACCCCTATCTAACGACGGGGGTTTTTACTTATAATCAGAGGCTTTGTAAAAAAGTCTTGCCTGGTCAGCGGTGCGAAAGAAAACATGACAAACATGCCCGCTGATTTCCAGGATGAGGACGAAGTCGAAGACTTCAAGCCCCTGACTGCACAAGAAGCCTCTGCATGGCGTTCGCGCTTTCCGCAGGTTTCGGTCTGGCGCATCGTCATGGTTCAGACGCTGGTAGGCGTTATCGTGGCTTTGCTGTCGTGGTTGATCACGGGGCGTGCAGCCGCAGGCTGGTCGGCAGCGTATGGAGCGCTGGCGGTCGTGTTGCCCGCGGCGCTGTTTGCAAGAGGCGTGGTTCGTCAGCGGCCGGGAGGTGCCGGTGGCGCCATGGCAGGGATTTTCGGTTGGGAGCTGGTGAAGCTGGTGCTGTGCATTGCCATGTTGGCGGCTGCACCCAAGCTGGTACCTGACCTGAGCTGGCTGGCGCTGCTGGTCGGCTTGATTGTTGTGATGAAAACGTATTGGGTTGCGCTTCTGGTGCGATCCAGTGTCCAAAAACCGATTGATATTTGAGAGAAGTTGACCGATGGCCGCAGAAGCGCACGCACCAACTGCAAGTGAATACATCGTTCACCACTTGCAACACCTCCAGAACATCAAGCAGAAGTCCATCATCGACTTCTCCGTGTTCAATCTGGATTCGATTGCCGTGAGTGTGACTCTGGGCGCTTTGTGCCTGTTCGTCCTCTGGCTGGCTGCCCGCAAGGCGACTTCCGGCGTTCCCGGTCGTTTCCAGGCTGCGGTGGAAATGCTGGTCGAAATGGTGGACAACCAGGCCAAGGCCAATATTCACAACGCTGAATCTCGCAAGTTCATCGCTCCTCTGGCACTGACCGTGTTCGTCTGGATCTTCGCGATGAACGCCATGGACATGCTGCCTGTGGATCTGCTGCCCGTGCTGTGGCAGACCGCCCAGGGCGACTCCCATGCCTACCTGCGTGTCGTGCCTACTGCCGACCTGTCCACCACTCTGGGTCTGTCGACCGGCGTGCTGGTGCTGTGCCTGATCTACTCGGTGAAGATCAAGGGCATGGGCGGCTGGGCTCACGAACTGGTGACCGCTCCGTTCGGTACCTCTAAGAATCCCGTGTTTGCTGTGATCCTGGGCGTTGTGAACCTGGCCATGCAAATCATTGAATACATTGCCAAGACGGTTTCGCACGGTATGCGACTGTTCGGCAATATGTACGCTGGTGAGTTGGTGTTCTGTCTGATCGCCTTGATGGGCGGTGCGGCTGCCATGTCGCTTTCCGGTGTGTTGCTCCCCGTGGGGCACATCATTGCAGGTTCGATCTGGGCGATCTTCCACATCCTGATCATTACCCTGCAAGCCTTCATTTTCATGATGCTGACGCTGATTTACCTCGGCCAGGCACATGAAGCTCACTGAAATCCTTTCTTTCACTCAACCTTTCTTTAATCCCTAGGAGTCATCATGGAAAACGTTCTCGGTCTCGTCGCTCTGGCTTGTGGTCTGATTGTTGGTCTGGGCGCTATCGGCGCTTCGATCGGTATCGCTCTGATGGGTGGCAAGTTCCTGGAATCCTCGGCACGTCAGCCTGAGCTGATCAACGAACTGCAAACCAAGATGTTCATCTTGGCTGGTCTGATCGACGCCGCCTTCCTGATCGGTGTGGCTATCGCTCTGCTGTTCGCCTTCGCCAACCCCTTCCAACTGGTTGCCTAAGCTCCGTTCAACGCCCTAAATAGAAAGGTGTTGCCGTGAGTATTAACGCGACCCTGTTCGTTCAGCTTGGTGTTTTCCTGGTTCTGGCGCTGTTCACGATGAAGTTCGTGTGGCCCCCGATCGCGAAGGCACTGGATGAGCGAGCCCAGAAAATCGCCGATGGCCTCGCTGCTGCCGACAAGGCCAAGACCGAACTGACCGCTGTCAACAAGCGCGTCGAGCAGGAATTGGCCCAGACGCGCAACGAAACAGCTTCGCGGCTTGCGGACGCCGAACGCCGCGCCCAGGCCATCATTGAAGAAGCCAAGGCCCGCGCGACAGAAGAAGGCAACAAGATTGTTGCTGCTGCCCGCGCTGAAGCTGACCAGCAAGCCATTGCTGCCCGTGAAGCCCTGCGTGAGCAAGTGGCAGCGCTGGCCGTCAAGGGTGCCGAGCAGATCCTGAAGAAGGAAGTCAATGCCGGTATCCACGCTGATCTGCTGAACCGCCTGAAGACAGAGCTGTAAGGAAAGCAAAAAATGGCAGAACTCGCCACCATTGCCCGCCCTTACGCCGAAGCATTGTTCAAAGCCTGTGTCGACAAGGGCGCAGACTTGAACAGCACTGTCGCTTGGGTGGAGGAATTGGCGGCGATTGCCGCCAACCCGCAATTGCGCCAACTGGCCGACAACCCGAACGTGAGCGACGCGCAAGTGTTCGATCTCGTCACGGGTGTGGCCAAGTCGGCATTGCCCGAGTCCGCACGCAACTTCCTGCATGTGGTCCTCGAAAACGGCCGTCTGGACGTGCTGCCTGAAGTGGCAGCCCAGTTCCGCAGCCTCGTGAACAGCAAGAGCGGCTCTTCGGATGCCGTGGTGTACAGCGCTTTCCCGATTGAGGATGCAGCGCTGGCCGAGCTTGGCGCCACGCTGCAAAAGCGCTTTGGCCGCAAGCTGAATCTCACCGTGAAGCTCGATGAATCGCTGATCGGTGGCGTTCGCGTCGTGGTGGGCGACGAGGTGCTGGACACCTCCGTCAAGGCCCGTCTGGAACAAATGAAAGCGGCCCTCACCGCGTAATGCGCTTGAGGTCTCGGCTAACACACAAGAAAGAAGGAAAGAGTCATGCAACTCAATCCCGCAGAAATTTCTGAACTGATCAAGAGCCGCATCGAAGGGCTGGCTGCTAGCACTGACGTCCGTAACCAAGGCACCGTGGTGTCGGTGACTGACGGTATCGTGCGCGTGCACGGCCTGTCGGACGTGATGGCTGGCGAAATGCTGGAATTCCCCGCAGGCGCCGACGGTCAACCCACTTACGGCCTGGCTCTGAACCTGGAGCGCGACTCCGTGGGCGCCGTGATTCTGGGTGCTTACGAGCACATCGCAGAAGGCAACACCGTCAAGTGCACCGGCCGTATTCTGGAAGTGCCCGTGGGCCCCGAGCTGGTCGGCCGCGTGGTGAACGCCCTGGGTCAGCCTATCGACGGCAAGGGCCCCATCAACGCCAAGATGACGGACGTGATCGAGAAGGTCGCTCCTGGCGTGATCGCACGTCAGTCCGTGGATCAGCCTCTGCAAACCGGTATCAAGTCCATCGACTCCATGGTTCCCGTGGGCCGTGGTCAGCGTGAACTGATCATCGGCGACCGTCAGACGGGCAAGACGGCTGTCGCCATCGACGCCATCATCAACCAGAAGGGTCAGGGCGTTACCTGCATCTACGTCGCGATCGGCCAGAAAGCCTCTTCGATCAAGAACGTGGTGCGCTCTCTGGAGCAAGCTGGCGCGATGGACTACACCATCGTCGTGGCGGCCACCGCTTCCGAATCCGCTGCCATGCAGTACGTGTCGGCCTACGCTGGCTGCACCATGGGTGAATACTTCCGCGACCGCGGCGAAGACGCTCTGATCGTTTATGACGACCTGTCCAAGCAAGCCGTGGCCTATCGCCAGGTTTCGCTGCTGCTGCGCCGTCCTCCCGGACGTGAAGCCTTCCCTGGCGACGTTTTCTATCTCCACAGCCGTCTGCTGGAGCGTGCCGCCCGCGTGAATGCCGACTACGTCGAAGCCTTCACCAAGGGTGAGGTCAAGGGCAAGACGGGTTCGCTGACGGCCCTGCCTATCATCGAAACACAGGCCGGCGACGTGTCCGCCTTCGTTCCCACGAACGTGATTTCGATCACCGACGGCCAGATCTTCCTGGAAACCAGCCTGTTCAACGCCGGTATCCGTCCCGCCATCAACGCCGGTATCTCGGTGTCCCGCGTGGGTGGTTCCGCTCAGACCAAGGTGGTCAAGGGCTTGTCCGGCGGTATCCGTACCGACCTGGCACAGTACCGTGAACTGGCTGCCTTCGCGCAGTTCGCTTCCGACCTGGACGATGCAACCCGCAAGCAGCTGGACCGCGGTGCCCGCGTGACCGAACTGCTCAAGCAGGCTCAGTACTCTCCTCTGTCGACCGCTCTGATGGCCGCCTCGCTGTTCGCAGTGAACAAGGGCTTCATGGACGACATCGAAGTCAAGCAAGTGCTGCCCTTCGAATCGGGTCTGCACCAGTTCCTGAAGACCAGCCACGGTGCTCTGCTCGACCGTCTCAACGAAAAGCGCGCCTTCGACAAGGAAGGCAAGGACGAAGCTGAACTGACTGCAGCCATTACTGCATTCAAGAAGTCCTTCGCTTAATACCGGCGAGGAGTCATCATGGCAGCAGGTAAGGAAATACGCGGCAAGATCAAATCGGTGGAAAACACCAAGAAGATCACCAAAGCCATGGAAATGGTGGCTGCATCCAAAATGCGCAAGGCGCAGGACCGGATGCTGGCTGCCCGTCCATACAGCGAAAAAATCCGCAACATTGCAGCCCATCTTGGCGAAGCCAACCCTGAATATGTGCATCCGTTCATGCAAGTGAGCGATGCCAAGAAGGTCGGCGTCATTGTGGTGACGACCGACAAGGGTTTGTGCGGCGGCATGAACACCAACGTGTTGCGTGTCGTCACCAACAAGTTGCGCGAACAGCAGGATGCGGGCATTGCGACAGAAGCGGTGGCCATTGGCGGCAAGGGACTGGGTTTTCTGAACCGTGTCGGTGCCAAGGTGGTCTCTCACGCTACAGGCTTGGGCGACACGCCTCACCTCGACAAGCTCATCGGGCCTGTCAAGGTGTTGCTGGACCAATATGCTGAAGGCAAGTTGAGCGCGGTGTACCTGGCGTACACCAAGTTCATCAACACCATGAAGCAGGAATCGGTGGTGGAGCAACTGCTCCCCCTGTCGTCCGAAAAATTGCAAGCCGAGAAGACGGGTGCATCCTGGGAATACATCTACGAGCCCGACGCTCAGAGCGTCATCGACGAACTGCTGGTTCGTTACGTGGAGTCCCTCGTGTACCAGGCAGTTGCGGAAAACATGGCGTCCGAGCAATCGGCGCGCATGGTGGCCATGAAGGCCGCTACCGACAACGCCGGCAACGTCATCAGCGAGTTGAAGCTGGTCTACAACAAGACGCGTCAGGCAGCGATTACGACCGAGTTGTCGGAAATCGTGGCAGGCGCAGCCGCTGTGTAAACGGCTTTAACGAACAAACAGATTGGAGCAAAAAATGGCTCAAGTGCAAGGCAAGATTGTTCAATGTATTGGCGCCGTGGTGGACGTGGAGTTTGCCCACGGCCAGGTGCCCAAGGTGTATGACGCCTTGAAGCTGGAAGGCTCGGCCCTGACCCTGGAAGTTCAGCAGCAGCTGGGCGACGGCGTGGTGCGTACCATTGCCCTGGGTTCTTCGGACGGTCTGAAGCGTGGCCTGATGGTCACCAACACCGGCAACCCCATCACCGTTCCCGTGGGTAAGGCGACCCTGGGCCGTATCATGGACGTGTTGGGCAACCCCATCGACGAACGTGGTCCCGTGGATCAGACCCTGACCGCTGCCATCCACCGCAAGGCTCCTGCTTACGACGAACTGTCGCCTTCGCAGGAACTGCTGGAAACCGGCATCAAGGTGATCGACTTGGTCTGCCCCTTCGCCAAGGGCGGCAAGGTGGGCCTGTTCGGTGGTGCCGGTGTGGGCAAGACCGTGAACATGATGGAACTCATCAACAACATCGCCAAGGCCCACAGCGGTCTGTCGGTGTTCGCTGGTGTGGGTGAGCGTACCCGTGAAGGTAACGACTTCTATCACGAAATGTCCGATGCTGGCGTTGTCAACCAAGAGAACCTGGGCGAGTCCAAGGTTGCCATGGTTTACGGTCAGATGAACGAGCCTCCAGGAAACCGTCTGCGCGTGGCGCTGACCGGCCTGACCATGGCCGAGTCGTTCCGTGACGAAGGCAAGGACGTGCTGTTCTTCGTGGACAACATCTACCGCTACACGCTGGCCGGTACCGAAGTGTCCGCTCTGCTGGGCCGTATGCCCTCCGCCGTGGGCTACCAGCCTACCCTGGCGGAAGAAATGGGTAAGCTGCAAGAGCGTATTACCTCCACGAAGGTGGGCTCGATCACTTCCATCCAGGCCGTGTACGTGCCAGCGGATGACTTGACCGACCCCTCGCCCGCCACGACCTTTGCTCACTTGGACTCCACCGTGGTGCTGTCCCGTGACATCGCTTCGCTGGGTATCTACCCCGCCGTGGACCCTCTGGACTCCACCAGCCGCCAGCTGGATCCCCAAGTGGTTGGCGAAGAGCACTACAAGGTGGCTCGCCAAGTGCAGGGCACGCTGCAGCGCTACAAGGAACTGCGCGACATCATCGCGATTCTGGGTATGGACGAACTGGCTCCCGAAGACAAGCTGACCGTGGCTCGTGCTCGCAAGATCCAGCGTTTCCTGTCCCAGCCGTTCCACGTGGCCGAAGTGTTCACAGGTGCCCCAGGCAAGTACGTTCCTCTGGCTGAAACCATCCGTGGTTTCAAGATGATCGTGAATGGCGAAGCCGACCACCTGCCCGAACAGGCTTTCTACATGGTCGGTACCATCGACGAAGCCTTCGAGAAGGCCAAGAAGCTGGCAGCCTAACTGGCTTGCACCCCCTGAGCGGCTTGCGCCGCTTCCCCCTCTCTTTCAGGAGGGGGATGACGCCCTCGCTCGGCGTCTCTGGCTTAGGGTGTGCTTGTTTTAGGACCAGTTTTTACCTTTTCTAGGAGCAAAGATGAACACTATTCACGTTGATGTGGTCAGTGCCGAAGAGTCCATCTTCTCCGGTGAAGCGCGCTTTGTCGCCTTGCCCGGTGAAGCGGGCGAGCTGGGCATTTATCCCCGCCACACACCGCTGATCACCCGCATCAAGCCGGGTTCGGTGCGCATCGAAATGCCTGATGGCAGCGAAGAGTTCGTCTTCGTGGCCGGCGGCATTTTGGAAGTGCAACCCAACTGCGTGACCGTGCTGTCCGATACCGCCATCCGCGGCAAGGATCTGGACGATGAAAAGGCGCAGAAGGCCAAGGCTGCCGCCGAGGAAGCCCTGAAGAACGCCAAGGGCGAGCTGGATATCGCTCGTGCACAGTCCGAGCTGGCCGTCATGGCCGCCCAGATTGCTGCTCTGCGCAAGTATCGCCAGAAGCGTTGATGTCCTGTGTCCTCAGGGCACTTGCATCCGCTGAAAAGCCACCGCATGCGGTGGCTTTTTTTATGTTTCGTGACTCCAGGACTCGGAGCCTCACGCGCTTTCCGGACAAGGGCCTGAGGCGGTATACATCAATACCTGGAGTTGGGGACGAGCGGCTCAGCCGTTGCAGGCGACTTGATAGCCGTAGACCACCGAGTTGTCCTTGGGGTCCACATGGCGCGATTTGCGCACCACGGCCTTGCTGGGGTCTTCGCACAGGGCGCGAATCTGGGCTTCGCACTTCTTCGGGTCATCTTCCTTGAGCTTGCAGCTCAGTGCGTAATCGTACTCGGTCGGTGCTTCGGCGCCTCTGGGGCTGATGGAGGAGCAGGCGCTCAGGGCCAGGGCAGAGCTGATGACGGCCAGGGAGAACAGGGATTTCTGCATGCTTGAGTGCTTTCTTAGGAAAATACGGCTGCCCCAAAACTAACACAGGCATGCGGGGAAATAGATTTTTTCTGGACGGGAAGCGCCTGCTTTTTTCATCGGCAGGCCTGTTCGCGGTGTCAAAAACAACAAAGGACGGAGATGCGCTACAGCGGCACCCTGACGCAATGGAATGACGAGCGTGGCTTTGGCTGGATAGAGGTCGATGGTGGTGGCGAGCGCCTGTTTGTCCATATCGGTGCCTTTGAGCCGCGCCCGCCTGCAGCGCAGCGTCCTCAGCCCGGTCTTCGCCTGGAGTTTGCCGTCGGCATGGCGCAGGGTAGAAAGCGTGCGCTACAGGTGACATGGCGTCCCGGCGGCTCGGAGCCTCAGGTCCGGCGCAGCAGGACGCCTGCAGGCCGTTTACTCTCCTCGCGAACAGCGCCTCAGGGCTGGCATGCTTCGAGTGACGTCAGCTATGGCGTTGTGCTCTGCTGGCTGCTGCTGATGCTGGGTGCCGCCGTGCTCTGGGGCGTGCCGCACATGCTCTGGCTGCTTTATGCGTGCCTGAGCATGCTGGCGTTCATGGCCTACTGGCAGGACAAATGGGCTGCCCGGAAGGGGCAGTGGCGCACGCCGGAAATAACGCTGCAGATCCTGGCGCTGGGCGGCGGCTGGCCCGGTGCCCTGCTGGCCCAGCAATGGCTGCGCCACAAAAGCAGCAAGCCCCGTTTTCAGCGGCAGTTCTGGCTCATGGTTCTGATCAATGTGACGGCCGTGCTCTGGTTGTGTTCGCCGTATGGGCGAGCGGTGCTGGATTGAGGCTTCGAACCGGCAGCCTCTTGCTGAAACGACGCGAGCTGCCGGAATATCGGATCAGTGGCTTCGGCCTGGCAGATGCCGCTCGACCACGGGCGTGTCGGGCAGGTTTCGCTGCGCGTTGGCGGCGGATTTTCGCGGGAAATGCGCCTGCAGCTGCCGGTTGACTCGCTCCAGGGCCGATATCAGGCCCACGCTGAAATGTCCGCCCTGGAAGGCTGACTGCATATCGCTGATCAGCGTCTGCCATTGTTCGGCGTTCATGGTGCGGTCCAGGGCCCGGTCGGCCACGATTTCGATGGCGTGATCGGCCAGCAGCAGGTAGATGAGGGCGCCGTTGTTGTGTTCCGTGTCCCAGACACGGAGCTTGGCGAACTGTGAAAGTGCGCGCTGGCGGGCTGTGGCATCGCGCCAGATATAGCTCCAGGGCAGACCGGCCTCGACACAGATGCGGATCTGGCCGGTGTGGCCCAGCTCACTCTTGGCGATCAGCAGCTCCAGCTCCTTGAGCGTGGCCGGCGGCAAGGCCTTGCGCAGATGCCGTTCGGCCCAGCGGTGTTTCACCAGGCGTGCCAAGCGTTGAAAGACATTGCGCATTTCACCAATCTCCCGAGGCGCCACCGCCACCAAAGCTGCCGCCGCCACCGGAGCTGAAACTGTCTCCCGAGCTGAACCCGCCTCCACTGTCGCTGCTCCAGCCGCCACCCCCGCCGGTGCTGACATAGGGGCCGCCGCTGCCACGCGAGAGATTGGAGAGCAGGGTGAAGATCAGACCCACCAGGCCTGCCACGCCAGCGACCAGCAGGCTGGTGGTGATCACATAGGCGGCCACCCCTGCAATGCCTCCGATGACCAGCGAACCCAGCACGCGGCCGAAAATGGCGCGGGCGATGGCAATCCCGATCGGAAACCCGAAAAACAGCAGCGGAAGCAGAAAGTCCAGATGGACGGACCATGATGGGCCGGACTTGTGCGCCTGGGACGGTGGTGCGGGCAGCTTCTCGCCATGAATCAGCAGGCTCATCTGCTCGATGGCGGCTGACAGCCCTCCCGCATAGTCGTTGGTGCGAAAGCGTGGCTTCATGGCTCCATCGATGATGCGTGCGGCCAGAATGTCGGGAATCGCGCCTTCGAGCTTGCGCGCCACCTCGATGCGCATGCGCCTGTCGTTCTTGGCCACGACAATGAGAGAGCCGTCGCCGATTTCCTTGCGCCCCAGCTTCCAGCTGCTGGCCACCCGCCAGGCATAGGCGGCGATGTCTTCCGGGGCCGTGGTGGCGACCATGAGCACGGCGACCTGGGCTCCGGTCTCATCCTCCAGCTTCTTGAGCTGCTCGCTCAGGGACTGGAGGTCGCCAGGGGTCAGCGTACCAGTCTGGTCGATCACGCGCGCCGTCAGCTCGGGCACGGGCTGTAGCGCGGTGCCCGCGCCGTCCTGCGCCTTGGCCTGTGGCACCGACAGCAGCGCCATGATGGCAACGATGATGGCTGCAAGCGCTTTGTATATAAGGGCTTGAGGCGATCCTTGCATGAATTTCAAGAGCGGTGCGCGCAATTACTTGCTGCCTGCTGGCGCAGCCGGCGTGCTGAAGTCAACGGCCGGTGGCTGGGAAATCTGGGCCTCGTTCTGAACCGTGAAGGTGGGCTTGACCGGGTAGCTGAACACCTTGGCCGTGATATTGGTGGGGAAGCTGCGCGCCAGCACGTTGTAGGCCTGCACCGTGCCAATGTATTCGTTGCGCGCCACGGTGATGCGATTTTCCGTGCCCTCCAGCGTCACGCGCAGGTCGCGGAACGCCTGGTTGGCCTTGAGTTCGGGATACCGCTCAGCCACCACCATCAGGCGCGAGAGCGCACTGGAGATCTCGCCCTGGGCCTGCTGGAACTTGTTGAAAGCTTCTGGGTTGTTGATCAGCTCGGGCGTGGCCTGAATCGAGGTGGCCTTGGCGCGTGCTTCGATGACCCGGGTCAGGGTCTCCTGCTCGAAGTTGGCTTCGCCCTTGACCGTGGCGACAATGTTCGGGATCAGGTCCGAGCGGCGCTGGTATTGATTCAGCACCTCGCTCCAGGCTGCCTTGGATTTCTCATCCAGACGCTGAAAGTCGTTATAGCCGCAGCCCGTGAGGGAGAGCATGGAGGCGGCGGTTGCGATTGCCAGAAGCCAGCGTTTCATGGGTGTTCCATTCACGAAATTGAGACGCAAACCATAGCATAAGGGCTTGGCAAGGGTGTGTGTGCGACGTCTGTCGCCCTCTCCGCGTCCTGGCGGCGCTAGCATTGCAGTCATGTCCACTGTTTCTCCACTCGATGCCCTGCGCCACGCACAGCGTCCCGGCCCCAAGACTGCGGCCGGGCCGCGCCTGTTGCTGGCCGGTGCCACGGGGGCGCTGGGCAACGAGGTGCTCAGCCGCGTGGTTGGCGCTCAGAACTATGCGCTGGTCCAGGTGCTGGCGCGCGAGCCATATGTGCAGGGCCTGCGTGGCATGGAGTTGCTCGCGCAGCAAGATGACGATGTGCGGCAATGGCCTGTGCAGCATGCCGATGTGGGCCTCATCATGTTCGAGCCGCCGCGTCTCCATTACCAGCGCGAGCGGGCCCTGTGGACCCCCCGACCCGACCAGCTTCAGGCCGTGGCGCAGTGGATGCACTGCGGGGGTGTGCAGACGCTCGCCGTAGTTCTGCCCCACGATGCGGGCCGCCTGCCGCAGGCCCTGAAGCGGGGCCTGGCCAACCTCAATGAGCAAGGCGTGGCCGCGCTGGGCTTTGAGCGGCTGATTTTTGTGCGTTCCGCCAGGGAAGCGCAAAAAGCCGGTGCCGGACATTGGCTGCAGCGCACGGCAAATACCATGCTGTCGGCATTCAGTCATATGCTTGCGCAGACGGAGCGTCCTGTGCGGGCCATGCATGTGGCCCGTCTGGTCGAGGCCGCCTTGCTGAAGGCGCCGCCGGGAATTCATGTGGCGCCTCCGGAGCTGGTCTGGCGTGCGGCGCAAAAAGAGGGCCTGCAACCGGAGCTGCAGAGCTGGCTGGGGTCGTCATGAATTTCGAACAGTTTCGTGCGCCCTGGTGGCAGCCAGGCGGTCATGTGCAAACCATCTGGGCGGCGCTCTGCGCCCGGCAAGGGCAGACTCCCGCATGGCGGCGTGAGCGTTGGGAGACCCCTGACGGCGATTTCATCGATGTCGATTTCTCCATCCATCCGGCGGATACCGGCGCTCCTACACTCGTGCTGTTTCATGGGCTGGAAGGATCTTCCTCCAGCCACTACGCCAAAGCCCTGTACCAGGTCTGCGCGCAGCGCGGCTGGCACCTGGCCGTGCCGCATTTTCGCGGCTGCAGCGGCGAGCCCAATCGCCTGCTGCGCGCCTACCATTCCGGTGACTCGGACGAGGTGGACTGGATCCTGCGCCGGCTTCAGCAAGGAGTGGGCGGCGAGTTGGTGGCCGTCGGCGTATCACTGGGGGGCAATGCCCTGGCCCGATGGGCCGGCGTGCAGCGGCAGGCCGCGTTGGAGCTCGTCAAAGGTGCAGCGGCGGTCTGTGCGCCGCTGGACCTGGTGGCCGGCGGCGTCCATCTGGGGCGGGGGCTGAACCGCTGGCTCTACACCCCCATGTTCATGCGCACGCTGGTGCCCAAGGCGCTGGCCAAGTGGCAGCAGTCGCCCGGGTTGTTCGACAGGCTGCGCCTGCAGCGCGCGCGCACCCTGCACGAGTTTGACGATGTATATACCGGCCCGGTCCACGGCTTCAGGGATGCCGATGATTACTGGAGCCGTGCCTCGGCAAAGCCGCTGCTCAAGCAGGTGGCCGTGCCTTTGTTGCTGCTCAATGCACGCAACGATCCCTTTGTGCCGGCGTGTAGCCTGCCCACACCCGACGAGGTGAGTGCCGCCGTGCAGCTATGGCAGCCGCCCCACGGCGGGCATGTGGGCTTTGCCAGCGGAGCCTGGCCTGCCCATGTGCACGCCATGCCTCTGGCGGTGACCGAATGGCTGGAGCAGTGGCTCTGAGCGGCTGCCGGAGAATCAGGAGATAAATGATGGATGACATCGTGAAGCAGGCCATGCACAAATGGCCCAATGTGCCGGCCTGCAGCGGCTGGCTGGGCCTGGATGCGCGCGGCCAGTGGTGGCTCAGGGACGAGCAGGCCCAGGCCTGCGGCGCGTTTGCCAGTGGCAAGCCCGGCTCCAGGGGCAATTTGCTGCAGCACGACAAGCTGGCCGAGTTCATCGGACGCAACTATCTGGTCGAGGTAGATGGTCGCTGGTATTTTCAGAACGGCCCGCAGCGCGTGTATGTGGAACTGGAGAGTGCGCCGTGGATATGGCGTCTGCGATACGCAGGACATGGCTTGCAACTGCACAGTCATACGGGGCAGGAGTGGGCTGCCGAGCAGGTGCAGCAGGCGCTGCTGGACGAGCAGGGGCGGCTTTTCCTGGCTCTGCCGCAAGGTCTGGGCATGGTGCACAGTCTGGACATGCTCGATGCGGCCAATGCCCTGGACCGCGGCGTGCTGCCCCAGTTGCAGGAGGCCGACAGCGCCTTGCTGCCGCTGCAGTTTGGCTTCGTGCTCAGCCCGCAGACCCGTCAGGTCGGATAGCGGCTTGCTTGTGTGCAAAGGGCTGGAGCCTGAAAACGACAAAACCGGCCAAAGGCCGGTTTTTGCCGTTCAGAGAACAGGGCTTACTTGGCTGCATCCACCATGTACTGGATAGCGGCTTTGAAGTCTGCATCCGACGCGGTGGAGCCGCCCCTGGGGGGCATGGCCCCCACGCCTTGCGTGGCCTTCTGCACCATGTCGTCCATGCCCTTGGCAATGTAGGGCGCCCAGGCCGCTTTGTCGCCGAACTTAGGAGCGCCGGCCACGCCGCTGGCATGGCAGGCCATGCAGGTGGTGTTGTAGAGGTTCTTGCCTGCATCGGAGGCGGCTGCAGTGGGGGCGGGTGCTGCTTCAGCGGCCGGTGCCGCAGCAGGAGCAGCAGCGGGTGCTGCAGCCGTTGCAGCGGGCGCATCGCCTGCAGCGGGGCCACCGGCTGCGGGCTGGGGCTCGGGGAAGTTGCCACCGGCTGCATTGGCCATATAGACCACGCCGCGGGCAATTTCCGTGTCATTGAATTCGCCACCGCCCTGGGCCGCCATCGCGCCCTTGCCGGCCAGAGCCGAGTGCACCAGGGTCTCCAGGCCCTGCTTGATGCGCGGGCCCCAGGCCGCCGCATCCTGGAACTTGGGGGCTCCGACGGTGCCGGTCTCATGGCAGGCGGCGCATTGCGACTTGAAGACTTCCGCACCACCGCGCAGGGGGCGGTTGGCGTCGCGAATTTCCACCGTTCCCACCTTCTGCAGACGCATGGCCTTGGCCATTTCGGCATTGGCCGTGCCTGCACCGGGGGTGTCCGACGAGGTCACGAACTTGACCAGACCGATGATGACGAAGATGGGAACCACAAACGAGAAGAAGACGGCAAGCAACAACTGCTTGGGTTTTTTAATGGGGCCGGTATGGGCTTCTTCGTGGTGTTGCTCGCTCATGAAGTCCTCTGAGATCGTGGGATGGGAATGAACAAACCATTATAGAAGTGAGGGTTAAGAACACCAGTGCACGACGATCCGGGTTGACGGCTGCTGGATAAAGGAGTTGAGTTGGATCAACGTTATGCAGCCCATTTGTGGCGGACAAGAAAAAAGGCGTCCGAGGACGCCTTGTGCGAGTGCGCAAAAACCGGCTGGCCTATTGGGCCGAGGTCGCTGCTGCAGGACGGTTGCTGGCGCCGGCCTCCGTCCAGCCACCACCGAGCACTTTGTAGAGGTTGACCTGGTTTTGCAGCTGGGCCAGACGCACCTGCACCACGGACTGCTCCAGCGCAAACAGCGAACGCTGGGCATCCAGCAGATCCAGATAGCTGGCTACACCGTTGGTATAGCGCAGATCCGACAGCTTGTAGCGAACCTGTTCCGCCTCCAGCTGACGCGACTGTGCGTCGAGCTGCTCCTTGAGCGAGCGGCGATTCACCAAAGTGTCGGACACTTCGCGGAAGGCCGACTGGATGGCGCCCTCGTACTGCGCCACGGCGATCTTCTGGCTGGCTTCTGCAACCTGGAGATTGGCGCGATTGCGGCCTGCATTGAAGATGGGCAGGTACAGCGAGGGCGCGATCGTGAAAGCGGCGGAGTCCGACTTGAACAGATCGGAGACTTCCGAGTTCACAAAACCGGCCGATGCCGTCAAGGTGATGTTCGGGAAGAACAGCGCGCGTGCCGCGCCAATGCTGGCATTTGCGGCAATCATGCTCTGCTCGGCCTGACGGATGTCGGGGCGGCGCAGCAGCAGGTCCGAGGGCAGGCCCGAAGGCACATCGGCCAGTGCCGGCAGATCGCGCAATTGCTTGCCTTGCATGCCGGACAGCAGCTCGGCAGGCAGGGTCTGTCCTACGAGCAGAGTCAGTGCGTTGACGTCGCGCTCGCGCTGACCGGCTTGTTGGGCCAGGGTCGCGCGTGCGCTTTCGGTCAGCGACTGAGCC
The DNA here is from genome assembly GCF_009360615.1 of Comamonas sp. Lineage (GTDB taxonomy): Bacteria > Pseudomonadota > Gammaproteobacteria > Burkholderiales > Burkholderiaceae_C > Comamonas. The sequence continues at coordinate 16,489 of NZ_SPEY01000058.1, forward strand.
TGGCGGTAGTCCAGCTCGGAAGCCACGCCGGAGTCCAGGCGCAGCTTGGTCAGCTTGATGGACTGCTCACGGGTGCCCAGGGTTCTGCGGGAAATCGCCAGCAGTTCCTCGTCCGCCTGCAGGTTCAGCCAGGTATTGGCGACTGTCGCAATCAGGCTGATCTGGGCGGCCTTGCGGCCCTCCTCGGTCGCCAGGTACTGGGCCAGAGCCTGCTGCTTGAGGCTGCCGATGCGCCCCCAGAAGTCAATCTCCCAGCTGGGCATGGACAAACCCACCATGTACGAGTTGGCATAGCGGCCCGTGGTGGCGCTGGGCTGGCGGCTGGCGCTGCCGGCCACACCGAACTCCGGGAACTGGCCGGCACGCTGGATCTGGTACTGGGCCTGTGCCTTTTCGATGTTGAGCACGGCCACACGCAAGTCGCGGTTGTTTTCCAGTGCGAGCTGGATCACCTGCTGCAGGCGTGGGTCCGTGTAGAACTGCTGCCAGGGGATGTCGGCAGCCGCCGTGGCGCCAGCCTGCTCGTCGGCCGCCGAGTAGTGCTCGGCCACCGGAGCAGCAGGGCGCTCCAGCGTAGGAATGAAGGAGCAGCCGCTGGCCAGCAGCGCGCCGGCCAGTGCGACGGGTAGCAAGGTTTTATTCATGTTGGGAGCCTCCCTGCGCTGCAGAAATTGCCGCCGGGGGAGTGGCGTTGGAGTCTTGCTTGGACTTCTTGCCAAACAGATTGAACACGGCCACAAAGAACACGGGCACCAGGAACACGGAGATCGGCGTGCCGATCACCATGCCCCAGAACACGCCAGTGCCGATTTCCTTCTGGCTGGCAGCGCTGGCGCCGGAGGCGATGTACAGCGGCACCACACCCAGAATAAAGGCCAGCGAGGTCATCAGGATCGGGCGGAAACGCAGGTGGCCAGCCTCCAGCGCGGCCTCCAGCGCAGTCTTGCCTTCCGCATGCAGATCCTTGGCGAATTCCACGATCAGGATGGCGTTCTTGGCCGACAGGCCAATCACCGTGATCAGCGCCACCTGGAAGTAGATGTCGTTGGGCATGCCGCGCATCAGCATGCCGGCCACGGCGCCGAATACGCCCAGGGGGACGACCAGCAGCACGGACAGTGGAATGCTCCAGCTTTCATACAGCGCGGCCAGGCACAGGAACACGGCCAGGATGGAGAACGCATACAGCAGCATGGCGGATGAGCCGGCCTTCTTTTCGTCCAGGGACTGGCCGGTCCACTCGTAGCCGAAGCCGTCGGGCAGCTCCTGGGCCAGCTTTTCCATCTCCTTCATGGCGTCACCGCTGGTAAAGCCGGGTTTGGCCTGGCCGGTGATGCTCATGGAGGGGTAGCCGTTGTAGCGTGTCAGCTGCATGGGGCCGCTGATCCACTTGGCGCTGACCATGGTGGACAACTCCACCAGCTGGCCTTGCGCGTTGGGGACCGTCAGTCGCATCACGTCCTCTGGCTGCATGCGGCGTGCCGCATCGGCCTGGATGGTGACGCGCTGCATGAAGCCGTTGTTGGGGAAGTCCGTGGAGTTGGACGAACCCAGGGCCGTGGCCAGCGTCGAGGCCAGGTCCCCCATGCTCACGCGCTGGGCATAGACCGCATCGCGGTTGATGTCCACCTGCCATTGCGGAGCGTCGTCCACACCGTCAAAGCGCACGCCGGTCAGCACGGGGCTCTTGTTCGCCTTGGCGATCAGCTGATTGCGGGCTTCCAGCAAGGCCGCATGGCCTTTGGCACCCCGGTCCTGCAGGCGGAAGGTGAAACCGTCGCTGTTGCCCAGCTCCGAAATCGAAGGGGGAACCAGCGTGAAGATGAAGCCGTCGCGCAAGGTGGACATGGCGCCCATGGTGCGTCCGGCAAAGGATTTGGCATCCGAGCCAGCGCCTGTGCGCTCGGACCAATCCTTGAGCGTGGTGAACGCCAGGCCCACGTTCTGGCCCTGACCCATGAAGCTGAAGCCCAGAATGCTCACGATGTGATCGGTTTCCGGCTGGCTCAGTGCGAACTTCTCCAGCTCCGCCATGGTCTTGCTGGTGCGCTCCAGGCTCGCACCGGGCGGCAGCTGAGCCAGCGAGATGACATAGCCCTGATCCTCGGTCGGCAGGAAGGCCGTGGGCAGTCGCAGGAACATGAAGATCACGCCGGCAATCACCAGCAGATAGACGATGAAGGCCTGGACGGAGCGTTTGACCACGCCGGAAAGAGCCGCCGAGTAGCGCTTGGTGCCGGCCTCAAACTTGCGGTTGAACCAGTTGTAGAAAGGGCCGAGCAGGCCGGTCTTCTTGTCGTGCGCATGGCCCTTTGGAATGGGCTTGAGCATGGTGGCGCACAGCGCGGGAGTCAGGGTCAGCGCGAAGAAGCCGGAGAAGAAGATCGAGATGGCCATCACCAGCGAGAACTGGCGATAGATGTTGCCGGTCGCGCCGGAGAACATGGCCAGAGGCAGGAACACGGTCACCAGGATCACGGTGATGCCGACCACGGCGCCCTGGATCTGTCCCATGGCCTTGATGGTGGCTTCCTTGGGCGGCAGGCCCTCCTCGGCCATGATGCGCTCGACGTTCTCCACCACCACGATGGCGTCGTCCACCACGATGCCGATCACCAGCACCATGGCGAACATGGCCAGAATATTGATGGTCAGGCCGGCGACCAGCATCACGGCAAAGGTGCCGAGCAGTGCGATGGGCACCACGATGGTCGGGATCAGCGTGTAGCGGATGTTCTGCAGGAAGATCAGCATCACGATGAACACCAGCACGATGGCTTCCAGCAGTGTGTGCACCACCTTCTCGATGGAGATCTTCACGAACTTGGACGTGTCGTAGGGCGATGACCATTTCACGCCGGCCGGCAGAAAGGGCTCCATCTCCGCCATCTTGGCCTTGACCAGCTTGGCAGTCGCCATGGCGTTGGCAGTCGACGTCAGCTGCACGGCCATGGCCACGGCAGGCTTGCCGTCCAGGCGGGACTCGAAAGCATAGCTTTCGATGCCCAGTTCGATGCGAGCCACATCCCTGAGGCGCACGGTGGAGCCGTCGGAGTTGGAGCGCAGCACCACTTCGCCGAATTCCTCGGGCGTGGTCAGCTGGCCGGGCACCACGATCGTGGCGGTGGTGGTGGTGCCAGGGGTGCTGGGCAGGTTGCCCAGGGCGCCACCGGAGATCTGCTGGTTCTGTGCGGCAATCGCTGCGTTGACCGATGCAATCGACAGACCGAAGCCCTGGAGCTTGGCGGGATCCACCCAGACGCGCATGGCACGGCCCGAGGCAAACAGCTGCGCCTTGCCCACGCCGTCCAGACGCTGGATTTCAGGCACCACATTGCGGTTCACATAGTCTGCAATGTCGTCACGCGAGGTCTCCCCGGACTCGGCCTGGAAAGCCAGAATCATCAGGAAGTTGCTCATGGACTTGTCCACGCGCACGCCCAGTGCCTGAACGACCTGAGGCAGCCGGGGCAGCACGCGGGAGAGGCGGTTTTGCACGTCCACCTGCGCCAGATCGGGGTTGGTGCCGGGGGCAAAGGTGACGGTCAGAGTGCCTTGGCCGCCTGCAGGTGCGGAAGCCTCCATGTACATCAGGCCTTGCGCACCGTTGATTTCGCGCTCGATCAGCTGAAGGACGGAGTCCGTCATGGTCTGTGACGTGGCGCCCGGGTAGGTCGCCGTCACGTTGATGGTGGGAGGGGCCACCGATGGGAACTGTGCCACCGGCAGCCTGGTGATGGAGATCACGCCCGCAATGATCACGAAAATCGCGATCACCCAGGCAAAGATCGGTCTGTGGATGAAAAACTTGGACATGGATCGTGCCTG
>NZ_SPEY01000119.1 GCF_009360615.1 Comamonas sp.
GGGTACGTCGTGTTTCTTGGTGCTCATTGTGCTTACGGACAGGCCGGCTTGCGCCGGCGGTTGATTGTCCGTTTACACAAAATTCTGCACACCCTCTCTTTGACAGGTCGCTTTCCTGTACTCAAAAACAGCTGACCTCGCTCCCTAGCATGCCTATGCATGGCATCGCTACCTTCTTACGTCACTGTTCATTTCTCCCGACCGGAGTCATTTGACCCGGCCGTAGCTTCGTCGGAGATGGAGCGGGGCTTATCCAAGCTCCGCGTTACAAGTGCGCGTGTGGTCAAGCAGGTCGAAGTGACGCTGCAGTTCAAATCTGCGGCCGACACGGAGGCCTTCGAGGACTGGTACTTCAATACGGTCCGACGCATCGGCTTTTTCAATTGGTACGACACGCGGGGCGGTGTTGTGCGCTCTGTGCGCTTCAAAGGTGGGGCGTTGGGTGAGCTGGTGCCATTGGCCCAAGGGTTTGCTGTTGCGCAGCGCACAGCCACCCTGGAGTACCTGCGATGAACGACTTTCGCACGCGAAACCAGCGCGTTACCGACGATGTCGGGCATATCGAGCTGCTCGAGGTGAGCAACCCCAGCTTTTCGGAGTCCATGCACATCTGCAACGACGGGCAGGACTTCGTGAGCCGCGGCATCAGCTATATCGGCCTGCCTTTTGGCTTCACGCTTCCCGACGATGTGTCCGGCCAGGCTCCACGCATGCGCCTGACCATGGACAACGTGGGGCGGGGCGTCAGTGACGAGCTCGAGCGCCGCTTGCCGGGCACCACCACGATGGCCAAGCTGATTATCGTGCCGCGCGATCAGCCAGATGTGCACCAGCACGTTTACTGGCTGCCCATGTCCAGTGTGAGTATCAGCGGGGCATCTGCCCAGGCCACATGCAGTGTGGACGAGCTCATGCGCCGCGCGGCATGCCTGCAGATTGCCAATCCTCACACCTTGCCGGGGATCTTCTGATGCTGGATGCCCTGCAACTGGATCGATTTATCGGCATCCCCTATTGCCCGCGCCATATGGACTGTGCAGACCTGGCTCTGCTGGTGCAGCGTGAGCTGTTCGGCCGCGTGGTGGTGCTGGCCGGCAAGCGTGCTCGGCCGCTTGAGCTGGACGCGCAAGCTGAAGCCATTGCGGGCTATTGCGCGGAGCTCGGCACGGCGGTAGAGCGGCCCCAGGACGGCGATGCCGTGCTTATGCGCGACTTTGATGCCACACAGGCCGGCCATATCGGCATCTACGTGTTTACCAATTACGCACCGCATGTGCTGCACACCTCCCACAAGCTGGGCGCGTCTGTGCTGCACCGGGCGCAGGATTTGCAGGGCTTCGGCCTGGTTGTTGAGGGCTATTACCGATGGAACTGAATCGCGCTGAATCTGCTGCTGTGGCTGCCGTTGGCGGGGCGCCCGCCGATGTGCTGGACATGGCGGGTCGTCTGGTTGTCTCGCCCAACGCGTTGACGCTGGACGGCCAGCGCAACGTGCCGGCCGACCTGCAGCCTGGCGAGAGCTTGGCAGCCTTCCTCGAGCGCCATGTGCCCGGTATCCGCTCTGGAGCCTGGACGGTCATGATTGGCGGTGCCATGGTGCCTGAGGCCATGTGGGCGCATACCTATCCCAAGCATGGGCAGTTGATCGCCTGCCGGGCCGTGCTTCGCAAGAGTGCGCTGCAACTGGTGGCCCTGGCTGCACTCACCTACTTTTCTGGCGGCATCGCCGGCGGCATTTACGGAGCCCTTGGCGGGACGTATGTGACGGCTGCAGCGGGGATGTACCTTTCTGCAATCCAGGTCGGCGTGTTCATTGCTGGATCGGTGCTGATCAACAAGGTGCTGGGCCCCAAGATCCCCTCTGTTCAATCCCAGGCCCAGAAGCAGATCTACAGCCTGAGCGACCAGCGAAACACCGCGCGGCCTTATGAGCCCATCCCTGTGCTCTGGGGCGAGATGCGCGTGACGCCCGACCTGGCCAGCAAGGCCTATGCCTGGTATGAGGGCGACGACCAGTATCTGAGCACTATCTTGCTCGGCGGCATCAACGTGCACAGCGCCGCGGATCTCGCCGTCGGTGATACGCCCATTGGCAACTATTCCGATGTGAGCCTCTACTACAACGGCTTTCCCGGCATGCCCAGCCAGGATGTCCCGCTGTACAGCAACGTCGATGCCATCGCCGGCGCGGAGTTCGTCAACGGCGGCGACTGGATCACGCGCACGGGCTCGGCCGGTGCCGGCGTGCTGCAGCTGGACATCGAGGGGCAGCTCTACGACGTAGACAACAAGAACAACATCAAGCCCAACTCGGTTGATCTGACGATTGAGGCCCGACTGGTCGGTTCGTCTGCCTGGGCCACCCTGGCCACCAGCACGATCACGAATGCCAGCACCGATGTCCTGCGCCGCACCCATTCGTTTGATGTGGCGCCTGGTCAGTATGAGGTACGGGCCAAGCTGGGCGTGCCGCGCTGGAACGAGGGCGGCTCTGCCGACGCCTGCAAGTTCTCCTGGGTGTCACTCAAGAGCGTTCAGTCCGATACCACCGACTACCGCCAGTGGGGCCGCATCGGCATCAAGATCCGCGCTTCCGGGCAGCTCAACGGCAGCCTGGACCAAGTGCGCGCCACCTATCGCGCTAAGCCTATGCCCATCTGGACGGGCACCGAATGGGCCACGGCCACCACGCGCGCAGACGGTCTGTCCAACCCTGGCGCCATTCTGCTGCAGGCGCTGCGTGGCGTGTGGGTGACGAATGGCCAGGGCCAGCGCATCTTGCAATTCGGGTTTGGCCTGTCCGACGAGCAGATCGACATCGAGGGCCTGAAGGCCTTCATGCTGCACTGCGCAGCGCGCGGCTACACCTACGACAAGTGGGTGACCTCCAGCATGTCGCTGGGTGCCTTCTGCGAGGAGGTGGCTCTGGCCGGCATGGGTGAGTTCGCCTGGACCGATGGCAGCCGTCCCACGGCCGTCTTTGTGACCAACGGCCAGCCCAATAGCGCCGTGGTCAATATGGCCAATATGCTCAAGGGCGGTTTCAGCGTGGATTACGCGCTGAGCAATGCTGCCGACGGCATTGAATACCAATGGCTGAGCCGCGACACCTGGGAGATGACGACCCTGCGCGTGATGGCCCCAGGTGTGACCACCATGCTCAGCCCTGCCCGCGTGACTGGCGAGGGCATCACCAGCGAGGCTCATGCCGCCGTCATGGCGCGCTACCACCTAGCGCAGAGCCTGTACCAGTACAAGACCGTTCACTTCACGGCGGACATCGAGCATCTGGACTATCGCCGGCTGTCGGTGCTGTCGGTCTCCCACGACCTGACCCAATGGGGCTTCGGTGGCCGGGTGATGGCCGCTCAGCGCATCGGCACCCAAGTGCGCCTGACCCTGGATGAGTCGGTGCCGCCCCTGGCAACGGCCTATATCGGCCTGCGTGTGCCTGGTGCGCGCGACTATCGCGTGTGGCCCGTGCAGCAGCTGGCAGCAGAGTCGGATGTCGTCACCCTGGTGGGCGAGTGGCCCGAAGATCTGGATTTCCCCGGCGAAGGTATCGGCAACCCCGCGCATGACACGCTGTGGTGCTACGACTTCAAGGCCACGCCAGGCTATCGCGTGCGCGTGACCGGCATCGATCCCGAGTCGGATCTCAAGGGTGCCCGCGTTACGGCCGTGCCCGAAGGCCCCGAATTCTGGGACTACGTGCTCAACGGCACCTATGTTCCCGCGCCCAACCAGAGCAGCATTCCCCAGCTGGGCCGCCCCGTGGTCAAGAACCTGCGCGTGTCCGAGAAGGTCAATCTGCAGGGGGATACCGAGTGGTACGAGCTGTCTTGCATCTGGGATGTGGAGGGCAATTGCGACCATGCCCAGGTCTGGGCGGGCCGTGACGGCTCCGAGTTGCGCATGGTGGACGGCAACGCCCAGGGCGCGCGCAGCACCTTCCGCATCGATGGGGCTGGCGAGTGGCTGATTGTCGTGCGCCCGTTCAATGCAAGCGGCCAGACCGGGCAGTCGGCAACGCTGCTCTACATCACGACGATGACGCAGCTGCCCCCGCGCAACCCTGGCACGTTTGTGGTCCAGCAGGTGACTGGTGGTCTGCGCCGCTTTGCCTGGTTGTACGCCAGCGACAAGCCTGCGGCATTGGCCGGGGTGCAGATCCGCTATCTGCCCGGCGACATCCCGCTGAGCGTGGACATGTGGGATGACATGCAGCCCCTGGGAGAGGCAGGCGATGTCTACACGGCGCAGTTCGAGACGACCAAGCCGCAGGCTGGCCTATGGACCTTTGGCCTGCGCGCCATCGACACCGCTGGGCAGCTGGCCAACGGCATCGTGCGCTTTGACATCGCCCTGGACCAGAGCTTTGATCAGATTCAGCAGCCGGATCTGACGCCACCGCCACAAGTGACGGGCCTTGCTGCGGTGGGTATGTTCACCAGCGTGCAGGTCACATGGGATGTGGCGAACTACGCCCAGGGCCACGGCCATGCCCGCACCATCATCTATGCGGCCGAGGGCGCCGGGGCGCAGTTCTCAGCCGCGCGCCAGGTGGCCGAGGCCTTTGGTGGGCCTGCCTCCTTTGCCAGCGACCCGGCCACCGCCTGGAGCATCTGGGCCAAGCACCAGTCCGTTGATGGCGTGCTGTCCGATCTGCCGGCCGGTCCCGTGGTGGTGGAGACCGGACAGGATCTGCAGAAGGTGCAAGAGGCGCTGGGCGGCCACATTTCTGAATCGTGGTTGTCCAGCGGCCTGGGCCAGCGCATCGATCTGCTGGACAAGGAAAGCGGCCCGCTCGGGCGCAGCCTGGTCACGGCTGCTCAGCAGCAGGACGCACTCAATCAGTCTGTGCGCGGCAACATCAATCAGATGGCCGAGGGACTGCTCGAGGCAGCACTGGCCGCTGACAAGGCGCTCGAGCGCATCACCGACGCCGGCGTGTATGTCGATCCGGCCACCGGCCAGGTCAAGATCTACGGTCTAGAGCAGACGAATGAGCATGTGACCACGCTCCAAGTGCTGCTCGATGCGGTGCAAGGGCAGTTGGTGCTCAAGGCCACCACTGCCTATGTGGATGGTGCAATTGCCGATGCCACCCTGTCGCCTGCAGACTTGATTCTCTATGAGGGCCTCGATGCCCGCATTGTCGAAGTCACTCAGCAGCTCGACAGCATCAACGGCCAGCTGTCTCAGAAGGCCAGTGCACTGGAGCTGCAGGGCGCCATGGTGCGTCTCACAGCGGCCGAGAGCAATCTGGATGCGCTCAATGGACAGATCGCGCTGCGGGTCACACGGGCTGAATATGAAGCGGATCAGGGATTGCTCAATGAGCGCATGAACAGCGCTGAGATTCAGCTGAGCGCCATTGATGCCCCGGCCATCACGGCAACGGTGATTGCCGTCAAAAAGGCCGAGCGCGATGCGCAAAAGTCCGCCGAGGCCTTGCTGCGCGACATCCTGAGTGGCGAGCAGACGCGTAATGCGGCCGACACTGCGCTGGCGTTTGCGCGGACTGAGCTGACGGCCAAGGTGGAGGAAGGGCTGTCTGCCGAAGCCACGGCCCGCACCGAGCTTGCGGCCACGGTGGATGAGCAAGCTGCAGCGTTGTCGCAAGAGTCGAAGGTGCGGGCTACAGATATCGCTGCTGAAGCCTTCGCGCGGGAGCAGCTGGCTGCGCGGGTCGATGGTGATCTCGGGGAGGTGTCTGCGGCTATTGCCGAAGAAAAGTCTGTTCGCACGGACCAGACGGGATACCTGGGCGCGCTTTACTCGCTGCGTATGCAACTGTCGCAGGGCGGCCAGTTGGTGGTGGGTGGCGTTGCCATCTCGGGCACCTCCTCTGAGGAGTCTGGCCCGCGCATCGACTATGGCGTGATGGCCAATTCGTTCTGGATCGCCGCGCCCGCCGGCTCGCCCGCGGGTGTCTCCAACGTCAAGCCGTTCACGGTGCAGACCACTGAGCAAACCATCAATGGGGTGGTGGTGCCTGCCGGCGTCTATATGGATGCTGCCTACATCAACAACGTGACGGTGCTCTTCGGGCGCTTTGGCACCTTGCTGGCGGACAAGATCCAGGCCACGGCCATCAGTGCCAGCCAGCTTACAGCCGGCAACGGTGTGATTGGCGGCACGCTGAAATCCAGCAACTACGTAGCCGGCTCTAGCGGCTGGACGATGCGCCCTGACGGGATGGCTGAATTCTCTGGCGTCATCGTGCGTGGAACGATCTACAGCACGGCAGGCACCATTGGCGGCATCACCATCAATGGAAATGGCTTGAACGCGGGAGGCTTCTGGGGGTACGCCTGGCCGCCTGCGGGGCAGAGTGGCTTTCACATTGGTCCGAACGGCATCTTGTTGGGCAATGCCAATAACGGCCGGTATGTCGAGATCCAGAGCAGCGGAAATATCTATGCGCCGGGGCTTCGGATCGAGAACGGTAATGCAACCTTCTCCGGCAGCCTCTACGGCGCATCGGGCACCTTCAGCGGCACGATCACGGCGCAAAAAGTGATCACTACCGGGAACCTGGAGGACAACGCGGCTGCAGTGCCGTTGTTTGCCCAGTCTGCGTCCACATACACGGCTTTGTGGGTACCAGCGTTCGACGGCGCGATGACATGCGTCGTTCACTACGGCGGGTCCTTCAATTTCATGAATTTTCGTGATGAAGCAGTGTATTTGACGCTGTATGTCGACGGAGGGGCTGTCCAAAGCATCGTCATTGGAAGCCTGAATTACCCGGGCAATGGTGCTTTCGCATTCGCGTTTTCTGGAAACGGTGCTGGTCGCTCCATTGAGCTTCGGCTGAGCGCTGGAGGGCAGACCCCGTCAGCCAATGTGTTTGTACAAGCAACGCTCCACAAGAGGTAACTCTCATGCGCTACGCAATGCACCGTGCCGGCGAGACCGCCATTTTTCAGATCCTTGAGTGCCCCGAATCCGTCGTGATGGAGATTACGCCCCCTGGTGTGGTCTGTGTCCCGGTTGGCATCGACGTTTCGGATACCTCTCACCTCATCGTGGACGGTAATGCCGTCCCCATTCCGACAAGCACCAATCCATAAGGAGCAGAAATGGCCTGGTACAGAACTGGCACCGTCACGGTGACCAACAACAGCAACGTGGTTACAGGCACAGGCACCGCATGGGTGGATGCTGTGTCTATTGGCGAGACCTTTCTGGGTCCGGATTCGCAGGTTTATGAAATCACGTCCATCGTGAGCGGCACCAGCCTGCGCGTCAGCCCCAACTACAAGGGACCTACGGCCTCGAACCAGAGCTATGCGGTGATGCCCACGCAAAGCTATATCCGTGACTTGGCAGCCCAGGCCGCGGAGCTGGTTAACAGCTACGCAACGGTGCGCGATACGGCGGGTAAAGGGAAGTTTGCAGCTGGGACAGTGGCTGCACCAAGTCTGCGCGCGACTGCTGACGAGGACACGGGCGTCAACCTGCCCGGCGGCAATGTGCTGGAGTTCATCACCGGCGGTGCGGTCCGAGCAACACTGAATTCCGCAGGTGTGATGAATTTTTCTGTGTCGCCGACTGCACCGACGCCAGCGGCAGGGGCGAACAATACGGCCATACAAACCACTGCCGGATCGCTTTTGCAAATGAAGCAGTACGGGTTGGGGCAGGAGCGCTTTGGCGACGTTGCAAGCGGATATCCGAAGGTGTTGCCCGGCAGTATCGGCAATGGCTCTCCGACCACATTCATTACGGCGGAAGCTGCCGACAGCCAGGCTTCTGGGAATGCGCCGGTGAGTGGCGAAGCGTTCTCGGGAGTCAGTGTCTCGCGCGGCTTACGCCCAGTGCAGTTGGGTGTCAGTGGTGCTGGTGCGGGAGCATCTGCATGGTATCGGGGCTATACAACTGCAGGGCCAGTGCTCGCAGACTGGAAACGCCTGGCAGACCTCAACTCGCCGGCGTTCACTGGAGCACCCTCCGCTCCCAATCTGCGCCTCACGAATTCGCTCAGCTCCAACGCCAACACGCTCGATTATTACGAAGAAGGAACATTTACCCCGACGCTTGTCGGAGTCACTGCGGCAGGCACCAATACATACGCGATCAATGCGGGTCGCTATACAAGGATTGGTGGCGTCGTTTTCTGGACGGCCGTTATTGAGCTCTCGTCGACATCTGGAATGGCTGGCCAGCTTCGCATGAATGGTTTGCCTTTTTCCGTGGCAAACGCCAGGGTGGCGCGGGGTGCAGTAACTATCGGGTACTACAGCAATTTGTCTGATACCGCTGCCTACGACTTCCGCGCTTTTCATAACGTGGCTGCTGCCACTGTCGACTTTCTGAAGCGAGCAGTTGGGGGTACCACAAGCGGCGCATTCCCATCTTCTGAAGTTGGCAACACATCGCAAATCTATCTTTCTGGTCACTATGAGGTCTGATATGTCGCTCGAAAAAGTAACTGCTCTCAATTCGGTGGAAATCGTATTTCCTTCCCGCTCTATTAATGTGTCGTGGCACACCTCTATTGTGGAAGATGGGGTGGTGATTTCTGGTCCCAGCATTCACCGCACAGCGTTCAGTGCAGAGAATTATTCGGAGGTGGTACCGGAAATCAGCAGCGTCGTCTCTGCTGATTATCTCGCTGCCGTCCAAGAAAACTCCGTGTTGAAAGAAGAGGCGATTACTGCCGCTCAGCACATTGCTCATCTCGAAGCGCAAGTAGCTGCACTGAAGCTGCAACTACAAAACCAGGGTGGCTGAGATGGACTGGACACCTTTGATTCATGCGCTGATAGCCCTGCTTGCCCAGGCCTTGGTCGGCCTGGTGGTGGGCAACTGGTGGCTGGGTGGCGCGCTGGCCTGCAGCTGGTGGCTGGCGCGCGAGCACACCCAGGCCGAGTACCGATGGATTCAGGCATTTGCGGGCGGGCACCGCGCGGGCATGCCCTGGTGGGGCGGGTTTGACCCCAGGGTCTGGAACTGGGCCAGCTCCATGGACGCGTTGGTCCCGGTAGTCTCCTGCTTCGTCGTCTATGTGTGCGTTGCGGTACCAGCGAGGGCCTGATCTTAGATCCTCTCCCTCCCTAGCATCCCTGAGCTATGTCGATGGCATCCGGTCTTGCCGGCTGCTTTGGTGCTCATTACGGTGGAGGGAGTCCATGAACGAAACACTGGAGAATGCCGCAATCGTTGCAGGCAAGACAGCAACATATGGAGGGGCCGCCGGCGCTGTGCTTGGCGGCCTGACTATTTCAGAGCTTGGCATCACGATTGGTGCCATCGTTGGCATCTTGGGTTGGTTCTGCAGTCAGTATTGGTCCTGGCGCAGGGACAAGCGGGCCGCAGCTGCAGACCATCGTGCGGCAGCTGCTGACCTTCGGGATAAAGCAGAAAGCGACTTGCGCATGACGCTGATGCGCACGACAGGTGCGCCGATCATGCCCCCGGCTAAGGAAACTGAGGAGGCCGAGCATGAATGAGGTCTCAATGCCCAAGGCACCAAGCATTCCTGCCTCATTGGCCAGGAAGGGCGCGATCCCGGCTGCACTGCTGGCGGCCCTGACCAGCCCGCTGGCGTACACGACCCTTGAACGCTGGGAAGGCAACATTCTTCACGTCTACAAGGACAAGCTGGCCAACGGAGTTCCCACGTTCTGCGCAGGCCGCACGGACTGGAAGGCCACGCCAGGCGCAAAGCTGACCAGTGATCAATGCCAGGAGGTCAACAAGACCACGTTGCTCGAGTACGGCTACACCGTCTTGGGCTGTGTGAACTGGGACTATCTGACGGCCAACCGCCTGATCGGCCTGACCATGTTCGCCGTCAACGTGGGAAAGGAGGGCGCGTGCGGCTCCCAGGCTGTTCGCCAGATCAACCAGGGCAACGTAGAGGCTGGCTGCAACCTGATCGCCCGGACTCCGAGTGGGGCGCCGAACTGGTCATTTGCTGATGGCAAGTATGTGCAGGGGCTACAGAACCGCCGGCAGGCTGAGCGCACCTTGTGCCTGGATGAGGTCAGCCAATGACAGATAGGGCCAATTCCATAGCCATAGGCATGCTACTGATCCTCGCATTTTCAGCAGGCTGGGCCGTCAACGGCTGGCGGGCCGATGCTCACATAGCAAAGCTTGAGCTGGCTCAGACCTCACAAGAGCTGCAGCAGACCCGACAGGCTGTCCAAGACCTTCATAGCACCCAACAAGGATTCCGCGATGCGCTATCAAATTTCCAGCAAACACAGCGGACAAACGCTCAGTCGCAGCAAGACCTTGGCAAGTTGTTGCTTGATCTTCGCAGCGCTACTGCAGGGCTGCGCGGCGACTTCGCCGACCTGCCTGTCAGGATCAAGCGTGCAAACCGAGGCTCCCTCGCTGAGTACGCCTCAACCTGCACAGCCGTATTCGAAGCAATGGCAGCAGGAGGTCAGCGATTGGCAGAAGCTGGTGGAGAGCTCGCGCGCAAAGCTGAAGGCCACGCAGCTGATGCAGGACTGATCAGCGAGGCATGGCCAAAATAGAAAAAAGCCCCGGCACCGTGATTGGTGTCGGGGCTTTTTAGCAGTTCAAACTTGCAATTTGAATCTTATGTTTTTATGGAAAGCATTTTTTGCAGAGTTCCATCATGTTTGCATCAGATGGAACTTGGCTTCGAGCTTTTCTTAATGCTTCGTCCGGATCTTCGGAATATACAGATGTCCTGCATTCATGCACGGGTTTCATGTCGCCGCAATCAAGGCGGTTGTGCACGATGCGCTTGTTATTATCATTTTCCGGAGCGATGTAGCAGTACATGATAAGAATAAAGGTGTTGTTAAGCGTCGATTATCATACCTACTTGCAGCATTATTTTTTGCCAAGAATCTTCTGTCGCCACTCCCAAGGCGCAATTGGCTCGGGATCTCGCCACAGGCCGGCCCGGCGCGCCTTGGCTTCTTGCTCAGCAAACTCGTACTGCCCACGCTCCTGCGGAGATTGCTCGCGGGCATAGGAGCGGTACCACCAGGCCATGCCCTGGGTGACCATGGCCAAGCCTGCGTCCAAAGTCTTGACGGGTTCTGGTGCTTCGTCAGGTTTGACCCACACGCTGCAAACGTGGCGCTTGTAGCGATCGAGCTTATTGCACCGCAGCTCGGCCTCTTTCTGAAACGTCAGCTCGGCCAGTGCTTGCCGGGCCCGCTCACCGAACGGCTGCTTACGCTCTGGGGCGTCAATGCCCTGCAGCCTCACTTTGACCTGTTCATATTGCCCGGGCTCGCCGCATCGCGCTGTTAGGGTGTCGCCGTCTGAGATGCCGACGATGAGGCAGAGAAGAGTGGCTGCGATCATGGTGGCAGTGTTGCATTTTTCCAGTTGCAGTTGGCAATAATTAACCGGCCTGCAGACGCCATTTTCATTGCC
Organism: Comamonas sp.; assembly: GCF_009360615.1. Taxonomy (GTDB): domain Bacteria; phylum Pseudomonadota; class Gammaproteobacteria; order Burkholderiales; family Burkholderiaceae_C; genus Comamonas. The sequence goes on from NZ_SPEY01000119.1 coordinate 11,380, forward strand.
TGAAGTTGTGTTGGATTGATTTTGGTGGGTGCTGGAATTCACACAGAATTCACACCAAATCGAATGAGGCCTTGCTCCGTAAAGTGCGGACGGCGGTTCAATTCCCGCCAGCTCCACCATCCACCTGTACAAAGGGGTTCAATGAAGTTCATTGAAACCCTTTTTCTTTTGAGAAATCAATGACTTATCGTCTTTTTATGTCTTAAGTGATTTCATTGCTGCCAATGCATAGAGGGGGAACAGTTGGGGGAACAAGCGGGGGTAATGGTAAATTTACCCACTATTGTTCCCCCTTTCCCCTCTGGGGGAGGCCTTTGTGAGAGGATTTGTTCCCTCTATGTTGACTGATGCACAGTGCCGAAACGCAGTTTGTTCCCCCGGTGCCAAGCGAGAGCGTTTTTCTGACGCAGGCGGCCTTTACCTTGAGGTCAGCCCTGCAGGCTCTCGACGCTGGTTCTGGAAGTATCGAAAAGATGGTAAAGAGGGGCGCCTGGCGTTAGGCCGCTATCCGGAAGTTAGTTTGACTGCTGCTCGGAAAGCTAGGGATGCTGCTCGGTTGCAGAAGTCAGAAGGCATCGACCCCGCTAAGGCACGCAAGCTGGAAAAATTGGTCAACCCAACTGGGGTAGCTGACACATTCAAAGCGGTGGCGCTGGAATGGTACGAAAAGCAGGTGCCGCGCTGGAGCCCAGGTCATGCTGAGCGAATGCATCGTCAACTGGAGCGCGACTTGTTCCCGTGGATTGGTGAACGGGAAATGGCGCAGATCCAGCCCATGGAGTTACTCGCTGTGCTACAGAAGGTGGAAGCGCGCGGGGCTGTGGAGACCGCTGACCGTGCACTGATGTTGGCACGGCAGGTCTGGCGCTACTGGCTACCAACAGCCAGCAATACTCAACGTGACATCACCGAAGGCCTGAAAGCTCGATTGACTCCATATCGAGGCTCGAACTTTCCTGCGATTGTGGAGCCCCAGCGCTTTGGGGAGCTTCTGCGAGCCATGTACGCCTATAAAGGTGGACCCTTTGTACGCACAGCTCTTTTGTTAGCTCCTTTGCTTTATCAACGCCCAGGTAATCTTCGGATGATGGAGTGGGCAGAATTGGATCTGGATGCAGCGCTTTGGAAGATCCCTAGCGCCAAGATGAAGCGTAGCGTGCAGGAAAAAGAAAATGGGGAACCGCATGTGGTGCCACTGCCAAAGCAAGCTGTGGCGATGCTGCGTGAATTGCTGCCGCTTAGTGGCCGTGGACGATATGTATTCCCTGGTCAACGTGACCACGACCGCCCAATGTCCGATAACTCTGTGCGTACAGCTCTGTACAGCCTGGGAGTTGGCGAAGAGCAAAGCTGGCATGGTTTTCGAGCGAGTGCCAGAACCATGTTGGTCGATCAGCTTGACCTTGATCCGCTGGCGATTGAGGCCAATCTGGCGCATGCCGTCAAGGATGCCAACGGACGTAGCTACAACCGGACGAAGTACTTGGCAAAGCGCTTCGATCAGGTTCAGCAGTGGGCTGATTACTTGGATCGCTTGCGCGAGGGTGCTGCCGTGATCGAGTTTCCACAAAAAAACAAAGTTATGTGAGACAAGCCAGCGAATAGGGCACTGGATTGTGTGTTACGAGTGGATGCTTTAGCAGCATGATTTTGCGCCCGTGACCGATCAATGTGTCGTACTACGCTTTTACGGCGACGCCTAAACCCCAGATCATGGAGCTGTTTGGGCGAACGGGCACGGACGGCACGCCCGTGCCCTTCCATGTGTATTCTGTGCGCCAAGCCATTGAAGAGAAGTTCATCTTGGACGTGCTGCGTGGCTACCCGTGCCCGGGGTCGGTGTTACCTCCAGTGAGCTTTTAGCTCCCCAGTTGCGTACCCCGGTACTCCGCGGAACGGATTCGCGCGCGCTTCTCGCTCAGGCCGGGGTGGATGAGTCAGTCATTGAGGCGATGTTTGCTGATGGCGTGGCAAGTGAGCCCTGAATCGCCCCGGGTCGGAGTGATTCAAAGCCACCTTTTGCTCTCCCACTGTACTGCACCATCTCGCAATCAAAGGTTGCGTGGTTGGGAGGCAACAGTAGAAGCTGAGGTGGTACCGGCGCTGACAGCCTACTGCCCCGGCCTGAAATGGTTATGTGGCCCGTGCACACTTCAATGAGGGATTGCCGGGTGACATAGCGAACCAGGTCGTCCAGTAGTTCTGCGTTCAGAATTTTCTTAGCGTATGCGGCTACGTATCGAGCCGCTCAATCCAGCAGGTGTCAGCTTCCTGTCCATGCACTTTTCGAGCGTCTCTGAATGTGGGGTTGTGTGGATGCAGCCCATATTTGATGAGGTCTTGTAGCATGGCCGTCCATCGGCGCATGCTTTGTCAAAACCCGTAAGCGCCTGCTGCATGCTTTTGACGGGACTCTGTGTGTACTGCTCCATCCAGGTCTGTGCGTTGTATGAGCCAAATCTACCGCGTAGGCCATTGTGACCACCGGAACTGATTCCGGGGCTCCATGAGGTATTGCCACTCAGTGCCAGCACGACGGAAACTTCAAGCTCGCAATTCTGGCTTTGCGGGTTCTCTTGCCGGCATCCGGCAAATGCCCCTTCGATGGCCGCGGCTGGTGTCTTGGCGCAAGCGCCACCCCAACGAGAACCGCCCGCGTTGCTAACTACAGCTCCCCAGGCCGGGCCAATGCACTCCCGGCCTGCCAAGAGTTGATAGGTGGCGGGGCGCAGATAACGGTCGTTTGCCCGAGCGGCTTGAACCCGAGCCACAGCCTCTTGTCCACTGGAGGCTGAAACCATAATGGGAGCGTCCTGTTCGAAGCCGCTCTCAACGACGAAATAGATGTTGCCGGGCTCCATGTCCGAAGGCCAAATGGGGCGCACGCTATCGTTGGCATTTGTCACTGGGCGCGCGGCCTTGCGGCCGCTCCCGTTGATATCCGGGGAGAGGGGATTCGCGCTGCTCGCCTGAGCTGACGGGCGTTCAGCGTCTTTCAACGGGTCGCAGTTTCTGCCCCGGGCTCGCTTGCATTCTGATGAAAGTTGGCGATACGAGTCGAGAAATTCTTTTTTGTGAGCCTCTGTGGCTTTTCCGCAGCCTCTGTTGGCGTATGCGTACAACTTCGCGGCACGCGCAGTGTTTACCTCAGGGGTATTCGGAAGGCTATTCATTCCCTCCAAATCTTTGGCCATGATTTCGCAGCCGTGAGGCGACGCATGAGAAATGTCATTTGAGGGGGATGCGTGAACTAGTAAGCCGGTCCAAAGCAATACTGCGATTGCAAGTAGGTAACAGACCCTCATCCTCATTGCCTCCAACTAGGAACGGCCAGAATCTAGCTGGACGTTTTGTAAACCAAATACCGCATTCATGGGAGCCCGCGGCGACCAGCGACTGGGCTGCAACTGGTGGTTCTTGGTGACCAACTCGGCCAGCATGCGGTTGGGGACCTCGGCCATCGCCGCGGAATCCATCGCCTGCAGCGTCTTGGGGTCGAGCATTGCGCGGTCCTGCATTCGAGGACCGATTGTGCGCAACCGAGGAGGCAGGAAGCCTCGGGCATATGCCGATTGCCCGGCGGCTGGAATCCGGCACGGGCGAACCGATGAAGTCCATAGGCACGGGCGGGGGCAAGCCTGGGAAGACCCAAAAGACCCGGAAGACCGACTCTCCGTCATCATCAAAAGATGAACGAAGTGTTCTCGGGAAACCTTTCAGATGCCGATTTCAAGGGCTACATCACCATGTTGATCGGCAAGATGGTTGATGACCCAACCCTTCAGGAGCAAGCGCAGGCCAACGATACGGTGGATGCCATTTGCTAATGGCGCATACGAAACCAAACTCAATAATGCAGTGGTGGACGCTTTAGAGAGTCATTACAGTATGGTCGATCAAGCTTTGCGACATGAAAAGGTGTTCAAGGGCTTGGCGAATCTGTTAGTGGCAGAGGTATATCGACAGTTGCGCGAACCTGTTTCCGCACATGCCACACGTTAATATAAAAAAAAAGAAGTGTATTCATGGATGCCCAGCGCACTAGGCGCTGGGCATCCATAACGGGTGTGCTTTAGGGCTCAGCCCTCGCTGAGTGCTCGCCAACCGTTCTCAGTCTTGCGCATGGTGATCTTGCCCTTCATCTGAAGCTGCTGATCTTGCAGCCAGTACAGGACGTCCTGTGCCTTGGCGGCATCGTTGCGGATCTGAAGCAGCGCAGGATACAAAAACTTGGTGGAGCCTCCATTCGGGCATCCTGCAACGTACATGGACCAGACGCTGTCTGTCACCTTGTTGTAGATGGTGTTCGTGGGCTGGTCGCGCTCTTGCTTTTGCCGTGCTTCCTGCTCCATCGCATCGAGCGCCTGCATCTTCTGGCGCAGGCTGCTTGGCAGCGGATGCTCGTTTTCCCACTGGATCAGCGCTTTCCGATATGCGTCTTCTTCCAGGAAACCCATTCCCGGTGGATTGTTGAAGTTGAAGTCTTCGCGACGGGGGGCGCTGCTGTTGTGTTCCTTGCGTAACGCCAGGATCTCAGTCTTGAGCGTTGCGATTTGCTGCTGGTCGGCCTTTCCGGCATCCTCCCAGGCTTTCACGCGGTCACGCTCCTCCTGGTAGGTCTGGCGCATGCGCTTCAAGGTGTCGGGGTCCTTGAGCTCGATGTCGTACGTGAATTCGACACGGTAATGACCATCCTCTTCATAGCCGTTGGTCTTTTTGATGTGCGTCACCTTGGCGTTCTCGCAGGCGGCGAACGCCGTCGCTATGTGGTGGCGGTGTCCCTGGACCCAGCCAGTCGTGGCGGTTCACGCTTTGTCCATCAAAAGCTGAGGGTCGGGGACGTCATCCAGATTAGCGGACAGCACAATCATTTCCCCCTGGTCGAGACTGCCTCCCATAGCGTGTTGGTGGCCGGAGGGATCGGCATCACGCCTGTTCTTGCCATGCTAAGGAGGCGGGATGCCCTGTGCAGGACGGCGCACCTCTAGGCGCAACAAAGCATTGAAAGGATGCTTTGTTGCGCCTAGGGAACCTCTGCATAACCCGAATTCAAGCGTGATAGTGCTTGAACTAGCGTGAGGTCCGCTGGCCTCTGGCACTCAAGATGCCCGCATTTGGCGGGCATCTTGCTTTTTCAGCGCCCACAACAGGCTGGAATTAGCTGTTTGCCAGCAAGCGGCCACGAGCCATCCACAAGTTCGCCAAAGCAAACAAGGTGTGCAATTGCTGGGTGTTCTTTCTCAAGCCTCGGTAGCGAACTTTGATGTGACCAAACTGGTGTTTGATGACTCTGAATGGGTGCTCGACTTTGGCCCGGATTTTGGATTTCACCTGCTCGAGCTGCTCTTGCATGGCCGATATCGGCTGCTGAGGATCCAGGGCCTTGCGCTGGCTGCGCTTCATGGCGATATGCCACTGGAATTTGCGCTCGGGTGTTGGCTCTGGCATGTCGGGACGTTTGTCTGCACCCTGATAGCCAGCATCGGCGTATCCATCGATTTCTTGCCCATGCAGCAGGCTGTTAGCTTCAACGACATCGTTGGCGTTGGCCGATGTGCCCCGCACGGTGTGCACCAACCCAGAATCAGCATCCACGCCGATATGTGCCTTCATACCAAAGTACCACTGGTTGCCTTTCTTGGTCTGGTGCATCTCAGGGTCACGCGATTTGGTGCTGTTTTTGGTCGAGCTGGGTGCCGCAATCAGTGTGGCATCCACGATGGTTCCCGTGCGAAGCTGCAACTTTTTGCTCTCCAGTAAGTCCGTGACCGTCTGCAGAATTTGCTCGGCCAGCTTGTGTGTCTCCAGCAAATGACGGAAACGCAAGATGGTGCTTTCGTCGGGAACGGCACTGTCCCATGACAAGCCAACGAAGTCCCGAAACAAGGGCATGTCATGCAGCGCTTCTTCCATGGCAGGATCACTGAGGTTGAACCACTGCTGCATGAAGTGAATGCGCAGCAGCATCTCTACGGGAAACGGTGGCCGCCCTTTACGCCCTTCAGGGGCGTAAGGTGCAATCAATGCCACCAGATCCTTCCAAGGCACCACCTGCTGCATCTGCTCAAGGAATTCGCGTTTGCGTGTTTTCTTGGTGGAAAGGTTCAAGCCGAGATCGAATTGCTGCATGAGCCGGGATGCTGCCGCACCCGGCACGCATGTGCAAGCACATACGTTGAGGACTTATGCAGAGGTTTCCTAGGGCGGCCCTCAGAAGTTGTGCCGGACTCCCATGTAGATATTGCGCGAGCTTCCGTTCGCCGAGCCGACTAAAGTTGCTGGAGCTTGAGCAGTTCCGGTGCCCAGTACATACTGCGATCCGTTCTTGTTGGTAATCCGTGCGGCGCCAAAGTAGAGACGCGTTCGCTTAGACAGGTCATAGTCACCGCCAAGGGCAATCCAATTGGCATCGCGATTGCCAGTCGAGGTCGTGTAGTCGGAACGGTCGTTAACTCGAGTGAACTGGGCAATGGCGGTGAACGGCCCGAATGGCACGCGTACGCCAACGTTGGTCAGCCTGAACTCGCTCCTTGAAGTCCCAGGCATTCGGGCGATGGTGCCGGTGCAGGTGCTGCAGGAGTTCTTTTCAACCGTCGTACCGAAGAAAAACTTGGCGAAGCGGGCATCATAGGACCCCCCAAGCACCATTGCCGAGACCTTGCCTGAAGCAGCGTTGTCCGCGCCATCCTGCTGTTGGAAGCCAGCATTGAGGTCAAAGCTATCAACCTGATAGCGTGCAGATACTCCGTAACCGCGACCGATCGTCGCGGACTTCTCGCCAAAGGAATACTGCCCGCGCACCTCAAGGCCACCCCAACGTGGGGATACATAACTGATGGCGTTGTCCTGGCGCGCCGCTATCCCCATCGGCAACACCTGACGCTGCGTTGTTGTGTTGATGTTTCGGGTGAGCGACAGCAGCCCGCCCGCCCCCTCCCAGATGAAGGCATCCACATTACCCTGTACTGAATAGTAGGGCGTAGGAATGCGCCCCATCTGCACGGTACCGAGCCTTGTATCGCTGAGGCCAACCGATGCTTCGCGCCCGAACGCACGGCCGCCTTGGGCCAATGTACCTTCATCGAGATAGAAGCCTTGCTCTAGGCGAAAAACGGCGGAGAGCCCTCCTCCCAGGTTCTCTACACCTCGGAAACCTAGGTTACTACCAGCACTGCCGCCCGAATACACGCGACTGATGCTGGAGCCGCCCGAGCGGGGCGAGTCGACGCCGGAGTCCATGCGTCCATAAATGGTGACATTTCCTTGCGCGTTTGCAGCTCCGCAAACGTTGAGCAACACAGCGCATGCCACAGCATGCTTGGCTAGTCCGATCATTGGTGCCTCCTTCATTTTGTTTGGGGCCTTTGCCCCAATTCCTCTTCTTCACAATGCGCTTGATTCTTTACGGGCAGCCCTACGCGCAACCTTCCAGCATCCGCATGAGTGGCTGTTAGCTCATCACTCTGGTTGGACTTCTGCCCGTGTCAGCACCGCACGAGTTTGTTTGAGCTCTTCTTCGATGTTCTGGGCAAAGGTTGTTGGGGACTCCCTGGTCGGCAGCACGCCCAGCGTTTCCAGGCGCTGCTTTACGTCGGGCAGTTCGGTGACTTTGCGCAGGGCATCGCTCAGATGGGCGAATTCCGCCGCAGGCAAATCCCTGGTGGCCCAGAAGCCATAGATGCTCTTGGTCGCCACGCTCGGATCCCGTCCCTCGGCGGTGGTCGGAATGAGCCTGAGCGGGCCCGACAGCCGCGTTTGCGAGGTCGTCGCAATAGGCTTCCGGTTCTATTCCGGTTTCAGGTTGGCCAGCTTGGCCGCTGCAATGACCCGGCTATTTTCAGATGCGAGCTTTGCCGCCAACTCGGCAGGACCTCCAGCAATGGAGTCGACTCCTGCTTTTTCCAGTTTGCTCTTCACTTCGGGATCGTTGACGGCTTTCTTGACCGAATCGCTGATCCTGTTCCGATACGCCTCAGGCGTTCCTTTCTTGGCCAGCATGACCACGGTAAAGCCAAAGTCGAAGTTCTTGGCGTACTCGGAAATGGCAGGAATGTCCGGATTGGCCTTGCTGCGAGCCAAGGTGTTGGTCGCCAGTATTCTGGCCTTGCCACTTTGGACGAAGCCCGTCAGGTTCGGGGGGGAGGCGAATGTTATGTCGACTTGGTTGCCGATCAGTGCCGGAATGGAGGCGGAGCTACCCTTGAATGGGACATGCTTGACATTGATGCCCAGCGAATGGGCCATGGCCTCTGCCGTCAGGTGGTGGATTGAACCGATTCCGGAAGACCCGTAATTCAACTCGCCAGGATGCTCTTTCGCATATTGAATGAAATCCTGCATGTTCTTGAAGGGGGCGGAAGAGTTCGTTACCAGGAGCAGAGGGGCCACACCGACCAGGGAAACGGGATCCAGATCTCTCTGGGCATCGTACTTGAGGTTCTTGATAATGATCGGAGAAACCGCTAGCAGAGGGCCGTCCGTAACCAGGAGGGTATGTCCATCAGCAGGGTATTGCTTGATGGCCGTGACGGCGACGCCGCCGCCGCCGCCGGGCTTGTTTTCGACAATTACCGGCTGCTTGAGGTCTGCCTGCATTTTCTCGGCTAGAACCCGGGCCACGGTGTCCGGCAGTCCCCCTGGAGCGTAGGGTATGACCAGCTTTACGGGCTTGTTCGGGAAATCGCTATCAGCATAGGCAAAGATTGACAACGCCTGGAGGGCAATTGCAGCCGATATTTTCAAGAAAGTTCCTCTTGTCATGACATGTCTCCTGATTTTTGTGATTTCTTACGGCACCGACGCCATCCGCTCATGTACCGGCATTAAGATGTCCGCACAATTCCTGTCTAAAAAATGACATGCACATTTGCAGCCAGCAGCAACGATGTCGGCATGCGGGCGACGCAGATTGATGCGAAGTCGGGCTTGGCCACCTCTTCTAGATGGTGGAGGCAGCTTCGGCTGCGGCGCACAAAATCTTGTTCTCTGCGTCGCAACTGCTTCTCTTCATTGACATGCCTCACCTCTATTTTATTAGACGTCTAAAATTATTATTAGAGGGCTAGCGTGATTTTTGGTCGGTGATATCCCTAGGGCTCGTCATCAATTGAGCCAGACGACAGCGGCCGCAAGGTGGATCCCTCCCAAGAATGCCGCTGCCGTTTTGTCATAACGCGTGGCAATGCCCCTGTACTGCTTCAACCGCGCAGAGAAGTTCTCAATGAGATTCCGCTCTTGGTAGACATGGCGGTCATACCCGCGCTGAGTTTTGCACGTCCGAATACTGGGAATGACAACCTGCTTGCCCTGGCGCAGCAGTGGTTCAACCACGCGTTCATGGGCGTCATACGCTTTGTCGGCAATCACGGCTTGCGCGTCGGTGCGCGCAAGCCAGACATCTGCACCTTCCAAATCCGATGCCTGCCCTGCTGTGAGATGGAAACCAGTGGGGTTGCCAAGAGCGTCAACGGTGGCATGGATCTTGGTGCTCAAACCTCCTCGGCTGCGACCGATGGCTTGGCTTTGCCCCCTTTTTGCACCCGCGCTGTGCTGATGGGCACGCACGATGGTTGCATCGATCATGGCGTACTCGTTATCAGGCAGCGCACTGAGTGCTTCAAACACCCGCAGCCACACGCCCGAGCGGCTCCAGCGCATGTGGCGCAGGTGAACGACTCGAAAGTCGCCAAAGCGCTGGGGCAGATCGCGCCAAGCAATACCGCAGCGATAGCGATACAGCACAGCGTCAACAAGGAGACGGCTATTTTTGGCAGGAGCGCCCACATGCCCGGCCCTGCCAAGAAGTAGGCTTTTGATTTGCTCCCATTGGGCATTGGTCAGTGCATGTCTACGAATGACGCTACTGATAACGTAGCAACTATCGTATTAGATGACACGTCCTAGTTGTTTAGTCCCGGCATTTGATGGATTGGATCAATCCTGAAGCGTTTGGGCTCGGATGTCCACTGCTTGCAAATGAATTCATACGGGGTCAAGCCCTTGAGCGTCTTGAGTCTTCGGCCGAAGTTGTAGGCATCGATGAAGTCCGCCAGATGCTGTCGTAGCTGCTCGTGATCGTCGTAATGGAAGCGTTTGACGGTAGCTTCTTTGATGGTCCGATTCATTCGCTCAACCTGGCCATTAGTCCAGGGATGCTTAATCTTGGTGAGGCGATGTCCAATGCCATGTTCAGTGCAGACGCGGCCAAAAATGTGATCGCCAGCGTACCGATCGCAGGCACGGTTCGCAAACTGGATACCGTTATCGGTCAGTACCGTATGGAGGGCGTATGGCACTACCTTGATCAGATTGCGCAAGAACTGTGCAGCAATCATCTTGCCGGCCTTGGCATGGAGTTCGGTCATTGGCCACAAACAGATAGAGCTTGCCTTCGGCTGTTTGCACCTCGGCAATGTCGACGTGAAAGTAGCCGATGGGGTAGATCTTGAACTTCTTCTTGGCAGGCTTGCCGCCACCCACCTCTGGTAGCCGCGAGATGCCATGACGCTGCAGACATCGATGCAGCGAGGAGCCGTCAGATACGGGATGGTCGGTTGCAGTGCATAAAGGCAGTCGTCCAGTGGCAGCTAGGTATGCCTGCGAAAGGCGACGATCGCAGCCTCATCCTCAACGGATAAAACGGTGGAGCGCGGCCGCCTCGGCCCTGTTGGTAGATCGGTGACCGAGGCCCGCTTCTTCCACTTCGCCACCGTCTTCTGATTGATGCCATAGCGCGCAGAAAGCGCTCTCAGGCTCTCTTGACTATTTTGTATTGCTCGACGGACTGCCTCTGCCGTTGTGGCGCTCCCGTGCAGAACCTGGCCCATAGTGCTTCCTTCCATTCAAGGTAAAAGATTGCACCATCAAAACCTGGGATCAAATAGAGCATGGATCCCGCGTTCTGGTGGGGATATCTGGGTCTTGGCTTGGGGAGAGGGGTGTCTCGGATGCTCCTTGGAGCACTGTCAAAGCTTGCGTCGCAACACGATGGGCTTGCCGCCCATATTCAGCTTGGTCATCCAGGCGGCCAGTGCGGAATCCAGATAGTCTGCATGACCTGGGAACCACTGGAAGAGGGCCATGCCGATATCCTGGACTATGTCGGCGCCGGCTTGTCCTTGTGCAACAGCTTCCTTGACCTCGCGGACCGACTTCAGCACTGCTGCATGCTCGTCGAGATGGCAGTCCCGAGGAGGGAAGTTCGTGGTGCGCATCCATTCATCTTCCTGCTCGAAATGGCTGATGGCATGCTGCTCGAACTGTTCGATGGCCTGGGCGGCATTCTTCTCCGTGCAGGTCACCAGTTTCAGCGCAGTCGCGTAGAACTCCTCATGCACATCATCCATGGGCGTAAATCCCAGTAAGCGTGCATCGGTCCAGGCGAGACTGTTGTCGTCGACCGGCGTGGGTGCACTGGCATCCCGAGCCCTGGTGGCTGAGGTAGAAGTCTGCTCATCCATGTTCAATGTCCCTTGTTATGTTGGTAGGCCAATGCCTGGCCGTGCCAACCGAAGTGGCTGGTGGCTCAGAGGTCCAGTACCAATTCCGCAGATTTTGCACGCGATACGCAGACCATAATCTGTGCATCCTTTTCATCGTCCCGTAGCACGAGATCCCGGTGGTCCGCTTCGCCCGAGCACAATCCTACCCGGCAGGAGCCGCAGGTACCGCTTTCGCAGGAGCTTGCCACGCGCACGTTCGAGGCACGCAGAACGTCCAGAATCGAGCGGTCGCTCGGAATTTCCAATGAGGTGCCGGTGCGCTTAAGCTGCACCGTGAATGGCGTGTTTTCCTTTGTGTTGGCATTGCCGGCGCCGAAACTTTCAAAGTGAACGGTGCCGGACGGCCAGTGGCCTGTCATGTCCTGAACGGTATCCATCAGCGACTGCGGTCCGCAGCAATAGACATGTGCAGCCTTGGGACGCTCGAATAAGGCCCAGAAGTCGAATGCTTTCGCCGGGTCGCCGAAACTGTGGTGGATCTTCACCAACGAGCGCCATTCGTCGCTGCTGAGCTCGTCGAGAAAGGCCGTGCCCTCTGGATCCCGAGCCAGATAATACAATTTGAAGTCCCGCAGGCCTTCCGCCTTCAACTGGCGTGCCATGGACAGCATGGGCGTGATGCCGATGCCGCCAGCCACGAGAATGAACGACTTGGCGCGTTCATCAAGCGGAAATTCGTTGCGCGGCAGAGAGGCTTCGATCGAATCCCCTGCGGATGTGTCGTCGACCAGACTCATCGAGCCGCCACGGCCATTGCTGTCGCGCTTCACGGCGATGACATAGCGATTGCGCTCTTGCGAGTCGTTGCAGAGCGAATAGCTGCGGCGCATGCCGTTGGGGGCCACCAGCGTCAGATTCGAGCCAGCCTCGAACGGGGGCAGCGGCGCGCCCTCTGGATGGGTAAGTTCAAAGCGCCAGATGTCGCGTGCAATCTTTTCCTTCTCCGCGATCTTCAGACGCAGAAAGCCGCTTTCCTGGGTGGTCATGCCTGTCTTCCTTTACTTGCTCGACAATATTTGCAATTCTATTGTTAGAGATCTAATTATGCAAGCGGAGTAGTTGACTTGCGCACGGTTTCGCGCCAGGGGAAAACCCTGCTTGTCGCTACTCTCGAAGCCTCGTAATCTAATAAATAGATATCTAATGAATAGATTTCTAGCAATAAAGGCTTGATTGCGGCGGCCGGTAAAGCGAACTCAGACGTGTTCGCTGCTCCGCCAGCTCAAGCCGGCAGCAGACAAAACGCCTCCAAGAGACTCCGAAATGACAGATTCCACGTTGAACTACGTGGGTGCGCTTCCGCATCAAACTTCCGACCCGGCAACCGTCGAGACAACCTATCGCAAGATCACTCTCAGGCTGATGAGCTTTCTGTTCTTCTGCTGGGTGCTCAACTATCTTGATCGCGTCAATATCAGCTTTGCGCAGTTGCATCTGAAGCACGATCTTGGTCTGAGCGATGCCGCTTACGGTCTGGGCGTGAGTCTGTTCTTCATTGGCTACATCCTGCTGGAGGTGCCGAGCACGCTGCTGCTCAGGCGCATCGGCGCACGCAAGACCATCACGCGGATCATGCTTTTGTGGGGGGGGATTTCTACTGCCATGGCATTCATGAACGCCCCGTGGCAGTTCTATCTGGCCCGGACGCTGCTTGGCGCGGCGGAAGCAGGCTTTTGGCCCGGCATCATTCTTTATCTCTCGTTCTGGTATCCCGCCAAGCTCCGCGCCCGCATCACGTCGCGGTTCCTGCTGGCGATTGCTGTGGCCGGCATCATCGGCGGTCCGCTGTCGGGTCTGATCCTCGAGAACTTCCATGAAGTCTGGGGCTTTCGCAACTGGCAGTGGCTGCTGTTCTTAGAAGGCCTGCCGGCCGTGGTCGCGGGCATTGTGGCTTGGTTCTACCTGACCGACAAACCACAGGATGCGAAGTGGCTGACCAATCAGGAAAAGCTCATCGTCCTGAACGCCCTGGAAGAAGAGAACCGCCAGAAACCGGAGAACGCTCCGAGCAGCCTGATGGCCGCTTTGCGTGATCCGCGCGTCTATGTGATTGCTGCAGGCTGGGCCACGGTACCCATTTGCGGCACGATCCTGAACTACTGGACGCCCACCATCATTAAGCAGACGGGCGTTTCCAACATGCTGCACATCGGCTTTCTGTCGGCCCTGCCTTACTTGGTCGGTGCCGTTGCCATGCTGTTTATTGCCCGCAGCTCCGACCTGCGATTGGAGCGCCGCTGGCATTTCGCCCTGTCGACCACCGCTGGTGCCATTGGCGCGTTGATGCTGACGTTGTTTACAGAAAGCCCGGTGGCTGCGATTGTATGCCTGAGCCTGGTTTCGGTGAGCTATTTCGCTGCGGCGGCTATTGTCTGGACCATTCCGCCGAACTATCTCACGGGTGAGGCTGCAGCAGGCGGGATTGGCGTCATCAGCAGTCTGGGGCAGGTCGGAGCTTTTTTTGCGCCCATCGTCCTGGGTTGGGTGAAAAGCGCTACCGGCAGTTTCTCGGCTGGCATTTTGCTGGTGGCTGCGCTGGTCTTCATCGGAGGCCTTGCCGTCTTCTTTGGCGTGCCACGCCAGCAGGCGTCACAAACAGGCGCATGACAATGCGCTCCGAATCGATTTTGATCGTCACAAAGGAATCAACATGAGCAAGCTTCAACTGTCCATCGCGGTGGGCAATTACGACCGGATGCGTCCGCTGATCGACGGCGACGTCCAGATCGACGGTGTGGACCCGGTGTTCATGCTGCAGGATCCGGAAGAAATCTTCTTCCGTGCGTTCCGCACCGCCGACTACGACATCTGCGAGCTGTCGCTCAGCAGCTACTCGGTGAAGACCGCAGCCGGCACCTCGCCGTACATTGCCGTGCCGGTGTTCCCTTCGCGGGCATTCCGCCACAGCTCGGTCTACGTGCGTGCCGATCGCGGCATCAACAGCCCTGCCGACCTCAAGGGCAAGCGCATCGGCGTGCCCGAATACCAGCTGACCGCCAATGTGTGGGTGCGCATGTTCCTGGAAGAGGAGTACGGCGTGAAGGCCTCCGACATCCAGTGGGTGCGCGGCGGCTACGAAGATCCGACCCGCATCGAGAAGATCTCGCTGAAGCTGCCCGAAGGTGTGTCGCTGGTGAATGCGCCGGAAGGCCGTACCATCTCGAACCTGCTGGCCGATGGCGAAATCGATGGCGTGATCGGGCCGCGTGCCCCGTCGTGCTTCGACCGCGGTCACCCGCAGGTCAAGTACCTGTTCGAGGACCCGCAGAAGGCTGCTGCCGAATGGTATGAGCGTCGCAAGCTGTTCCCGATCATGCACACGCTAGGCGTGCGCAAGACCCTGGCAGAGCAGCATCCCTGGCTGCCCGGCGCACTGGTCAAGGCCTTCGAGCATTCCAAGGCGGTGGCACTGACGCGCCTGAGCGACACTTCGGCTACCAAGGTCACGCTTCCGTTCATCGAGGACCAACTGCGCAATGCGCGCCGCCTGATGGGCCAGGATTTCTGGTCGTATGGTTTTGCCGAGAATGCCCATGTGGTTGACCGTTTCCTCGCGCAGCACCATGCCGAAGGACTGTCGAGCCGCCGCCTCCAGCCTGCTGAGCTGTTCCACCCGGCCAGCCTGGAGAGCTTCAAGATCTGATCTCATCAGCTGCTGCGGATATTGCCGCGCACTTGGTCGACCAAGTGCGCGGCGTTTTGTATGTACAGTCTGCTTTTCCGTTAGCCGCAGCATCACGTCTACAATGCACTCGCCCTGCGATGGCGCAAGGTATCCGTACCGATACCGTGGTGCTCGGCTTGTTCGTATCGGTGTGGTTGGCATACCTTTTGAATTGACAAAGCATGAGTGCAGAACCGGGGAAGCGGTCCGTGCACTTGTGAAGGCACTATGATTTCAAGCAGTCTGACGATGGCCGTGAAGGAGAAAGCATGACAGCCAGACCCTCTTCCAGCAAGGCACCGGATTCCAAAGAGAACCCGATCCTGCGGCATTGGCGCGAGGCCGTACCGGATGATCGTCTCGCTCACCTGGTGAAGGATGCAGGCCGGGCGATGGTTCGGGGGCTGCAGATGCGCCTGGCTCAGTATGAAGTTTCTTTCGGTCACTGGGCGTTTCTGCGCATTCTGTGGGTCACCGATGGACTGACGCAGAAGGAACTAAGTGACGAGGCAGGTACCACCACGCCGACCACTTTCAGTGCGGTGTCGGCGATGGAGAAGCTGGGATACGTCGAACGCCGCTATGCGCCCGGCAATCGCAAGAATACCCACGTGTATCTCACGCCTCGCGGTCGCAGCCTGGAAAGCAAGCTGGTTCCATTGGCCGAAGAAGTGAACGAGATCAGCGTCAAGGGCCTGAAAGGCTCGGAGATCGATATCGCGCGCAAGGTGCTGCTCACGATCATCGAAAACATGGCACGCGACGAAGCAGAGAAGGTGCATGACTCCGTGCTGCGGATTCCTTCCACCCGGGAAATGGGGCACCTGATTGCCGCTCGCGGCGAGGAGTGCGAAAACTGTTGAGCAGGCTCCAGGAAAGAAAAAACCTCGCATTGCGAGGTTTTTTCTTTCCTGGAGCCTGCCGTCAGAGCAGTACGTCCGTACCCGTTTCGCTCGACTTCAGAATCGCGATGCAGATTTCCAGCGTGCCTTTTGCCCACTCCCCATCATGCAGGGGGGCTTGGCCCAGGATGACGGCATCGTATAGTTCGTCGATCACCTCGGCGCGCGGCACGGTCGGGCGCGAAAGCGCAAGCGTTTCGCGCTGCTTGTCGCCGTACACGACGACGGAATCGGGTAGGGGGCGCAGGTCGGCACGTTCGCAGGACACGATCACCGGGCCGAAATGCTGATGACTGCGTGCCGGCTCTTCTGCTGCCCACGAGGGCTGCTTGTAGGCGGCACCACCGTACGTACCGGCAGCCTTGAGCTTGGCTTCGTCCTCTGCCGAGGCAATGGTGGCCAGACGCTTGCGCGCACTCCCGTAGGCATCCGGATTCAGGTGATCGCCCATTTCACCGATCCAGCCAGTCCACTCGTCACTGTTGAAGTGACCGTAGCCGTTGTACGAGAGCGAGGCATAGGCGCCGTTCTCGAACCAGATCAGGGCGGAATAGGCGCCTTCGGTCGGGCGCAACGGATCCCAGCGACCGACGCTTGCGCGCAAGCGCGTGGCACGCGAGCTCGCGAGCATTCGCACGATATCGACCTGGTGCGCAGCCTGGCTGAAGACGGCACCACCGCCTTCGGCCGTCATCAGTTCTTCGGGCCGGCGCGGACGATACAGGTAATCGGTGTAGTTGAAAGCTTGGATCATCTTCACCGCACCGAAATCGCCCGAGCGGATTAGCTCGCGCGTGCGCCGGTACGGCGTATCGAAACTGTGGCAGTGCCCGACGATCAGATGCACGTTCGCGGCGCGGCAGGCCGCGATCATGCGATCACAGTCAGCCGCGTTGAGCGCCATCGGTTTCTCGACCAGCACATGCTTGCCCCTGGCTGCGGCAATCTCGGTGTGTTGGGCGTGGAACTGGTGCGGGCTGGCCACGTAGATGGCTTCCACATTCGGATCTTCGGCCAGGTCCTGCACGTCTGTGTAAGTCCTTGCGTTGAAGTCGGCAGCGAACTGCTGCCGAGCTTCCTCGCGCGGGTCACACGCGGCAACGAGCTGGACCCTGGGGTCCTGAAGGAAGGTGGGCAGCATCAGCGAGAATGCCCGCCCCAGTCCTGCAACCCCGATCCGTAAACGGCGCTGTTCCATGGCCAGTTCCATCCGTTGATTACTGCTTGACCTGGTAGTCGGTCGCGGCCTCGGCGGCTTGTTCGTCCGACACGGCATGCTTGGCGCTCACGTAGCGGACCTGGTATTCACGCCAGTCGGTTTCCTTCGGCACCACAGCCTGGTATGAGCAGATCGTGCCAGGGATTGTCTTGGCACCGGTGCCGATGGCCTTGCCGTCCTGCTTGTATTCGGCGATGGCATCGAGCATGCGACGACGGAACTCGACAATGGCGAGATCGCTGGCACCCAGGCGTTCGTCCGAGCGGTTGGCGATGGGGCCCATCGTGACCCACATGGCGATGTCCTGGTTCGGGAAGCCGGTGATGCCGGTGAAGTTGCCGGCCTTCATAGCTTGGCGGTCTTGCCAGAAGCGGTTTTCGTGATTGCGCAGAGGACGGTAGCGTTCATCAAGGTCTGGGCCGACTTGAGTATGCAGGAACTTGCGCCAGGTTTCGGTTTCCGGCGTGGTAGCTGCATCACCCCAGGCGATGAAGTAGAACACCGTATTGGTGTCGTCCATCGGAACGTTGACGTTGGCGACGTTGTACAGGTTGTTCGGCGGAATCAGCACAGTGCCGGGTGCGACGAACACGGTCGAGCGCACATAGTCGTGCGTGGAGGCATTGAAGATCGGGCGGCGCAGGGCGGCGTAGCGGAAACCATATTCGGTGCGCTGGACTTGCAGGCGGGGAGCCTTGTCGGTGGAGGGGCGCAGCCAGTTATTGTCCGTGGCTTCGGCGCCGGTCACGCGTGCCGGCACAAAATCCGACGAGTGCAGGCTAGAGCTGTGTGCGGAATCGATGGCGCCTTCGAGGATCTGTGCCCAGTTGCATGGCAGCAGTACCTTGCCGATGCTCACACGGGTGTCTGCAGTCGGTGCCCAGGCTGGAGCGACGAATTCGGGGATGGCGTCCTGAGCACCCATGTAGGCCCAGACCATGCCGCCCCATTCCTTGGTCGGATAGGCAGTGTGTTTGACCTTTTCGGCCATGCTGCTGGCGGCGGGCTCGGAGACCATTTCGAGCACGTTGCCTTGCACGTCGAACTTCCAGCCGTGGTACAGGCAGCGCAGGCCGCCGTCTTCGTTGCGGCCGTAGACCAGCGAGGCGCGGCGATGTGGGCAGTACTCGCCAACCACGCCGACGCGACCTTCGCTGTCGCGGAACACGACGAGGTCTTCGCCGAGGATGCGTGCCTTGACCGGCGTGCCGTCCGGTTCACGGACCTCTTCAATCAGGCAGATCGGGGTCCAGTGTTCGCGCATCAGCTTGCCCATGGGGGCTTCGCCTTCTACGCGGCACAGCAATTCGTTTTCTTCATGAGTCAGCATCGTTGTCTCCTGGCGATTACTCGCCTTCAGCAGTAGGTGTACTTAATTATATTAGAGATCTAGTTATATTGACAAGCCTGTTTGACAAGATTGTGTGGCTTCGATGGGGGCGGCCTGTGGCCAATCACAAACCTTTGATTGAGAGACATGAAACAAAGCCCTCTCGAAATTCTCCGGAAGGGCTTGGGATGCTGTATCAGAGGCTGGCAATCCAGCTTGATGTTGCTCGACTTGATCCACTTAGCACGCACGGCCCCGCCGCTACATGGATATGCTGGAAGAGGTCGGCATGAATCCAGCCCTCCTGGCGCGACTTCCGCATCAGGTATCAGGTGGCTAGCGGTAGCGTGTAGTCATTGCGCGCGCACTGACCATGAATCCGCGCCTGCCAGTCTGCTACGAACTCGTGTCAGCTCTGGACGCCACAGTGCGTAATCAAGTCTTGGCCTTGCTTACCAAGCTGTGCAAGGAGCGAGACTTGATGCTGATCTTCACCGGCCACGTCTTCAATGTGATGGAGTCGATTGTCGATGAAGTGCCGGTCATGTAGCGTGGAAAAATCGCGGAATATGGCTCGGCCAAAGAGATGTTCTCCTTGCCGCGCGAAGCCTCACGCGGGAGTTGCTAAAGGCGGGGCGACTGTCGAGCGCGCTGCGGTTGGTCGAGAAACGAGGGTGTGCAGAATTTTGTGTAAACGGACAATCAACCGCCGGCGCAAGCCGGCCTGTCCGTAAGCACAATGAGCACCAAGAAACACGACGTACCC
>NZ_SPEY01000043.1 GCF_009360615.1 Comamonas sp.
AGCGGCAGATGCGTCAGGGAGGAGACCACGACAGCGGACTGCCGCTGCTGACATTGGAGCGGCTGACCTTCCGTTTTGTCGGAGCGGGCTTTGTGCTGCTGACCGCCACACTGGCCGCAGGCTGGCTGTTTGGCGAGCAGCTCTACGGCAAGGCCTGGGTATGGAATCACAAATCCGTGTTCTCGCTGCTGTCCTGGCTGGCATTCGCCCTGCTGCTGTTCGGGCGCAGGCGATTCGGCTGGCGCGGCCAGAGCGCCGTGCGCGTTCTCTATATCGGTGCCGTCTTTTTGCTGCTGGCCTATGTCGGCTCGCGCTTTGTGATTGAAGTCCTGCTGGAGCGCGCGGCATGAAGTTTTTGCTCGTCCTTCTGGTCGTGATCGTGGCAGTCGGCATCTGGCGCAGCAAGCGCCGTGCCGAAGCGGTGCCGCACAGCCCCCCGGCCTCGGCGCTCAAGACCGCGCAGACGATGGTGGCCTGTGCGCACTGCGGACTTCATATGCCGCAGGCCGATGCCGTGACCGACACTTCGGGCCAGAGCTTTTGCAGCGCGGAACACCGCCGCCTGGGCCGTCAAGACAGCGGCCGCAGCTGATCGCATGGAGCACTCCGCCTCGCCCTGGCAGCACACCGCCATCCCGCTGGATGCGGCCATCAGCCGCCGTGCGGACGCCAGCCTCAACGCACCGTTCGTGCGCCTGTGGCAGGCCTTCCTCAGCGGCCGCGTGCTGCTGGCGCTGGCCCTCATCCTGCTTCAGACGCTGAATTTGCAGCTGCAGAACATCAGCTCGCCCCTGGCCTGGCTGATCTGCCTGACCTATCTGGCGCTGACCGTGGTGCTGCGCCTGGCGGCCGGGCGCCATTTGCCGGCACCTCGCGCAGCCCTGCAATGGCTGCCTGTGATCGGCGTCGACATTGCGGCCATCTTTCTGCTGCAGATCTTTCAGGTCGGCTCGCTCAACTACACCGCGCTGCTGGCGATTCCCGTCCTGATCTCCTCGGCGCTGGGCGGCCTCATGCTGGCCTTTGGCACCACGGCCAGCATCACGCTGCTGACGCTGGCCTACACCTTCTGGCGATACCACGGTGGCCTCAACGACGGTGCCCAGTCCTATTACCAGGCGGCTTTTTCCTGTGCCGGCTATTTCTGCGTGGCCTACCTCACGCACGAGCTGGCCAGACGCGTGAGGCGCGAGCGCTCCCAGGCCCTGTTCAACCGGTTGCGCACCCAGACCCAGGAGCAGGTCAACAGCCTGGTGATCAACCACTTCTCCGACGGTGTGCTGGTGGTCGACTCCAGCCTGCAGGTGCTGCAGGCCAATCCGGCTGCGCTGCAACTGCTGGGTCTGCCCATCGATCATCCCCAGCTTTTTTCCCTGCAGGCCCACAGCTGGTGGGAGCCGCTGGCGCAGGCGACACAGGCCAGCTTCGCCCATGCCAGGCCGCTGTCCGCCACGATTCACCTGCAGGCCCATGAGCGGCAGGGCGCCACGGGCATCCATGTGCGCACCCGCATCACCGAAGTGTCGGCCCCCTATCTGGATGAGGGCCCGCAAACGCAGGCCAGCCACTCGCTTTGCGTCATGTTTCTGCACGACCTGCGCGAAATGGAAGCACAGCTGCGTACCGAAAAGCTGGCTTCCATGGGACGCATGTCGGCGGCCGTGGCACACGAAATACGCAACCCGCTGGCCGCCATCACCCAGGCCAATGCACTGCTGGCCGAAGACCTGGTCAGCCAGCCCGGCCCGCAGCAGCTGTGCCGCATCGTCGGCCAGAACGCCGACCGTCTCGCGCGCATCGCCGAAGAGATCCTCAACCTGGCGCGCGTGCAACAGGGCGCACAACCCCACCAGGGCCAGTCGCTGCCGCTGGACAACCTGCTGTCCCAGATCAGTCATGAATGGCGCACCCAGTCCACGCCATCCCGCCAGATGCTGCTTCGGCTCAATGCAACCGCCCGGCATATCCTGTTTGACGAGGAGCATCTGCGCCGCGTGCTGATCAACTTGCTGGACAATGCCCAGCGCCACCGCAGCCACGCCGGCAGCGAGGCGGGCCTGCAACTGATCAGCGGCCATGGATCCTTGCATGGACAGATTCAAGGCCTTGCGCCGCAGGACGACATCTGCTGGTTCATGGTCTGGAGCGATGGCGCGCCGCTGGAGTCCAGCGTCGAGCGTCATCTGTTCGAGCCCTTCTTTTCCTCCCAGAGCCGATCCAGCGGCCTCGGACTCTATATCTGCCGCGAGCTCTGCCAGCGCTACGACGCCACCATCAGCTACCAGCGCCTGAGCCTCGCCACGCCGCAAGGCGATGCGGACGGCAATGCCTTCATCGTGACTCTGCGCAGCGGCCCCTCCTCCCTCGCAAGCCACACCCTGTTTGACTCGATCATGGTGTAAGCCCAGTGATATCTTCGCCTCACTCATCCGCAGCAGCCAGCATTCTCGTGGTCGATGACGAGCCCGATCTGCGCACGCTCTACGAGCTGACTTTGCTGCGGGAAGGCTACCGCGTGGAAACCGCAGGCTCGGTGCAGGAGGGCGCAGCCCAGCTGCAGGAGCGCAGTTTCGATGTCGTGATCACCGATATGCGCCTGCCCGACGGGATCGGCATGGAGCTGTTGCTGCAGCTGCGGGATCAGTCGCGCAGCGAACGCTGCATCGTCATGACGGCCTATGGCTCTGCCGAGAACGCCGTGGAAGCCCTGCGCGCCGGCGCCTTTGACTATCTGACCAAGCCCGTGGACCTGCGCCAGTTCCGCCAGGTCGTGGCCTCGGCCGTGCAAGGCATTGGCGCCGTGCCCAAGCCGGGCACCCTGCCGGCCGGAGGCAGCGCACCGACCCAGGATGCCCGGGCGGCAACCCCGCCGGGCGCCCTGGATGCGCTGGTGGGAGACTCGCAGGCCATGCAACGCGTCAAGCAGCGCATCGCCAAGGTCGCCAAGGGCATGGCTCCCGTACTGATCCATGGTGAATCGGGCACGGGCAAGGAGCTGGTGGCTCGTGCCCTGCATGCCTGCAGCCAGCGTGCCGATGGCCCCATGATCGCCGTCAACTGCGGTGCCATCCCGGAAAACCTGCTTGAGGCCGAGTTCTTCGGGGCCCGCAAGGGCTCCTACACCGGAGCCACGCAGGACAGGCCCGGCTACTTTCAGGCGGCGCAGGGAGGCACCCTGTTTCTCGATGAGATCGGCGACCTGCCCCTGGCTATGCAGGCCAAGCTGCTGCGCGCCATCCAGGAGCGCAAGATACGCCCGCTGGGCAGCACCCAGGAGGAAGCCGTCGATGTGCGCATCCTCAGCGCCACCCATCGCGACCTGAGCGCGCAGGTGCAGCGCGGCCATTTCCGCCAGGACTTGTTCTATCGCCTCAACGTCATCGAAATCGAGCTGCCCGCACTGCGCGAGCGCCGCGAAGACCTGGGCCAGCTCTGCCAGGCTTTGCTGCAGAAGCTGGCCCGCGAGTCCGGCCTGCCCACTCCGGAGCTGGACGACATCGGCCTCGACCAGATCGCCCGGCTGCCGCTGCCCGGCAACGTGCGAGAGCTGGAGAACGTGCTGCACCGGGCCATTGCACTGGGCGATGGAGGCCCGCTGCGCCTGCCCGAATCCGGCCCTCCGGCCGACGGCGGCAGTGCACCGGCGGACCCGGCATCCGGCAGCGGGACATCGGCCACCGGCGTGCCGGCGCCGCTGACGCCACATGCAGGCAGTCCGGCCACGCTGCCCGAGGATCTGCAAGGCTGGCTCGACGAGCAGGAGCGCAGCATTTTGGTCAGAGCGCTGCAGGACAACGGCTTCAATCGCACCGCCACGGCAGCCAGACTGGGCATCAGCCTGCGCCAGATCCGCTATCGCATCGACCGGCTCGGCATAGACCTGCCAGCCGAAGGTTGCAAACACCAGAGCGACAATGCCTGACCCCGCAGCACCCCACGCCCAGGCCCTGCCGCCACAGCAGCCGTGGCAAGCCGGCTGGTATGGCGCGGCACGTCACCTGGCCTCTCCCAATTTCGGCCCCCGCCCCGTGAAGGCCCAGATCGACCTCGTCGTCATCCATTCCATCAGCCTGCCTCCGGGCCGGTACGGCACAGGCGCGGTGCAGCAACTGTTCACCAATCAGCTGGACTGGGACGCCCATCCGTATTACCAGGGTATCCGCGGCCTCGAGGTCTCGTCCCATTTCTTTGTCACACGCCAGGGCGAGATCTGGCAGTTCGTCAGCTGCGACGACCGAGCCTGGCATGCCGGCATGAGCCAGTGGCGCGGGCGTGATCGCTGCAATGACGACTCCATAGGCATCGAACTCGAAGGACTGGAAGGCCTGAGCTTCGAAGCCCCCCAGTACCAGGCCCTGCGGCAGCTGTGCACCGCCATCGCCGCACAATACCCGGTGCACTACATCGCGGGGCACGAGCACATCGCCCCGGGGCGCAAGCAGGACCCCGGCCCGGGCTTTGACTGGCAGCGGTTGCAGCGGCTGCTGGGCAGCGCGGACAGCACCCGGTCCTGGGAGTTTCCGCCTCGCACTTCACGCACTGCCTGATTCCCGGATTGCACCGCCGGCCCTTCAGCCCTTGAATCAAAGTCGATTCAGGCCGAACTTGACTGATGACAAGCGCAAGGCGCTCCTCCTCTTGCAAGCCAGCGTCACCCATCGTTTCCGCATTTCGACGCCGCATGTCAATGGCGCGCGCGCAACAACTGTCGCCTGCATCAAACACGCAAATTTTTTACATATTTCCAGGCCGACCTCCGGCCGGATGCAACCGTGCCACGGGCCTTTATTCATGCGGGATGAAGTCATTTCCACCGCTGTCAAGCGGTGCTTGAAATGTCAGATTCAGTAGTTTCATCAGGTTAGCCAGATTTAAGCGCGATACACTACCGGTAGTGTTTCAGGACGCCTCAGACCCCATATCTAGTGTTTACAAGTTGTGCACACCCTGTGCAAACCATGTGTAGACCAAGGCGCCGAATCGTGTTTTTGATGGCCTGCTCCCCAGTGCAGGCCTTTGCCTGCCTATCCACATACTGACTCAGAGGAACTTATGCAAGAAGCGTTGAACTCACTGCCTTCTGCCGCACCCGCCGGTGCAGCCAATTCTTCCTCCCCCAATGACAGCTACCAGATCATCCGCCGCAGCGGCGATGTGGTGGCTTTCGCACCGCAGAAGATTGCCGTGGCCCTGACCAAGGCTTTCCTGGCCGTGCGCGGCGCGCAGGGCGCGGCTTCCGCCAGCGTGCGTGACACCGTCAACGAGCTCACCGACGGCGTGGTGCGCGCCCTGGTGCGTTCGCGTCCCGATGGCGGAACCTTCCATATCGAAGATGTGCAGGACCAGGTCGAGCTGGGCCTGATGCGCGCCGGTCACCAGGACGTGGCCCGCGCCTATGTGCTGTACCGCGAGCGCCGCAACCAGGAACGTGCCGAACAGAAGAAGGTCGCCGAAGTGGCAGCCGCTGCCGCCACCAAGCCCGTGCTGCATGTGACCGACAACGGCCAGCGCGTGCCGCTGAACCAGGAGCGCCTGGAAGCCCTGATCGTCGCTTCCTGCGGCAATCTGAATGCCGACATCCAGTCCGCCCCCATCGTGGCCGAAACCCTGCGCAATCTGTATGACGGCGTGCCTCTGGCCGAGGTCTACAAGGCGTCCATCCTGGCCGCCCGTACGCTGATCGAAAAAGACCCCGACTACACCTACGTCACCGCCCGTCTGCTGCTGCACACCATCGTGCGCGAAGTCATGGGCCGCGACGTTCAGCCCGCAGAAATGCAGGCCGCCTATGCCGACTACTTCCCCGGCTTTGTGCAAAAAGGCGTGGACAACGAGCTGCTCAACCCCGAGCTGCTGAACTACGACCTGCCCCGTCTGGCCAAGGCCCTGAAGGCCGAGCGCGACGAGCAGTTCGACTACCTGGGTCTGCAGACCCTCTACGACCGCTACTTCCTGCACGTGCGCAAGACCCGCATCGAGCTGCCCCAGTCCTTCTTCATGCGCGTGGCCATGGGTCTGGCACTGAACGAGCCCGACCGCAATGCCCGTGCCATCGAGTTCTACGAACTGCTGTCGTCCTTCGACTTCATGTCGTCCACCCCCACGCTGTTCAACAGCGGCACGCTGCGCTCGCAGCTGTCGTCGTGCTATCTGACCACCGTGCCGGACGACCTGGACGGCATCTACGAATCCATCAAGGAAAACGCGCTGCTGTCCAAGTTTGCCGGCGGCCTGGGCAATGACTGGACCCGCGTGCGCGCCCTGGGCTCGCGCATCAAGGGCACCAACGGCGAATCGCAGGGCGTGGTTCCCTTCCTCAAGGTGGTCAACGACACGGCCGTCGCCGTGAACCAGGGCGGCAAGCGCAAGGGCGCGGTCTGCACCTATCTGGAATCCTGGCACCTGGACATCGAAGAATTCCTGGAGCTGCGCAAGAACACCGGCGACGACCGCCGCCGCACCCACGACATGAACACGGCGAACTGGATTCCCGACCTGTTCATGAAGCGCGTGATGGAAGCAGGCCAGTGGACCCTGTTCTCGCCCGCCGACGCTCCCGACCTGCACGACCTGTACGGCGAAGCCTTCGAGAAGGCCTACACCGCCTATGAAGCCAAGACCGACAGCGGCGAGCTCAAGCTGTTCAAGCGCGTGCCTGCCGTGGATCTGTGGCGCAAGATGCTCTCGATGCTGTTCGAGACCGGCCATCCCTGGATCACCTTCAAGGACCCCTGCAACATCCGCTCGCCCCAGCAGCACGTGGGTGTGGTGCACTCGTCCAATCTGTGCACCGAGATCACGCTCAACACCAGCGACACCGAAACCGCTGTCTGCAACCTGGGCTCGGTGAACCTGGTCCAGCACATCAAGGACGGCAAGATCGACCACGACAAGCTGCGCAAGACCGTGAACACGGCCATGCGCATGCTGGACAACGTGATCGACATCAACTACTACGCGGTCCAAAAGGCCAAGGACTCCAACCTGCGCCACCGCCCCGTGGGCATGGGCCTGATGGGTTTCCAGGATGCGCTGTATGAAATGCGCACCGCCTACGCCAGCCAGGGTGCCGTCGAGTTCGCGGACGAGGCCATGGAAGCCATCTGCTATTACGCTTACTGGGCTTCGACCGAACTGTCCAAGGAACGCGGCACCTACTCCACCTTCAAGGGCTCGCTGTGGGATCAGGGCATCCTGCCCCCCGACACCCTGAAGCTGCTGGAAAAGGCCCGCGGCGGCTATGTGGAAGTGGATCGTTCGGCCAAGCTGGACTGGGACGCCCTGCGCGCCAAGATCGCCAAGGACGGCATGCGCAACTCCAACTGCGTGGCCATTGCCCCCACCGCCACCATCTCCAACATCGTGGGTGTGGATGCCTCGATCGAGCCTTCGTTCGGCAACCTGTCCGTGAAGTCCAATCTGTCGGGCGAGTTCACCGTCATCAACCAGTACCTGGTGCGCGACCTCAAGCGCCTGGGCCTGTGGGACGACGTGATGGTCATGGATCTCAAGCATTTCGACGGCTCGCTGCGCTCCATCGATCGCGTGCCGCAAGAGATCAAGAACCTCTACGCCACCGCATTCGAAGTCGCGCCCGAATGGCTGGTGGAAGCTGCCTCGCGCCGTCAGAAGTGGATCGACCAGGCCCAGAGCCTGAACATCTACATGGCCGGCGCATCGGGCAAGAAGCTGCACGACACCTACATGCTGGCCTGGCTGCGCGGTCTGAAGACCACCTACTACCTGCGCACCACCAGCGCCACCAATATCGAGAAGTCCACCGTGCAAAGCCGCGTGCTGAACGCCGTGTCCTCCGGCGCTCCGGCCGCTTCGGCAGCCCCTGCGGCCAAGCCTGCAGTCAGCGCACTGGAAGCAGCCGCCGCCGCTGCCCGCGCCCAGGCTCCGGCCACGGACATCAAGTTCTGCGCCATCGACGACCCGGGCTGCGAGGCCTGCCAGTAATTGACTGGCTCCCCCGAGGCGCTTGGCCCAGGCGGCCCCCTGCGCCTTCCCCCTCTCTCGATGCGTTGCATCGGGAGGGGGACGACACCTTCGCTGCGAGACGGCTCTTGCCCGGTGTCTTTGGTTTGGAGTGCACCAGTTTTTAGTGGTGCCTGCTAAATAGATAAATCAGAAGGCTGGATGTCGATTGCTCTGCACCCAGCTTTTTCCCTTCAAGGAATTGATATGCTGAGCTTTGACGACGACACCTTTGCACCTTCCGCCACCAGCGCAGAAG
The DNA here is from genome assembly GCF_009360615.1 of Comamonas sp. Taxonomy (GTDB): domain Bacteria; phylum Pseudomonadota; class Gammaproteobacteria; order Burkholderiales; family Burkholderiaceae_C; genus Comamonas. The sequence goes on from NZ_SPEY01000043.1 coordinate 8,240, forward strand.
CCGGGGCGTCCACCAGCACCCACAAGCGCGTGAATGCCGCCGACAAGCGCATCATCAACGCCAAGACCGACGTGAACCAGCTGGTTCCCTTCAAGTACAAGTGGGCCTGGGAAAAATATCTGGCCACCTGCGCCAACCACTGGATGCCGCAGGAAGTGAACATGACGCGCGACATCGCGCTGTGGAAGGATCCCAACGGCCTGACCGACGACGAGCGCCGCATCGTCAAGCGCAACCTGGGCTTCTTTGTGACGGCCGACTCGCTGGCCGCCAACAACATCGTGCTGGGCACCTACCGCCACATCACGGCACCCGAGTGCCGCCAGTTCCTGCTGCGCCAGGCTTTCGAGGAAGCCATCCACACCCATGCCTACCAGTACATCGTGGAATCGCTGGGCCTGGATGAATCGGAAATCTTCAACGCCTACAACGAAGTTCAATCCATCCGCGACAAGGACGAGTTCCTGATCCCCTTCATCGAAGCGATCATGGACCCCAACTTCCACACCGGCACGCCCGAAACCGACCAGACCCTGCTGAAGTCGCTGATCGTTTTTGCCTGCCTGATGGAAGGCCTGTTCTTCTACGTGGGCTTCACGCAGATCCTGGCCCTGGGCCGCCAGAACAAGATGACGGGCGCCGCCGAGCAGTACCAGTACATCCTGCGCGACGAGTCCATGCACTGCAACTTCGGCATCGATCTGATCAACCAGCTCAAGCTCGAGAATCCCCACCTGTGGACGGCCGAGTTCAAGCAGGAAATCACGGAGCTGTTTCAGAAGGCCGTGGAGCTCGAATATCGCTACGCCGAAGACACCATGCCGCGCGGCGTGCTGGGCATGAATGCGTCCATGTTCAAGGGCTATCTGCGTTACATCGCCAACCGTCGCGCCACGCAGATCGGCCTGGAAGAACTGTTCCCCGGTGAAGAAAATCCCTTCCCGTGGATGAGCGAAATGATCGATTTGAAGAAAGAACGTAACTTCTTTGAGACACGTGTGATCGAGTATCAGACCGGAGGCGCACTTTCTTGGGATTAATTGCTTCTAAGCAGGCACAATGCGAGTCATGACTTGCTTCACTTCATTGCTACAA
>NZ_SPEY01000021.1 GCF_009360615.1 Comamonas sp.
CGCTGGCCTTGCTCACATAGAGAGCAACAGCAGCGATGTCGGCTTCGCTCATCGTGGCCTTGAAGGAGGGCATGGCACCGATGCCATCCTTCAGGGCTCTGGCCACGCGGGCCGCATCGGGCCGCAGCTCGTCCAGCACGGGGCCGATGGCACCTTCGGCTCCGGCATCCTTCAGGGTATGGCACACCGCGCAGGCAGGAACGGCAGCCGTGGTGAACAGCTCTTTGCCGCGCGCCATCTGGGCGGCCTGATCGGCATGGGCGGCAGTCCCCGCCAGGGCGCCCAGCAGCAGGGTGACGAGGGTGTGGTGTGTCTTCATCATGGTTCTCGGGAAAATGCGATACATCGGGGTCTGACACCCATGCCGGGTGCCCCATCTTCGGCACCCGGCATGGGCAGCGGAAGCGGTGCTCAGGCCACGTTGACGGTGACGGCGTGGTCGGCCCAGCTGGTGTTGTTGTAGCCGCTCTGGTTTTCACCGCGCGTTTCGGGTTGCACATTGCCCATGACGTCGATGGCGCGGCTGGCAAGCTGGTAAGTGCCCTTGGGCAGCCGGGCCGGGAGCACGAACTGGCGCCAGGCGTATCGGCCCATGTCCGGGCCTACCAGGCGGGCCTGCTTCCAGCTCTTGCCACCGTCGATGGAGACTTCCACTGCCTTGATGGCGTGCATGCCGCCGAAGGCCACGCCCTGGATCTGCACCAGGCCGGCTGCCAGGTTGCCGTCTTCGGGCAGGGGGCTGTTGATCCAGGACTTGACGCTCATCTCTTGCACCGAGGGCTGGCTGGGGTCGCCCTTGCTGCCCGGAGGCGAGATGCGGTAGCCATGCGACATGATGTGCGCTTCACTTTCCTTGGCGGTAAAGGCCAGCTGCTTGATGTACTTGATGTTGTTCACGCCGGTGTAGCCCGGCACGATCAGGCGCAGCGGGCCGCCATGGGCCAGTGGCACGGGCTCGCCATTCATCTCCCAGGCCAGCAGAGCGTCTTCCATGGCCGACAGGGGCACGGAGCGCTCCACCAGCACGCTCTTGGGGTCCAGGCCTGCAGGCAGGACCTCGCCGCCGGTGCCCGTCATGTAGAGCATGCCGCTGGTCACGCCGCCCAGAGCCTTGACCACATCGCGCACGGGCACACCGCTCCAGACCACGCAACCCGCAGCGCCCACCGTCCATTGCGTGCCGCTAGGCCTGGAGGGGAAGAAGCCACGGCCGTTGCCCGAGCATTGCAGCACCATCGCCACGGTCTCCAGTCCCAGGGTCTTGAGCTCGCGCACGCTCAGCTGGCGGGGCCGGTTCACGCCATCGATCTGCACGACCCAGGCATCGCGATCAGCCACGATGGTCTCTGGCGGCGTCGGCAGATTGTTGCGCACATAGAGCTGGCTGGTGGGCGTCACCACGCTGGAGCCGAACGCGCTGCGCCGGGTTTCGATGGTGGTGGAGCTGTGAACGATCACGGCCTCGGCATTCTTGAAGCCGGCATAGCCGGGCAAAGGCTTGGCGGCGGGCGCGGCCGCCTGGGCCGTTGCCCGGCCCTGGAAGCTGGCCAGACCGGCCGCAGCCAGCGCACCGGCGCTTCCGGCAAGAAGGCGACGACGCGGCAGGGAAGTGGGTTGTTGCATGATGTCTCCTTGGTGATTGTGGTGAATGCTCAGAGCGAAAAATCCGGTTCAGCCATCGGCTTTCTCAGGCTGCCCCAGAACACGTGATGCCACGGCCAACGCCTGCTTCTTCTGTGCGATGAGCACCAGCGGGCGGCCTTCGCGCGAGCGCACCACCTGCCAGTAGCTGTTGGCCCACCAGCCTTGGCCGTCGGCAATGCGCAGAGGCTGTTCGAAGGCCAGCACGGTGACGATGCCGCCTTTCTCGAAAAAAGTGGTCAGGTGATAGGCGCGGCTGCCATCGATGTCGCAGGGCCGCATGAGCTGGGTGTAGCCGGGCAGCTTGCGGTCGGCAGGCCAATCCAAGTGCTGCGCAATCTCGGCCTCGGCGATGAACTGGCCGCGCAGCGTGCGCTCGTAGTACTCGTGCTCGATGGCCGAGCGCACCATCTGCGGCGGGCGCAGGCTGAGCACGCAGCCCCACGCGGCGCTGCCGAGGATCGCTGCCGCACACAGTGCCTGCAGGCCACGCCGGGCATGCCAGGGGGAATGGCGCAGCAAAGAGGCCGGCGGCTCGCCGGGCTCGAAGGCCAGCGCCAGCTCGGCACGGGCGCGCAGATCGAAATCGGTATCTTCGGGACGTTCTTGGTGTTTCATGGTGCGCGCTTTCTCAGCGGTATCACGCTGACCGCTGCGGAGGATTCGGTGCCGGCCCCGCAGGCAGGACGCACCGGCTCCTGCAGCACCGTCTTGAGCGCTTCGCGGGCCCGTGCCAGGCGCGACAGCACGGTGCCCGGTGCGATATCCAGCGCCTCGGCCATCTGCGCCGTGGGCATATCGTCAAAGTAGTACAGCACCAGCACCTCGCGATGGATGGGAGCGATGCGGCTGAGCGCCTTGACCACGTCCAGCTGCGCATCGAGTGATTCATGATGATTCACGCCCTGCTCGCAGGACTCGTCCAGCGACTGAGCCTGCAACGGTCCGGGATCGAAGTGCCTGAAGGCATGACGGCGCATGATCTGGAACAACCAGGCCCTGGCCATGCTCTGGTCCCGCAACTGGTGGCGGAAGCGCCAGGCGCTGGTGAAGCAGTCCTGCACCACATCCTCGGCCGTGGCACGCGAGCCCGTCAGCGCCCAGGCGCTGCGCAGCAAAAAGCGGTAGTGCTCGCGCACCCACTGGTTGTAACGCGACTCGGCAGAGAAGATCATGGTGATAGAGAGCACCGGCCGGCCGCTTTCATTCCATGCCGCCGCAAATATTTTCCGCAGGCCCCCGGAAACGGGAAGAGAAGACCTGCAGCGCTGTCAAATCAATCGCTGGCAGCCATGTCCTTGGTGTGCATGCCGAAGAACTGCGCCGGCGGCATGCCCACGGTTCGGCGCACCATGGCACTGAAGGCGCTGGGGCTGTAGTCCAGCTCGGCGGCGATGCGCTGAATCGGCCAGTTGCGCGCTGCCAGGCTGACGGCATGGGCCAGCACCACCTGCTGACGCCACTGGGTGAAGCTGCATTCCAGCTGCTGGCGGAACAGTCGCGCCACGGTGCGCGGACTGGCCCCGGTATCGCGTGCCCATTCCTCCAGCGTCTCGTTGCGTGTCGGGTCGGCCAGCACGGCCTCGCACAGCAGTCGCAGGCGCTTGTCCTGGGGCAGGTTCACACCCAGCTGCACGGCGCTCGCACGGCGCAGCTCGTCCAGCAGCAGCTGGCTCAGATGATGCTCGCGCGTCCGGTCCTGCGCGCACAGTTGCAGGCTGTCATCGGGCAGCGTGGGCAGCTCGCGCACCACGGCGCGCAACAGATCCGAGGCGTTGAGTACCCGGCACTGGCGCCACGCCGCCTCTTCGCCGGGGGCCACATCGGGGCCGCAACGCCCCTGGGTCTGAAAGAAGTAAAGGGTGCGCAGATCGGCGCTTTCCACCATGGTCACGGCATGCTCCATGCCCGGCGGCACCCACAGGGCACGCGACGGCGGCACGATATAGGTGCCCTGCGCCACCGTCAGGCGGATGGTGCCCGTGGTGGAAATGGCCAGCTGCCCCCAGGGATGACGGTGGGGCCTGACCTGGGTGTCCGCCTCCAGCCAGCGGCATTTGGCACGCACGGGGCGCTGTGCCGTGGGGATGTAGAGGTGGGGCGTCAACGTCTCCACATAGGCTGAGGCCTTGCCTGCACGCAGGGATCCGGTGTCTGGGAGGCTGAGCATATGGGTTTGGCTGATACGCGATAGCAATTGGCAGACTATCGCATACAAGACGAGACCGCTCTGCCTAAGATGCCATACATGAACCCCGCTGCCCCCACAACACTTCAGAACCAGGCGCCAGAGACACTGCGCAGTGATGCGCGCACCATCGGCCTCATCGGCCTGGCCCATGGCTCGTCGCACTTCTTCCATCTGCTGCTGCCGCCGCTGTTTCCCTGGCTGATCCAGGACTTTGGCTACAGCTATGCCGAGCTCAGCGTCATGGTCTCGCTGTTCTTCATTGTCTCCGGCACCGGCCAGGCGCTGGCCGGCTTTGCGGTGGACCGCTTCGGTGCCCGTCCCATCCTGTTTGCCGCCCTCGGCAGCTTTGTGGTGGCCGGCCTGATTGCGAGCACCGCGCAGGGCTACAGCATGCTGCTGGCCGCCGCCTTCTTTGCGGGCCTGGGCAATGCGCCCTTCCACCCGGTGGACTTCACCATCCTCAACAAGCGCGTGTCGCAGCAGCGCATAGGCCATGCCTTCTCGGTGCACGGCCTGTCGGGCAATATCGGCTGGGCGCTGGCGCCGCTGTTCATGGCCGGCATCACCACGGCCACGGGCTCCTGGCGTCTGGCCTGCCTGTGCGGCGCCATCTGTGCCGCCGTGGTGCTGGCCATCATGGTTTTCAACCGTGACGCGCTCGACGACCGTGCCGAAGCCGCTGGCGCGGCCGCCAAGCCCGCCGCCGGCGCCGTTGCCGCGCCCCAGGAACACCCCATGGCCTTCATGAAGCTGCCATCGGTATGGCTGTGCTTTTCCTTCTTCTTCTGGAGCACCTGCGCGCTCAGCGCCATCCAGAGCTTTGCCAGCCCGGCCCTGCAAGCCATGTACGGCCTGCCGCTGTCCGTGACGGCGCTGATCGTCACCGGCTATATGCTGTGCGGTGCCGCAGGCATGGTGGTGGGCGGCTTTCTGGTCGGCCGCGTGCAGCGGCTGGAGAAGGTGATCTCCATCTGCATGCTGGGCTCGGGCCTGTTGCTGTTTGTCGTCGGCACAGGCTGGCTGCCCGGCATGGCGGCCGTGATCGTGGCGTCCATCGCCGGTCTGGGCACGGGCCTGGCCGGCCCCTCGCGCGACATGCTGATCAAGCGCGCAGCGCCCCCCGGCGCCACGGGCCGCGTCTACGGCACGGTGTATTCGGGCCTGGATCTGGGCTTTTGCCTGGCCGCGCCGGTCTTCGGCTACATGCTGGATCACCAGATGAACAACGCCGTGTTCTATGGATCGGCGATTGCGCTGCTGCTGTCCGTGGTCTCGGCCGTCATCGTCGGCGACGGTGTGAGCAAGAAGAGCAAAGCCCATCTGGCCGCGGCCTGAGTCACAGGCGCACCCCGTCAAGCCCTGCCTGCGCAAGCGGCAGGGCTTTTTTGTCGCCGCGAGAAATCAAGTTACCCTGGTATTTATCCCTAGTCCCACAGCGCTGAGGCCGCAAACACGGCTGCTAAGCTGAATTCCCTGAGCGGCGCATCACGCCGCGTTTCCCGCCGTGGCCCTATCCGGGAGCGGCCCGCCCCCCTCAAGGAGAATTTCTATGCGTTGGAACACGCCCTCTGCCCCTTTGCTGCGCGCCCTGCCCCTGGCCCTGGTGCTGGCCTTCGGCTCTGCCCAGGCTGCCCCTCAGGCCGAATGGCTGGAGCATGCGAAAAAGGAGCAGCAGCCCTACCTGGATACGCTGCGCGATCTGGTGCATATCGAGTCCGGCAGCAAGGATGTGGCGGGCGTGAAGAAGATCGCCGAATACATTGCCGGCAAGCTGCGCGCGCAGGGCGGCAAGGTCGAGATCATCGAGCCCAGCGACATCTACCGCCTCGATGACACGCCCGAGAAGGTCGGCCCCATGGTGCATGCCGAATTCAAGGGCAAGGGCAGCAGCCGCATCATGCTGATCGCGCACATGGACACCGTCTATCTGCCCGGCATGCTCAAGGATCAGCCCTTCCGCGTCGACGGCGACAAGGCCTATGGCCTGGGCATTGCCGACGACAAGCAGGGCGTGGCCCTGATCATGCATATCGTGCCCCTGCTCAGGAAGCTGGGCATCGAGGACTACGGCACACTGACCGTGCTGATCAACGGCGACGAGGAAATCAGCTCGCCCGGCGCACGCAGCACCATCACCCGCCTGGGGGCCGAGCAGGACGCCGTGTTCAGCTTTGAAGGCGGCGGCACCGACGGCAGCCTGCGCCTGGCCACCAGCGGCATCGGCGCGGCCTACCTCAAGGTCACGGGCAAGGCATCGCATGCGGGCGCCAAGCCCGAGGACGGCGTGAATGCGCTGTACGAACTGTCGCACCAGTTGCTGCAGATGAAGGATCTGTCCCAGCCCCAGGACGGCCTCAAGCTCAACTGGACGGTGTCCAAGGCCGGCACCAACCGCAATGTGGTTCCCGCCGAAGCCACGGCCCAGGCCGATGCCCGCGCGCTGCGCGTGGCCGACTTCACGGCGCTGGAAAAGGCCATGCAGGACAAGATTGGCAACAAGCTGCTCCCCGCCAGCAAGGTGGAGCTGAAGTTCGAGGTGCGCCGCCCGCCGCTGGAAGCCAATGCCACGGCGCGCAAGCTGGCCGCCCACGCCCAGGGCATTTATGAGCAGGAGCTGAAGCTGCCCATGAAGGTCATGGACAAGGCCACGGGCGGCGGCACGGATGCGGCTTTTGCGGCCCTCAAGGCCAAGGGCGGCGTGATCGAGGGCTTCGGACTGTCGGGCTATGGCGCGCATTCCAACGATGCCGAATACGTGCAGATCAGCACCATCGTACCGCGTCTGTATCTGGCCGCCCGCATGATCCAGGACCTGTCTCGCGGCCAGATCAAGTAAGCACTTTTGATAGCTGCTTTCGCCTGATCTGCTTCGGTTCACGTACAGAAGCAATCTGAAAATCAACAGGAGCTTGCGCTGCAAGCTCCTGTTTTTTTATTCTCAGACTCGGGCCAGCACCTGCCACGGGCATCGCCACCGCGCCTGATCCGAACCCGCCTCGCCCGAGTTTCCAGGGTTCTGTCGCCTGGCCAACAGACTGCCGGCGCGTGAGTGTCTACATTCATCGGATCAACGATGAAGGAGAGTCTCCCGTGAGCCAAGAACCCTTGAACATCCCCAGCGTCCGGCATCTGGTCAGCCCCGAGGAATGGCAGCTGCGCGTGGACCTGGCCGCCTGCTACCGGCTGGTGGCGCTGTACGGCTGGAGCGATCTGGTCTTCACCCACATCAGCGCGCGGCTGCCGGGCCCCGGGCATCACTTTCTCATCAACCCCTACGGGCTGATGTTTGACGAGATCACGGCCTCTTCGCTGATCAAGGTGGACCTGGGCTGCAACAAGCTCATGGACTCGCCCTTCCCCGTGAACCCGGCCGGCTTCGTCATCCACAGCGCCGTGCACGAGGCCCGCGCCGATGCGCAATGCGTGATCCATACCCACACGCGTGCCGGCGTGGCCGTGGCGGCCCAGAAGAACGGCCTTCTGCCCATCAGCCAGCAGAGCACGTTTGTCCTGGGGTCCCTGGCCTATCACGTCTACGAGGGCGTGGCCTTTCGCGAGGACGAGAAGCCGCGTCTGCTGGCCGACATGGGCGAGGCCAACTTCCTCATGCTGCGCAACCACGGTCTGCTGACCTGCGGCCCCACGATTGCCGATGCCTTTCTGTCCATGTACGTCTTCGAGTCCGCCTGCCAGATCCAGATCGCGGCCCAGTCCGGCGGCACCGAACTCACCGAGGTCGACCCGCAGATTCTGCAGGGCATCGCCCATGCCATGAAGGTGCAGACCGGCGGAATGGGCGGCCAGTTTGCCTGGCCTGCCCTGCTGCGCAAGCTTGAACGAATCGACCCCGGCTACCGCAGCTGAACCCTGCGCGCGCACAAAAAAAAAGAGCATCCGCGGATGCTCTTTTCGCTTGCTTGGGCGCAAGAATCAGACTTCGCCGCGCAGCTTTTCGATGAGGCCGTTGAGCTCCTCCAGCGAGCCGAACTGGATGGCGATCTCGCCCATTTCCTGCTGCTTGCCATGGCGGCGCACGGTCTTCTTGATGCGCACCTCGACATCGGCGGTGAGCAGGTCGGACAGCTCTTCCTCGATGCGTTTCACGTCGCGCGACTTGCCCTCTTTCTTGGCCTTCTGGCGCGTCAGATTGAACTCGGCACCGATCTTCTTGACCAGTGCTTCGGCCTCGCGCACCGACATCTTCTTGGCCGCGATCTGGTTGCCTGCCGTGATCTGGGTGGCACGGTCCAGCGTCAGCAGCGCCCGTGCATGGCCCATGTCGATATCGCCGGCCATCAGCATGGTCTGCACGGGCTCGGCCAGATTCAGCAGGCGCAGCAGATTGGTGGCAGCACTGCGCGAGCGGCCCACAGCCTGCGCGGTCTGCTCGTGGGTCAGACCGAACTCCTTGACCAGACGGGCCAGACCCTGCGCCTCTTCCAGCGGATTCAGGTCTTCGCGCTGAATGTTCTCGATCAGTGCCATGGCCGCTGCCGCCTCGTCGGGCACCTCGCGCACCAACACCGGCACCTCGGACAGACCCGCGATATGCGCGGCTCGGAAGCGCCGTTCGCCGGCAATGATTTCGTACTTGCCGGCGTTGTCGCCCCGGGAGAGCTGACGCACCAGGATCGGCTGCATGATGCCCTGGGCCTTGATGCTCTCGGCCAGCTCGTACAAGGCACCTTCGTCCATGCGGGTGCGCGGCTGGTACTGGCCGGCCACCATCACATTGAGTGCCAGGGAGCTTGGCAGATTGGCCTGAGACCCGCTCGCTGCGGCCTGCTCTGCTTCGCTGACCTTGGGGCCCAGCAGGGCTTCCAGACCACGTCCCAGGCCCTTGGGTTTCTTAGTCACCATTGCTGAATTCTTTCTTTAAAGGGAGAGCAGCAGCTCATGCCCGGCTTCCCACAGTCCCAGTCCGCTGGCCGTGTTGATATGGCCTGCGGCACCCGCATTCACAAAACGGCTGCCCCACCCCTGTGCCATGGTCTGTGCGCGTGCTACAGAGCAGTTGGGGTCGTTCTCGCTGCCCACCAGTATCGACGGGAAGGGCAGCTTTTGCAGCAGCACAGGTGACCAGCCCGGCAGGACGCCACGCAGACTCTCCTGCTCGGTGTCGCCGGGAGCCACCAGCATAGCGCCGCGCACCTTGTTTTTCGCGACCTGAGAATGCGCCGCCCACCATGCCACCAGCACGCAACCCAGGCTGTGCGCCACCAGCGTCACGGGAGCGGGTGCGTCGAGCACGGTTTCTTGCAGGCGGATGCTCCAGTCACCGCGCAGCGGATGCTGCCAGCTATGCTGCTCCAGCCGCTGGTAGCCGTACCGGTCCTGCCACAGACTCTGCCAGTGACCAGGGTCGGAGTTCTGCCAGCCGGGCAACAGCCAGACATGCTGGGGGTTCAGTGCTTCAGAGGTCATGGTCGTTGGCGATGGCAGGACAGGAGACGGGGAGCTGTTTCACGTGAAACACTCACATTTTCTTGATGCGACGCACCATCTCTTCGGCGAACTCGACAAAGGCCTTGCTGCCCTTGGCCGAAGCGTCGAACACCACGCCGGGCAGGCCATAGCTGGGGGCTTCGGCCAGGCGCACATTGCGCGGAATCACGGTGTCGAACACCTTGTCGCCGAAATGCTCCTTGAGCTGGTCGCTGACCTGCTGCTGCAGCGTGGTGCGCGGATCGAACATCACGCGCAACAGGCCGATGATCTGCAGGTCGGGATTCATGTTGGCATGCACCTGCTTGATGGTGTTGACCAGATCGGTCAGACCTTCCAGCGCAAAGTACTCGCACTGCATGGGCACGATCACGCCATGCGCCGAGCACAGACCGTTCAGGGTCAGCATGGACAGCGAAGGCGGGCAGTCAATCAGCACGAAGTCATAGTCGGCGGCCACGGCCTGCAGCGCCGTCTTGAGGCGCTCGTTGCGGCGCTCCAGCGAGACCAGCTCGATCTCGGCACCGGACAGCTCGCGGTTGGCGCCCAGCACGTCATAGCCGACCTGCTCGGACTTCTGGGCTGCTTCCTTGACGCTGGCGTTTTCCAGCAGCACGTCGTAGACCGTCAGTTCCAGCGCGCGCTTGTCCACGCCGGAGCCCATGGTGGCATTGCCCTGCGGATCGAGGTCGATCAGCAGCACACGCTGGCCGACCTTGGCCAGGCCGGCGGCAAGATTGACCGTGGTCGTGGTCTTGCCCACTCCACCCTTTTGATTGGCAACGCAGAAAATTTTGGCCATTGAACTTCTCTTTTAGTTGACGGCCAGCTTGAGGCCAAAACCGATCAGAAACACACCGGCTGTTTTTTCCAGCCACTTCACCACGGCCGGACTGGCCCGCAAACGCTCCGCCAGCACCGTGGTCAGCATCACCACGATGACGCTGTAGATAAAGGTAATGGCCGCCACCGTGGCAGCCATCACGCCAAAGGTGATGGCACCCTGGTGCCGAGCCGGATCGACGAACATGGGAAAGAAAGCCATGTAGAACACAATGGCCTTGGGGTTCATCAGGGTGATCAGAGCCCCCTGGCGAAAATACTGGCGCGGCTGGATTTCAATGGCCGGGGCATCGCCGGGCCTGGCCGAGAACAGCCTGAAGCCCAGCCAGGCCAGATAGCCCGCACCTACCCATTGCACCGCGTGGAAGGCCGCCGGATAGGCGGACAGCACCGCCGCCACACCCGCCACGGCCAGCCACATCAGCACCTGGTCGGCAGCCATCACGCCCAGGCAGCAGGCAAGGCCCGCTCTCCATCCGCCCTTGCCCGTCGAGGTAATCAGGGCCAGGTTGCCCGGTCCAGGGATCAGCAAGAAAACGGTGACGGCGGCTGCAAAAGCGCCGTAATCAGAGATGCCAAACATTCAAACCCTGCGCGATGGAAAACAGCAAGTTTATGCGAGGGCCATGACCAGTGCATCTGCATTGCGCAGATGTTGTCCGATACGGTGTGTAAAAACCGGATTCACCGTGGCCAGCGACTTCGGGCAATTGCCGGCCTAGGTTGAGGATGCCGAGCAAAATCCGCCCTGCGGCGAAGGCATCTTCCCCCTTCCAGGGAGAAGCGGCAACGCCGCTCAGGGGTTAATTAATTTTCAACCAGATGACGCAGCGCTCCGCATCCAGGCCGGGAACCTGCAAGGGTTCCACGTGAAACACCTTCACATCGGCAGGCAGCGCAGCCATTTCCTCATCAGGGTGCTTGCCTTTCATGGCAAACCAGATTCCGTCCTCGGCCAGAGCCTTGCGCGACCAGGCGGTGAAGTCTGCCAAGGAGGCAAAGGCTCGGCAGCTGATGACCGGATATCGGGTCTTGAGGTTCTCCACCCGGTCGTGAATGCCACGCAGATTGGGAAGACGCAAGGACGCAGCCACCTGCTGGATGAAAGCGGCCTTCTTGCCCACGGTGTCCACGCAGTTCACATCGATCTGCGGACAGCAGATGGCAAACACCACGCCGGGCAGCCCCCCGCCGGAGCCCACGTCCAGCAACGGCATGCGCTTGCCCTCTTCCACGGGCAGCCGGTCCACATGACGCAGCAAGGCGGGCACGGCGGCCAGACTGTCGAGCAGGTGATGCGTCAGCATCTCCTGGGGATCGCGTACCGATGTCAGGTTGTAGACCTTGTTCCATTTCTGCAGCAGATCCATGAAGGACATCAGCAGATCGATCTGGGCCGGTACCAGTTCCAGCTTCAGGGCCTGAACGCCTTGCTCCAGCTGGGTTCGCAGAACCTGGCTCATGCGGAAGCCTCCTCGTTCTGAGTGGCAAAGCCCTTGAAGCCGCCTTTTTTCAGATGCACCATGAGCAGCGAGATGGCTGCCGGCGTCACCCCCGAAATGCGCGAAGCCTGGCCCAGGGTCTCAGGCCTGTGCTTTTGCAGCTTCTGGCGCACTTCAAAGGACAGTGCCGCCACCTGCATGTAGTCAAAGTCCAGCGGCAGACGCAGGCGCTCGAAATGCGCAGCCCGCTCCACCTCATCCTTCTGGCGGTCGATATAGCCTGAGTACTTGGCGGCGATCTCCACCTGCTCGATCACCGGGGCACTGAGTTCGCCCAGTGCCTCGGGCTGCACTGCGGCACTGGCGTAGCTGCCCTGGTTCATGCCCATGAGCTTGTCGTAATCCACACCGGGGCGACGCAGCAGGTCGAACAGGTTGTATTCGCGTTCCATGGCCTTGCCCAGCACACGCTCGGACTCTTGCGCGGCCACGACTCGCGGATTCACCCACGTGGATTTGAGGCGCTCTGTTTCACGTGAAACAGCATCGCGCTTGCGGCTGAAGGAATCCCAGCGCACATCGTCGACCAGGCCCATCTGGCGACCCGCTTCGGTCAGGCGCATATCGGCATTGTCTTCGCGCAGCTGCAGGCGGAACTCGGCGCGGCTGGTGAACATGCGATAGGGCTCGGTCACGCCCTTGGTGATCAGGTCGTCGACCAGCACGCCCAGATAGGCCTCGTCACGGCGGGGCATCCAGGGGCCTTCGCCACGGCACTGCAGTGCTGCGTTCAGGCCGGCGAACAGCCCCTGGGCCGCAGCCTCTTCATAGCCGGTCGTGCCATTGATCTGGCCTGCAAAGAACAGGCCCTGGATCTGCTTGGTCTCGAAGCTGCTCTTGAGCGAACGCGGATCGAAATAGTCGTACTCGATGGCATAGCCGGGGCGCAGGATGTGGGCGTTCTCCAGCCCCTTCATGCTGCGCACCAGTTCGTACTGAATGTCGAACGGCAGGCTGGTGGAGATCCCGTTGGGGTAGAACTCGTGCGTGGTCAGACCTTCGGGCTCGAGGAAGATCTGGTGGCTTTCCTTGTCCGCAAAGCGGTTGATCTTGTCTTCCACGCTGGGGCAGTAACGCGGACCCACGCCCTCGATCTTGCCGGTGAACATGGGACTGCGGTCAAAGCCGCTGCGAATGATTTCGTGCGTGCGCGCATTGGTGTGCGTGATCCAGCAAGGCATCTGACGGGGATGCATGTCACGGTTGCCCATGAAGCTGAACACGGGCACTTCACCCTCGTTCACGCCGCCGGGCATGCCGTCACCGGGTTGCTCCTCGCACTGACTGAAGTCGATGCTGCGACCGTCAATACGTGGCGGCGTGCCGGTCTTCAGACGGCCCTGAGGCAGCTTGAGTTCCTTCAGACGCGCCGACAGGCTCACGGCAGGAGGATCGCCCGCACGGCCTGCGGCATAGTTGTTCAGGCCCACGTGGATCTTGCCATCGAGGAAAGTGCCCGCCGTCAGCACCACGGTGCGGCTGCGGAACTTGAGACCCACCTGAGTGACGGCACCGACCACGCGATCGCCCTCCACCATCAGATCATCCACGGCCTGCTGGAAGAGCCAGAGATTGGGCTGGTTTTCCAGCATCTCGCGAATCGCGGCCTTGTACAGAATGCGGTCGGCCTGGGCACGCGTGGCACGCACGGCCGGGCCCTTGGAGCTGTTCAGGATGCGGAACTGGATGCCGCCCTTGTCGGTCGCCAGGGCCATGGCACCGCCCAGGGCATCGACCTCCTTGACCAGGTGGCCCTTGCCGATGCCGCCAATGCTGGGGTTGCAGCTCATCTGCCCCAGGGTTTCGATATTGTGGGTCAGCAGCAATGTTTTGCTGCCCATGCGTGCAGCGGCCAGCGCCGCCTCGGTGCCGGCATGGCCGCCACCGACCACGATCACGTCAAATTCCTGTGGGTACAACATATTTCTGCTCCGGGCCAAGCCCGGCCCTTGCCCCTGCACGAAGCACCCATGCCTCGGCTCTCACGGCAGGCCTACATGTTCTCGCGCCATGTCCAGCCCTGCGGGGAACCTGCAATTTTCCCACCATTGGCCCAACAATGCCCTGGCTGGGGGGTTTCACGTGGAACATGGCGGCCTGAAGCCCAGCCTAGATGTTTGCCCTGATCGCCCTGCCTACGCATGAAAAATGCATTCGCTCTGTGCTGCAATGCCTGCATGCAAATCCTCATTTTCGCGGGCAGCACCCGCCAAGACTCTTACAACCGCAAGCTGGCCCGGGCTGCCGCCTCCATCGCCCGGCAGCAAGGCGCTGAGCCCACTCTGCTGGAGCTGTCGGACTACGACATTCCCCTCTACAACGCCGACCTTGAAGCGCAGGGCACACCGGCCGACGTGATACGCCTCAAGCAGGCCATGCACGGTCATTCGGCCTGGATTGTCTGCAGCCCCGAGTACAACGGCAGCTACCCTGCCCTGCTCAAGAACGCGATCGACTGGGCCTCCAGCCCGGTCAAGGGCGATGCACAGTGGTCTGATGGCGTCCTGCCTTTTCGCAACAAGGTCGTCGGCATGGCCAGTGCCTCGCCAGGTGGCCTGGGCGGCCTGAGAGCCCAGTCACACCTCGCTGCTTTGCTATTGAATCTGGAATGCTGGGTGGCCCCCCGCAGCCATGCCGTGAGCCAGGCAGGCGAGGCCTTCGATGCCCAGGGCCAACTGGTGCGCGCGCAGAACCAGCAGGGCATGGAGGCGCTGGTGCAGCAGGTGCTGTGGGCCGCAGCGCGCCTGGGCTGAGCAATCCCCCACGGATGCGGACGACTTGCTGTCGACCGGATATGCATGTGACATGCAACCGGTTTAGCATGGGCGCTTGTCTTTTCATTGCATAGAGAGCCACTCACCATGAAGCTTTACTACAGCCCCGGCGCCTGCTCCCTGTCTCCGCACATCGTGCTGCATGAAGCAGATCTGCAGCATGAAACCGTGATGGTCAGCACCAAGAGCCACAAGCTCCAGGATGGAACGGATTACTACGGCATCAATCCGCTGGGGTATGTGCCCTTTCTGGTGCTGGACAACGGCGACACCTTGCACGAAGGCCCGGCCATCGTTCAATACCTCGCCGACCTGGTCCCCGAGAAAAACCTGGCCCCCGCCAACGGCACCGTGGCCCGCTACCACCTGCAGGAGTGGCTGAACTTCATCAGCACCGAGGTGCACAAGGGCTTCGGCCCCTTGTTCAACCCCGCAACGCCGGAAGACTACAAGCCCATGGCGCGCGCCAGCGTGCTCAAGCGCCTGGCCTGGGTCAACGAGCAGCTCGCCAACAAGACCTATCTGATGGGCGACCAGTTCACCGTGGCCGATGCCTACTTTTTCACGGTCACCGGATGGGCCCAGTTCGTGGGACTGGACATCTCCGAACTCCAGCACATTCAGGCCTACCGCGAGCGCATTCTGGCGCGCCCCGCCGTGCAGGCGGCCATGAAGGCAGAAGGCTTGCTGAAGTAAGTTTTTTGACACCCATGCACACTCAAAAGCTCGGTACCCACCGAGCTTTTTTTCATCTGGAGTTCTGCATGACCTCATTGTTCGACCCGATTGAAGCGGGCAGCCTGCGCCTGCCCAACCGCATTGCCATGGCTCCGCTGACGCGCAACCGAGCCCCCGACGCCGTACCCACGCCGCTGATGCAAACCTACTACGTCCAGCGCGCCTCTGCCGGCCTGCTGATCAGCGAAGGAACGGCCATCAGTCATCAGGCACAGGGCTATGCCGACGTACCCGGTCTCTACAGCGAAGAGCAGCTGCGGGCCTGGAAGAAAGTCACCGATGCCGTGCATGCCAAGGGCGGCCGCATCGTCACCCAGCTCTGGCATGTGGGCCGCATCTCCCACACCCTGCTGCAGCCCGGCAGGCAGTCGCCGGTCGCGCCCTCGGCGCTGACGGCCCGCTCCAAGACCTTTGTGATCGACCGCGAGACCGGACAAGGCCAGTTCGTCGCCACCTCGGCACCGCGTGCACTTGAGCAGCAGGAGCTGCCGGACATCGTTCGCAGCTTCGCCACCGCTGCGCGCGAGGCCGTGCAAGCGGCAGGTTTCGATGGCGTGGAGCTGCATGCCGCCAACGGCTATCTGCTCGACCAATTCCTCAAGACCGGCACCAACCAGCGCAGCGACGACTACGGCGGCAGCATCGAAAACCGGGCCCGTCTGGTGCTGGAATGCGTGCGCTGCGTGGCCGACGCCATCGGTGCCGGCAAGGTCGGCATCCGCATCTCCCCGGTCACGCCCGCCAACGACATCGTGGACGCGGACCCGCAGGCGCTGTTCGAATACCTGGTGCGCCAGCTCGCGCCGCTCGGCCTGTCCTATATCCACGTGATCGAGGGCGCAACAGGCGGTCCGCGCGAGCTGGCAGATCGCCCCTTCGACTATCAGGCCCTCAAGCAGTCCTACCGTGCTGCGGGCGGTGCAGGAGCCTGGATGGTCAACAACGGCTACGACCGCGAGCTGGCCATGCGCGCCGTGGAAAGCGGCTATGCCGATGTCGTGGCCTTTGGCAAGGCCTATATCTCCAACCCCGACCTGGTGCATCGCCTGCGCAACGACCTGCCGCTCAATGCCTGGAACAGCGAACGCTTCTACGGGGGCGGCGCGGACGGCTATACCGACTATCCTGAACTCGCCAGCCAGTAACCCCCTGCGTCAGGCTCCGGCCCTTCTGCGATTGCGCCTGCAGCCGTCGAACGAACAGCAAAAAGCCCGGTGCATCGCTGCATCCGGGCTTTTTTCACGACTTGAGCCGCTGAAGGCTCAGGCCTGTTCGAGCAACTGCTGCTTCCGACCTGGCAAGGCCGCCTGTGCGGAAGCCGGAGCCGCCGGTGCCATGCCGGGGTGGGCGGAACCTCTGGGGCTTCGCTTGGCCGCATGCGCTGCGCCGCCGGCCAGCTTGAACTGGCTGACCAGCTGTGCCAGTCGCGCCGCCTGCTCGCGCAGCGACTCTGCGGCAGCAGCCGACTCTTCCACCAGGGCCGCGTTCTGCTGGGTCATGCGGTCGATATCGCCCACGGCCTGGTTGACCTGGCTGATGCCCAGCGACTGCTCGCTGGAGGCCGCCGTGATCTCGCCGATGATGTCGCCCACGCGCTGTGCGCTGTCCACGGTCTCCTGCATGGCCTTGCCCGCACTCTCCACCTGGCGCGCGCCCACATCCACGGTCTGCACGCTGGTATTGATCAGCGACTTGATCTCGTTGGCGGCCTGCGCCGAACGCTGGGCCAGGCTGCGCACCTCGGCCGCCACCACGGCGAAACCGCGTCCCTGCTCACCCGCACGGGCCGCTTCCACGGCTGCATTGAGCGCCAGGATATTGGTCTGGAAAGCGATGGAGTCGATCAGTCCGATGATGTCACCGATCTTGCGGCTGGAGGCCGAAATCTCCTGCATGCTGTTGACGGCCTGGCCGACGATCTCGCCACCCTGCACGGCCGTCGAAGAGGCCGAGGCTGCCAGCTGGTTGGCCAGCTGCGACGACGACGCGGTCTGCTGCACCGTGGCTGTCAGCTGGGCCAGCGACGCGACGGTTTCCTGCAGATTGCTGGCCGTCTGCTCGGTACGCGCCGACAGATCCTGGTTGCCGGTGGCAATTTCCTGGCTGGCGGTCGCGATATTGCCGCTGGCATCGCGCACCTGGGCCACCGTGGAGCCCAGCGATTGCTGCATCTGATCCAGCGCGCGCTGCAGATCCGTCAGTTCGTCCTTGCCGCTGACCTCGACCTTGTGCGACAGGTCGCCGCCGGCAATCGTCAGCGCCATCTGGCGGGCCGCTTCAAGCGGGCGGCAGATGGACAGCATATTGAGCAGAGTCAGCGGAATCACCACCACCAGCGCCAGAATCACGGCCACCACAAACAACCAGCGTGTCTGGTCGGCCACGTCACGCTCGGCTGCCGCCAGTGCGTTGGCCTGCTCGCGCAACAGCTTGTCCAGCTGTGCGAGCAGCTTGTCGGCCTCGATCACTTCGGCCAGTGCCTTGCCGCTCATGCGGTTGGCCGTGGTCGCCGAGTCATAGCCGCCGGCTTCCAGCTGACGCGCAATGGGCTCGAACAGCTTGCGATAGCTGTCAAGATGGCCCGTGATGCTGCGGGTCAGTTGCGCATCCTGTGCATTCTGGTCGGTCACGAACTTGCCCAGCGTCGCCTTGGATTTGTCGATGTACATGACCCATTGCTGATAGGCCTTGCGCACCTCTTCCGGCTTTTCATACTGGATGACCATGTCCTTCTCGCTGGAACGGATGCCGCCCAGCTCGGTTCGCAGCTGCGCCATATGGCCCGATTTGACAAAGGCGTTGCTCAGAAACTCCTGGCTCATGTCCTGGATGCGGAACATGCCCAGCATCCCGGCACCGCCCAGCAGACCCAGCAACACCATCACCACACCAATGGCGCCCATCATGCGCGTGCGGATGGTGAACCCCCGCATCATTTCCAACAGACTCATGAATCTCTCTCCACTTTGAACGACTGGCATTGTCGGGCCAGAACTGGCAAATTGTTTCAGATTGTCACCGACATCGATAAAAACCCGTGACTGTGCTGCCCAAGCGATGGCGACCTGCAATATGACAGTGTCTTATCGGCAGGCTTTGCGTCTTATCAACCCTGCCCGGACAGCAGTCTTGCCGAAGACTTGACCTTGCCATGATGTTAGGGTTGAGCATTCAAGGCATCGAGTCCGCCAGCCCGGTCGACTCGTTTTCCGAAGGAGCCATCCGTGCAACAAGTTTTTGAAGTTCAAGGCATGACCTGCGGCCACTGCGAACGCGCCGTCACTCAAGCCATCCAGGGCATCGATGCCCAGGCCCAGATCAGGATCGACCGCGCCGCCAACCGCGTGGAAGTCGAAACCGCCGCCAGCCGCGAAGCCGTGGCAGCGGCCATTGCCGAAGAAGGCTACCAGGTCGCCTGAACGCGACCGCCCTCCCCATGCGCCGGCGCCTCATGCAAGGCATCAGAAGGCCGCTGGTGCGTTTTTCCAGGAGCACCCATGCTAGACCACCCTGCGACACAAAAAATCGCTCAGAACTGGCCTGTCGTCATCGGTGAGGCCGCGCGCCGCGCAGGGGTCTCTGCGCGCATGGTGCGTCACTACGAGGCGCTGGGCCTGCTGCCGCCCGTGCACCGCACCGACAGCGGTTATCGCCAGTACACCGAAGCCGATGTGCATGCACTGCGCTTCATCCGCCGCGGGCGCGATCTGGGCTTCTCCATGGACGAGATCGCCACCCTGCTCGGTCTATGGCAGGACCAGGGCCGCGCCAGCAGCCAGGTCAAGGCCATCGCGCAAAAGCACATCGCCACGCTGACCGAGCGCATTGCCGCCATGCAGTCCATGCAGCGCACGCTGCAGACCCTGGTGCATTGCTGCCACGGTGATGACAGGCCGGACTGCCCCATCCTCGACGACCTGGCCAGCGCCGACAGCGACCTGACGCCGGTGCACCATGAACCCACAGCGCCCAGGCGCAGGACAGCGGCCTGAAACGGCTTGCGGGTTTCACGTGAAACCCTCGCGGCCCGCGCAGGGCAGCGTCAACAACGAGACATGTTGCACTGCAGCAAATACTGCAGAATACTCTGTGCGATGAATGCGGTTGCTCTCATTCATCCTTTCAAATCCATCAAGCACAAGCGTTGCCCATGCAATGCAGGAGACAAACATGAGCACCAGAGACATCTTCGTGGTCAGCGCCGCGCGCACGGCCATCGGCACTTTTGGCGGCAGCCTCAAGGACGTTCCCAACGCCCAGTTGGCCACCACCGTGGTCAAGGCAGCGATTGCGCGTGCCGGCATCGCCGCCGACACCGTGGGCCATGTGGTGATGGGCAACGTCATCCCCACCGACACGCGCGACGCCTACCTGTCCCGCGTGGCGGCCGTGGACGCCGGCTGCCCCATCGAAACCCCTGCCTACAACGTCAACCGCCTGTGCGGCTCGGGCCTGCAGGCCATCGTCTCGGCGGCGCAATCCATTGCGCTGGGCGACTGCGAAGTGGCAATCGGTGCCGGCTCCGAATCCATGAGCCGCGGCCCCTACTTCGACATGGCCTCGCGCTGGGGCGCACGCATGGGCGACGCGAAAAGCATCGACTACATGCTGGGCATCCTGCACGATCCCTGGCAAAAAATGCATATGGGCATCACCGCTGAAAACGTGGCCGAGCGCTACAAGATCAGCCGCGTGATGCAGGACGAGCTGGCCGTCATCAGCCAGCAGCGTGCCGCTGCCGCCATCGAGTCCGGCCGCTTCAAGGAACAGATCGTTCCCGTGGAAATTGCCAGCCGCAAGGGCGTGGTGCTGTTCGACACCGACGAACATGTGCGCGCCGCCACCACGCTGGACACCCTGGCCGGCATGAAGCCCGCGTTCAAGAAGGAAGGCGGCACGGTCACCGCCGGCAACGCCTCCGGCATCAACGACGGCGCGGCTGCCGTGCTGATGATGAGCGAGCAGGCCCTGCAGTCTTCCGGCGCCAAGCCCATTGCCCGCCTGGTCGGCTACGCCCACGCCGGTGTTGATCCCGCCTACATGGGCATCGGCCCGGTCCCCGCCACGCAGAAGGTGCTGGCACGCACCGGTCTGAAGATCGAGCAGATGGACGTGATCGAAGCCAACGAAGCCTTCGCCGCCCAGGCATGCGCCGTGATTCAGGAGCTCGCTCTGGACCCTGCCAAGGTCAACCCCAACGGCTCCGGCATCTCCCTGGGCCATCCCGTGGGTGCCACCGGCGCCATCATCACCACCAAGGCGCTTTACGAGCTGCAGCGCACCGGCGGCCGCTACGCGCTGGTGACCATGTGCATCGGCGGCGGCCAGGGCATTGCCGCGATTTTCGAGCGCGTCTGATCCCCGCGTTTCAGGACCCCTGAAGCGCCCATGAAGAAGGCCTGCCAGAGTGATCTGGCAGGCCTTTTTTTGAGAGCTTCTTGCGCTTTCTAGTGCTTGATTGCCGCATGAAGAAATACTTAATTCATTGCCTGGCAAGCGCTGACCGCTACATCATCCATAGCTTCAGAATGGAGCCTCTTCAGGAGCGGTGTCGGCTGGAGCTGTGGCCGGTCCGGTGACCGTTCCCTGGCTACGCCCCTGTGCCAGACGCACGGGCAGGGTTTCTGCGGCAGGAGCCGATGACAGCGATGCCGGCAGGCCATCGCCCAGGCCTGTGCGCCCTTCCCCCCCCAGCGCCTCGATCAGATCGGGAATCAGGCGCGAGAGCTCGCCGGTGGCAATCGCCACATCGGTATCGAAACCGCCATCGTCCTGGCTGTTGCCATCCATCACCGCATCGAGCAGCGCGATCTTCTTGATCTGCAGACCTTCGCTCAGCACAAAGCTCACGCGGTCGTCCCAGGTCATGGCCAGCTTGGTCGGCAGCTTGCCATGCTCGATATGCTGGCGCACCTCGTCGATATCGAGCGGGTGGCGCGCATAGCGCACCACGGCCTTGGACTCATCGGCAGCCTTGAGCTCGCACTCGCGGTCGATCGAGAAACCTGCTGGAGGCTCCTGCGTCATCAGCCAGTGCGCCATGGCCGCCTGCGGACTGGTCTGCGTATCGAGCAACGCCACGGCAAAACCCGGCAGCCCCTCCACCAGCAGCGTCACGATCTCGTCGGCACGGCCTTGCGCACTGGTGTCCAGCACCAGCGTGCGCGACTGCGGATCGATCCACACCCACATGCTGCCCTGCTTGGTGAAGGCCATGGGCAGCAGGTCCAGCTTGGCCTCGTCCTTGAGCTCCTTCTTCTCCTTCTTGCCGGGCTTGCGGCCCTCGGTCTTTTCGATGTGCTCGGCTTTCTCGTTGACCTTGCGGTTGAGCACGCTGGCCGGCAGCATCTTGGACTCGCTCATGAAGCGCATCACCCATTGACCGGCCACGCTTTCCGCCAGCGGCCCATGCGGCTCGCCGCGCGGCGGCACCCAGCCCACGGAACGCTCCTGGGTCGCGCCGCATTCCTCAAACACCGTCTTTTGCAGCGCATCTTCCAGTTGCTGCAGATCGCCCTGCCAACTCTCGGCAATGCGATAAACAATCATGTTCTTGAACATCAAAAACCTTTGCTAAACCTTCAATCGTCGCCAGTTCCGGAAGCCGGATCTCGCGGAAAAAATCGGCCGCCAATGCAGCCATGCATCCATTGTTGCGCAGCCGGAGCCACGCAAACTTATCAATACTTTACAGAGCGGCTGCAAAACCTCACGTCTCAGAAACATGGGAAGGCCACACTTCAGTCATCCGCTAACGAATGCCCATCCAGGCGCAAGACCAGGCGGCCACATCTTCCACTTCAACCGAAAAGGAAACAGACATGACCCGCTTTCGCCAGACACTGACCGGCGCCGCTGTCGCAACCGCCCTGCTCGCCTCGCTGAGCCTGCCCAGCTTTGCCCAGTCCGCCCCCGCAGAGCAGCCTGCAGCCGCCCAGAAAGCCCCCGAGCCCTACAAACACCAGCGGGGCGACCGGCGCGGCGACCGCATGGAGCACATGAAGGTGCGCATGGAAAAGCTCAAGGCCGAACTGAAGCTGAGCCCTGCACAGGAAGCCGCCTGGACCACCTACACGCAGGCCATGAAGCCCGGCGAACGCCCCGCCCCCGGCGACCGGGAAGCCTTTGCCAAGCTGACCACACCCGAGCGCATCGACAAGATGCGGGAAATGCGCGGCAGGCACATGGCGGAAATGGACCGCCGGGCCGAAGCCACCAAGGCCTTCTACGCCCAGCTCAATGCCGAGCAGAAAAAGACCTTCGATGCGGCGACCCTGCGCATGCATCACCCACATGGCGGCCACCATCATGGTCACCATGGCGACAAACCCGGTCAGGAGCGCCCTGCAGCGCCCGCCCCGGCAGCCAAGTAAGCCAGCGTCCATCGCACCCCGCCCAAGCCCCCGGTCGTCATGACCGGGGGCTTTTTTGTGTCGATGTCAATTGACTGACTACAAGCGCAAGCGCTTGCCGACAGCACACCTATTCACAAGCTCCTAAATTCATATCCACAGGGGGAGCGAAATCAAGGCTTTGGCAGGTCATCGATATCGCAACCAGATTCCAAGCATTTAGATGGGGATGAACATGAAAAAGCTGCAATTGACAACAAATCTTGCAATCCCCATGATGATCGGCCTGGGCAGTCCCATGCTTCATGCACAGCCTGTTCAAGCATCGACAACCGCCCTCTATCTGCAGTATGGCTCGGCGGAGCACAGCACCGACAGCTGGACGGGCGGTGTCATGCTTCCCTGGAACTGGAGCACCCCCCTGGGCCCGGGCCGGATGACGGGCTTCTGGGATCTATCGCTCAGCCGCTGGTCGGCCGGCTACCGTGGCGCCGATCGCTCGACCTGGGTTCTGGGAGCCCAGCCCACCGTGCGCTGGCGCCCTGCCCAAGGCCTGTCGCCCTGGTTCCTGCAAGCCGGGCTGGGCGTGAGCTATGCCATCAACCATCGCTTCATCAGCGACCACAAGGAATTCTCGACCCGCTACAACTTTGCCAGCCATATCGGCATCGGTTACCTGTTTGGCGAACAGCAGAAGAATGAAATCAGTCTGCGCTTCGAACACCAGTCCAATGCAGGCATCAAGCGTCCGAACCCGGGAGAGAACTTTCTTCAACTGCGGTACGCACGCCATTTCTGAAGATCCGGGCCCGCAGGTTCGGGATCGACCAGGCCGCCCAACGGGCGGCCTTTTTCATGGTTTGCCGTGGCCGGGAGGTCTGTGAATAAACATGGTGATAAAAACCATGGAAATTTCATGTTGTCCACAGAGCGGAACAGATCCTGCAAGTTGTTCCCAAATCCAGTACATCAGCAGCCGGGCTTCAGGCACAGACTTCGCAATTAGTTAAGTTGTTGATTTTTAATGGTCAAAATGACTTATTAACAATTAAGTGGGCTACTTACTATCACTACTAAGTAGAAAGATAGGATTAGAAATAACAACTTGGGTCGAAGTTTACACAGCAATCTGAGACGGCCTGGATAAAAAAAAGTCACTCAGATCGTCAGAAAAGAAGTTCTCGCGACATCACATCCTTGAACCTTGATGTGCCCAAGCATTTTTTCATCCGTTGTTCACTATAAAAAACATAGCTGAATAGCTATATATATCAATGCAATAAAGCATTAAATAGACTAACAACGAGAAAATGAATTTCTGTGGATAAGTGCCGATCAACTTTCATGTTTTCCACAAAAGATGGGAGATTGGCAAAGTTGTTCATGAATCGAAGACAGCAGCAACCGTCATTTGTCTCCATGTTTGTCATCCCCGAAGAGGCTTGATATGTCGTGGCTTTTTCAAGTTATCCACAGAATGGGCAAAGTCTTACTACTACGACTATTTTTTTATAAAACATCCAAAGAACAACTGAAGGCGAAGTGGGAGGTCTGGAATGGACGCACGCGAAATTGCGCCAGATCCGGTGCGCCAATCCCTTTGTTTCTCAGGGAGGTGCAGAAAAACAGGGCATGGGGGAAATTGACGCGCCGGATTGCAAAAAATTGGCGTAAGATGCGCCTCCTCAATGGCACGAGGTGGGGATAAATTCCCGTCAAAGAGTCATTGGAGTGCCTGTTATCCACAGAATGTTATAAACAGCTGGGGGAAACTCCCAAGGGATGAAGGCCCAAGATCTCGGCCCGCATTGCGCTGTGCCCATTCAAAAAAATTCAATGATCCGGAGATCATTGTTTTCAAAGGATTTTTCACTTCTGCCGTAGCAAAACCAGACCGGATACGGCAAGCGCCGGAAATGGCTGCGAATGTGCAGCCCATCCTCCGAGGGGACGGAAACCAGGAATGCCAGGCGTTGGTCACGGTGGCCATCGGTGCACAGGCCTGACCCTGCTGCTACGGGCAAGACCTTGCGGGTCGGCATGCCCGACAGGCCCGGACGGCGCTCGCACTGCCAGGCAACTGTTAGAAAAATTACAAATGCGCGGAGTGCCCTGCGGCGGCGGTGGCAGGCTGCGAGGCGGGGGCTGCAGCCGCGCAGAAAGCCAGCCTGTCGCGAGCCTCCAAGCCGCGATAAACGGGCTCAGGAATGCCGTGAAAGAGCATGAGCATGCCTCGACTCATCGAGGCCGGGTTTCTCACCGGAATTCAAGGCCCCCGTACAGGACGGCGTTGCAGCGTGAAAGGCGGCAGGCCCTTGATGAGCAACTGTCCGTAGCTGGTGCCCGTCAGGCGGCGGTCATAGCAGTACACGTGGGCCTGGTCTTCCTCGGTGCGGATGGCGCGGCCGACCCATTGGGCCAGGCGAATGGCTGTGGCCGGCACCACCAGTTCGTTGAACGGATTGCGACCGCTGCTGCGCAGCCATTCGGCTCTGGCTTCGCCAACGGGGTCGTCGGGTGGCGCGAAAGGCAGCTTGGTGATGAACAGCGATTCGCAGAGCGCTCCGGGAAGGTCCAATCCCTCGCCGAAGGACTGCATGCCGAAGATGATGGAGGGCTCGCCCATCTCGACGGCTTCGCGGTGGCGTGCCAGCAGGGTCTGGCGGGGCAGGGCGGTCTGCACCAGCACCTGGTTGCGCATGCTGGTGGACAGTGCATCCACTGCCTGGCGCATCTGCTCGCGGGAGGTGAACAGCACCAGTGCGCCAGCCTGGATACGGCTCAGATCGTTCAACAGGGCCTCGACCATCTCCTCGGTGAAGCGCGCGGCTTCACGCGGGTCTGAGGCCGTTTCACGGGCCACCAACGTGCCCTGGCGCGCATAGTCGAAGGGACTTGGCACTTCCAGCGTAGTGACGGACTCGTCATTGGCCAGCCCCGCTTCACGCAGGAAGAAGTCGAAATGGCCGCAACTGGTCAGCGTGGCCGAGGTCAGCACCGCACCGCGTACCTGCGACCACAGATGCTGGCGCAGGGTGGAGCCGGGCTGAATCGGGCTGGCGTGGGCCTTGACCACGATGAACTCGCCGTCCATCTCCAGCGTGAACCACTTGGCATGGGGCACCATCTTGCCGTCGCTGTCGGTTTCGTTGTTCTGCAGCAGCAATTGCGTGGTGTTGAAAATGGCTTCCAGCCTGGGTGCCAGTGCGCCCACCTGCGCATAGACGGTGGACAGGCGCTGCGCTTCCTCGGGTTGTTCCTTGATTTGCGCGCGCAGGGCCTTGGAGACGGCACGCAGCGCATCCAGAAAGCTGTCTGCGTGGTGCGCAATCTGTCCCAGAGGCTCCAGAAGCGCCTCTGGCAGCATTCCGCGGGGGGCCCTTACCCTGGCAGGCCCATAGCTGTCTTTCTGCGATTTGAGCGTCTCTCCGTAGTGCTCCATGACCAGTCTCGCCAGCTCCTGCATCTGCTGGCGCAGTTGAGATGCATGCTTGGGCACGTCGGCCAGCTCCTCGACTTCGGCGACCTGGTTCACACGCAGCGCCCGGCTGGCCAGCTTGTCGATCCAGCCCAGGCGGCTCAGATCCATCTCGCCGGCAAACTGGTCCAGAGCCGTGGAGGGCAGGTGGTGGGCTTCATCGAGCACCAGCAGGCAGTTGTCCAGCTCGGGCAGCAGCTTGGATCCCAGCGAGGAAAGCAGCAAATCATGATTGGCCACGATGACTTGTGCTGCGACCAGATCCTTGCGGCGTTCGTAGTAGACGCAGTTGCCGAAGGCCGGGCAGTGCTTTCCGGTGCATGAGGAAGACTCGGCTGCCACGGGGGTCCAGGCCTCGGCTTCCGGCGGGGTCTCCAGCGAATCGCGGTCGCCGTTCCAGGCCTCGGTGGCCAATGCATCGGCCATGGATTTGTAGAACTGCATGCGGGCCTGCAGCTCGTGCTGAGGGCGGCTGAACTTGGTCTGACCCTGTTCATCGCCAAACAGATCGTCCATCTCGTCCTGCGCTTCCCCCGTGCTCGCCAGACGTTCCAGCTTGAGCTTGCAGACAAAGCGGCCACGCCCCTTGGCCAGGGCGAATTTGAACGGCTGGTCGAGCTTTTGCGCCAGGGCCGGCAAATCCTTGTTCACCAGCTGTTCCTGCAGGGCCACCGTGGCCGTGGAGATCAGCACCCGCGTGCCGCGCGACAGCGCCATGCGGATGGCCGGAATGCTGTAGGCCAACGATTTCCCGACACCGGTTCCTGCCTGCACGACTGCGATGGCGCGACGCGGTTCCGGCTCGCCCTCGTCGACTTTTCCGAGCTGGGCCTGGCTCAGCGTCTGTGCGATCTGGGCCGCCATTTTTCGCTGTCCCTCACGACTGCGAAATCCCGGCATGGCACCGACCACGGCATCAAAGGAATTCAAGGCCTCTTCAGCCCACTTTTTTTCATGCATTTCAGCGTTTTTCGAGACGCAAGGACGCTGTGCTCTTGCGACTTATAAGTATTCGTACAGAGATATGTATCAAATAAGATTGAATTTCTTATGTGATACGGCATACAGATCAGGGGAGTCTGTATGTGCTACAGCAGTATCCCGGGGAGTTGGCAGATAGAGCTTTTCCACTGCTTGTATGGGACTTGTTCATTGTAGTTGTGGATTCTGACGGGTGTGGTTACCAAGAAACTTATCCACAGAGAGATTTGAGGATGCGCCTGTATATATCCTGAAGACAACCATGTGGCAAACCCTGTGGACATTTATGTTAAATTTTTATGAACAAAAAGATTTTTCTGGATTCTGGATTGGCTGTGTTTTTGCAGAGATGGCACGGTTTTCAAGTGCTGTGGGTAAGGTTGTTCATAGCTTTCTTCGCTCTTGTCGCTGGCGAAAAGGCATATTTATCCACAAGTCTGATCCAAGACCGTTGGAGCGGCTGGAGGCGCAGGATTACCCACCGGCAATGCCCGTCGCGCCGGTTTGTATGCAAGAGAGCCTGTTTCTGTTGAAATCTGGGAGCAAAGGAGGAGGAGGGTGAAATCTGTCCACCGCGTGGATAACTTCAAAGCTCACCTTTTGATAGTAGATATTCATTGACTATCAAAGGTTTGATTGTTTTTTCTCCGAATTTCAGAGACCAGACATGGTTCCGCCTTTGATCAGGAATTCTTGATACTTTTAGTACTCATGTATGAAAAAATACATGAAAAATGCCTGATTTTTGAGCAAAAGGCAGGGGAGATGAGTGAGTTGCCTGGGAAATAGTCAAAGCCTGGTTGTCCGAAGGCGGATTTCCCGGTTTCAGACCCTCAGCGGAGTCGGGCTTGCTCTGCGGCCTTGCTCCGGTTCGCGTCCGTGCCGGGCCTTACCAAACCGTAATGCGTGTGTCATCCACGCAGTGGGATGCTCTTCCTAGCATGGCGCCAACACTGCAGGTGAAGTCGCGGACGCGCCCGTCACGTCACTTGCCGGACTTGTGAAAGACTGAACGATGTACAAGAGCCTTGTGAGACAGCCGGCAGCGGCACATTTACCCCATCGGACATTGGCAAGACTGCCGGTGATGGCTGTGGCCGTTGCCGTGGCGGGTCTGCTGATCGGCTGTGATGCCTCCCGGGCCACCGAGGAGGCGCAGAAGCCGCTTGCCCCACTGCCAAAGGGCTTTATCCAGGTCAAGCCAGCCTCGGTGAAGATGCTGGAGATCGCGCCTGTGGCCGATCCGCAGGGACTGCAGATGGCCTGGGCTCCTGCGCATGTGGCATTTGTCGAGGACCGCGTGGCTTCGGTCTCGGTGCCGGTCTCGGCGCGTGTCGTGTCTGTCAACGCGCATGTGGGCGATATGGTCAAGGCCGGAGATCTGCTGGCGACCCTGGTCAGTCCCGATGCACTGCGTACACGCTATGACGTGGCTGCGGCCAAGACGGCACATGACGTGGCCGTGGTGGAAGCCCAGCGACAGCAGACCATGGTGGACAAGGGCGTGGGTGTGGAGGTCGATCTGCGTGCCGCACAGGCCAAGCTGCGTGAGACTTCCCAGGAGCTGGGCCGTGCCCAGGGCACGGCAGCGCTGCTGGGCTCCGGCGGCGGTGATCGCATCGAGCTGCGCGCACCGCGCGCGGGCATCGTGGCCGAGCGCAAGGCCGTGGTTGGTACGGCGGCTGAACCGGGAGCTGCGCTGTTCATGATTGGCGATCCCCAGGCCATGAATGTGGTCGCCGAGGTGTTCGAGTCGGACCTGCCCGGCATCCGTCTGGGAAGCCCCGTGCAGGTCGAGGTGCCGCAACTGCCCAAACCGATCAAGGGGACGGTGCGCCACCTGGGGGCCACTCTGGACAAGGAGTCGCGCCGTGCGGCCGTGGTGGTGGAGCTGAGTGAACAGAACCCGGTGTTGCGTCCCGGCATGCAGGCCAAGGTGGGGGTGCAGCTGTCGAATCTGCAGGAGATGCTGATTCCCGTCACTGCCGTGCTGATCAAGGACGAAAGTCGCAGCGTGGTCTATGTGCAGCATGACAACAACCAGTTCGAGGCGCGTGTGGTGACGCTGGGGCGTCCGTCACGTGGCATGGTGCCGGTGATCAGCGGCCTCAAGGTCGGCGAGAAGATCGTGGTGCGTGGTGGTCTGCTGCTCGACGGCGCGGCCAGTCAGCTGCTGTAGTCCGGCAGGAGCCTGAACCATGCTGAGTTCCTTTATTTCGTTTGTGGTCCACCGCCGGCTGCTGGCGCTTTGCGCCACGCTGGCGATTGCCGTCTATGGCGTCTATGCCTATCTGCAGACGGCCATCGAGGCCTATCCCGACGTGACCAATGTGCAGGTCGGGGTGATCACCCAGGCGCCGGGCCTGGCTCCCGAAGAGGTGGAGCGCCAGATCACCCAGCCGCTGGAGCGTGAGCTCAACGGAACGCCGGGTCTGATATCGCTGCGATCGGAGAGTTATTTCGGTCTCTCCATGATCAACCTGGTCTTCAACGACGACGCCAAGAGCTTTACGGCGCGCGCCGAGGTCTCGCAGCGTCTGCCGCAGGCGGATCTGCCCAGTGGCGTGACGCCCGAAATGGCGCCTGACTACACGCCCTTGGGCAAGATCTTCTACTACCGCCTGCAAAGCGACAGACATACTCTGGCGCAGCTGCGCACCGAGCAGGAGTGGCATGTGGTGCGCGTGCTCAAGCAGGTGCAGGGCGTGGCCGACGTGGTGAGCATTGGCGGCTTCGTCAAGGAATTTCACGTTGAAGTCGACCCCGAGAAGCTTTACAGCCTGGGCCTGTCGCTGGACGATGTGAGCGACGCGCTCTCCAAATCCAACCGCAACGTGGGTGGCGGCCTGATGCGCCGTGGCGAGCAGTCCTTCATCATTCGCGGTATCGGCCTGCTGCGCAATCCGCAGGAGATTCAGGATGTGGTCGTTGCCATGCGTGGCAAGGCTCCCGTGACCATCGGCGACGTGGCGCGTGTCGCGCAGTCGCATACGCCGCGCCAGGGCTCGGTGGGTATGGACGACCAGAACGATGTGGTGCAGGGCATTGTGCTGCTCAAGCGCGGCGCCAACCCCTCCATCGTGCTCGATGACATTCATGCCAAGGTCGATGAGCTCAACAGCGGCGGCCTGCCCGAAGGCATGCACATGGTCACCAACTATGACCGCTCCGATCTGGTGGGCCATACGCTCAAGACCGTGCAGCACAACCTGCTGTTCGGTGCCACGCTGATCGTGGCCGTTCTTTGGCTGTTCCTGCGCAGCCTGCGCGGCTCGCTGATCGTGGCCACGGTGATCCCGCTGTCGCTGCTCGTGGCCTTCATCGGCCTGCACTGGCTGGGCATGCCTGCCAATCTGATCTCCATGGGCGCCATCGACTTCGGCATCATGGTGGACGGTGCCGTGGTGCTGGCCGAGAACATCATCCGAAATGCACGGCTGCGCAAGCCGCAGACGGCCAACGACATGCGCCACATCATTGTGGATTCCGCGGTGGCCGTGGCCAAGCCTACGCTGTTCGCCATGGCCATCGTGATTGCGGCGCTGATCCCCGTGTTCTCGTTGCAGAGCATCGAAGGCCGCATCTTCCGCCCGCTGGCCATGACCTACAGCTTTGCCCTGCTGGGTGCGCTGGTGTTCGCCATGGGTCTCGTTCCCGCGCTGTGTGCCTTGCTGCTCAAGCCCAAGCATGTGATGGTGGAAGAGCCCAAGATCTTCGACCGCGCCCACCACGGCTACCAGCACTGGATCGCCAAGGTGCTGGGCGCAGCCAGGCGCCGCACTGCGGTGATCGCCGTGTTCGTGAGCGTGCTGGTGGTGGCCGGGGTTTCCGCCAAGTGGCTGGGCACCGAGTTCCTGCCCGAGCTCGATGAGGGCGATGCCTATGTGCTGGTGCAGATGCCGGCTTCCATCTCGCTGGAGAAAGGCCAGGAAGTGCTGCGCGATGTGCGTCTTCGCCTCAAGGTCTTCCCCGAGGTGATCACCGTCACCACGGAGCAGGGACGTCCGGAATCGGGCACCGACAACGAGACGCTGAACCTGGCCAAGGTGCTGGTGCGTCTGAAGCCCCATGGTGAATGGCGCAAGGGCTTGACCAAGCCCGCGTTGATCGAGGAAATGCGGGCGACGCTGGGTGAGATTCCCGGTGTGGCCTTCAACTTCGCACAGCCCATTCGCGACAGCGTGGAAGAGTCCACATCGGGCGCGCGTGGTCAGGTCGTGCTCAAGCTGTTCGGCCCCGATATTCCCACGCTGCGCAGCATTCTTCAGCAAACCAAGTCGCTGGTGAAGGACATCAATGGCGTGGTCGATCTGGATCTGTATCGCGACGCTCCGGCACCGCAGGTGCATGTGCAGTTCGACCGCCAGGCCCTGGCGCGCCAGGGCATTGCCATGGAGGACGCGCAAAAGACCCTGGAAGTGGCCCTGGCCGGCAATGTGGCCACCACTTTGTGGGAAGGCGAATTCCCCGTTCCCGTGCGCGTGCGCCTGCCCTATGTGGACCGCATGGACGAGGAGCGCATCCGCAACATTGCCATACCGCTGCCCGATGGCGGCTCGGTGCCGCTGGGTTCGGTCGGTACGGTCAGCATGAAGATCGGCAACTCCTCCATCTTCCGCGAAGGCAATGCACGCTACATGGCGCTCAAGTTCAACGTCGAAGGCCGCGATATCGGCTCGGTGGTGAAGGACACGCTGGCCACCTTCAAGCAGAACGTGAAGCTGCCCGAGGGCTATCAGGCCGTCTGGGGCGGAGAGTGGGAGAACCAGCAGCGCGCGGCTGCGCGTCTGAAGGTGGTGGTGCCGCTGTCGCTGGTCATCGTCTATGCCCTGCTGTTCGGTGCGCTGGGCCAGGCCCGAAGCGCCGGCATCATCTTGCTGTGCGCGCCGTTTGCCATGGTGGGCGGCATTGCGGCCCTGCATCTGGCGCATATCGAGCTTTCCATCAGCGCGGCCATCGGCTTTATTGCCCTGCTCGGGCAGGTGGCCCTGGCGGGGCTGCTGGTGGTCTCTGCAGTCGAGGATCTGCGCCGCCAGGGCATGCCCCTGATGCAGGCGCTGATCGAAGGTGCGGCCGAGCGTATGCGCTCCATCGTTCTGGTGGCGCTGCTGGCGCTGCTGGGCCTGCTGCCCATGGCTCTGTCCACCGGCGTGGGCAGCGAAACCCAGCGCCCGTTCGCCTCGGTGATCGTCGGAGGCATGGTGGTGCTGCCCCTGGTGGCGCTGGTGCTGCTGCCCGTGCTGTATGCCTTGCTGGGCCCCAAGAACATGTTGACGCAGGAAGAACGTGATGAAAGCGCTCAGGATGAATAAGTGGCACTCCCTGGCCATGGCTGCCGCACTGTGCTGCGGTGCGCTCGGTGGCCTTGCCCATGCTGCCGATGCGATGGACGCGCCAGCGCAGAGCAGTGCTGCAGCGGGCCGTATGGCGGCCCCCGTGCAGCCTGTGACCCTGCAGGAATATCTGCGCATCGTGGTGCAGAACCAGCCCAATCTGGCTGCCGATCGCATGCAGCTGGATCTGGCCAGGGCCGACAGCAAGACCGCTGCCACCATCACCAATCCTGCCATGCATTACTCCAGCAAGCGCGGCGAAAAGGAATGGGGTGTTGAGCAGGCCATTCCCATCTTCGGCCAGCGCGGCATGCGCATCGAGAACGCCAGGCTGGGCGAGAAGGCCGCAGAGGCCAACGCCGACGTGGCGGTCGCCGTCACCATGAGCGATGCCGCCCATGCCTTCAATGAGCTGCTGGTGGCACAGCAGCGCTATCAGGTGTGGTTGGCTGCCCGTGATGAGCTGGAGAAGGCCGGCAACATCGTCAGGGGTCAGATCGAAGCCGGTACACGCAGCCGCTATGACGGCGCGCGACTGAACCTGCAGCAGGCCCAGATGAGCATGCAGGTCAGCAAGGCGCAGGCCGCCTTGCGGGATGCCGCATCGCGTGTGGCTGCCATTGCGGCCCTGCCTCAATGGCAGGTGCGTGTGGAAGGCAGCCTGCAGGCCACCGATCTGCGCAAGGCACCCGGCTACGAGCAGCTGTGGAACCAGGCGCAGATCCAGTTGCCGAGCCTGCGTGCCGCGCAGGCCGAGCTGGACAGAGCACGCCAGAAGATCCAGCTCGAGCAGCGGGAAGCGCTGCCCACTCCATCCATCGGTCTCGCCCGCATCCGCAATAGCGTGGACGGCAGTTTCAACCAGGTGGGCGTGAGCGTGGAGATCCCGCTGTTCGACCGCCGCCAGGGCCCCATCGAGCGCGCCAAGGTCGAGGCCGACCAGGCCGAGCTGCGCCGCGATGCGGCCTGGCTGGCCGCGCAGTCCGAACTGCAGCGTGCCTTGCAGCAACTGTCGCTGCGCCGCACTGCCGTGCGAGACTACGAGAAGGAAGGGCTGGCGCAGATTGCGCCGCTGCACCAGATGGCTCAGGACGCCTACAAGTTGGGCAAGGGCACGATTCTGGAGCTGATCGATGCGCTGGGCTCGATCACCGAGCACCGGCTGGAGCATCTGGAGCTGGTCAAGGACATGCTGGACGCCGAGTGGGAAGTGCGTCTGGCCAGCGGCGATCTGCCACAGGTGCAGCCTTGAGCGAGGCAGGGGAGATGGCCCAAACCCCTGCACCACCTCCTGATGCTGCGGTGCCGTCGGCTGCGAACGCGGATGCAACGGCTTATAGTGTCTGTCCACCAACGGCCAGAGACAGACTCCGCATGTACCGCTACCTCATCATCGAAGACGATGCGCTCAATGCGCGTTACATCGCTGAAGGGTTGCGCCAGCAGGGCGCGCATGTCAGCGTCTGCGGTGACGGCGTGCAAGGCATCGCCCAGGCGGTGGGCGAGAACTGGGATGTCATCATCCTCGACCGCATGCTGCCCAATGGCTTTGACGGACTGCAGATTCTGCAGGCGCTGAGGTCCATGGGAAAGCAGACCCCGGTGCTGGTGCTCAGCGCCCTGTCTGCCACGGACGAGAGAGTGCGCGGGCTCAAGGCCGGCTGCGATGACTATCTGACCAAGCCCTTTGCATTTTCCGAGCTGTCGGCCAGGCTCGAAGCCCTGGTGCGCCGTGCCCAGATCCCGGCTCCCACGCGCGAGATGCAGGTGGCCGATCTGCGCGTCAACCTGATTTCGCGCAGTGCCGAGCGAGCCGGCCAGCCGCTTTCGCTGCAACCGCGCGAATTCCGCCTGCTGGCGTTTCTCATGCAGCACGCGCACCAGATCGTCACGCGTACCATGCTGCTGGAGTCGGTCTGGGATTACCGCTTCGATCCGCAGACCAATGTGATCGACGTGCACATCAGCCGCTTGCGCAGCAAGGTGGACAAAGGCTTTGCCACGCCTCTCATCCATACCGTGCGCGGTGTGGGCTACAGCCTCTCGGACCAGCCGCAAGACCTGCCCGAGGTGGTCTGATGGTGCGCTCCAGACCCTGGAGTTCGCTGGCCTTCAGGCTGGCGCTCAGCTATGGCGGCCTGATGGTGCTGACCATGGCCATTGTGCTCGCGGTCTTCTATGTCCAGACTGTGGGCGTGGTGCGGGTGAGGCTCGACAAGCAGGCCGAAAACCATGTACGCAGACTGATGGAGCATTCGGCCAAATACGGGCCGGGAGCGCTGGAGAGCGAGATACTGCAGACCATTCGTGACGGCGTGAACACCGACACGGAAATCCTCATCCTCATGAACCCGCAGGGCGAGACCATTGTCAGCAATGCAGAGGTCTATCCCCCGCGCAGGCTCAGCATCATGGGGGTGCGCGAGCTGACCGTGAAGCGCAACGGACGGTTGATGGTCGGGCGGGTGGCCGTCGTGGAAATGCCCAATGGCAATCTCCTGGCGGTGGGCAGCGACATGCAGCTGCAGCGCGACATGGAGGAGCTGTTCGGTCAGGCCAGCCTGCTGGCGGCTGTGGCGGCCTGCATCATGGCTCTGATCGGTGCCATCGTCTTCAGGCGCGTGGTGGACGAGCGCGCGGCGGCCATTCGCAGCACCATGTCGCGCGTGGCGGCCGGTGAACTGCGCCAGCGTATTCCGGTCGATCAGCGCGGCGATGAATTCACGCTGCTCAACCGCGATATCAACACCATGCTCGACAGGCTGGAGCAGTTGATGGAAGGCATACGCCATGTCTCCAACAGCATTGCGCACAACCTCAGAACGCCGCTGACGCGCATTCTGCTGCGCCTGCGCAATGCGCAGCATGCCAGTCCCGAGATGCAGTCCGCCACGCTGGCGCTGGTGGCCGAGGAGGTGGCGGAGCTGGGCGTGGTGTTCGAGAAGCTGCTGCAGATCGCCGAAGTGGAAAGCGGAGCCAGTCGCAAGAGCTTTGCATCGGTTGATCTGCAGGCCTTGCTGGTCGATGTGGTGGACTTCTACGAGCCGCTGGTGGAAGACGCCGGAGGCATACTCCGCCTGGACGTGCAGGATGGCGTGCAGGCACTGGGAGATGGCGACCTGCTGGCCAGCGCCGTTTCCAATCTTGTCGATAACGCCATCAAGTACGGCGCGGCACCCGACGACATTCACGGGGCGGACGTGCTGTTGCGTGCGGCACCAGCGCAGGAGTTTGGCAGCGACGGTGCCTGGGGCGTGGAGATCACCGTGCAGGACCAGGGCCCGGGTGCAGATCCTCATACCCTGGAGAAGATGACCACCCGCTTCTACCGCGCGGAATCGGATCGCCCGGGCTATGGGCTGGGCCTCGCCAGCGTGCTGGCCATTGTCCAGCTGCATGGCGGCAAGCTCAGTTTTCACAACGCCCATCCTGGCATGATGGCGCGCATCTGGTTGCCTGCCGTGGCCGATGTCTGAAGCGTTTCCCCGGTGCTTTCAGATCTGCGACAGCGCCTTGTTGCCGTAGGCACAGAAGCCGGGCTTGGGCCCCTTCTTGGGATGCAGTCTGCAGGTCTCCGGGCGCTTTTCATAGACCGTGCAGCGGCGCGTGTTCTTGTCCAGAAAATTGCAGTCGCCACCCGCACGGCGGGCCATGGTGAAGATCTCGTGCTTGGGGTTGAAGTGGTCGATCAGGCGCATCTTCAGCAGCCGCCTGGCGATCAGCTTGGGCTCGATGTTTTCGACCTCGAACGGGTCCACCAGCTCCAGGCGCACCAGATCCGGCAGGCGTACCTCCAGCGGCATGGTGCAGCAATTGGCTGCGCAGCTGTCACACATGCCGGCTTTGTACTTGCTCCAGGTTTCCAGGCGGTCGACGTCAACAATGCGGATGGAGGATTTCATTTCGGGTGGGGCACTTCTGGGAGAAGCGCGATGCTGCCATGAGATGTCGATGTCTGCCTTGCGCCATTGCTATGAGCAGACCCGGTTCATGGGATTGAGCGGGCTGCGCAGCAGCCTACACTGCACGGGCATATCACCATCCACGGGAGAACGATTTTGGCAAGCCAAACCACGCTTTACTACGCAGCTGGCACCTGCGCGCAGGCCGTACTGATTGCGCTTTATGAGGCCGATGCCCAGTTCACGCTCAAGACGCTGAGCTTTGCCGACAACGAGCAGCGCAGCCCCGAATACCTGAGCATCAATCCCAAGGGCAGAGTGCCCGCGCTGGCCACGGAACACGGTGTGCTGACCGAGACTCCCGCGCTGCTGCTGTACGTGGCGCAGACCCATCCGCAGGCAAGACTGGCGCCGCTCAATGATCCCTTCGCGCTGGCGCAGATGCAGGAGTTCAATGCCTATCTGGCATCGACCGCGCACATCGCCCACGCCCACCGTCCGCGCGCCTCGCGCTGGGCCGACGACGAGGCCGCCCAGGCCGCCATGCGCGCCAAGGTGCCGCAGAACATGCGCGAATGCTTTGCCGTGATCGAACAGCACTATCTGGGTGACAAGACCTGGGTGATGGGCGAGCAGTTCACCGTGGCCGACGGCTATCTCTACACCGTGGCGGGCTGGCTCAAGGGCGACGGCGTGGACATTGCCGAATTCCCGCGCGTGGCGGCCCACTTCGAGCGCGTGAAGGCCAGGGCTTCGGTGCAGAGGCTGGGCTGACAGTGTCTCAATGGACTGACGTGACGGGATACGTAGTACGCATGCCTGCGTACCGGTGAATTGCCATAGCTCCGGTGACGAGGGTTGTGGCAGTCCTGTCTGCGCTCCAATCGGAGAGGGCCCCAGGCTCTCTTCGCGGCAAGCGACAGCCGGATCACTCGCTCAAAAAAGCAGGCCAGAAAAGCCAGAAAATCATGGGTCCGCGCCAGGCCGGCTGCTCCAGGGGCCAACCCATGGAGAGTGGGCGGGTGCCGTCAACGGAGAATCCGGTTCGGCAGAAATCATCCAGAAAGTGCATGGGCTGCTCGAGGTCGAGTTGACCGAAGGCGACCCATATCGGTAGGCCGGTCGTGTGCGCAAGGGCCGGTGGCCGGAAGATCGGATGCGGATCAGGCGGTCCGCGAGGAGCCGCTCAACAGTTCACCGGATCTGCGCAACACCATCATGGATGGCCTGGACGGATTGGCAAATACTGTGCGGCCAGACATTGAACCCCGGCGGGTGGCGTGCATGTGTGCAACTTGATGCAATGCTGAAGGCAAGGCGGATCGGATTCCGGGGGCCAGCGGTGCTCCGCTCCAGCAGCTCGACCCAGAGCAGACAATTCCCAACGATGTGAACATCGGGCGTGCTGCGGCAATGGCTCGAAATTCAACGCAAATCAGCCTGAAGCGGTGCCCTCGTGGCCGGCCGCCGCTACCAGGCCCGTGGCTCGGCGCTCTCAGCGTCGGCCGTAGTGGCAGGCGTACGCCAGATCCGGGACCGTCCCGGGATATCCAGAGCTACTTTCCCCCGTGGCGCACAGGCATGTGCCAGTGCGTGCGTCAGACATTCCCGCACTGCTTTTGATCCGAGACACGGTATCTGTCATTTCCTTTGAGGCTAGGGAAAACTATGATTTTGGATATATTTATTTTTAAAGTAATGCGTGCCATATTCATCCAAAATCATCAATGCCCGTTCCCGCGCGGGCCCTGTGAAGGATCTTGCGATGGCAGAACGTTCGTTTGTCGAGGAGGTCAAGAAGCTCCGTCTGGGTGCCGGCGAGGTATTCCACGGTGAGGGCATCCTGGCAGTGACAAAGGCTCTGCTGGAGTCGGGCGTGAACTACGTCGCGGGCTACCAGGGCGCTCCCATCTCGCATTTGATGGATGTGCTGGCCGACGCCCAGGACATCCTGATCGAGCATGGCATCCGCTTCGAGAACAGCGCCAGCGAGGCCACGGCCGCCGCCACGCTGGCCGCATCGGTCAACTATCCGCTGCGCGGCGCGGTGACCTTCAAGGCCACGGTGGGCACGAATGTGGCCTCCGACGCGCTGGCCAACCTGG
Organism: Comamonas sp.; assembly: GCF_009360615.1. Taxonomy (GTDB): domain Bacteria; phylum Pseudomonadota; class Gammaproteobacteria; order Burkholderiales; family Burkholderiaceae_C; genus Comamonas. The sequence continues at coordinate 38,286 of NZ_SPEY01000021.1, forward strand.
CCTCGGGCGGCGTCAAGGGCGGGGCGCTGGTCATCGTTGGCGAGGACTACGGCGAGGGCTCGTCCATCATGCAGGAACGCAGCCATGCCTTTGCGATGAAGTCGCAGATATGGATGCTCGATCCGCGCCCCAACCTGCCGAGCATCGTGAAGGCGGTGAAGGACGGTTTCGAGCTGTCCGAGGCCAGCAACACCCCGGTGATGCTGCAGCTGCGCATCCGCGCCTGCCACGTGCATGGCCAGTTCACCGCCAGCGACAACCGCCGTCCTTCCTACACCCTGGAGCAGGCCATGGCCCAGCCGCAGCGCGACGTGGGCCGCATCGTGCTGCCGCCGGCCAGCTTTCTGCACGAGCAGGAGAAGGTCAGGCAGCGCTGGCCGGCCGCCGTGCGCTTCATCGAGGAGCGCGGGCTCAACGAGTTCTTTGCCGAGGGGGCGGGAGACCTGGGCATTGCCTGTCAGGGCGGCAGCTACAACACCCTGATCCGGGCGCTGCAGCAGCTCGATCTGGCCGATGCCTACGGCAACACGCAGATCCCGCTGTATGTGATGAACGTGGCCTACCCGCTGGTGGACAACGAGCTGCTGCGCTTCAGCGAAGGCAAGCGCGCCGTGCTGCTGGTGGAAGAAGGCCAGCCGAACTTTGTCGAGCAGAACGTGGCGACCATCCTGCGCCAGGCCGGCTCGGCCACCTCGCTGCACGGCAAGGACGTGCTGCCGGTGGCGGGGGAATACACCACGGCTGCCGTGCTCAAGGGCCTGCGCGCTTTCCTGGAGATGCATGGCAAGCTGCAGTCGCAGCCCGCGCCGCGCAAGATCATCCCGCTGACACCCGCACGGGCCGAACCGGAGCGCTCCCTGGAGGCCAGCGTGCAGGCGCGCCCGCCGGGCTTTTGCACCGGCTGCCCCGAGCGGCCCATCTTCACCGCGATGAAGCTGGTCGAGCGCGAGCTGGGCGAGCACCACGTCAGCGCCGACATCGGCTGCCACCTTTTCTCCATCCTGCCGCCCTTCAACCTGGGCAACACCACGATGGGATACGGGCTGGGTGCTGCAGGGGCGGCGGCCTTCAATCCCCCGCAGCAGCAGGAAGGCGGCAAGCGCGTGATCTCGGTCATGGGGGATGGGGGGTTCTGGCACAACGGCCTGACCAGCGGCATCGCCAACGCGGTGTTCAACAAGAGCGACAACCTGACCATCGTCGTCGACAACAGCTACACCTCGGCCACGGGCGGGCAGGACATCCTCTCGTCGGCGGCGCGCAATCCCACGCGCAGCACCAACCATGCGATCGAAAGGGCGGTGCGCGGCGTAGGCGTGAACTGGGTCAAGACTGTGCGCCACACCTACGACCTGAAGTCCATGGTCGGTACGCTGCGCGAGGCGCTGACCACCCAGGAACAGGGCCCCAAGGTGCTGGTGGCACAGAGCGAGTGCATGCTCAACAAGCAGCGTCGCATCAAGCCGCAGCAGCACGCCGCCGTGGCGCGCGGCGAGCGCGTGGTGCGCGAGCGATTTGGCGTCGATTCCGACACCTGCACGGGCGACCACTCGTGCATCAGGCTCTCTGGGTGCCCGTCGCTGTCCATCAAGCCCAATCCCGATCCGTTGCGCACCGATCCGGTGGCGACCGTCATCGACAGCTGCGTGGGCTGTGGCCTGTGCGGCGAGGTCTCGCATGCCGCCGTGCTCTGTCCCTCGTTCTACCGCGCACAGATCGTGAGCAACCCCACGCGCTGGGACCGCCTGCGCCAGCGCCTGCGCGGCGCCGTGATCGGCTGGCTGCAGGGGCGCGACCAGCGCCGCCTCGACCGCCATGCCTTTTGAGCTGACACTGCCATGAAAACCCAACCCATCAAGATTGCGATCCTCGCCATGGGCGGCGAGGGCGGCGGCGTGCTGGCCGACTGGATCGTCGACCTCGCGGAGCACAACGACTACATCGCCCAGACCACGTCGGTGCCCGGGGTGGCGCAGCGCACCGGTGCCACCATCTACTACGTCGAACTGTACCCGGCCGAGCAGGCGCGCCGCGATGGAGCACAGCCGGTGCTGGCGCTGATGCCGTTGCCCGGAGATGTGGACGTGGTGCTGGCCTCCGAGCTGATGGAGGCCGGCAGGGCCGTGCAGCGTGGCCTGGTCACGGCGGACCGCACCACGCTGATCTCTTCCACGCACCGCGTCTATGCCATCGCCGAAAAGACGGCCATGGGCGACGGCCGCGTGGACGACGCCAGTCTGCTGTCCCATGCCGAGCGCGCCGCCAAGCGCTTCGTGCGCTTCGACATGGCCGAGGCCGCGCAGGCCAGTGGCAGCGTGGTCAGCGCCGTGCTGTTTGGCGCGCTGGCGGGCACCGGCGTACTGCCGTTCAGCCGCGCGCAGTTCGAGACCACGATCGAGCGCGGCGGCGTGGGCGTCAAGGCCAGTCTCAAGGCTTTCGGCGGCGCCTGTGACCGGACCCGGCAGGAGGACGACGAGCCGGTGATCAGCGCCTCACCGGCCACCGTTGCCGCTCTGCCCGGAGATCCCCGGATAGCAGCGCTGCTGCAGCGCGTGGAGCAGGGTTTTGCGGTCGACGCGCGGCCCGTGGTGATCGAAGGCGTGCGCCGCATGATCGACTACCAGGATCCCGGCTATGCCACGCTCTACCTCGACCGCCTGGAGCGGATGCAGGCGCTGGCCGAAGGCTCCGGCCTGCTACTGCGCGAGACGGCGCGGCATCTCGCGCTGTGGATGAGCTACGAGGACACCATTCGCGTGGCCGACCTCAAGACGCGCGCCAGCCGCTTTGCGCGCGTGCAGTCCGAAGTGGGGTTGCGGCAGGGCCAGCAGCTGGCGATCAAGGAATACATGCATCCACGCATCGAGGAGATCTGCGAGACCCTGCCGGCAGGCCTGGGCCGCTGGCTGCAGCGCCCGCACGCCGTGCACCGCCTGCTGGCACGCTTCACGCGTGAAGGTCGCGTGGTCACCACCAGCTCGCTGCGCGGCTATCTGCTGCTGTGGGGACTGTCGCGGCTGCGCGGCATTCGGCGCAGCACGCTGCGCTACCAGATGGAGAACGCACACATCGAGCAGTGGCTGGCGCACATCGAAGCGGCTGCACGGCACAACCCGGCCCTGGCGGTGGAGGTGGCGCAGTGCCAGCGCCTCGTCAAGGGCTACAGCGACACGCATGCGCGCGGCCTGTCGAACTACCTGCGGTTGATGGAGGCGGTGCGGGCTGCGGGCCAACGCCTGGCACCGGCCACGCTGCGCGAATTGCGCGAGGCCGCCTTGGCCGATGAACACGGCAAGGCGTTGCAGGCGGCGCTCATGCGCCATGCCCTGGCCTGAAGGAGACCTACCATGGAAACGATTGCTGTCGAAGTCGCCGCAGTTGACCTGCTGAATCCGCTGATCCGCCGTTTCACGCTGCGCGCGGTGGACGGCCGCGCGCTGCCGGGCTTCAGCGCCGGAGCCCATGTGCGAGTGCAGGTGGGGCTGCCGGGCAAGGCTCAGGGGGAGGTGCAGGACTGGCGCCACTACTCGTTGGTGAACACGGATGCCGGCACCGACACCGGCCTGCCGCAGCCACAGTACACCATCGCGGTGCGCAACGAGGACAGGGGCCGCGGCGGCTCGCGCTGGATGCACGCTCTCCAGGTCGGCCAGCGTATCGTCATCGAGCCGCCGAAGAACGATTTTCCGCTGGGCACGCACCCGGGTTGCGCGGTGCTGGTGGCCGGTGGCATCGGCTTCACGCCGCTGGCCAGCATGGCGGCCGCGCGTCGCGCTGCCGGCCTGCCGGTGCGCATGCTCTATGCCGGCCGCAGCCACGGGCAGATGGCCTTTGTGCCCGAGCTGCAGGCTCTGTTGGGCGATTCGCTGGCCTTGCACGCCGACGAAGACCATGGCGCGCCGCCGGACGTTGCGGCGCTGCTGGACGGCTGCTCCGGCGAGGACCAGCTCTATGTCTGCGGCCCGCGCGTGATGCTCGATGCGGTGCTGGCCGCCAGCGATGCACGCGGCTGGCCACGCGAGCGGGTGCATTTCGAACTCTTCACCGCGCCGGTGGCGGCTGCCGGCGACCAGTCCATCGAGCTGGTGCTGGCGCAGAGCGGCCGACAGCTCACCGTGCCGGCCGGCCAGTCCATCCTCGACTGCCTGATCGAGCACGGCTGCGATCCGCTGTTCGACTGCAAGCGCGGCGAATGCGGCGTCTGCGCTGCACAGGTGATCGAGGGCGAGATCGACCACCGCGATGCCGTGCTCAGCGCCGCCGAGCGCGCCGGCGGCACGGTGATGCAGATCTGCGTCTCGCGGGCACGCAGTGCGCGGCTGGTGCTCGATCTCTGAAACCGCGCCCTTTGCCTCTCTTCCTCCCCACCAACCCGCTTCCAGGAGTCCTGCGATGCATCCCACCACGCTGTCCCGCCGCCAAGTGCTCTCCCTGCTGCCCCTGGCCGCAGCCACCTCGCTGGCCCTGGCCGATGGCAAGCCCATCGAATGGGTCGTCGGCTACGCCCCGGGCGGCGGCTCCGACACCGTGGCGCGCATGCTGGCCGAGGCCATGAGCCGCTCCATGGGCCAGAGCATCATCGTCATCAACAAACCTGGCGCCGGCTCCAACATCGCGGGCGACTATGTGGCCAAGGCGCGCGACGCAGAGCACATGGTGTTCACCGCGGACTCGGCCGTGCTTGCGGCCAACCCCTTCCTCTACAGCAAGCTGACCTACAGCGCGGAAAAGGACTTTGCTTCGGTGGGCACCATCGCCCGTTTTCCGCTGGTGCTGGTCGTGCAGCCGAATGCCAAGCCCAGGAATCTCAAGGACTTCATGGCCTGGGTGCGCAGCGACTCAGCGGGCATGAGCTACGGCAGCCCCGGCACCGGCAGCCCGCACCACCTGGCGACCGAGCTGTTCCGCCAGCAGACAGGCTTGACGCTGACGCACGTTCCCTACCGCGGCGCGGCGCCAGCCATTGCCGACGTGGTCGGCGGCCAGTTGCCCTTCATGTTCGTCGATACCTCCAGCGGCGGTGCCTTCATTACCTCGGGCAAGGTGCGTGCCATCGGCGTGGCCAGCGCCCAGCGCCTGTCCAGCATGCCCGATATTCCCACGTTGACCGAGCAGGGCCTGCCCGGCTTCGAGGCCTCGGCCTGGCAGGCGCTGGTGGCACCGGCCGGCGTCAGCGCCGCGACGGTGAAGGTGCTGAACAAGCACCTGGTGGATGCGCTGAACTCCACCGATATCCGCGCCCGCATGCAGACCCTGGGCATCGAGCCGCTGCCAGGCACGTCGCAGGCGCTGGCCCGGTTCTCGGCGCAGGAGCGCGAGCGCTGGGGCCGCGTGGTGCGCGAAGCCAACATCAAGCTGGACTGAAGGAGGGCGCCATGTCCACCATGTCTGAGTATCGCGATAACCCCGCCGCCATCCGCGCCCTGGTGCGCGACACCGAGGTGCACAAGGACTGCTACATCCATCCCGAGATCTTTGCGCTGGAGATGGAGCAACTGTTTGCCAACACCTGGATCTATGTCGGCCACGCCAGCCAGGTGCCCCAGCCGGGGGACTACTTCGCCACCACCGTGGGCGACCAGCCGGTGGTGATGGTGCGCCACACCGACCAGAGCATCAAGGTGCTGTACAACCGCTGCGCGCACAAAGGGGTCAAGGTCACGCCCGACGGCTGCGGCAGCACCGGCAAGTTCTTCCGATGCCCCTACCATGCCTGGACCTACCGCACCGACGGCAAGCTGCTGTCCATCCCGCTGAAGAAGGGTTACGAGAATACCGGCCTGGAGGACTGCGAGGCCAGCAAGGGTCTGGCCACCGTGGGCGCGGTGCAGGTTTATCGCGATTTCGTCTTCTGCCGGCTGAACCCCGAGGGCATGGGCTTCGAGGAATTCTTCGGCCCCTCGCTCTCGACGCTGGACAATATGGTCGAGCGCTCGCCCGAGGGCCGGCTCGAAGTGGCAGGTGGCGTGATGCGTTACCTGCACCGCTGCAACTGGAAGATGCTGGTCGACAACCAGACCGATACCTGCCACCCCATGGTCGCGCACGAGTCCTCGGCCGGCACGGCGGTCAAGGTCTGGGAGAACGCGCCCGAGGGCACGCCCAAGCCGATGGCGGTGGAGCTGTTCGCACCCTTTGTGAACCCCTACGAGTTTTTCGAGAACATGGGCATCCGTGTCTGGCCCAACGGCCACGGCCACACCGGCGTCAGCGACTCCATTCACGCGGCCTATTCGCCTGCGCCTGGCTACTGGGAGAGCATGGTGGCCACCTACGGCGAGGAGCGCGCGAAGGCCATCCTCGGCGATGTGCGCCACAACACCGTGTATTTCCCCAACATCATGGTCAAGGGCCCGATCCAGACGCTGCGCATCTTCCGCCCGCTGGCCGTCGACCGCACACTGGTCGAGAGCTGGACCTTCCGCCTCGTCGGCGCGCCGGACCTTTTGCTGGAGCGCACGCTGATGTACAACCGCCTGGTCAATGCGCCCACCTCGGTGGTCGGCCACGACGACCTGGAGATGTACGAGCGCGCACAGCAGGGACTGGCCGCGCGCGGCTTGCAGTGGGTGAACGTGGCCCGGCTGTTCGATCCCGCCGAGAAGGAGCAGGAGGCTGTTCCCGAAGGAACCGTCACCAACGGCACCAACGAATGGCAGATGCGCAGCCAGATGCGTGCCTGGGCGCGCTTCATGACTGAGGGTATGACCGATGGAGCGGCAGCATGAGCGGGCAGCACAACCGCCTGGCGCTGCTGCGGTTGGGGGGCACTGCGGGCATCGGGCTGTGCGCGGCCGTGCTGGCCGGCTGCGGTGGTTCCGTGCAGACCGCATCCGATCGCACGGTCCTGATCAAGCGCGACAGCCATGGCGTGCCGCACGTCTATGCCAAGGACACATATGGCCTTTTCCATGGCTTTGGCTATGCGGTTGCGGAAGACCGCCTCTACCAGCTCGAGATGGCCAAGCGTTCCGGCAACGGCAGTGTGGCCGAGGTGCTGGGGCCGAACTATGTGGCCACCGACACCAGCACGCGCTCGAACATCGACCCGGCCAGCATCCGGCGCCAGATCGACGCACTCGGCTCGGACGACCGCGCCCTGTTCGAAGGTTACGCGGCCGGCGTCAACGCCCGCATCCGCGACGTGCTCGCCGACCGGGCCAAGCTGCTGCCCAAGCAGTTCATCGACAACGGATTCCTGCCGGTGGAATGGACGGCCGACGACGTTGCCCTGGTCTGGATCGGCCTCATCCTGAACCGCTTCTTCGCCGGTACGGCCGAGCTCGGCAACCTGACCCTGCTGCAGCAGCTGCAGGCCGCGCGCGGCGAAGCCACCGGTCAGGCGCTCTACGAGCAGATGCGCTGGCTGGAAGATCCCACCGCGCCGACCATCGTGCCGCGTCGCCCTGCGGGGCGTGCGCCGGCGGCCCGGCGGGAGCCCGGTGCCGGTCGGCTGGCACCGGTATCGGCCCAGGCTGCGTCCGACTTCCAGGCGGCACAGGCCATCCGTCTCGGCCTGGAGGCGGAGCGGCAGATGCCGACCGCCAGCAACGCCATGGTGCTGGCGCCGCAGCGCACCCGAGAGGGCGTGGCGGTGCTTTACAACGGACCGCAGCAGGGCTTCAACAACCCGTCCTTCGTGCATGGCATCGGCCTGCACGGCGCCGGCTACAACGTGACGGGTGCCACGCCGGTCGGACTGCCGGCGGTGTTCTTCGGCACCAATGGCCGCATCGCCTGGGGCTCCACGGTGGGATCGCTCGATACCAACGACCTCTACCAGGAGGCGCTGAACCCCGCCAACCGCTACCAGTACCGCCACCAGGGCGGCTACCGCCCCATGGTGCTGCGCACCGAAGAGGTCCGCGTCAAGGGTGAGGCGCCGCGCCGTATCGACATCTATGCCACGGTGCATGGCTTCGTGCAGAGCTGGGATCTGGCCAATGGCCGCGCCTATACGCTGCGCAGCAGCTGGCACGGGCGCGAAGTCGAGACACTTCTGGGCTGGGCGCAGGCGGCGCGGGCCCGCGACTGGCAGCAGTTCCTGGCGCAGGGCGCCCGCGTCAGCGCCTCCATCACCTGGTTCTATGCCGACGTGGCGGGCAACATCGGCGCTGTCGGCCTGGGCAGCCTGCCGAAGCGACCCACAGTGCAGGATATCCGTTTCCCGGCCCGCGGCGATGGCAGCATGGAGTGGGAGGGCCTGCTGCCGTTCAGCGCGAACCCGCGCAGCTACAACCCCGGGCAGGGCTACCTGGCGAGCTGGAACAACCAGATCGCCGAGGGTCTGCGCGCCGATGGTGCCAACTTCTCCCAGGTGGACCGTGTGGCCGAACTCCATGCCCAGTTGCATGACGCGGGCCCGCTGTCGGTCGATGAGGTTTGGCGGGTGGCCCAGAACGGCGCGCTGGCCGACCTCAATGCGCGCTATTTCGTACCGCTGATCGTGAAGGCCGCAGCCAGCCTGCCGGCCGATGCGCCAGGGCGCCGCGCGGCCGAGCTGCTGATGCGCTGGGACTTCCGCAACCGAGCCGCCGGCGAGATCTATGACAACAACGCCACCACGGTGCTGCGGGCGTGGCTGGACGCCATGGTGCAGCGGCTGCTGGCGGACGACCTGCCGCCTGCAGTGCTCGCCGGCTACACCAGCCTCGGCTACCCCAGCCTGACATCGCGTGGGTCGCCCGGCAGCGTGCAGCCCGCTTCGGCCGCGAAGCTGATCTGGAATGCGTTGCGCGGCCCGGCCGCTGGCGTGCCGCAGCGCTTCGACTTCCTCAACGGCAAGGAGCCGCAGGCCCTGATACGGGCAGCGCTCGACGATGCAGTGGAGGGGCTCACCGAGCGCCTCGGGCCCGACATGACCCGCTGGACCACACCCGTGGTTCGGCACCGCTTCGCCAGCAGCAACGCCATCGGAGTGCCCTGGGCGGGCGCTGACGAGCAGCCGGAACTGCCCCTGTACCTGAACCTCGGCACGCTGAACTACCGAGTCGTGTTGCGCCCCGGCGCCGTGCAGATGTGCTCGGTCGCCGCGCCGGGCCAGAGCGGCTTTGTCGGTCCGGACGGGCGCCCGGGCCGGCACTACGGCGACCAGCTGGCGCTGTTGCGCGACTTCGGATGCAAGCCCGAGCGACTGACCCATGCCGAGGTCGATGCCGACCTGGACAGCACGCGCATGCTGCGCTACTGAGGAGTCTGCGATGACACAATCACCCTCCACCACCATCGTCACGGACCAGCAACTGGTCGATTTTGTGCTCGACGAGGCCGCCTTGCTCGACGAGCAGCGCTGGGGCGACTGGATGGCCCTGTTCACCGAGGACGGCCACTACTGGATGCCGCTGGCCCATGGTCAGACCGACCCGCGTCTGCAGGCGTCACTGCTGTACGAGGACCGGCTGCTGCTGCAGGTGCGCATCGAACGGCTGCGCGGCGCCCGCACCTTCTCGCAGCAGCCCGCGAGCCGCTGCCACCACCTGCTGCAGACGCCGCGCGTGATGGCGCGCGACGATGCGGCCGGCGTCTACACCTGCCGCACGGCGTTCCACTACATCGAGACGCGGCAGGACGAGCAGACGCTGTATGCCGGCTGGGCCAGCCACGAACTGGTGTGGCAGGGCGATGGCCAGGGCGACGGCGCGCTGCGCATGCGCCTCAAGCGCGTGGACCTGGTGAACTGCGATGCCGCTTTCGGCAACATGCAACTCTTCATGTGAGGCCCCTTGCGATGTCCACTGCCATTGAATCCTTCGCACCTGCCGGCCGCACATTGCCAGCGATACTGGAGCAACAGTGCCGCCGCTTTCCCGAGCGCACGCTGCTCGTCGCCGGGGACACCCGCTGGCGCTACGCCGATGCGCTGCGCATCGCCCAGGCCATGGGCGCGGTGCTGCAGGCCGCCGGCCTGCGCGCCGGCGACCGCGTGGCGCTGATGTGCGGCAACCGCGCAGAGTTCCTGCAGACCTTCCTGGGATGCGCGTGGATCGGTGCGGTCACCGTGCCCATCAACACTGCCGCGCGCGGCACTTCGCTTCGCCACATCCTGGTCAACTCGGGCGCGCGGCTTTTTGTGGGTGAGGCCGAGGGCCTGGCGGCACTGCGCGGGCTGGAAGACCGCGATGGTCTGCCGCTTGAGCGCGTATGGCGCATAGACGCGCCGCAGGAACCCGGCACCGAGGCTTTTCCGGCACCGGGTGATGCGCTGGTGGATGCCGCACCAGTGCAGCCTGGTGACACGCTGGCCATCCTCTACACCTCGGGCACGACGGGCCTCTCGAAGGGCGTGTGCTGCCCGCATGCGCAGTTCTACTGGTGGGGCCGGCACACCGCAGCCCTGCTGGAGCTGGGCGATGGCGAGGTGCTGCTGACCACGCTGCCGCTGTTCCACACCAACGCGATGAATGCCTTTTTCCAGGCCCTTCTGACCGGCTCCATGCTGGTGGTCGAGAAGCGCTTCTCTGCCTCGGGCTTCTGGGCCGCGCTGGTGCGGCACCAGGCCACGGCCACCTATGTGCTGGGCGCGATGGTGCCGATCCTGCTGTCCAAGGAAGCGACGCCGCACGACCGCGCGCACCGCGTGCGCATCGCGCTGGCACCCGGCGTGCCGCCGCGCTTCCATGCGCAGTTCAGCGAGCGCTTCGGCATGCGCCTGCTCGACGGCTACGGCTCCACCGAGACCAACTTCGTCATCGGCCTCGACGCCGAGCAGCGCCCCGGCAGCATGGGCCGCGTCGCGCCCGGCTTCACCGCGCGCGTGGCCGACGAGCACGACGAGGAGGTGCCGCCCGGCACGCCCGGCGAGCTGCTATTGCGCGCCGACGAGCCTTTCGCCTTCGCCACCGGCTATTTCGGCATGGCAGACAAGACCGTGGAAGCCTGGCGCAACCTGTGGTTCCACACCGGTGACCGCGTGGTGCGCGACGTCGACGGCTTCTTCACCTTCCTCGACCGGCTCAAGGACGCGATCCGCCGGCGCGGCGAGAACATCTCTTCGTACGAGGTCGAGCAGGTGCTGCTGAGCCACCCTGCCGTGGCCGTGGCGGCGGTGTTCCCGGTCAAGAGCGAGCTGGCCGAGGACGAGGTCATGGCCGCCATCGTGCCGCGCGAGGGCGTGGCGCTGGACCCGGTGGAGCTGGTGCGCTTCTGCGAGCCGCGCATGGCGTATTTCGCCGTGCCGCGCTACCTGGAGTTCATGGCCGCGCTGCCTGCGACCGAGAACGGCAAGGTGCAGAAGTTCAAGCTGCGCGAGCGCGGCATCACCGCGCAGACCTGGGACCGCGAGGCGGCCGGTATCCCGCTCAAGCGCTGACCGTCGGGAGAAACGCTCATGCAAGCCTTTCGGTTCCTGAAACGATCTCTCGCCCTGCTGCTGTCCGGTGCCTGCCTCGTCTTCGGCGCATTGGCGCAGGACGTCTATCCCGGCAAGCCCATCCGCATCATCGTCCCCTTCCCCCCGGGCGGCGGCAGCGACCTGGTGGCCCGCACCGTGGCGGCGCGCCTCGGCGAGCGCTGGAAGCTGCCTGTCGTGGTGGACAACAAACCCGGCGGCAATACCCTCATTGCCGCCGAGGCGGCGGCCAAGGCCGCGCCCGACGGCTACACCTTGTTCGTGGCCATCGACTCCACGCTGGCCATGAACCAGAGCCTTTACCGCAAGCTGCCTTACGACCCGGCCCGGAGCTTCACGCCGGTGACGCAGGCCATCACCATGCCCATGGTGCTGGCAGTGCACCCCTCGTTCAGCGCGCGCAGCGTGGGAGAACTGCTGACGTTGGCGCGCGCCCAACCCGGGAAGCTGGCCTATGCGCATGGCGCCATGCCGGCGCAGGTGGCGGGCGAGGTCTTCAGGAGCGCCACCGGCGCGGACCTGCTGGCCGTGCCCTACAAGGGCGGTGCGCCGGCCATGACCGACACGGTGGGTGGCCAGGTGCCGCTGATCTTCGATGCGCTGGGCCCGGCGATGCCCTACATCAAGAGCGGCAAGGTGCGGGCGCTCGCGGTGACCAGTGCCGACCGCAATCCGCTGCTGCCCGGGGTGCCAACCCTGGCCGAGTCCGGCGTACCCGGCGTGGATCTGCTGACCTGGATCGGCTTCGTGGTCCCGGCCGGAACGCCCCAGCCCGTCATTGCCAAGCTGCACCTCGAGCTGGCCGGCATCCTGCAGATGCCGCAGACCCGCGAGCTGCTGTCCGGCATGGGCATGACGGTGGTGGCCGGCACGCCCGAGCAGTTCGCGCAGGCCATTCAGGGCGACGCTCAGAAATTCGGCCGCATCATCCGTGCGGCCGGCATCAGGCTGGACTGAACATGACCGCATACATCCGACGCAGGGGCTATGAGGGCGTGGCGCTGGCCGTGCCCGTCACCGTGCCCTACGAGCGCTACTCCATCCATGGCGCGCACTGGTTCCTGGGCCAGGCCCTGCGTGGCCTGCTCGCCGGCAGCCGGCTTGCCAAGGATCAGATCGACGGGCTGACGGTCAGCAGCTTTTCGCTGACACCCGATACGGCCGTGGGCGTGACACAGCACCTGGGCCTGTCGCCGCGCTGGCTGGATCACATTCCCACCGGCGGCGCCTCGGGCGTGATGGCGCTGCGCCGTGCAGCCCGCGCCGTGCAGTGCGGCGACGCCGAGGTGGTGGCCTGCGTGGCGGCCGACACCAATCATGTGGACTCGTTCCGCCAGACGCTGGGCGCATTCAGCGACTTCGCGCGTGATGCCAGCTACCCCTACGGAGCGGGCGGGCCGAACTCCATGTTTGCCTTCATCACGGCCAGCTATATGCGCACCTACGGCGCCCAGCGCGAGGATTTCGGCCACATCGCCGTGGCCCAGCGCGCCAATGCGCTGCACAACCCCAACGCGTTGTTCAAGAAGCCGCTGACCCTTGACGAATACATGGCGGCACGGCCGATCTCCGAGCCCATACATCTGTTCGACTGCGTCATGCCCTGCGCCGGAGCCGAGGCTTTCCTCGTGATGACGCCCGAGCGCGCGCGCGACCTGGGCTTGCCCCACGTGCTGCTGCGCGGCGCGATCGAGCGCCACAACGCCTATGCCGACGACCCGGTGATGCTGCGTGGCGGCTGGCGCGTGGACTGCGCCGACCTGTATGCCCAGGCCGGCTGTTCGCCGCAGGACATCGACCTGCTGCAGACCTACGACGACTACCCGGTGATCGCGATGATGCAGATTGAGGACCTGGGCTTCTGCGACAAGGGCGAGGGCCCGGCCTTCGTGCGCGCGCATGACCTGACCCATGCCGGCGACTTTCCGCACAACACCAGTGGTGGCCAGCTCTCCTGCGGTCAGGCGGGCGCGGCTGGCGGCTTCCTCGGAATGACGGAGGCCCTGCGCCAGCTCACCGGCCAGGCCGGAGGGCGCAGCGTGCCGGGAGCGCGCACCGGCCTGGTGGGCGGCTTCGGCATGGTGACCTACGACCGCTGCCTGTGCACCGGGGCGGTGATCCTGGAGACAAGCGAATGAAACAACCCCACGTTCGGCACCGCATGTGCTCACTGCCCTCCAAGGGGGAGAGGCGCCTGGCCTGTCGCGTCCCGGCGGAGGCACCATGACCATGCCCTTCATGAAGCCCCCGCGCAAGAACCCGGTGCTGCGCACCCCACAGATCAACCTCCCGCCTGCGGCGCGCGGCCGCGTGGCGCTGGGCCTTACGGCCGCAGCCGCCGAGGGCCGGTTCGTACTCCAGGTCTGCGCCGGCTGCGGGGCCGTGCAATACCCCCCTCGCGAGGCCTGCCACCGCTGCCTGTCGCCTGAGCTGCCATGGCAGTCGCAGGACGGCACCGGCGCACTGCTGGCCTCGACCACGCTGGCGCACAGCAACGACCTGTACTTCCGTGAGCGACTGCCCTGGCGCCTGGGCATGGTGCAACTCGATGCAGGCCCCAGCGTCATGGTGCACCTGCATGGCGAGGTGGGCGAAGCGCCCCAGCGCGTGCGTGTCGGCGCGCGGCTCGACCGCGCCGGCCAGGCGGTGCTGATCGGATACCCCGAGAAAGGAACGGAGAACATGGCTGACGACCCCATGCTGCGCGAAATGGGCAGCGACCCCCGCTACCGCAAGGTGCTGGTGACGGACGGCAAGTCCGCCACCGGCCAGGCCGTGGTCCGCGCCCTGGTCAAGGCCGGTGCCGACCTTGTCTGGGTGGGCCATGCCGAGCCCTGGAAGCAGGCTCACGGCCTTCCCGGCCTGGCCGAGCTGGCGGCACTTCCGCAGGTCGCGCTGGTGCCGCTGGACGTGACCGACGAGCGCTCGGTCAGCACCCTGGCCGGCCAGATCGGCGGCAAGGTGGACATCGTGGTCAACACGGCCGAGCTGCACCGTGGCTTCGGCATCGCGGCGCGGCGTGGCACCGACGTGGCCAAGGCCGAGATGGAGGTCAACTACCTCGGCCTGCTGCGACTGGCGCAGTGCTTCGGGCCTGCGCTCAAGGGCCGCTCGGCTGATGGCGCCACGCATGCCACAGCCTGGGTCAACCTGTTGTCCATCTATGCACTGGCCAACTTCCCGCCGCACGGCACCTTCTCGGCCTCCAAAGCCGCAGCGCTGTCGCTGGCGCAGTGCCTGCGCGCCGAGATGCGGCCTGCAGGCATCCGCGTGGTCAACGTCTTCCCCGGTCCCATCGACGACGAATGGAACCAGAACCTGCCGCCCCCGAAGCTGGCGCCGGCTGCGCTGGCCTCGGCCATCGTGAAGGCGCTGAAGGATGGCGTGGAGGACATCTACCCCGGCGACGTTGCCCAGGAATGGCTGGAGCGCTGGCGCCACAACCCCAAGGTACTGGAGCGCGAAATCGCCGCCGGAGGATATTGACATGCAGACCCCCCTCGAACTGCTCGGCGGCATGGCGCTCGCCCTCGCCACCGGCCGCATCCGCATCGTCGACCTGACGCAGACGCTGAGCCCCGATTTCCCCGCCATCGCGCTGCCGCCCGAGATGGGCCAGTGCCAGCCCTTCCGCATCGAGCAGATATCGGCCTATGACGAGCGCGGGCCGGCCTGGTACTGGAACAACTTCTCCTGCGGCGAGCACACGGGCACGCACTTCGACGCGCCCATCCACTGGATCTCAGGGCGCGACCTGCCCAACAACGCGGTAGACAGCATCCCACCGCAGCACTTCATCGCGCCGGCCTGCGTGATCGACTGCAGCGCCCAGGCGGCGGCCGACCCCGACTACCTGATGGGCGTGGCCGACATCGAGCGCTTCGAGGCCGAGCACGGCCGCATCCCGGCCGGCCACTGGGTACTGATGCGCACCGACTGGGCGCGGCGCTGGTCGCGGGCGCGCGACGCCGAGGCCTTCCAGAACTTCGACGCCAGCGGTCAGCACACGCCGGGGCCGGATACTGCGGCTGTGCGCTTGCTGGTCGAGGAGCGTGGCGTGCTGGGCTTCGGCACCGAATCCATAGGCACCGATGCCGGCCAGGGCTACCACCTGCGCCCGCCGTACCCCTGCCATTCGCTGATGCACAGCGCCGGCAAGTACGGCCTGCAGTGCCTCACCAACCTCGACCAGTTGCCGCCCACCGGCGCGCTGGTGGTGGCGGCGCCGCTAAAGATCGAGAACGGCAGCGGCAGCCCGCTGCGCGTGCTGGCACTGGTGGAGGGCAAGGCATGAATCCGAACACGAGCGCCCCATGGTCCGGCGAAGCCGGGACCCCTTCCCCGGCTCGGGGCAGCGAACCTCGCGCAGCAGGGAGCGTGGCGGCCCACAAGGTCGCTGCGGTGACGGGTGGCAGCGCCGGCATTGGCAAGGTGATCTGCGAACAGCTGCTGGAGCAGGGCTACGAAGTCGTCTCGCTGGCGCGGCGGCGCACCGAGATAGCCCACCCCCGCCTGCACAGCATCGAGGTGGACCTGGCCGACCGCAGCGCCACGGCCGAGGCCGTGCAGGCCATGGCGCGGCAGCACGAGGTCACGACCATCGTGCACAACGCCGGCGTGATCCGCGCTGCGCTGCTGCCCGACGTGAAGCTCACCGACCTGGATGCGCTGGTCGACCTGCACCTGGGCTGCGCCGTGCAGATGCTGCAGGCCGCGTTGCCGGCCATGCGGGCGCGCCGGTTCGGGCGCGTGGTGCTGCTGTCGTCGCGCGCCGCGCTGGGCCTGGCCACGCGCACCAGCTACTCGGCCACCAAGGCCGGCATGCTGGGCATGGCGCGCACCTGGGCGCTGGAACTGGCGCCCGAAGGCATCACCGTCAACGTGGTCGCGCCGGGGCCTATCCGCACCGACATGTTCTACGACGTGGTGGAGCAGGGCAGCGACAAGGAGCGCCAGCTCGCCGCGTCGGTGCCCGTGCGCCGGTTGGGGGAGTCGGCGGACGTTGCGCGCGCCGTCGGCTTCTTTGTCGATGCGGCCAACGGTTTCGTGACCGGCCAGGTGCTCTACGTCTGCGGCGGCACCAGCGTCGGCAGCCTGGCGCTTTAGGATCATTTTCAGGAGCATATGGATGGCCTCTCGCTTTCACTATCCAGGCCGCCGAGACCTGCTGGCCGTGGCGGGGGCCATGACCATGGTCGGCACTCCGGCGCTGTCCCGGGCAGCCTGGCCCGACAAGCCCGTACGCGTTGTTGTGGCTTTCCCTGCCGGAGGCCTGGCCGATGTGCTGATGCGCCTGCTGGCTCCTCCACTGAGCGAAGCACTGGGGCAGCCTGTGATCATCGACAACCGCAGCGGTGCCAGCGGCAATGTCGCAGCGCTGGAGGTGGTGCGCAACGGCAGCGATGGTCGCACTTTCCTGGTCAACGTGACCACGCTGGAATCGGTCAATCCGTTGATGTTCGAGCGCATGCCGGTCCAGCCGGCTTTGGACCTGCAACATGTGGCGCTACTGGCCAATACCCAATTGTTTCTGGTGACGCGTCCGACGCTGGCGACGGACACGCTGGCCGAATTCGTGGCCTATGCAAAGGCCAACCCCGGCAAGCTCAGCTACGGATCGGCCGGCAACGGCACCGCGCCGCATGTGGGCGGTGAGCTGTTCAAGCAGGCGGCAGGCATCGCTGCGGCGCACATTCCCTATCGTGGGGCCGCGCCTGCGATTCAAGGCGTGATGGCAGGCCAGGTCGACTATGCCCTGGTGCCGGGCACGGTATTTCCGAGCGTAAAGGCCGGCAAGCTCAAGCTGCTGGCTGTGGCAAGTCGGCGTCGGCCATCCTATGCTGCCGATGTGTCCACGATTGAGGAGGCCGGATTTGGCAAAGTCTACGTGGACACGCCGTTTGCGGTCTATGCGCCCGCCGCGATGCCTGCGGTGAACGTGGCGCGCATGAACCAAGCGCTGAACCGGTTGCTGGTGCAGCCGGCCGTCCGCGCGCGCTTCGCCGAGGTGGGCGGCGAGCCGTTGGCCCTGTCGCCGGCCGAGGTGCGTGCCCTGGTGCGTGACGAGATCGCGCTGTTCGGCCCCATTGTCAAGGCGCTCGGCATCCGCGCGGATTGACGGCTGCCAGCCGCTGTATTGCAAAAATCGTGGCTTCTGGTGCTTTCCTGAAAAGGTTTATGGATAGAAAACTATCCAGAATATGGGAATGGATAGAGCGAAAAACGATGGTGTTTGCTGATGCATCGGCCTAGAAGGGAAGGCATTGCCGTGATGCAGAACGCGCTGCCCTTGGTGGTGCCGCGAACACCGGTTTCGGCCTGCAGTTTGGTGTTCGCTTCAGGGCCCTTGCCGTTGTCGAACCTGATCGACGGATCGACGGATCGACGGCGAAGACCCGACCCCGGTTGTCCGCGATGGTGTGGCCGCCCACGCCCCAGCCGTCGCCCAGGGCTTAGCCCCCAGCTTAGCCGGCCATGACTGCGTTGCCGGATGGGGACTGCGTGCTGCCGTTCCTGCGGTCGAGGTTCACTTCCTGCAGGTAGAAGCCTTGTGGAGGTACCGCTCTGCCAGGCCGTGACGGAGCTTTGCAAGGTTCAGCCGGCCTTGATCATGTCGGCTGCCTTCTCGGCGATCATGATCGCCGGGGCATTGGTGTTGCCCGCAGTCACGCTGGGCATGATGGACGCATCGACCACGCGCAGCCCACGCACGCCGTGCACTTTCAGCTGGTGGTCGACCACGGCCATCGTCCCTCGGCCCATGGCGCAGGTGCCCACCTGGTGGTGGTAAGAGACCACGGCGCTGCGGCAGTAATCGGCCAGTTCGGCGTCACTGGTCGTGCTGGCACCGGGGTAGACCTCGCGGCCCGCCCACCGGGCCAGCGCGGGCTGCTGCGCCACCTTGCGCAGCATGCGGATGTTGGCCACCAGCACCGCGATGTCGTAGTCGGTGGCCAGCACGTTCGGGTCGATGTGCAGCGGATCCTGCACGGAGGCACCGGTCAGACGCAGTTCGCCCCGGCTGGTGGGCATGACGCCGCCGCCGCACAGCGTGAAGACGTTCGCCGGACCGTCCAGGCCCGGCGGGTAGTAGCCGACGTGGATCAGCAGCGGCTGCATGTCGGCGCCGGGCCGCTGGGGCTGCGACTTGGCGAAGATCTGCGCGTGCAGCGGCGTCAGCGACGGGTCGCTGGGCGGCGGAATCTGCTGCTTGCCCTCGTAGATCAGTGGCACCATGTTGTGGTCGTGCAGGTTCTTGCCCACGCCAGGCAGGTGGTGCACTACCGGAATGCCGAACTCGGACAACTGCGTGCGGTCGCCGATGCCGGACAGCATCAGGATACGGGGCGATTCGAGGGTGCCGCTGCTGAGGATCACCTCCTTGCGGGCCTTCACCTCGCGGTTCCGGCCCGCCTGTTCGTAGCGCACGCCAGTGGCCTGTTTGCCCCTTGTCAGCACCTTCAGCACCCGCGCGTTGGTGATGACCGACAGGTTGGAGCGCTCCAGAGCCGGACTCAGAAAGGCCGTTGCCGTGCTTTGGCGCGCGGGGCTGATGGTGTTGACGCCCCTGGTGTTGAGGTGGGTCAGGCCCACGCCTAGGATCTGCTCGCCGTTATGGTCCTTATTGAGCGGGTGGCCGGCCTGCACGGCCGCATCGATCATGGCCTGCGTGAGCACATGGGGCTGGTAGTCGGCGGTGACGTGCAGGGGCCCGCCCTGGCCGTGCAGTGCATCGGCACCGCGCGAGTAGTCCTCGGACTTCTTGAAATAGGGCAGCACGCTCCTGAAGTCCCAGCCGGTGTTGCCGGCCCGGGCCCAGGCGTCGTAGACCGAGCGGTCGCCGCGCACGTAGATCATGCCATTGAGCGAGCTGCTGCCGCCCAGGGTCTTGCCGCGTGGCCAGAACAGCGAGCGGTTCTTGGCGTGCTTCTGCGGTGCCGTGTCGTACGCCCAGTCGTAGGGCGACTTCCACAGCTCGATCACGCGCGCCGGAGTGGAGATATTTTCCGAGTTGTCGGGGCCGCCGGCCTCGATCAGCAGCACGCGCACTTTCGGGTCCTCGGTCAGGCGGTTGGCCAGCACGCAGCCGGACGAGCCGGCTCCGACGATGATGTAGTCGAAGCTGCCCGCGAGATCCTGCGCCGCATTGATACGCGCACCGGTAAGCAGGCCACCCACCATGACGGTGCCGCTGACCACGCCGGCCCGGGTGAGAAACTGGCGCCGCGATGCGTCAGCGGGTTGGTACGGTGCGAGGAGGGATGTCATGGTGCTCCTTGGTGTGTCGTTGCGGTGCGTGGAGGGGGTCAGAGGGCCAGCATGACGGTCTTTTCCACGAGGCAGTCATCCAGGGCCGCGGTGGCTGGTCGTGGCCGGTTCCGCTGTCCTCGCGGCCGCCCCGGGGCAGGTGGGCGCGCGTCCTGTCCCGCGTCCACCGCGGCGCGAAAGGTGGTACACGGTATCGTTGGCCAGTGCGATCGGCTCCTCGTCGGTATCGAAGGGGGAGGGGGCCCGCCGGGCCGAAGACCTCCTCGCCACTGGCGCCCATGGCCGTGTCGACCATGGCCGGCTCCAGGTCGGCATCGGCAAAAATCAACGGCAGTGCCTTGCCGCCCTGCTCCAGTGTCAGGCGCTTGAACAACGGTCCGGCCTCGCGGGCGATGCTCCTGCCTGCGGCGGTGCTGCCGGTGAAGCAGACCTTGTCCGCGCCCGCGTGGCGCACCGTGTCGTTCAGCGGGACGCAGCCCGTGAAGCCGGCAGTGGGGACCTGCCGACCCTCGAACTTGTCGGCCAGCCGGTGCAGCAGCCGGGCGCGCGCGGCACCGGGCAGGCCACTCCATTCGCCCTGGTCGAAATGTTGGCGCACAGCGGTGATGTCGGCCGCCGTGACGGTCGCCATCTGCGCCATCACGGTACCGGCGCCGTCGGAGGTATCCCGTTTCCGTCCGGCGATCACATGCAGAAATGCGGGCAGTCTGTCCATGGGAGTCCAGTGGGAGGGCGGCCAGGAGGTTCCCTGGCGACGCTGGCTTCCAGCTTAGGACTGCGCATGCGAGTGCGCTTGGACGAGCGTGTCAATCGTGTTGGAGATCGGTGCAGATCGTGGCAGCGCGATCCGTGCGGACTGCGGGCACGTGTTCAATGTGGGGCGGCGGCGCTGAGCGCCTGCCGTCGGTACTGCGACGGGGTGCAGCCGAAGCGCTGGCGGAACGCGCGGCTGAAGTAGGCCGGGTCGGCAAAGCCGAACTCCAGCGCCAGCTGCGTGATGCTGCTGCCCGCCGTATCTGCCCGCGTCAGTGCGTCGCGGCAGCGCTCCAGGCGCAGCCGCCGGATCAGGGCCTGGGGCGTTTCGCCCGCCAGTTCGAAGGCATGGTAGAGCGTGCGCCGCGACACGCACAGGGTGCTGGCGATGGAGTCGGGGGACAGGTGGTGCTCGCCCAGGTGGCACCTGAGGTAGGCCTGGGCCTCCTGAAGCAGCGCCTCCTGCGCGCTGCGGCGCCTGGTGGCCGCGCCGCTGTCGCGCAGCAGCATCTCGCGAGACAGCAGCGAGATCACGAAATCGACCGCGAGGCTGCTGCTTTGACGTGGCAACAGGCCGTTTTCGCCGCACATGGCGCGCAGCGTGGACAGCGCCACCGCTGCGCCGCCCTGGATGGGCATGGCCTGGCCGGCGGCCTGCTGCGCCAGGCGCAGCAACTCGTCCTGCCCATGGCTTTCGCACAGCAGCGCCGTGAAGACGGTGTCCTCGGCAGTGCTCAGCTCGTAGGGCTGGCTGGCCTCGTAGACCGTCCAGCCGCCGGGCTGCAGGTCCAGCTGCAGGCCCTGCTGCACCAGTTGTACGTGGCCCTGCTGCTGCCACACGATCTTGACGTAGCGCCGCTCCAGTTGGCCGCAGCTTTGCCGGCTCATCGAGGCGGTATGGGCGCTGGCCTGCACGTCGGCCAGCCTGCAACGCGAGAACTCGCCCAGCCGCACGTCGGCCCGGAAGGGGGTGTCGGGGTGCGTGGAGATGTCGAGTGGGAAGAAGCTGCGCCGGAGCATGCCTGCGAGGCCGGGCAGGTGAATCTGCGGTGCGCCAATCATGGAAGCCTCGTTCAAACGGGTTCTCAACAGGTCGGCTGAGATCGATGTGTGCGTGGCGAGCGGCGTCGCGCTGGCTGCTGCTGCCTGCCCGGGGATCGGGCGCTGATGCGCAGCAAGGTATCCCGGCAGGGAGAGCCGTGTCAATCAGGCAAACGCGAGGGCGGCTGCCCCCAGGTCGCGTGGCGGTCAGCTCTTTTTCGTATCGGCACCGGTGGGGCGGCGCGTCTCAGCCCGGAGGCAGGTGTAGCTCGATGATGCGCCGCAGCGTGACCTTGAGCGCTTCGGCTCGCTTGAGGCCGAAGGGCTGCAGCACTCGCAGTTCGTGCTCCTTGGCCTTGCGGATCAGGTCGGCCACAATAGTCTGGCCGGCCGGGGCGATGCGCACCATCGTGAGGCGTCGGTCGGTGTCGTGCGCAAAGCGCGCCACATAGCCCTTGGCTTCCATGCGGTCAAGAAGTCGCGTGACGGTGGGCTGCTTGCTGACCGAGATCTGCGCCAGGCGGCCGGTGCTGATGCCGGGCGTGCCCGTCAGAGAGGCCAGAATACGCCACTCGGTGACCGACAGGCCCTCGGCCTCGACCACGGCATGGAACTCGGCCGAGATCAGCTTGCTGGCCTGCGCCAGCAGCGCAGGCAGATAGTCTTCAACAAAAGGCATGGGAGGCTGTGCATGCGCCTCCTGTGAATCCTGATCCATGCTGGTACCCACGTCGCCCGAGGCCATCAAACGTCGATATTCCCCGCCCGCAGAGCGTTGTCTTCGATGAAGTTGCGGCGCGGTTCGACCTCGTCGCCCATGAGCATGGTGAAGACGCGGTCGGCCTCGATGGCATCGCCGATCTTGACCTGCAGCAGGCTGCGGACGTTGGGGTCCATGGTGGTTTCCCAGAGCTGCTCGGGGTTCATTTCGCCCAGACCCTTGTAACGCTGGCGGCCCGTGGTGCGCTCGGCTTCGGAGATCAGCCAGGCCATGGCCTGACGGAAGTCGCCGACCTTTTCGGTCTTGGCCTTCTCGCCTTCGCCGCGCGTGACCCTGGCGCCTTCGCCCAGCAGGCCGACGAAGTTCTGCGCTTCGTCGGACAGGGCCGCGTAGTCATGGCTGCGCACGAACTCCTGGGTCAGGATGGAGCTCTTGATGTTGCCGTGGTGATGGCGGCTGATGCGCAGGATGGGGTGCTCGCTGT
>NZ_SPEY01000093.1 GCF_009360615.1 Comamonas sp.
GGTGGTCGAGCTCGGCAATGAACATGGTGGGCACGCCATGCAGGCCCGTGCATTTCTCGGCCTGCACCGCCTCCAGCACGGTGATGGGATCGAAGCCATCATTCGGATAGACGATGGTCGCGCCATGGGTGAAGCAGGCCAGATTGCCCAGCACCATGCCGAAGCAGTGATACAGCGGCACCGGAATGCACAGACGGTCCTCGGGGGTGAGGCGCATGCATTCGCCAATGAAGAAGCCGTTGTTGAGGATGTTGCGATGCGTGAGCGTCGCCCCCTTGGGAAAGCCCGTGGTGCCGCTGGTGAACTGGATATTGATGGGATCGTGCTGGCTGAGCGTGGCCGCGATGGCATCGATGCGCTCGTCCGCACTGGTTCCCTGCGCCATCAGCTGCGAAAAGCGCAGCATGCCAGGCTGATCGGCGTCCAGCTCCGCGGCCCCTGGACCGGTCGCACCTGGGCCTGCGGCATCAATCCACACCACCGTGCGCAAGGCAGGCAGGCGCTTGGATTGCAGCTGTCCCGGTGCGCAGCTCGCCAGCTCGGGTGCCAGTTCGCGCAGCATGCCCAGATAGTCGCTGGTCTTGAAACGCGGCATGGACACCAGTGCCTTGCAACCCACCTTGTTGAGCGCGTATTCGACTTCAGAGGTGCGATAGGCCGGGTTGATATTGACCAGCACCAGCCCCACCTGCGCCGTGGCCAGCTGCATCAGCACCCACTCGGCGTTGTTATGGCTCCAGATACCCACCCGGTCGCCCTTGACCAGCCCTTGCGACAGCAGCGCGCTGGCCAGCTGGCGGGCCGCCACGTGCAGCTGGGCATAGCTGTAGCGCAGACCCTGATGACGGCTGACCAGCGCGTCACGCGCGCCCTGACGCCCGGCCATTGCGGCAAAAAAATCGCCTATCGTCTGCTCGATGAGGGGCACGTCCGTGCGCCCCCTGGCATAGCTGGCGGTCAGCGCGTTCACTTGCGATGGCATGGTCTTGTGTCTCCTTGCGTGCCGGCAGCCCAGCGCAAACTGCGCTGCGCAGCCTCCATTCAGCACCGTTCTGTGCGCCTCAGAATAAGGGCAAGCCCTGTTCAGAAGAGGTCAGCAAGGTTGCAATAATTGCCAAATGCTCACCCCTTCCCTGGTCAAGACTCCTCTGCCACACCATGCCAGCTCCGTGCTCAAATCGCACCCGGCAATTACCCCGATGGCGTTTGTTCAAGCCATTGTCCGCGCTTATGAAGCAAGGCAGATGTCAGCACTTGGCGCGCTTGAAAAGGCACAAATCCCGCCAGAGCTGATTCATGATGCGGGCGAACGCATCACGGCCTTGCAGATGGAGGCGCTTTCGGATGCCGCCATGCGCGAGCTCGACGACGAGGCCCTGGGCTGGTTCGAGCGCCGGCTGCCCTGGGGCAGCTATGGCATGCTGGCCCGCGCCAGCATCAGCGCACCCCATCTGGGGCTGGCGCTTGCGCGCTGGTGCCGCCATCACGGTCTGATCGCGCAGGACCTGCAATTGCAGCTTGGCGAACAGGCCGGCATCGCCACCCTCACGCTGCATGAAAACCGCCCGCTGGGCGCCATGCGCGAGTTCTGCATGGTATCGGTGCTGCGCAATATCCACGGCTTTGCCAGCTGGTTGATCAACGAGCCGATCACCCTGGTGCATGCCAGCTTCCCGTTTGCCGAGCCCGCCCATGCCGATGTCTACAAGGTGCTGTTCGCGCCGGGCAGCATTGCATTCGGGGCTGCGGTCGCCAGCCTGCAGTTCGACGCGCGCTGGCTGCAGGCACCGCTGGCGCGCGACGAGGCCGCCCTCAACCGGATGCTGCAGCGCGCCTTGCCGATCCAGGTGCGTCCCTACCAGCGCGAAAAGACGCTGGTGCAGCGCGTGCGCCATCTGCTCGCCGCCAGCGGGGAGGAGCAGCAGACGGCCGAAACCCTGTCCCGCCAGCTGCACCTGTCGCAGCGCAGCCTGCACCGCCAGCTCAAGGAAGAAGGTGTTTCGCTGCAGGCCCTCAAGGACGATATCCGGCGCGAGCGCGCGATTGCGCTGCTGCTGCGCACCAGCCGCCCCATCAAGCGCGTGGCCCAGGCCTGCGGCTTTCTCAACGACAAAAGCTTTATCCGCGCCTTTCGCCTCTGGACGGGGTTGTCCCCGTCGGAATTTCGCAAAACCGCCGGCCAGCGCGCCGTCTGACGCAAGGAACTCTCCATGCAGGAATCCTCAGAAAACTGGCAGGCAATCGCTGATGGGGTATGGGCACTCGGCTATCACTTCAGCAATGCGGGGCTGAAGGTCAGCACCCGCATGACGGTGATCCGGCTGGCCGACGGCAGCCTGTTCTCGCACTCTGCCGTACCCCTGACAACCCCGCAGAAAGCGGCGCTCGACGCCCTGGGACCGCTACAGCATATCGTCGCACCCAGCGCCATGCACCATCTGTTCGTGGGCAAGCTGGCCAGGCTCTATCCCCAGGCCCGGCTCTATGGCACCCAGGAGGTGCTGCGCAAGCGCCCGGATCTGCCGCTGCTGGAGCCCCTGCCCACGGGCGCCGAAGCGCCCTGGGCCGGCGAGCTGCAATGCCTGCCGCTGGACGGGCTTCCCATGCTCGACGAGACGCTGTGGTTCCACCCGGCCAGCGGCAGCCTCATCGCCACTGACGTGATGCAATGCTGGCAGGGACCGCTAAGCCTGCCGGTACGCATGTATCTGGGGTTGACGGGTGGACATGAACGCCTGACCGTGCCGCGCACCGTGCGCCTGCTGGTCAGGGACAGGGCCGCCGTGCGCAGCTGGGTGAAGCAGGTCGAAAGCTGGCCCGTGCAGCGCGTGATCCTGCTGCACAACAGCGTGATCGACGACCAGCCCATGAAGCACCTGCGCGAGGCACTGTCGATCTGGGACTGAGCGCGCTTCAGCGCAGGTCGTGCTCGTCGTCTTCGCCGGCCGAGGCGCTGGCAGCACTCTTTCGCACGGCTTCGAACATGGCGGGCAGATCCCCCATATCCCCGAACACACAGGCTGCGCCAGCCTCGAGCAACTGCTCTGCCGAGGCATGGCCCTGATCGGCAGGGAAATAGCCCCAGACGGTGGCACCGGCGGCCACGCCGGCCTGAACGCCGGTCATGGTGTCCTCGATCACCAGGCATTGGGCAGGATCGGCGTTTAGCGCCCTGGCCGCTGCCAGATACACATCGGGAAAAGGCTTGCTGCGCGGCATTTCATGGCCGCTGTAGACATGGCCTTCAAAATAAGGTGCCATGCCCACCTTGGTGAGCTGCATCTCCACCTTGGCACGGTCCGCACCGGAGGCGCAGGCAATGCGACCGTTGCACAGCGCGTGTAGCTGGCTGACGGCCTGCAGCGCACCATCGATGGCCACCAGCTCGGCACGCAGCGCGGCATTGCGGCGCTCGTAGAACTCGGCCATCCAGGCATCGGTCAGCGGCTTGCCGGTATGGGCCTCGATCACGGTCGCCTGGCTGCGTACCGTCTTGCCGATGAAGTCACGCGTGCACTGCTCCTGGCTGATGGCCCAGCCGGATTCGTTGAGCATGGTGCACAGCACGCGATTGGTGATGGATTCGCTGTCCACCAGCACACCGTCACAGTCGAAAAGCACAGCGTCAAAAGCAGTCATGGGAACATTACCAGCGCATCAGGGGATGCGAAAAAGGCGCCTAATGGCGCCTAGTATCAAGAAACAGAGGGCGTGATTATGCGCTCACGCCCTTTTTTAGTTCAGGGGAAGGTCACTCCGGCCAGCGGATGGATCATCCACGCGCTGTTCTTGGCGTAGATGGTGCTGGTCTTGCCGTCGGCGGTCATGATGCCGCTGAAATAGAAGAAGCCGTTGGCCGCATTGGCGTTCATATTGCTCAGTTGGGTCGTGAGCGCGTCATTGGCTGACGAGGCCTCGACCAGATACTCGATGGCGCCATTCTGTGCCGAGCTTTTCTCGAAGACATCCACATAGTTCATGTTCAGCGGGTCGCTGCCCAGCCCCTGCGTGCCGCGGATGAACCAGCCGTCCGCCCCCTTCTGGGCCAGGCGCGTTCTCATCGCTGCCGCATCGGCGGCCGAGGATGCACTGACGAGCTTGTCGACCTGATAGGTATAGGTGACGCTGTCATTGCGCTTGGCATACAGGCTGAACCGCTCGTTGTTGACGATCTGGGGACCCAGATAGCGATAGCCTTCGGCCCCCTGGCCGTTCAGCTCCGCCGCGAAGTCTTCGGCCGTCGTGGCCACGGGCGTCACCGTCCGGTAGCTGAACTGGTCGCTGCGGCTGTTGTCCTTGACATAGACGCTGCGGATGTCGCTGACATCGCTGAACACCGCATCGGACTTGTACATATAGCCGCTGCTGCCCTGTTGGTTCAGCTGTGCCAGAAAGGCGGTGCGCGATGGCTGCGACGCAGGATTGACATAGCTGAACTTGCGCCCGGCATGCGCCGTATCCGTGAGATAGAAGTCGCCGATCTCCGCACCGGTCGAACCGACCGAGCCCGCCAGGGAGCTGAACAGCGCATAGCCGTCGGCACCCATGCTGTTGGCGAAATCCAGCATCTGCGCATGGCTGGTGGCCGTCTGACCGCCCATCCTGTAGGTTCCCGTGACGGCCTGATTGCCGGTGCCGCCGCCGTTGCCCCCGCCTCCCGTATTGCCGCCGCCACCTTCGGAGCCGCCTCCTCCTGTGCCGCTGCCTCCATCTCCGCCACCACCGCCACAGGCTGCCAGGGTGGAGATCAGCAGCAGGGCTGCGGTTCTACGGGTGATTTGCGTGAGAGATGGCACAGGCTTGCTCCTCGGTCTCGATGTTGGTTGAAAATGTCCATATCCCGACACTGAGATAGCCATCAGCGTCGTCTTACAGTCATTGTCGGAAGGCTTGCAGCCCGTCCGCTCCCTACCGATGAGGGGTCTTTGTTACCAAGCCCCAAAAGGAACGCTCATGCCCGATCTACCGCAAATCCTGAGCACCACCCAACTGAGCGCGCCCCCTTATGCGCTGGTGGTGGATGACCATCCGCTGGTCGCCGAAGGCATGGCCCAGGTACTGATGACCAGCGCCGGCGTGCGCCAGGTGCGCTGCGCCGCCCACGGCAACGAGGCCCTGGCCGTGATCGCTGCGCTGGGCGAGCCTGTCGTCACCGTGATGGATTTCTGGCTGGAAGATGGCGCGTCGCTGGAGTTTGTGCACAGCATCCTGGCCATGGCTCCGGGCACGCGCATCCTGGTGACCAGTGGCGACAAGCACCCGGCGATCGCCAGCAAGGCCGCGGCCGCCGGTGTGCATGGCTTTGTGCACAAGAGCAGCCCGGCTCAGGTGTTCCAAAGGGCCGTGCAAGCCTTGCTGTCGGGCCGCTCCTGGTTCGATGCGGTGACTCCGATTCCTGCCGCACCGCCTGCGGCCGCTGCGGGCAGCACCCTGCGCATGAGCGCCAGAGAGCTTGGCATCACGCCACGCCAGGCCCAGGTACTGAGCCTGCTGCTGCAGGGCAAGCCCAATCGCGCCATCGCACAGGCCCTGAGCCTGTCCGAATACACGGTCAAGGAGCATGTCACCGCGCTGCTGCAGCGGCTGGGCGCGAGCAACCGCGTGACGCTGATCACGCGCATGCGCGGCATCGAGGTCGATCTGGACTAGGCCGGCTGAGGCGCCATGCAGCGCGCCAGCACGGCGTGCAGCTGGTCAGGCTGCAAGGGCGTCGCCAGGGCCAGATAGCCCTGATCCTGCACCTGCTCCAGCACCGCCTCGTCGCCGCTCATCAGGGCACCGCTGGCCTGCGGCAGCTGATCGAGCAGTTGCACCAGGCAGTCCATTCCGCTGGCACCATCCTTGAGCCGCTGATCGCACAGCACGAAGTCCGGCTGCCAGCCCCGGGCCAGCACCTGCAGGGCTTGCGGCAAACCGGCCGCTCTTTGCACCTGTATGCCCCAGCTCTGCAGGATCTGCACCAGCACCGGCGCCAGCTGCGCATCGCTTTCCACGACCAGGCAGCGCCCCTGCAAGGGCGCGAACCACTGCTGCCCGCTCCATACCGGCGGCGCCGGCAGCGCCGACGAGGGCTGCCACTGCTCGGCATCCTTCGGCCAGCGCAGCCAGAAACAGGAGCCCTTGCCGGGCAGCGACTGCACACCATATTCGACGCCCAGCCGTTGGGCCGCCAGCGCCACCACGGACAGGCCCAGGCCTCGCCCCCGCAAGGGAGCCGGCACGGCGTCCCTGGCATCGCGCTGCTGGCGGCCAGGGCTGCGATAGTGGCGCATGAAAACCTGCGCGCATTCCTGCTCGCTCATGCCGCAGCCGCTGTCCCACACCTGCAGCAGCCAGCGACCCTGCCTTTGCCGCAGCACCAGCAACACCCCTCCCTGCTCGGTGTAGCGCAGCGCGTTCTGCAGCAGGTTGAACACCATCTGCCGCAGCAGCACCGCATCCGTACACAGCATCGGCATATGGGCCGGCAGCCTGACGCGCAGACGCAGCCCCCGCTGCGCGGCCTCACGGACAAACAGGCGCTGGGCCTCGTCCAGCACCGCTTTCATGGACACCGCCTGCCACTGCGGTGCAAAGCTGTCGCCTTCCAGCCGCGACAGGTCCATCAGGTCATTGAACATGGATCCCAGATCGCGCGTGCAGGCCTGCATTTCCTGCAGCAGCTGCGCCAGATCGTCATCCTGATTGCGCTGATGAGCAGCTTGCAGCATCAGGCCCATGGCATGCAGGGGCTGCCGCAGATCATGGCTGGCTGCGGAAATGAACCAGTTTTTCTCGGCCAGCGCACTCTCGGCCTGCTCCTTGGCTTCGCGGTAGCGCTCTGCCATCGCCTGGCGCTCGAGCTCATGCGCCATCTGCTGCTGCACAAAACGCCGCGCACCCCAGGCGTGGCGGGCCAGGATGGCGCCATACAACAGCAGCAGCGGCAGCAGATAAGGGCCTTTGTGCGGAAAGTAGTGCAGCGTGCACAGCAGCATGGGCAGATAGATGCCTGCCATGAAGGCGGCGAAAACCTGCGGCACCGGTGCCAGAAACGTGGCGGCCGAGGCCATCACGCCCAGCAGCACCAGATAGATCAGCAGGCGCAGCTCGCTGTGACTTTCACCCCATGTAAAGGCCAGCACGCTGGCCCAGAGCAGGCCATTGATCAAAGCGGCCAGCGCCAGCTGCCGCTGCCATGCGTTCAGTGCGACCTGCAGCCGCGGCGGCTCCCAGTCGCGCGCCGACCGCCACTGGCGATGCAGCGAACGGCGGAACAGCAAAAAGCCCAGCGCCATGAGGATCATCAGCCCCCACCACCAGGCCAGCCCTGCGCTGACGGCCGGGCTGTTGCGGGTGCTGACCCACAGCAGCAGGGCCGGAATCAGCAATGCCGCGATTTCGGAAGATCCGCGTGAAGCCAGTGACTGCAACAGGCGCAGGCCAGCCTGCAGCCGGGTCAGTTGCGCCGAATCGCCTTCAGAACTGCTCGCCATCGACGTAGAACCAGCGCCCGGCATCGCGCACAAAGCGGCTGCGTTCATGCAGACGCACGGCACGCCCCCCCAGGCGATAGCGGGCGACGAATTCGACCTCTGCCGCAGCCTCGCCTGTCGGCAGGAACTGCTTCACCTCCAGGCCCAGCCATTTGGCGGCATCGAATTCCAGCTGCTTCGGGCGCTGGTCGGCATGCCAGGTCGCCAGCAGATAGGCGGCGTTCCCGCCGACAAAGGCCGTGTAACGCGAGCGCATCAAGGCTTCGGCATCAGGAGCAGGCTGTGTCGCCCAGTGATCGATATAGCGGCCGCAGCAATCGGCATAGGCCAGCAATCGGCCTTTGGGATTCTTGCGCCCACAGGGGCAGTCCCGCTGTTTCTCGGCTTCTTTCACAACTTTGGCAGTCTTGGTTGGCAATGCTGCATTGTCGGGCAAGACGGACAGGGAGCAAGCCGGCTTGCGCAGTCGCTCACCCCGGAGCACAGTAGCTGTATTTCACAGTGCGCTCTGCCCAAAGGTCTTCCTATGTTTTCGATGTCGGTTCCCTGGTGGGAGTTCGTGATTCGCGGTGTCTGCGTCTACCTGTTCCTGCTGGTGTTCCTGCGCCTGACCGGCAGGCGCCAGACTGGGCAATACGCTCCTTTCGACCTGGTGCTGCTGCTGATTCTGTCCAACGCCGTGCAGAACTCCATGAACGCCGGTGACAACTCGCTGATAGGCGGCCTGATCAGTGCCGCCACCCTGCTGGCCTGCCATGCTCTGCTCTCGCATCTGAGCTACCGCTTTGCCCGCCTTCGCAAGCTGGTCAATGGCAAGCCCAAGGTCCTGATTCACCAGGGCGTGGTGCAACCCGGACTGATGCTCCAGGAACAGATCACGAGCGAAGACCTGGCTGCGGCCCTGCGCTCCAATGGCTGCCTCAACGCGCATGAGGTGGAGCGCGCCACCATCGAGACCAACGGCCAGATCACCGTGGTGCTGCGCAAGCGCAGCATGGCCGAACTGGGCGAGGCCTGAGCCCTAGTGGATACCGTCCAGGAACTGCCTGATGGCCGCGTTCACGGGTTCGGGGTGCGTGAGATTGGCCGCATGGCCTGCGCCGGCCACATCCACCCACCGGGCCTGGGGCAGGCCCTTGAACATGGCCCGCGCCCGCTCCACACCGATGGCCGCATCCTTGTCGCCATGAATCACCAGCGCCGGCACCTTGATTTCGGCCAGGCGCGGGCTGATGTCGTCACGCAGCGCCAGCGTCGCAAAGCTCTGCCCCAGGTTGATGGGCGAGGCCTGCTTCCATTTGGCCCGCCATTGCGCCGCCCCGGGCCAGCCCTGGCCCAGAATCGTGTGCTCCACGATGGTGGCCATGTCGTCCGACAGCCCATGCTCCATCCAGGCCTTCAGTAGCGCCTCGTGGTGCGGCATCTGCTCGGGATCCTCCAGCATGGCCTGGGTGTCGATCAGCACCAGTGCACCCACGACATCGGGGTGAATCAGCGCGCAGCGCAGCGACAGGTAGCCGCCTTGCGACATGCCCACCAGCACCGCTTTTTCCACACCCAGGTACTTGAGCAGGGCCGCCAGATCGTCGGCCGAGTCATAGTAGCTGAAGGCCTCGCAATGCTCGGGGTCCGCCGTCAGCCCATGGCCGCGCTCGTCCCAGCTGATGCAGCGATACTGCTCTTGCAAGGCCTGTATCTGGGGTTCGAACATGGTGTGATCCATGAGCAAACCGTGCGAAAACACCAGGGCCGGACCGCGCCCTCCCGTGTCCTCGTAGTAGATATTCTGACCATTGACCGGGGCAAAAGGCATGCTGCGGACTCCTGCTGCAAATGGTTGAAGACTCTGCAGGGTACCATCCCCGCTGAGAACATCCTAAGCAGGCCTTGCGGCATCGGCAACCGGCCCGCCCCCAGGTCTGCCACAGCGCCTGTGCACGGCAGTTGACAAGGTCGAGCTTTTGCCGCCAGGCGACCGTCAGGCCAGCGCCCGCTGAATCAAGATCTTCTGCACATCGCTGGTGCCTTCATAGATCTGGCACACGCGCACGTCCCGATAGATGCGCTCCACGGGGAAGTCTGCCACCACGCCGTAGCCCCCCAGGGTCTGGATGGCGGCGCTGCACACGCGCTCGGCCATCTCGCTGGCAAAGAGCTTGGCCATGGCAGCCTCCTTCAGACAGGGCAGACCGGCATCGCGCAGGCTGGCGGCATGCCAGATCAGCTGACGTGCCGCTTCGATCTGCGTGGCGCATTCGGCCAGCCTGAACCCCACGGCCTGGTGATGGAAGATGGGCTGGCCAAAGCTCTCGCGCTCCTTGCTGTACTGCAGTGCACATTCAAACGCGGCACGCGCCATGCCCACGCTTTGCGCGGCAATGCCGATGCGCCCGCCCTCCAGCGCCGACAGCGCAATCTTGTAGCCCTCGCCCTCGGCACCGATCAGGTTCTCGGCGGGAACGCGGCAATTCTCGAAATTGATCTGCGCCGTATCGCTGCTGTGCTGGCCCAGCTTGTCCTCCAGTCGTGCGACCTGGTAGCCGGGATTGCGGGTGGGCACGATGAAGGCGCTCATGCCCCTCTTGCCCGCCGCCTTGTCGGTGACGGCAATGACGATGGCCACATCCCCGTTCTTGCCGCTGGTGATGAACTGCTTGACGCCGTTGATGACATAGTCCCCGCCTTCGCGCACGGCCGTGGTGCGCAGCGCCGACGCATCGCTGCCCACATGGGGCTCGGTCAGGCAGAAGGCGCCCAGCATCTGCCCCTGCGCCAGCGGGCGCAGCCATTGCGCCTGCTGGCTGGCATTGCCGTACTTCATCAAGATGGCGTTGACCGGGCAGTTGGTCACGCTGATGACGGTGCTCGTGCCCCCATCGCCGGCGGCAATTTCCTCAAGCACCAGGGCCAGGCTCACATAGTCCAGGCCCGCACCGCCCAGTTCCTCGGGCACGCAGATGCCGTAGGCACCGAGCGCGGCCAGCCCCTGGTGCACCGCCTTGGGGAACTCGTGCTCCTTGTCCCAGCGCGCGGCATGGGGTGTGATCTGTTCGCGCACAAAATCGCGCACGGCGTCGCGGATCATTTCCTGGTCCTGATTCAGCAGCATGTTGTCTCCGATATTTTTTCGCTATATGCCCTTGGTGGAGCCTGGGCTAGGCGTCTGAAAGCCTGATGTATCTGCCGTCGTGGCGCAGCAGTTGGCCACGGTCTTCGGGCTTGACCTGCGCCAGGGCCTGCATCAGCCCCTGCACGCTCTCGGCCACCGACAGCGGGGCCGCCGCACCGCCCATCTCGGTCTGCACCCAGCCCGGGTCCAGCGCCAGCAGCGTCAACCCAGGCCATCGGCGACAGGCCGAGACCACGGCCATGTTGAGAGCGGCCTTGCTGACGCGGTACAGCCATGCGCTCTCGTCCGCATCGCCGAGCAGGGACATGCCGCTGGAGAAGGCGCCAATCACGCCGCCAGCCTCCTGCACCATGGGCGCGATCTGCGGCAGGGCCTGCATGAAGCCCAGCACGTTGCTGTGCATCACCCGGTCGAACTGCTGCTGGGTAGGCGGCACGCCTGCGTCATGACCGTCCCAGACACCCGCCACGTACAGCGCGATATCGATGCTGGCCCCTTCGAGCTGCCAGGCCAGGCCGCTGACGCTCGCCGGATCGGCCAGATCGACATGCAGCACCCGAGCGCCGCGTGCCTGCAGATCGGCCTGGTCCTCGGCCTTGCGCACGGTGGCAATCACCTGATGGCCTTGCGCCAGATAGGCCTCGGCCAGGGCGCGGCCCAGGCCGCGCGATGCGCCCATGATGAGTATCAAAGCCATAGCTGCTTGCGCCTATGAATGAGAGGTTTCAAGGTGTTTGCCATCCAAAATCTTTTCATGAAAAGCGCAGCAAGCTATCCATTTTTCTTGATCTGCTCGGCCGCAATCATGGCCCCATAGCGGGCTACCATGCTTTCCTGCGACTCTGGCTGGGCTGTCAGCCCCATTTGCGCATGGATGATCTGATTGAGCGTGGGCATGACATTGCGCGGCACCTTGGCCTCCTCGCTCCACAGCCGGGAACGCATCAAGGCCTTGGCGCAGTGCAGATAGGCTTCCTGCACATGGACTTCGATCACCAGCTTGGGGCGAAAGTGGTCGCCGGCAAACAAGGCCGTGTAATGCGCCTCGTCCCGCAGCTGGGCCGTGCCGTTGACGCGCAGGGTTTCATCGAAGCCCGGCACAAGGAACAGAAGACCCAGGCGCGGGTCGTCGAGCAGATTGCTCAGGCTGTCGAGCCGGTTGTTGCCGCCCGCATCGGGAATGAGCAAGGTATTGGCGTCCGGTGCCTTGACGAAGCCCGGCTTGCCGCCGCGCGGCGAGGCATCGAGCAGGGCACCGCCCGCACCGCCCGTGGCCATGACCAGAAACGGCGACAACGCGATGAAGCGCAGGCAGTGCCGGTCCAGCTCGCACTGCTGCTTGAGCAGCGCTCTCTCGGCGGGCGGGTCATACAACTGCAGCAATTGTTCGCGCGAAGTGATCATGAAGCCAGCACCTCCTCGGGACGGTCGTTGCGGTGAATGGCTGCGTACAGCGAAAGGAACTCGTTCCAGGACGGGTCGAAGCTGACACTGAGCTCGCCCTCCAGCCCCGGCACATGCTGTCTGCCCAACTGTTCGGCCAGTTGCACCGCATGCGCCGGATCTTCCACATAGTAGGTGGCCACACGGGCGCTCATGCTCTCCACGCGCGAGAAGGCCAGAATGCCGCGCTGCTCACGGCTGAGCTGTTCGTCCAGTGCATCCTGCGCATCGCGCACGCCGTCCAGCTCCTGCTGGCTCGAGAACCTGAACCGCCATTCCAGGAAATGCGAGAGGTCGGCGCGCGTGGCCACGGCGTTCGCACCGTCGTGAAAGGTCAGAATGTCGGGGGCGGCATCCTCGTCGGCATCCTGGGCGCGCACTTCAAGCGACAGCCAGCGGTCGCGGTCCTCCTGGGGGAATTCATAGCTGCGGCCGAGCTGCTGGCGGATGAAGCCATCGAACAGCGGCGGGAACTCCGACAACAGCGCGGAGCCGTAGACATCGACCGCCGCCTCGTCGGCAAACTCGACCGGGCCCACGCGCACGGAAAAATCCCACTCGCCCAGCACGTGGTCCAGCATGATGAAAGCCATGTGCTGTGCATGCTCGGCCATGTCCCGGGCAATGGGTTTCTCGAAAGAAAGCCTCAGGCCGATGATGCCTCCCGCATCGTAATAACCCACGCGGATATCGGAGCAGGCCAGCTCGAAGCCGTCCATGCGCATGCCGAAGTTGCTGCCCAGAGCGCGACTGCGAAACGCCTGCACGCTGTAATGCCCCAGGCGTGGTGCCTGGCGTACCAGAGCCTGGGCATTCTCGAACTGCGCCGTGTTGCCGTGGGCCGAGATCACCAGCCGCGAACCGGCTTCCCCGAGCAGGCCTTCCAGCTCCAGACTCAGGCCCGGCGCATATTGCCGCAGCAGCACATTGGCGCTTTCCACAAACTCCTGGCGATCGAGTGCCTCCAGCTGGCTCAGCTGACGGGAAAAATCGCCCCAGAAAGCATCAATCTGCTGCGGCCCCAGCGGCTTGATGGTCTCGCTCTCGTCGTGGTGAAGGTCTGCGCTCATGAATGATTTCCGCAATGTGAGCTGCACACATCCAGCGCGAATGCGTGCAATCCGTTGAACATGCGTTCACTGTAGAGCAAACTGATGGCGGTTCTGAGCAAATGACGTCAGATCAGCTCAACAGCCATGGCCGTGGCCTCACCACCGCCGATGCACAGCGTGGCCAGGCCCTTCTTCTTGCCGCGGGCCTTGAGCGCATGCAGCAGGGTGACCAGAATGCGTGCCCCGCTGGCGCCGATCGGGTGTCCGAGCGCGCAGGCGCCGCCGTTCACGTTGACCTTGTCGTGCGAGACCTTGAGATCGGCCATCAACGCCATGGGTACCACGGCGAAGGCTTCGTTGATTTCCCACAGATCCACATCCTCCACGGCCCATCCGGCCTTCTTCAGCGCCTTCTCGGTGGCTCCCACCGGTGCGGTGGTGAACCACTCGGGCGCCTGTGCAAAGGTCGCGTGCGAGACGATGCGCGCCAGCGGCTGGCAGCCCAGCTGCCTGGCGGTGGACTCGCGCATCAGCACCATGGCGGCAGCGCCGTCGTTGATGCTGGAGCTCGACGCCGCCGTGATGGTGCCGTCCTTCTTGAACGCAGGTTTGAGACTGGAGATCTTGTCCAGCTTGGCCTTGGCCGGGCCCTCGTCCACACCGATGGTCACGTCCCCCTTGCGGGTCTTGACAGTGACGGGCGTGATCTCGGCATCGAAGGCTCCGCTCTGCGCGGCGGCCTGGGCGCGCTGCACGCTGGCAATCGCAAACGCATCCTGCGCTTCACGCGTGAACTGGTATTTGGCAGCGCAGTCCTCGCCGAAGGTCCCCATCGAGCGGCCAGCTTCATAAGCGTCCTCCAGGCCGTCGAGCATCATGTGATCGAAGATCTTGTCGTGTCCCATGCGATAGCCGCCACGCCCCTTCTTGAGCAGATAAGGGGCATTGGTCATGCTCTCCATGCCGCCGGCGATCATCACCTCGCGGCTGCCGGCGATGAGCTGGTCGTGTGCCAGGATGGTGGCCTCCATGCCGGCGCCGCACATCTTGGACAGGGTCACGGCCCCGGTGCTCTGCGGCAGGCCGCCCTTGAAGCCGGCCTGACGGGCCGGTGCCTGGCCCTGTCCGGCCATCAGGCAGTTGCCGAACAGCACCTCCTCCACCAGTTCGGGGCGGATGCCGGCGCGCTCCACGGCGGCCTTGATGGCCGCACCGCCCAGATCATGGGCAGCCAGATCGGAAAAATCGCCCTGAAACGCCCCCATGGGAGTGCGGGCTGCGCTGACGATGACTACGGGATCCTGGTGCATGGTTTGTCTCCTTCAAAAATGGATGGAAATGATCTGCCTCTTCAGGCGAGGCTATTGGCAGGAATGTCGATACGCTGCGTCTCCAGTCCTGCGTCGCCAGCGTGCAGAAAGCGGCTGCGCTCGTAGGGAAACACATCCAGAAAGTGTCCGTCGCGAATGCGGCTCTGGTGGCCGCGCCAGAACTCGGCCTCCAGCAGGTCGGCGTGATGGCGCATGAAGATGTCGCGCACGGCGGGATGGCCCAGCAGAAAGGGGCCGAAAGTCTCGGGAAACACATCCCCGGGGCCGACCGCGTACCAGATATCGCCCGACATCTCCTCTTCCTCGGTGCGCGGCTCGGGCACCTCGCGGAAGTTGCAATCGGTCAGATATTCGATCTCGTCATAGTCGTAGAACACCACCTTGCCGCCACGCGTGACGCCAAAGTTCTTCCACAGCATGTCGCCGGGAAAGATATTGGTGGCGACCAGATCCTTGATGGCATTGCCGTATTCGATAATCGCGCGCTCCATGGCAGCGCGGCGCTCGGGTTTGGCGTCTGCCTCGGCAAGGCACTCCATCAGGAAAAGGTTCAGCGGCACCAGGCGGCGCTCGATGTAGAGATGGCGGATGATGACCTCCACCTGCCCATCCCCATCCCGGTCACTGATCTCGATCTGCTCGGGCGCCTGGGCCTGCAGCTCGGCCAGCAATTCATCGCTGAAGCGTTCCCTGGGAAAAGCCACCAGGCTGTACTCCATGGTGTCGGCCATGCGGCCGCCGCGGTCATGCCTTTTGACCAGCTGGTACTTGGCCTTGACCTGCGACCGTGAAACGTCCTTGCTGCTGGCGATACGGTCCTTGATCAGCTTGAACACATAGGGAAAGCTGGGCAGATCGAACACCAGCATGACCAGGCCCTTGATGCCCGGCGCGATGCGCAACTGATCGCTGGAATGGCGCAGATGGTGCAGAAAGTCCCGGTAGAACAGCGTCTTGCCCTGCTTGGCCAGGCCCAGGGCGTTGTAGATTTCCGCCTTGGGCTTGCGCGGCATCAGGCTGCGCAGAAAGCTCACATAGGCGCTAGGCACTTCCATGTCCACCATGAAGTAGGCGCGCGCAAAGCTGAACAGTGCATGCAGGTCGTCCTCGCCGAACAGGGCCGCATGCAGTATCAGCTGCCCCTGCTCGCCATGCAGGATGGGAATCGCCAGCGGCAACTCGGTATAGCCGGTGATGATCTTGCCGACCAGGTAGGCCCCCTTGTTGCGGTAGAACAGGCTGGACAGCACCTGAAGCTGGAAGTTGGCCCTGAGCGTCAAACCCGCCAACCTCTCGCGGATGCGCTCGGCCAGCAGGTGCACGTCGCGCCGAAGGTCTTCGAAACGGCACTGCAGCTGCAACTGCTCGAACAGGGTCTGCAGCGTGCCTTCGAGCTGGGCGAGCTTGCCCGGGTAATAGGCGCGGTAGATGGGGACGGCCCCCGGTGCGGTGTTTTCCAGGTACTCGGTGCTGACGGCCGCACGCACGAAAATGAAGTCGTTCTGGAAATGGGTGCGATGCAGAATCTTGGTGGTGACCGAGTTGAAGAAGGTCTCGGCCAGCTCGGGCTGCAGATGATCGACCATCAGGCCGATATAGTGCAGCTTGACCTGCTGCCAGACCGCCATGGTCTGCAGACTGGCAGCAAACTCCTGCTCCAGCCGCTGGATACAGGCACGCACCTGCCGGTCGTAGAACTCTATGCGCTCACGCTGCGCCTGCTGCTGGCCCGACCAGTCCAGGGTCTCGAAGCGATGCTTGGCACGGGCAGCTTCCGCACTGAACATGCGGTAATGCTGGTTGAAGCCATCCATCAGGGCCTGCGCAATGGCATAGGCCTGGGGGGCATCCAGTCGTTGCGGAAACATGGCAGGCCAGTCGCTCCAGATAAGTGGGCAGTGCTCTCAGACATGACAGGCTGCACGAGCCTTGAATCCGCGTGAAAGCACTGCAAAGGCGCAGCGGCAGCAATCAGTCGCGCTTGCGGGCAGCGACCTTCTCGACAGCCTTGTTGTAGACATCCTCCAGGCCGCCCACGCCGGGCACGGTCATTTCGAGGTTGGTGATATGACCGTTCTGGAGGCTGTAGCACCAGCCGTGCAGCGTGACCTTCTGGCCGCGGGCCCAGGCATCCTGCATGACGGTGGACTGAGCCACGTTGACCACCTGCTCGATGGCATTGAGCTCGCACAGCGCATCGTGGCGAAACTGGGTGGACATGCCTTCCAGCAGCTTGATGTGCTTGTCGCGCACGTCACGCACATGGCGGGTCCAGTTGTCCACCAGGCCCAGGCGCAGATTGTTCAGCGCCGCATACACGCCGCCGCAGCCGTAGTGGCCCACGACCATCAGGTGCTCGATCTTCAGATGGTCGACCGAGTACTGGATGGTGGACAGGCAGTTCAGGTCGCTGGGCACTACCACGTTGGCCACGTTGCGGTGCACGAACACCTCGCCAGGTTCCAGACCCGTGATCTGGTTGGCGGGAACGCGGCTGTCCGAGCAGCCGATCCACATGTATTTGGGTTTTTGCTGCGCCATCAGTCCGGTAAAGAAACCAGGACGATCACGCTCCATCTGATCTGCCCATTCGCGGTTGTGGACAAACAGTTCTTCGATGGAGGTCGTTGTCATGAAGCTATCCTTCTTTTTGTGGTTGAAAGAACGGCGCAGCTCCTGCTTTTTCAGCAGGTTTCAGCAAACAGCTCGCGGCCTATGAGCATGCGGCGAATTTCGCTGGTGCCTGCGCCAATCTCGTAGAGTTTCGCATCTCGCCAAAGGCGACCGAGCGGATACTCGTTGATATACCCATTGCCGCCATAGATTTGCACCCCTTCACCGGCCATCCAGGTGGCCTTCTCGGCACACCACAGAATCACGCTGGCGCAGTCCTTGCGAACTTGCCGTACATGCTCCGTTCCCAGCAGATCCAGGTTTTTGGCGACCGTATAGGCAAAAGAGCGACCTGCTTGCAGCACGGTGTACATATCGGCCACCTTGCCCTGAATCAGCTGGAACTCGCCGATGCTCTGGCCAAATTGCTTGCGGTCATGGATATACGGGACGACATTGTCCATGACGGACTGCATGATGCCCAGCGGGCCTCCCGTCAGCACCGCGCGCTCATAGTCCAGCCCGCTCATCAAGACCCTGGCGCCCATGTTCAGGCCGCCCAGGATGTTTTCTGCCGGCACCTCCACATTCTGGAACACCAGCTCGCCCGTGTGGCTGCCGCGCATACCCAGCTTGTCGAGCTTCTGCGCAATCGAGAATCCCGGCATGCCCTTCTCGATCAGAAAAGCCGTCACGCCGCGTGCGCCCATTTCGGGCTCGGTCTTGGCATAGACCACCAGGGTGTCGGCATCGGGCCCGTTGGTAATCCACATCTTGCTGCCGTTGAGCAGGTAGTAGCCCCCCTTGTCCTCGGCCTTGAGCTTCATGCTGATGACGTCCGAGCCGGCACCGGGCTCGCTCATGGCCAGCGCACCCACATGCTCGCCGCTGATCAGCTTGGGCAGGTACTTGGCCTTCTGCGCCTCGCTTCCATTGCGATTGATCTGATTCACGCACAGATTGCTGTGGGCGCCATAGGACAGACCCACCGAGGCACTGGCACGCGAGATTTCCTCCATCGCCACCATGTGCGCCAGATAGCCCATGTCGGCGCCGCCATACTGCTCGGAGACAGTGATGCCAAGCACGCCCAGCTCGCCGAACTTGCGCCACACATCCATAGGGAACTGGTCGCTGCGGTCGATCTCGGCTGCACGCGGAGCAATCTCGCTCTGGGCAAATTCACGCACCGCATCGCGCAGCGCATCGATGTCTTCACCGAGCTGGAAGTTCAGTCCGGGCAGATTGGCAAGGCTCATGGTGGTCTCCTGTAGATATGGATCTGATGAATCGTCTTGTCAGTGCTGGATGCCTTCGCGCTGCTGCACGCACATCAAGGTACAGCTCATCGTGGCAACCAGCTTCTCTTTTCCCTGGTCGATGGCAAACGCCTTGCCTTCGGATACGGTGATGGTGCGCCCGGGCTTGATGACCCGGCCCTCCATGCGAAAGCGCTGGCCCTTGGCCGGGGCCAGCAGATTGATCTTGAATTCGATGGTCAGCACGGCGGCATCCGTTGGCATCAGCGTCAGTCCCGCATAGCCACAGGCCGAATCGAGTGCGGTGGAGACCATGCCGGCGTGCAGAAAGCCGTGCTGCTGCGTCAGGCCCGCAGCCCAGTCCAGGCAGATATCCACAGCACCGGGCTCCACCAGGGTCAGCTCTGCACCAATCGTGGCCATCGCGCCTTGCCTGGCAAAGCTCTGCTTCACCCGATCGACGAAATCCCGAGACTCGGTGCTACCTGCAGCAGACATGGGCAATTCTCCAGCGAAGCGTTTCAATTGACGTTTACGTAAACGTCAATTATGCGCCATTTTTGCTCTCGCTCCTTTTCAGCAGTGTGCGTGCCTCTTTTTCCTGCTCTCGCACTTCATCCAGAGTCACCTGCAGATCGGCCATCTGCGCTTCAAGCTGCTTGCGGTGGATGGCCAGCACATCGAGAAACTTGCGCAGCTGCACGCCCGTATCACGCGGGCTGTCGTACATGTCGATGATTTCCTTGGCCTCGGACAGCGACAGTCCCAGGCGCTTGGCGCGCAGTGTCAGACGCAGACGTGCGCGGTCTCGGGACGAGTACACGCGGTTGCGCCCCCCTGCGCCGGAGCGCTCCGGCTGCAGCAAGCCCATGTCCTCATAAAAACGGATGGCCCGGGTCGTGAGATCAAACTCTTTGGCAAGATCGCTGATGGTGTAGAGGGTCGACATGATTCTGTGGGTTCTCGGTCTTGCATTGCAAAGGCGTCTGCCTGAGGCAGCCCGGTCTCTAAAATGCTTTGACAAAACTGACGTTTACGTTAACGTCAATGCTAAACGAAATACCGCTCCATGACCTCAAGCCAAGAATCCGCACTTCATTACCCTCTCGGAGATACCTTGCCCGGCCCGGCCCAGGCGCTGGAAGTCGCACCGGGCATCAAGTGGATCCGCATGACCTTGCCATTTGCCCTGGATCACATCAACCTCTGGCTGCTGCGCGATCGGCAGAGCGATGTGCATGGTCAGATGCGCGAGGGCTGGACCATCGTCGACTGCTGCGTCAATCGCTCCGAAGCGCGCGATCAATGGGAGCAGATCTTTGCCTCCGAACTGGAAGGCCTGCCCATCTTGCGTGTCATCGTCACCCACATGCACCCCGACCATATCGGTCTGGCCGGCTGGATCTGCCGGCAGTGGAATGCGCCGTTGTGGATCAGTGCCACCGATTACAACGTCGCCCGTGTCGCCATGAAGGACAGAGACGGCTTCGGCGGCGAATCCGGTGCGGACTTCTACAGCCTGCACGGACAAAAAGACGAAGAATTTCTGCTCCATGTGCGCGGCCGTGGCAGCTACTATTCTTCCCTGGTTGCCCCCATCCCAGACATCTATCACCGCATCATGGACGGCGACCAGATCGACATCGACGGCCGCATATGGCAGTGCATTGCCGGCTATGGTCACGCACCGGAACACATGGCCCTTTATTGCGCCGAACTCGGGACGCTGATCAGCGGCGACATGGTCCTCCCCCGCATCTCCGCCAATGTCAGCGTGCACGCCTCCGAGCCCGAAGCCAACCCGCTGCAGCTGTTTCTCACATCGCTAAAGCGCTACTTCGCACTCCCCCGGGAATGCCATGTTCTGCCCTCGCACGGCAAGCCCTTCACAGGATTGCATGTCCGTGTTCAGCAACTGCTGGACCACCACCAGGAACGTCTGGACGACATCATGCAGGCCTCCCGGCAACAAGGACTGAGCGCTGCCGACATCCTCCCCATCCTCTTCAGACGCCATCTGGACACGCACCAGATGACGTTCGCCATGGGCGAGGCTCTGGCTCACCTGCACTACCTCTGGTACCGCCAGCAACTGACACGAAGGATGGATGAAGACGGCATCCTGCGCTTCTACGCACCCACGCAAAAATAAAAAGAGAGCGCCTAGCGCTCTCTTTTTATGGGTTTCCGTATTTTTGCAGCTGCAATGCTTTGACAGCGTACGACAGGCGCTCCTCGTCTCGAAGCACCCAATAAAAAACCCCGTAATCTTTCGACTACGGGGTTTTCACTGTAAGAGCCTGACGATGACCTACTTTCACAC
>NZ_SPEY01000069.1 GCF_009360615.1 Comamonas sp.
CGCCTTCCTTGGCCGGGTCGCTGAACATCTTGGCCCATTCGCGGTCGAAGTCGA
Organism: Comamonas sp.; assembly: GCF_009360615.1. GTDB lineage: Bacteria > Pseudomonadota > Gammaproteobacteria > Burkholderiales > Burkholderiaceae_C > Comamonas. The sequence goes on from NZ_SPEY01000069.1 coordinate 55, forward strand.
TCAGTTGCTGGGCCACGACCTGGCGCTCGGACGAATAGGTGTGAAGCAGCTCGGGCGCACATTGCTTGCGCAGCACGGCGGCCAGCTTCCAGCCCAGGTTGAAGCTGTCCTGCATGGAGAAATTCATGCCCTGCCCGGCCTTGGGGCTGTGGGTGTGGCAGGCATCGCCAGCGATGAAGACGCGCGGCAGGGGCGAGTCCGGCGTGGCCACGGCATCGGCCACATCGTCGTACTTGGCACAGATGCGCTGGCCGATCTCGTACACCGACCACCAGGGCACACTCTTGACGTCGAGCGTGTAGGGATGAAGCACGCGCTGGGCGGTTGCTATCAGTTGATCCACCGTGATGTTGCGGCTGGCCACGCGCTCGTCGGCATCGAGCTTGTCCATCTCCACATAAAAGCGCACCAGGTGACCGCCTTCGCGCGGAATGATGAGCACATTGCCCTGTTCGGACTGGATGGCCACCTTGTAGCGCACATCGGGAAAGTCCGTCACGGCCAGCACATCCATCACGCCCCAGGCCTGATTGGCCGAATCGCCGACCAGCTGGCGGCCGATGGCCCGGCGTACATTGCTGCGCGCGCCGTCGCAGCCCACCACATAGCGGGCCTGCACGGTTTCGATCTGGCCGGCATGGGCGGCATCGCAGCGCTCCAGCGTCACGGTGACCGGGTAGTCCGCTGCGCCCTGGTCGATCTTCACATCCAGCACGCGGCGGGCGTAGTGCGGCTCCAGACGGCTGGGCGAGTTGCGCATGCGCTCCAGATAATGGTCGTGCACGCGCGCCTGGTTCAGGATCACGTGCGGAAACTCGGACAGGCCGTCTTCCGTATCCTGCACGCGGCCATGGCGCGCGATCCGTCCGGGCTGGCCGGGATCTGGCTTCCAGAAGGTGACGTCGTTGATCCAGCAGGCCTCCTGGAGGATGGAATCGGCGAACTCGAAGGCTTCGAACATCTCCATGGTGCGGCAGGCAATGCCGTCCGCCTGACCCAGCTCCATGGGGCCCTCCTTCTGCTCCACGATGCAGGTATGGAGATCCGGGAAGGCCGCCAGCTGGGCGGCCAGCGTCAGGCCGGCAGGGCCGCAGCCCACGATCAGGACGTCGACCTGCGACGGCACGGCCTCGGTATGGGCAAGGGCCAGCGGCGAAGCCGGAGCGATCAAGGGGTTGCCAGGACGAAAACCGTTCAGATGAAACTGCATGGAGGCCTCAAGTTCTTCAAGTACGCAGACACACGGCCTGCTCAATCAATCCGCACACATATCGTATGTATGCATACCAAATGCATGCATCGTATTATTCGAACCTTGAAATGCCAACCCCACCTAGGGAAAACCATGACTCACCCCGTTCTGTCCAGCGCTGCCTCAGACAGCGCCAGCAGCCCCTCCCGCTTTCCGCGCCTGGAGGTGGAAACCTTTCCGGGCCATGGCATACGCCGCCTGCAACAGGTGGCCGTCGCCGTGTTCACCCAGGCCACCGAAGCCTGGGGCGTGACGCCGCTGCAATTTGCCGTGCTGCAAAAGCTGGTGCACCTGCCGGGCATCGACCAGCGCACGCTGAGCACGGAAGTGGGATTTGACAAATCCACCATCGGCGGCGTGATCGACCGCCTGGAAGCGCGCGGTCTGTTGTTGCGCCAGCACACGGCCAAGGACCGCCGCGTGCGTCTGCTGTCCCTGACGCCCGAGGGCCTGGCCCTTCTGGCCGATGCAGGCCCGTCCGTGCTGCAAGCCCAGCAGCAGATGCTGGACCCGTTGAACGACACCGAACGCGAGCAGTTCACACAGCTGATGCGCAAGGTCATCGAGCATCACGAGCAGCTCGATCCCGAGGCGCAGACACCCGCAGGCTGAGCCCAACTGAAGAAAAAAGCCCCGGGCCGTCAGGCCTGGGGCTTGGCTTTTCAGGGCCGGGCTTGCGACCGGGTCTGCAAGCCCAGAACCGAGTCCTAGAACGGCATTTTTCCGGCACGCATCTCGGCCGCGATCTGCGCCAGCACGTCCGGCAGATCGGCCACGCTGCGCACCACGTAATGGGCTCCGGCCTTTCTGAGCTTGGCTTCGGCCACGGCGACACGGGCCTCGACCTCTTGCTCGGGCGCCCTGGCGAACTCCTCCACGCTATAGCCGACCTCGTTGCCCGACAGGCTCAGGCCCACGGTCCACATGCCTGCGCGCAGACCTTCCTCGATGCCGGGCACGGTGTCGTCCACCTTCACGCAGGCACGCACATCGCCAATGCCCAGCGCCAGCACATTGGCCAGTGCCATGAAGGGCCCGGGGCGGCCACCGGCCTCCAGCTCGTCGCCTGCCACCACATAGTCGGGCTTGAGGCCTGCGCCCTCGGCCTGCGGCAGCAACTGGTTGAGCACCTCGCGCGGGTAGCCCGAGCAGGAGCCGACCTTCAGCCCTTGGGCGCGCAGCCATTGCAGCGTCTGCACCGCGCCTGCAATGGGGGCCGAGAACTCGCCCACCTTGGCAATCTGCAAAGGCATGAAGCGCGCGTAGATGGCGTCCACATCCTCGTTGGTCGGAGCCCGGCCCAAAGCGGTCTGCCACTGCGCGGCAATGCTTTCATCCTGCAGCAACTGGTGGATATGGTCCCATTTGGACAGGCCCATGGGGCCGCGTGCCTGCGCCAGGGTGATGGTGATGCCGAAGCTGGCAAAAGCCTCGACAAAAATCTGCGTGGGCGCGAGCGAACCAAAGTCCACCAGCGTACCGGCCCAGTCGAAGATGACGGCTTGCAGCGGCGACAGATCGGCACAGGGCTGGGACAGCTCCAGAGTTTCAGCTTGAGCGATGGCGTTCATGATTTTTTTCAGTGGTGACTTAAAGAGGATGGAAAGCGGAAACCTGTTCAGGTTCCGGGACTCAGTTCAGAGAGCGAATGAAGTTGCGCCCGCGCGGGCCGCTGGCGGCTTTCTGCACCATGGCGCTCCAGGCCTCGGGCGGCACGCCATAGTGGGCCGGATCGGTGGCAACGCCCAGCCCTTGCAGAACGCTGCGCAGACGCTCGACGGCCGCGGCAGGCGTGCCGGCATCGAAGATGGAGAGCAAGGCGGCATCGGCCACCGCGTCTGCGCCCAGCGCCATCTCCAGCACCTGGGGCAGGCTGAACGAGCAGGCCAGGCCATGCGGCACACCATGCTGCAGCGTGATGTCGTAGGACAGCGAATGCGCGAGTGCGGTCTTGGTGTTGGAAAAAGCCAGGCCGGCCATCAGCGCCGCCTCGGCCATCTCGCTGCGCAGTTGCGCGTTATCCAGATCCTGCATCAGCGCGGGGAGCGTGGCCAGGGTGCGGCGCGCCGACTGCACGGCCAGCGCCATGGAGACCGGGTTGCGGTTCACGTTCCAGATGGATTCCAGCGCATGCGACAGCGCATCCAGCCCCGAGGCCAGCGTGGCACCGGCCGGCAGGCTGATCATCAGCTCGGCATCGATCACCGCGGCCTCGGGCCAGGTGCAGGACTGGTGCAACGAATACTTCTGGCCGGCGGCCTGATCCCAGATCGTGGCCCAGGGCGTGACTTCGCTGCCCGTGCCGGCCGTGGTGGGGATGGCGATCAAGGCCTTGTGCCCTCCCGTCCCCAACTGGCCGCCCTGCTTGAGCAACGCCAGCAGGTCGGCAAACCGGCCTGAAGGCGTATGGCAGATCAAGGCCTTGGCCGAGTCGATGGCGCTGCCCCCCCCCAGGGCCGCGATCACGGGTACCTCGGCATGGTCACGCTGCACCTGCTCGTACAGCGGCGCCAGCCACTGCACATCGGGATTGGGAGCAATGCTGTCGATCACGCCGCGCAGTTGCGCTCCCAGCAGCTGGCGCATGCGCTGCACCAGGCCCAGGCTTTCAGCCTCGGGGAAAGTGACCAGCAGGCAGCTGCGCCTGGCCAGCAAGGCCGGTAGCTGATCGAGACTGTTGCGACCCACGCTGATGTGCACGGGGTTGTGATAGGTCCACACGAGAAAGCCTTTTGACGTTTTTTGAGCGAAATCAGCCCTTGGCGCTTATGTAACAAGCGCTGATAGCTCATATTTTTGATTTATACAAGGACTGCGGCGCACACCGGCACCGCAGCGGAATCAGTGGCGAGCGCCCTGCTGTATGCGGCTGCGCAGCCAGTTCGATGCCATGTCGGCAGCAATCACCATCACCGTGATGACGATGATGCAGGTCGCGGTTTCCTGATAGCGGAACAGCTTGAGGCTGCTGACCAGCTCGAAGCCCAGACCGCCCGCCCCCACCATGCCGAGCACGGTGGCCGAACGCAGATTGACTTCGAAGCGATAGAGCACCACGGCGATCCAGGCGGTGATGACCTGGGGCACCACGCCAAAGGCGATGATCTGCAGCTGGCTGGCACCGGCGCTGCGCAAGGCCTGCAGCGGGCCGTCGTCGATCTCCTCGATCGCTTCGGCAAAAAACTTGGCCAGCATGCCCATGCCGTGCAGGGCCAGGGCCAGCACGCCGGGGAATGGGCCCAGGCCCACGGCCGAGACAAATACCAGCGCCAGAATCAGCTCGTTGATGCTGCGGATCACATTGAGAAACTGGCGCGTGATGCGGCGCAGCCAATGCCAGCCGTGCAGATTGCCGGCCGCCACAAAGGACAGCGGCAGCGCCAGGATCACGCTGAGCAAAGTGCCCCAGATGGCGATCTGTATCGTCTCCAGCGCCGGCGCCCACAGGCGCGGCAGCATGCTCCAGTCGGGCGGCACCGAGCGCGAGAGAAAGTCGCCGATCTGCGGCATGCCGTCCGCCAGCTCGCTCCAGCTCATCTGCGCGCCTGCAGCGCTCCAGTGCAGCACCCAGCCGACGACCAGGGCCAGCGCGGCATAACCGAGCCAGCTGCCCCTGCCTTGCGGGCGTGCGGCCGTCCATTGCCAGCGGTCTGGCTGCTTCAGGATCTCGCTGGTCATGGCAGACCTCCTGCGGCTGCGGCTGGCGACATCGCCCCGGGCAGCCAGTGGCCGGCTGGGGTGCTGCTGACATGCAGCACACCGCCCTGCCCTGGGGCATGTCCGGCGGGCTGCGGCTCGCCGCTGTAGATGGCGTTGAGCGCGGCCTCGTCCAGCATCGCCGGCACGCCGTCGAACACCATGCGCCCTTGCGACAGGCCGACGATGCGATCACCAAACTCCCGGGCGTAATCGACCTGGTGCAGATTGCAGACCACGGCAATGCCCAGCTCGCGCGTGGCATCGCGCAGATACTGCAGCACGCTGCGCGCGGTCTTGGGGTCCAGGCTGGCCACGGGCTCATCGGCCAGAATCACCTGCGGCTGCTGCGCCAGTGCACGGGCAATGCCCACGCGCTGCATCTGCCCGCCCGAGAGTGCCTCGGTGCGCTCATCGGCCTTGTGGGCCAGACCCACGCGCTGCAGGCATGCGTCGGCCAGTGCGATATCGCTTTGCTTGAACAGCTGCAGCACCGAAGCCAACGTGCCGACCTGGCCCAGCCGCCCCGTGAGCACATTCTTGCGTACCGACAAGCGCTGCACCAGGTTGTGGTGCTGGAAGACCATGGCCACATGGCGGGCCAGCTCACGGCGCGAGTGCCTGCGCATCAGGTCGATGCCGCCCACCTGCAGCTGGCCGCTGTCGGGCTGGTTCAGCCCGTTCATGCAGCGCAGCAAGGTGGACTTTCCCGCACCCGACAGGCCCAGCATGACCACGAACTCGCCGGCCTTCACATCCATGTCTATGCCGTGCAGCACATGGTTGCTGCCATAGCTTTTGCGCAGATTGCGGATGCTGATCATTTCATCTTCCCGAGGTCCAGATTCAGCGCCTTGGCGGTCTGGCGCACCACGTCATAGGCCTGATCGTTGGTGGGCGCAAACCCGTTGAGCTCGCCACGGTCGCCCCAGGGCAGGCCCTTGATCTCGGCCAGTGCCGCAGCCACCTTCTTCTTGGTGGCTTCGTCCAGATTCTTGCGCCAGGCCATGGGCGACTCGGGAATGTCCTTGGAGCGCCAGATGACCTGGAAGTCCTCGGCCTTCACATGGCCCTTGGCGACAGCCGTCTGGAAGATGGGGTCGGCCACGGCCGCCGCATCCACCTTGCCGTTGGCCACGGCCATGATGCTGGCGTCGTGCGAGCCCGAGAAGATCACGCGGGAGAAATACCTGTCGGTATCGATGCCCTCGCCCTTGAGGCCGGCCTTGGGAAACAGATGGCCCGATGCCGAGCTGGGATCGACAAAGGCAAAGGTCTTGCCCTGCAGCTGGGGCACGGTGCCCAGGCCCTTGTCCTTTTTGCTGATGATGATGCTGTTGTACGAGCTCTTGCCGGAATTCCTGGCCACGGGAATGGCGAAGGCCTCGGCATTGGCCAGCTGGCTGGCCAGCACATAGGAGAAGGGGCCGAAATAGGCCACGTCGATCTTGCCCGAGCGCATGGCCTCGATCACGCCGTTGTAGTCATTGGCCACAAAGGGCTTGATCTTCAGGCCGGTCTTGGCGGCCAGCTGGTCCATCACCTGCTGGCTGGCGCGCATCATGGCCTGGGCATCCTCGGAAGGAATCAGGCCCACGCGCAACTCGGTGGGCTGCTGCGCCATGACGCCGGTGGTGGCGGCAAGCGTCAGGCTGGCGGCTGCGGCTTTCAGCCAGGTTTTGCGGGTCATCGTCATGGAGTTCATCCTTTGCAAGTGCGTCTGTAGAGTGCGGCTGCAGCGCCGCCGTCGCACCGTCATGGCAGTGCGTTGAAGCAAATGTTAGGGACGACATATGACTGTCATGTGAAGGTTTCAGAATCAGTTTTGACAGCTTCCATAGATCAAACCTTGAGATGAAAAATGCATGAGCACCGCACGCTACCGCGCTTTTATCGCCGTGGCCCAGCAAGGCAGCCTGAGCGCAGCCGCCCGCGCCCTGGGCGTGAGCCAGCCCACCGTCTCCAGCCAGATCGCCACGCTGGAGCGGCAAAGCCAGATCGAACTCTTCCATCGCCAGGGCTATCGCATGACGCTCACCGGCGCCGGCCACAAGCTCATGACGCTGGCGCAGAAACTGCTCGCGCTGGAGGCCGAAACCGAGTTCTTTCTGCGTGACTCGGGCCAGCTCAACCAGGGCGAACTCAAGATCGGCGCCGTGGGCCCCTTCCACGTGATCGCGATGGTGGCGGCCTACAGCGCCCGCCATCCCGGCATGAAGCTGTCGATCCGCATGGGCAACTCGCAGCAGGTGCTGCACGATCTGGAGAACTACACCACCGACGTGGCGGTGCTGGCCGGTCTGTATGACAGGCCCGGGCTGCTGGCACGCGAATATGCGCGCCACGCCATCATCCTGTTTGCCCATGTCGACCATCCGCTGGCCGGGCGCGAGCAGGTCGAGCTGGGCGAGCTGCACGGCCTGCCGCTCTTGCTGCGCGAGCAAGGCTCGACCACGCGTACCGCCATCGAAAAAGCGCTGCAGGCAGCCGGCGTCAAGCCCCGCACCCAGCTGGAGATCGGCAGCCGCGAAGCCATACGCGAGGCCGTGGCGCGCGGCCTGGGCATCGGCGCCGTGTCCGAGGCCGAATTCATTGCCGACCCGCGCTTTCGGCCCGTGCGCATTGCCGGCGACCCGGCCAGCACCACCACCTACGTCTATTGCATGAAAGAGCGCAGCGACAGCCTGCTGGTGAAATCCTTCTGGGACGGGATTTGAATCGCCCGAGCGCACTCCGGCAGCGCCATCCCGGATACCCCATGAAAATCCACCAAGCAAATAATTCAACACCCAACCATCCGCAGAATGCATAACACTTATTAGCCTGCCCCTCTGCCTCGTGCCGGCACCTTTACCTACCATCGTCTGCGGTGGCAGCACACGATAACGAGGAGACCGGCAATGCATTCCCATCCAATGTCGCGGCGAACGTTTGCCGGCATTTCCCTGGCGGCACTGGCATGCGGTGCCAGTGCCCAATCCGGCTACCCCGGCAAACCCCTGCGCTGGGTCGTTGCAACAGCCGCAGGAGGAGGATCGGACGTCATGGCACGCATGATCGCGGCCCAGATGTCCAAACAGCTAGGCCAGCAAATCGTCATCGAAAACCGTCCCGGGGGCGCATCCCTGATCGCTTCCGAATATGTCGCCCGCTCCACCCCGGATGGCTACACCCTCTACAGCGCAGACAACGGAACACTGGTCAACAACACGGCTCTCTTCAAAAAGCTGCCCTACCGTCCCGACACCGACTTTGCGCCACTGGGCCTGACGGCGCGCTTCCCGCTGATTCTGGCCACACATCCCCAATCGGGCCTGCGCACCATGGACCAACTGGTGCAGCAAGCAAAGGCTCACCCGGCCAGCCTGAGTGTGGGGACATCCGGCATCGGCTCCCCTCACCACCTGGCGCTTGAAATGTTCAAGCACACCGCCAGGCTCGATCTTGTCCATGTCCCCTACAAAGGCGGCGCACTGTCGATGCAGGACGCCGTGAGCGGCCAGATCCCGCTCGTGGTGATTGATCGCGCCACGGCCAACCCCATGCTCAGAACAGGCAAGCTGATGCCGCTGGCTTCGTTCTCGGGGCAGCGCAGCGCCGACCTTCCCCAGACTCCGACACTGCTGGAGCTGGGCCTGGCGGCCAAGGAGGTGTTTGCCTGGCAGGGCGTGGTCGTTGCCAGCGGGACGCCGGGCGTGATCACAGACCTGCTGTCCAGGCAATTGCAGACGGCACTCGAAGATCCGTCGGTGCGTCAGAAGATGCAGGAGCTGGGCGTCGTTGCCACCCCCTCCGATGCAGCCGGAATGCGCAAGTACTGGAATGACGAAGCGGGCTACTGGGTGCGCTTCATCAAGGAACAAGGCATCAGCCTCGATTGAAGTGCACAGATCCATGACACTGGAGCATTGCATCAATATCGAAGACCTGCGTGTGGCGGCACGCCGCCGCCTGCCGCGCATGGTGTTCGACTTTGTCGAGGGCGGAGCCGAGGACGAGACCGGCCTTGCACGCAACCGCAACACCTTTGACGATTGGCAGTTCGTGCCGCGCAGGATGGTGAATGTTTCGCACAGAGACCTGCGCACCGGCAGGGACGGCACCATGCGTGCATTGCCTTTTGGCATAGGCCCGACAGGGCTCAACGGCTTGCTCTGGCCACAGGGCGATCTGCACCTGGCCAGAGCCGCGCAGCGCAAGGGCATCGGGTTTGCGCTGTCAACGGCGGCCAACCTCTCGATCGACGAGCTGGCCCAAAAGGTTCCCGGTGGCGACCACTGGTTCCAGCTGTACATCGTGCATCGCGGCCTGGCCGGACAGCTGGTGCAAAAAGCCCTGAACGCAGGCTATCGCACCCTCGTCATGACGGTCGATGTTCCGCTCAATGGCAAGCGCGAGCGCGATGTGCGCAGTGGCTTCGGCCTGCCCTTCCGCTACACGCCGCGGGTCATCCAGGACATTGCCAGACACCCCCGCTGGGCATGGTCGATGCTGCGCCATGGCGCACCCCGGATGGCCAACTTTGCGGGCCTGGATGCACACAACGTGGAGCTGCAAGCCGCGCTGCTGGCGCGGCAGATGGACTCGAGCTTTGACTGGCCGGCCCTGCAATGGATCCGAGACCTGTGGCCGCACCGCCTGCTGGTCAAAGGCATATTGCATGCCGACGATGCCGCAGCCTGCGCGCGCCTGGGCGTCGATGGCCTCATCCTCTCCAACCACGGCGGCCGGCAGATCGACCATTCCATCAGCGCACTCGATGCACTGCCGCACATCAGAGCCGCGCTTCCAGCACTCCCCGTCTGGGTCGATGGCGGCGTCCGCCGAGGTTCAGATGTGGTCAAGGCCATGGCACTGGGTGCCAGTGGCGTGCTGCTGGCACGGGCGACGCTGTACGGCCTGGCCTGTGCGGGACAAGCCGGAGCAGAGCAGGCCATCGAGATTCTTCGGGGCGAAATCGACAATACGCTCGCCAATCTTGGCTGCCCATCCATAGACCAATTGCAGCCAGAGCACTTGCACCGAAGCAGAGCCCGAGAATTTTGAAGCCTGGGCACTTCGTCAGACGCAAGACCACCATCTCGCGGGAAGCCGGGGGGCCCTGCAACCGCCTTCACCGGCGAGCCTCCGGCCCTCTTCGCCATGCACACAGCCAGACGGATGCAAGTCCCGGCTCGCCACTCCCGCAACATTTTCACGCGCCCACGATTGCCGTGCCCGCCGCAGAGCGGGGCCCGGATGGCTGGAAACGGCCGCGCTGCTTCGGAGCCGTATCCGGGCCCGAATTCATGGCCGGGCCTTGCTCAAGGCCCTTGCACGTCGCCGGCAGCCCGGCCCGCACCACCGCCGATATCAGCCGCATGAACGAGCCCGGCGCAAACCTGCTGCTTGCGCTCCCGGCCACTGTCCGTCGGGGGCCATACCGCCTCGGAACTGTCCGTGCTGCAGACCGATCCAGACCCTTGATTGCTGCACCAGCCAAGAAGCCCGCGTAACTCGTCCAACCGGGAGAGCGGGTTCGGCACATCAGGTCGCGCCCCGACATTCCCGTCGATGGTCGGGCCAGGGCCGAGAAAACGCGCTTCGGCATTTCAGGCACCCGCAGGTTGAGGCCGGACTCAGGGACATGGACATCGAATCAGACACGATGCCCACTCGCAAGTGCGGATGAGCGAGCTGCGAAACCCCTCGCTGCCGTGGGTGCGTCAGGCCCGGCGGCGAGCCCGTATCGACAGATACCCCCTCACTTCCCGTAACGGTCAGGAGCGGACGAGCAGGACATGCCGTCAGTCGCGAACCGGCAGAAATGCAGTCTGGGCCTCTGCCTCCCAAGGGCTGCAGACCGTCAGGGATACACCACGGTGAGGACCGCGCTTGCCGACAACGATCCGGGCGAAACCGCACTCGCATCCACGCCAGGTGCCCGTACATACTGCACATAGAAGTCATGCACGTAGCTGGAGTTGGCCGGTGTCCCGCTATTCGTCACACCAGGGGGATTGCCCGGCAGGCTGCTGCCCACGGGTGCTGGACCAAAGCTGACGGGCGTGTTGCTGGCAGCGCTGAACAGCCTGAGATTCACCTTGTTTGCAAGCGCCCCCTGGCTGCTGAGGTAATTCTTGCTCGCCCCGACCGCTCTCGCGTCGGTAAAGTAAATCGCGTAGGCGGTATCGGCCTCACAGTTGAGCGCCCGGATCTGGAACCTCGTTTCGTTCGAAGTCGATGCGCGCGGATCACCATTAGCAGGTACCGAGCTCACGGAAGCAGGGTCGAGCGTAATGGCCTGGTTCAGCGAGTCAAAGGGAAACTGGCAGGTCGGCAGCGAGGGGTTGGGCAGCTCAATGGGCGCGGCCAGAGCCTCTGCAACAGCGGAAATGGGTGGGATACACGCCTGTCTCCTGACCGGGGCAATATTATCGGTGATGATGGGCATGACGTTCATTGCCTGCACCGAAGTATCTAGAGAAAGGTCACCGTGCCCCCCCACAAAGCGCGTTATGTCAGTCACAACAAGCTCAACTTTCCATTTCAGCTTGAACTTCTTGTTGGGTTCATCAGTAGTGAATGCTGATCTCGTCCAGTCAACTAAGGCGCCAGTGATTGCCGTTCCCTCCGGACGAAGCGAGCTGGTATTTACCGCTGCATTCTCAAGGTTCTCGTATCCTGCCCATTTCCAGCGCACGCCCAGACCTGGGAATGAGTTCAGCCGGATGGTCCCGTACGCGCCACCGGCATTCGGCGACTGGATCACGACAGACATGACGTAATTGCGTCGCGTATTGCTGGCTGTGATCGTGTGGCTCAACGTGATCTCTGCAACCGTGGCACCGTTCGTAATGTCGGCCGTATTGCTCTTGACGTTCCAGTTGGTCTCACGCTGCATGGTGGTGTTCATGCATTGCTGTGTGCCTCCGGCAGCGGCATCTGGAACTTTCAGAACACCAGCAAGGACGACACAGGCTGCCAAAACCCTGGCGAGCCAGGCCCGGCGCGAGGTGGCTGAAGAGGAATGAAAAAAAGTCTTCATGGATCGAATTCCTTGAGAGGTGCGATGCGTCAGGCGTTCAGCAGCAGGATCAGGACCCCTGCCGGGACAACTGCGGTTCGGGATCGGTGACCTGGGCCATGCCGGAGCCTTTTTTGGGGGGCAAGGACGGCAAGGGCCTGACCTCGGTGCATGCCAGCGCAATGCGCTGGTAGTTTTCGCCCTGGGCCTTGTCCGGCAGGTCGTAAGAGATACGGCACTCCTGCTCATCCCAGGTGATGCGCAGTTGGCCCTGGGCCTGATCCTGCGACAGCATGGTCAGCACGCGCCCCCGAGGATCGGTAATCCCCAGCCGCGCGCCATCGGGGCCTTCCACGACCGCGCCAAACGGCATGGGCGAGCCGTCAGGCTGTCTGAGCTCGAACTGAACGCGGCGCCCCTGCTCGCTTTTGAAGGTGGCCAGTGCGGCCGCGCCACGGCGCGGCACGACCTGCTCCATGCCGCCCTCGATCTCGACGTCGGCACCCAAGTCCTTGCCATCGATCGCAATCCAGTTGGCGCGATACGGGATGGCGTTTGGCACGATGGCATAGCCATTGCGCCCCGTTTCCACGCCGCTGTAGCTGGACACGCGAACTCCCGGTATCGGCGGATCGACCTGAGCGAGCGCAAAGGTTTCGCCCACGAACTGGCCAAAGTTGACACCGCCCTCATGCGCGACGATGGAGCCATTGGCCTGCAGCGATACGGTGTTCCTGCGGTCGCCATAGGAATAGCCGGCGCTGAGCTGCGCCACCGATGTGGCAGCCCCCACATAGGCGGAGACGGAGCTGGTGCGGTTGGCTTCGCGCTGTGCGATGACTGAGTAGCTGCTATTGCGCTCGCCCGGCAGGCTGCCGGTGATGCCTGTTTGCGCGGTGGTGCCCGATTTACTATGCCCGACACTGGAATACGTGCTGGGAGCATTGCTTCCGCCCCTGCCCAGCGGGAGCGTGACGGACAGGAAGATCCCGTTGTCGCTGTAACGACCGCCCGACAGCTGCGAGCTGGCGACATTGCGCGAATGCGTCAGGCTGAGGCTGAAGGAAGCAGGCCCCCAGGTGCTACCGTAGCCCGCCGAGACGCTGCTGGACCTGGAGCCATCCCAGTTGCGGCCGGCGGACGCGCTCAGGTAGAGACTGCCGTAACGGTTGCCGACACCCAGGTTCTGGCTCAGGTACATGCTCAACTGAGAGCGGGGCGTCGTCGCGCGAAAGCTCTGACGGGCCTCATCACCGCTCCAGGCCTTGGCCTGGACATGGTTGCTCAGATTGCGAAAACCCTCGTTCAGGCTTTCCTGTGCCGAGAAGGCAATATGGGTCGCAGTGCTCTCGATGAATTTGCGGTAGATGAAGCGCATTCGGCTGCCGGAACGCATGTCTGCCTGGATACGGCTGCGGGAATGCGCCAAATCGAGCGAGAATGCGCCGGCCGTGGTGTTCAGACCCGCACCTGCCGAGAAGATCTGGTAGCCCGGGGACGCCTGCGCCCCCCCCGCCACCGTGATGTTGCTGGTCAGGCCATACAGGAAAGAGGCGCTGCCGAGTGCTGGCGAAGCGCCGCCGTTGTAGTTGTCGCGATACTGGCCGACCGTGGCGTCGTACTTCAGGCGGCCTTCACGCACCATCAGCGGCGGACTCGAGAACGCCTGAACGGACACACGCCGTCTTCCGTCGGCCTCGATGACCGTGATTTCCAGGTTCCCGCTCGCGCCTGAAGGTGCCAGGTCGGAGATCTCGAACGGACCCGGTGCCACGTTGGTGCTGTAGATCATGAACCCGTTCTGGCGCACTTCGATGGTCGCGTTGGACTCGGCGTTTCCGCGGATGACGGGCGCATAGCCTTGCATGCTGTCCGGCAGCATGGCGTCGTCGGACGCCACCTGAATGCCGCGAAAGCGCACGCTGTCGAACAGTTGCGACGTGGAGTAGGTCTCGCCCATCCAGAGCTGGCTGCGCCAATCGGTCAGGTCGTGCTGCACATAGGTGTTCTGGCTGCGGAACTGCGTCGATTGCCCAGAGCCGCTGGTGAGGTAGGCGTTGCTGCGGAAATGCCAGCCTCCCAGATTGACACCCAGATTCAGGCCGAGGTTGGCGGAGCTCTGGTCGCCGGAGTTTCCGGAGCCTGTGGCATGGCGTGCGCTGAAGCTGTAATTGGTGAACGCCACGGGAACGCCTTCGCTCCACAGCGAGGGCTCCACATAGCCGCGGCGTGCCCGGCTTATGTAGAGCTGGGGAATGTTCAGGTTCAGGCGCAGGCGGGCCGCATCGAATTGCGCGGTGGCCTGCGCGATCAGTTCGGGCAGGCGCAGGCAGGACGGATCCTGGCTGGAAGACTGCTCCCACTCGATCTTGCTCAGATCCACGCCGAACTGGGCGAGCATGTCCTTGGTAAAGCAGGGCTCCACTTCGCCGGTCCTCGCATTCATCGAGAAGAGCACATCGATACGGCTGGACTGCAGCGTGTTGACATAGACGTCCACACGATAGTTGCCGGCAATGACTTCGCTGCTGGACAGCAGGGTCTTGACGTCCACACTGGAGCCCAGCCCCTGCAGGAATGCCGTGCTGAACCCCTTCATCACGCCCTGGCTCAGGGCAGCATGGTCCAGCGCGGCCACTTGAACGCCTGTGCCAGCCGCACTGGCAGAGGCCGCGCGGCCTTCTGGCCGGCCTGCTTCGGTCGCAAACGCGGGCGCCGCGGCCACGTGGGCGACCGTCGGCGCCGACACCGCAGCCGGGGCAGGTATGACCTGTGCGTCGGCCCAGAAGGGCAGAAACACGCCCAGCGAGCCAAACAGGATCTGGCACAAAGGATTCAGCGGGAAAGAATTGTGACTGCCGCGGGACGGCGCCAAATAAACCTTGGACTGGAGCTTGTTCATGGTCGAGCGCTTTGGGGATAGAGGAATTCGCACACGAGCCTCCCCTCGCCCGGGATCGCCGAGGGCGATCCAGACTCACAAATCCTCGGTGGCGGGGTAGGCGAAAGGCAGGGCGCGAAGCACCTACTTCTGACTGCGCTCGGGGGCTTTTTCCGCCAGAACCGAGCCCGAATCGCCGATACGTGCGCGATACTGTTCGGAGCCACCAAAATCGTTGATGGTCGTGAAGCTCACCGCTGAAGCGGAAGCACTCTTGAGTGCAAAGGTTTTGCTCTCCCCGGGTGCAATCATGACGGCCTCGCTGATGCGCTGCGACTCGGAGCCGGACACCAGCTCGACGCCTGCGGTGGAGACATGGAATGCCGAGGGGTTGTGCACCCGCAGCAGGTTTTTGCCATCTACCGCATCGACGGACCAGCGCAAGGTGGAGGGCGCTTGTTTCGCGGTTCCCGAAAGACCGGCGGGTCGGAAAAACAGCTTGATACGCTGGCGAATCGCAATCTGCAGGGTGTTTTCCGTTTCAGCCTTCTGCGGAATTTCCTGAACATTCAGCCACAGCACCGACTCGCGATCCGAGGGCATGGTATTGGCCCCGCCTGCGTACAGCACTCTGAGCAGTTGCTGCCCATTGGCCTGCATCCGGGCCAGTGGCGGGGTGACCGCAAACGGCAGTTCGCCGCTGTCGCCGGGAGTATTGCTCTCCAGCCAGGACTGGATCAGGACCGGCTCACCGCCGTTACGCACGATCAGGCTGGCCTCTTTGTCCTTGGCGTCAAAAATGACGCGGGTGGTGTTCAACGAAATCTCGGCATGCAACCCGGTAGCACCGGTGATCATCAGGGCCAGCAACAAGCACCGAGCTATAGCATGAATACGGGATACGGTCAATGGAGGCCTCCGTGCACGCCCCTTCCGCGGACCGTACGGCCCGCGGAAGGGGACGGGCTTGGTTTTTAGTTGTAGGACAGCACGTAGGCGACCGAACCATTCGCATCACCTGTCACCACATCGGCGACGTTCTTGGCAGCCTGCAGGGTGTAGTAGGCATTCAGACCGACGCTCGCCTGACCACCGGACAGCGGGGCTTCCAGGGTGACCGGGCCGCCCGCGAAGTCCAGAGCGGTCGAACCTTGCATCAGCATGATCTGCACGTTCTGAGCGCCGCCACTCACACCGATACCCTTGCCCACGGTAACGGTCGGAGTCAGCTTCAGCTCAACCGAAGTGCCGGTGGCACATTCCAACTGAAGGTTCAGAGCGACGGGCAGGGTCGTGGCAACGCCGGAAGCGGCAGTAGCGGGGGCTGCTTCGGTACCCAGTGCATTCACAGACACCGAGCCCATGGGGTAGTTCAGAACGGAACCACCAGCGCTGCTAGCGCCATTGCCGTGCACAACACAGCTGTCGGCGTTGATCGAACCATTGAAGTTGATCATGCCAGTGGCACCGACGGTTGGCGCTGCGTGAGACGCGATAGAGAAGCCCAGAGCCGACAGAGCGACGATGCTGAGAATAGCTTTTTTCATTGACAGAACTCTATAAAGTAGGGGTTAGTGATGGATGGAGCCAGCCACATATCTCGGTTGGCAGCTCTATCGCAGCTATGTGCCAAAGGGTTAGCACATGAAACGAAGTCTAGGAAGTTGTATCCATCATCGGCTTCGGACGATTCCTAAACACACCCTCAAAACGCCAGCGACTGTCAAAGAAAGTCAATCCGGGAAAGCATGGGAGCGAATGGGCAGGAATGGATGTGCGACTGCAGGCAGGCGCTATCCGGCGTCGCTCAGGGGCCGAGCCGGCGAATCCGCGTGCACGCTGCATGGGCAAGCCCGACTCAGACAGCCGTGCCCGCAGCAGCGTGCAGGCAGGCAGGCAGGCAGGCAGGCAGGCAGGCAGGCAGGCAGGCAGGCAGGCAGGCAGGCAGGCAGTGCATGATCCTGCCGTCGCCCAGACAGCAGCGCTGCCCTTTTCAGGCAGGAACGGATTGCACAGGAAGTCCGCCGGCCTGGCATGCCCCCCACGTAGACAGGCCTCGCCCCGTCGGCTGAAACGCCTGCGTCACCTGCCGCCCGCCGGCTGACGGCCTGCGCCAGCCGAACGGGCTGATCCAGATTTAGTTACGCATCAGTTTCAGATTCATCTGAACCGCAGGAAGGCGCTTGCTCCATAGCATTTGCCTATGCATCGACTGCCTCTGAAGCCTATGACAAAGAATGCCGCGACGGCCATGCGCCTGCCTGCGGCTTTGTTGTATGCGCTTGCGGCTTCGGTGTTGCTGTGCGTTTCCACCATGGTTCTGCTGTATTGCTTCTGGTCGCTCAATGAAACGGTGTCGGGATACCGGCGCCACATGAACGCAGCGGCCTACAGAGCACAACTTTTCTTCGATCAGCGCGAGCAGTTGCTGCGCGCAACGGCAGCGTCCGCCATCCGCAAGCCCCATCCACGCCATGCCCCGGGAGCAGCAGGACTGTCCGGCCTGTCCAGGCAGCTCGAGGTGCACCCCCTGCCGGAGGGTGACAACCGCTACGAGTGGGCCCTGGTCATGACTCCACGGGATGTTCATGACTGCAGCCGCGTCCAGACCACGCTTGTCTATACGTCCTTGCGCAGCGGCAGCACCCTGCCGGTGTTCAGCGACCACGACTCCACGACGTCGTTCATTTCGACGGAAACCCAGAAATGGATCGCGGGTGCGCTATCGCGCGAGAACCCCAGGATCGGAATCTCCGGCAATATGCCGCTCGTATGGTTGAACCCTCCCACCGGCGACGGACAAAGACTGTTTCTGTACACCCCCATCGACGGCACCGACACCACCAGCGGCTGGCTGGGCATCACGTTCGAGGACATCGACTCGGCCCTGGCCTTGACCAGCATGGCCAGGGGCAGCTATGTCCTGTACGACGCGAAGGGCAATGCAACACTGCGGGACGCCCAGGCACCCGACACGGGCCGTGATGCGCTGCGCATCACGCCCACCGACAACTTCGGCATCGTCTGGCAAGGCAGCATTCCCAAGTACCTCGCACTCAGCAAATCCGTGGGCCATGCAGGCTGGCACCTGAAGTACTACGTGCCCGTCAGCCAGCTGTCCAGGGACAACGCCACCGAGCTGTACGGGGCACTGGCTCTGTGTGCAGGGCTCGCGGTCATCCTGCTGCTGGCCTCTTTCCTCATCCAACGCAAGCTGCTGGTTCCCGCGAGGTCCAACCTTCAGGCGCTGATCAGCAGCGTGGCCCTGAACCGCAAGCTGCTCAAGACCGCGCCTGTGGGCCTTGCGCTGCTGCGCCCAGGGGACAGCGACCCCCTGCTGTCCAACGAGCTGGCACATGCCTGGCTCAAAACGGAAAGGGACTGGAAGCATATCGTCGCGTCCAACGATCCCGCCGAGGTTGACGAAGACCTGGAACTGGAAGATGGCCGCGTGGTGCAGCGCACCCTCACGCCAATGACCTATTGCGGGGGGCCGGCCATGCTGTGCACCATCAACGACGTCACCAAGCTCAAGCAGGCCGAGATGTCGCTGGTCAACGCCATGCAGGCCGCAGAAGCCGCCAACCAGGCCAAGACGCTGTTCCTGACGACCATGAGCCACGAGATGCGTACACCGCTGTACGGAATTCTCGGCACGCTGGAACTGCTGTCGTTGACGAAGGCCACCGAGCAACAGAGGCAGTATCTGGACACGCTGCACCACTCGTCCCGCGTCCTGCTGTCGACCGTGAACGACACCCTCGATCTTTCGCGCATCGAGGCCGGTCACCTGACACTGGAACAGCGCCCCGTGGCCTTGCTGGAGATGCTGGACAACGTGATCGACACCTTTTGCGTGCGCGCGGAGCGCAAGAACCTCAGGCTGTATTCCACGGCCTCGGTCGATACGCCGTTGCAGGTTCTCGGAGACATCACACGGCTGCGCCAGGTGCTGGACAACCTGGTCAGCAACGCCATCAAGTTCACGCCGAGCGGCCATATCGTGCTGCGACTGCGCTCCATGCCCATCGACGAGCTCCATGTGCAACTGGAGTTCGAGGTCGCCGACACCGGCATCGGCATCGCCTCCGAGCACCTTCCGCAGCTGTTCCAGCCCTATTTCCGCACCGACTCCGACCCGGGCCAGCACATCCAGGGCACGGGCCTGGGCTTGTCCATCTGCTCGCGTGTTTCCCAGATGATGGGCGGAGAGCTGACCGCCACCAGCGAACTGGGTATCGGCACGCGCATCACGTTCAAAGTGACGCTGCCGATTGCCGCGGATTCGACGCCAGCCTATGTGCCCAGTCTGTCTCCCGACAAGATCCTTGTGCGCGGAGCCATACCGGAGGTGGTGAGAAATCTGTGCAACTGGCTGCGGCATTGGGGTGCGATGGCGGTGCCCTACCGCGACCATCCATCATCCTCGGACAGACAGACCTTGCTGATCGAAACATGGCCCTGGGCCATGCCTCTTGCACAAGGGCAGCACCGACGCATCGTCATGCATCCCCCCGGTGCCCGGCCTGGCATCGCGGCGGATCGCAATACCTTGCTGACCTGTGCCCACGGGATCATGAGTCTGGCCCGCTCGATACAGGGAATGCAGGAAGGCAGGCGCCTGGACAAGGCCACCGGAAAGGCGGAGCCGGAGCCGCTCAACATGCACCTCCTCGTCGTGGAAGACAACCCGATCAGCCAGTTGATACTGCGCGAACAGCTGCAGCACCTCGGCTGCACGGTAGCGGTTGCAGCGAACGGGCAGATGGCCCTGAGCCGTCCCGACATTCAGGATTTCGACGCCATCCTGACCGATCTGCACATGCCGGTGCTGAACGGCTACGAGATGGCCTTTGCGCTGCGGGAACACGGCTATGCACGCCCGATCCTCGGTCTGACCGCCAATGCGTTTCCCGAGGAACAGCGGCGCGGCCAGACATCCGGCATCGACGTGTTGCTGATCAAGCCGCTTGCGATTGACCAACTTCGAAAAATCCTGAACTCGATCAAAGCCGAGGGGAGCTAATCATCATGCCATTCAAATACAGAATCCTTGTCCTGGACGACCATGAGTTTTCCTGTGCGCGCATCTGCTCCGTCTTCGCAGATGCCGGATTCATTCACATGGAGGCCGTGCAAACCGGCGCACAGGCCCTGAAGCGGATGCATGCGGAGCACTTTGACATCGTGATCATGGACATCCGAATGCCGGACATGGATGGCGTGCAGTTCATCAGCCGGCTGGCAAGCGAGAACCTGACACCCATGCTGGCGATCTGCAGCTCATGCTCGCGCCGCATCATGAACAGCGTCAGCCTGATGGCCAAGGAGGTCGGACTGTTCGTGCTGGATGCCTTCTCCAAACCGTTTGCCCCCGACGATGCACAGACCATCATCAACAAGCTGCGCCGCAAGGTCGCAACGGATCTGCCCTACCCGGACGTGCGCTTCACGCCCCCCGTGGTGTTCGACAAGTGGGCCATAGAGTCCGCGCTGAACACGCACAAGATCCATGCCTGGTTTCAGCCCAAGAAGGCACTGCGCACCGGCGAGATCGTGGGCGCCGAAGCACTCGCTCGCTGGGATCATCCCGAGCATGGATTCATTCTTCCCGGCTCGTTTCTGGCCGCCATCCACCATTTCAAGCGCGAGTACCAGTTGCTGCTGAGCATGCTCGAGGATGCACTGGAGGCGCATCGGGCCTGGCGCGACCTGGGCTACACCATTCCCGTTTCTGTCAACCTGCCGGCTCCTCTGCTCGAGAACCAGAGCCTGCCCGACGAGCTGGAGCGGATTGCCCATGAATGGGATGTGCCTACCGGCAACATCAACTTTGAGTTGCTGGAAGACGAGACAACCGCAGCACCAGAGCACTACTATATGGGCGCGAGCCGCTTGAGACTGAAAGGCTTTGGCCTCGCCCAGGATGATTTCGGCAAAGGATACAGCTCCATGTACAACCTGATCTCGATGCCGTTCACGGAGCTCAAGATCGATCGCGCATTCGTGACCGGTGCCACCGATGATGCGGCCCGCGGCGCCGCGCTGACCTCTGCCGTCCAGCTGGGCAAGCAGCTTGGCCTGACCGTGACCGCCGAAGGCGTCGAGACCTTCGACGAACTCGAGTTCCTGCGCCGCATCGGTTGCGACTGCGCGCAGGGTTTTCTCATTTCGTCGGCGCTGAAGTCCAGCGACTTCGCCTTGCTGCTTCTCAACGAGCAACGCCGTCAGGCGCTTCCCTCAGAGGTCGCCTAGTCATGCCGGATATGCAGAACGCGCCGATCCATCGAATCAAGCGCACGTCGCTTCGACAGAACTGGTTGCTGTTCGGTATTCTCCCCATCGCGGTCATTCTGGTGTGCGCTTTGCTCTGGGGTGGCCAGCGCATCATCGAGCGGGAGCGCAACCGGCTTCTGCTGGACTTCCGCACGCTGACGGGGTTCCTCAAGGAGCAGGAGCTGTTCCTGCGGCAACTGCGTGCCCAGAGCGAGGATCTGGAGGTGCTCCCTGACTCGCGGATCGACAATTTCCATGAAGTGGACGTGCCGGCCGACTGGAAAACGCATCTGTTCCTCGGCCAGCAATCGGTGGTGGACATACCGTTCTCGATGGCCTGCGCCCTGCCGAACCACTGCTCGGCAGTTTCCGGCATGCTGTTCCAGCAGGGCAGCTATCTGTCCAGGTTCTACTCGATGTTCTGGGCATCGTCCTATTTCCCTGCCGCCGCCATCTTTTTCGTGAATCCGGCCGACAGCACCAGCATCAGCGTTCCGGCCATCAACACCTATGCCGGCAAGGAAACCATCAGCATGGACATGTACCGGGCCATGGTGTCTGCGATCCAGGACAGCCTTGCAACGCAACCACCGGACAAGCAGCCGCCGTCGCGCAATGCAAACGCTGTTCACTGGTTCAAGGCTCCGGCCCTGCCGGACAAGATGATCGGCTGGGTGCCGATCCGGTTTCCGTCGCACCTGTGGGGTCAGCCCTCCGCCGATTTTCCGAACATCTATGCCGCCACGGTGCTAAGCCGCGATCGTATCAACCTGTACGACAGAAGCACCACCATCGGGCTGCCCTACCAGTTCTGGCTGAAGCATCGAGGCATCGCCCTGATGGGTGACGAACAGGAGCCTGCGGTTTCCGGCCTGGGCCTGTCCTACACAGCCGACGGCCTGGTGTGGAAAGCCCTGGACCCCACCGGCGAATGGAGCGGCACTTACCGGATCCGCTACGCCAGCTTTTTCAGAGGCCATGTGGCACTGCTTGCCGGCACCGCCACCTTTGTGCTCCTGAGCTTGCTGGCGGGCCTGGGCTATACGCGTTGGTACAAGCGCCGGGTCATGCTGCCTGCCATGGAGGCACAGCGCAAGATTGACGAGCGCGATGCATTCAATCGCACTCTCATCCAGACGGCCCCCGTCGCGCTGTGCGTGATCAGCAAGTCCACGGGAGACATGCTGTTCGGCAACTCGGTTGCGTGGGACTGGCTGGGCGGCGAACCCAGCCGTCCGCTGGTGCCGACGTCCAGCGCTGCCCAGTTCCTGCGCTCGCTGCGTTCTGCCGAGAGATCCGGCAGCATGAACCATCTTCCAATCGACGGCGAGCGCACGCTGTCCGTGTCCTACACTCCGGCACGCTATATGGATGAGGACGCCGTCCTGTGCGCCTTCTCCGACATCAGCAAGCGCGTCGAGATCGAGCGCGCACTGGAACGCGCACGGCGTGCCGCAGATGAGGCCAGCGAAGCGAAATCCACCTTTCTGTCCACGATGAGCCACGAGATCCGTACGCCGCTGTATGGCGTTCTGGGCACACTGGAGCTCTTGACCGCCACGCGACTGGACACCCAGCAGCGCCAGTATGTCGGCCGGATTGAAAGCTCTTCGCAGATCCTGCTGCAGCTGATCAGCGACATTCTGGATGTCAGCAAGATCGAAGCCGGACAGCTCCCGCTGGAGCGCGTGGCGTTCAATCCACGCGAACTGGTGCAAAGCTGCGCGAGCTCCTATGCAGCCATGGCGCAGCAAAAAGGACTGCTGCTCTTTTCCACGATCGACACCAGGATTCCCGACTCGGTGTTCGGCGACCCCGTGCGTGTGCGCCAGATCCTCAGCAACCTGATCAGCAATGCGATCAAGTTCACCAACTTCGGCAGCGTCATCGTCCGCTGCCGGGTTGAGGATCAGAGCTCCGGCAGCGCGACGCTGCAGATCGAGGTGGCGGACAGCGGCGTCGGCATCGACCGGGCGCAGCAGGATCGTCTTTTCACGCCGTTCTACATCATCGAGGGCAGCCGACACGTGGTGCGTGGCGCAGGCCTCGGATTGTCCATCTGTGCGCGACTGGCCGAGCTCATGGGCAGCGCCATGCAGGTCAAGAGCGAAAGACATGTGGGCAGCGTGTTCTCCGTTGCATTGACTCTGGATGTGGATGGTCTGACCGCCACCGATTTTCCCGACCTTTCCGAGGCAAATATCTCGGTGCGCACACCGCATCCGGAACTGACCGAGAACATTTGCGCCTGGCTGAGCCGCTGGCGCGCGCGAGCCACCCCGCTGGCACAGTCCTCCTCCACCCACACCGCGCACGACCTGCTGCTGGATCTCATGTCCAATGACCCCGCCCAGCCTGCAGACTGGCATGGGCACTACCTGAGCGTCGCTCCTGTGCTGCAGCCTTGCGCCCACCCGGAAATCGACGGACAGAGCGTGCTCAGCATTGGCCAGGGCGTCGAGCGCATGCTGCGCAACAAACCGCAGGTCGTTCCGCCGGTTCCCGTCATACCCCGGTTCTCGCTGCGCATTCTGGTCGCCGAGGACAACCCCATCAACCAGACCACGATCCTGGACCAGCTCGAGCGTCTCGGATGCCAGGTGACTGCGGCCGAAGATGGCGAGGACGCCCTGGCGCTGTGGGACGTGCAGCCTCATGACTTCGTTCTGACCGACGTGAACATGCCCCTCATGAACGGCTATGAACTCGCCCGCACACTCCGCTCGGAGGGCGTGACATGCCCGATCATCGGCATTACCGCCAATGCCATGCTCGATGAGCAGCAGCGCTGCATCAGCGCCGGCATGGATACCTGGCTGGTCAAGCCGATCGCACTCGACACGCTGATACGGATGCTGCGCCTGTACGCGCCCCAATCGGAAATCGGCGCCAGCGAATCAGAAGCCTCCGGCCGGTCCGCGATTGCCCGCGTGCATGCCCCCGAAGGGCCGGTGCAGGTGCCGGACAAGTACCGTGAACTGTTTCTGCGGACCATGCACGAGGACGTCCTCAAGCTGGAACGCTCGAGACAGGACAGACGTGTGGAGGAGATCATGCAGACCCTGCACCGTATCAGCGGCGCATTGGTCGACGTCAATCATTTTTCCTTGGCGCAACGGATGCAGAAACTGGAAAGCCACTTGCACTTCAATAGCTTGAACGACGACACTGAGACCGCATTGAATTTCGTGATTGGAGATCTGAAGAATTTCCTGGCGGAGGTCTAGGACCTCTGGATCCATTGTCAGAATCGACCACTTGAAGATCAATCACATGAAAAAAGTCCGCATCGTGCTGGCTGACGACCACCCTTTGACGCTCGCCGGCATCCAGGATCTGCTGGAACGCGATAGGAACATCGTCGTGACCGCATCCGTTTCGACCTCCACCGCGCTGGTGGAGCAGCTGAATTCGTCCTTGCCCGACATCATCATCACCGACTACACGATGCCCGGCGACAGCGTGTATGGCGACGGCATCCGGTTTGTGGATTATCTGATTCGTACCTATCCGGACACCAAGCTGCTGGTGCTGACGATGATCTCGAATCCGATGATCATCTCTTCGCTCTACGACACAGGCGTCTGGGGGGTGGTGCTCAAGCACGACAAACTGACGGAGATGCTTTCGGCCATCAACTGCCTTCGGCTGGGGAACCGGTATTTCCCGACGAGCTATCAGCAGAACATCAGGAGCGAACGGTGGAGCACGTCGGTCGCCGATCGCATCAAGCTGCTCTCTCCGCGCGAGTTCGAAGTGCTTCGCCATTTCGTGCGCGGCGACAGCGTCATGCAGATCGCGGCGAATCTCAAGCGCAGCGTCAAGACGGTCAGCACGCAAAAGACTTCCGCCATGGAAAAGCTGAGGGTACAGTCCAATCAGGAACTCATTGCCTTCTGTGTCGAGAACGGCCTGTTTGAATAGTCTCTGCAGGCAACGTCAGGGCATGCCGGGCGGCGGCTGCCGGGAAGTGTTCGGGTAGCGTATCTCCTTGCATGCGCAAGCTGGTTGCGGCCCTGCCGTGAGGGTTGTGCGATGCATGAGCACCTTGCGATGCGCGTGCGAGAGCCTGTCGCCTCGGATGCAGATCCCAAGCGCCTCCTGCACCGCCTTCAGTCTCGTAGCACGCACTTGTCAGCAGGGCAAGTGCGAGGTCAATCCGCACTGACGGAGTGCGAGATGGCTTGGAAGTTTGCAGTGCAGCATTGACAATGAGGCCAATGCACCAGATTGGTGCCTTCTTCTTGAATGCCTTGGCCCGGACAACACCGTTGCCCGGGCTTTTGTCCGTTTGCGCGACGCCAAAGCGCCAATCACACCATCTCGCAAGGGAGTTACTACATGGAGCGCAAGCCCAATATCACCCTGTCCTCCTTGGACCTGGATCGCATTGAATCGCTGCTGGAAAAAAGCAACGGCCAGTTTGCCGGCCGCGATGCACTGGAAGCGGAACTGGACCGTGCGGATGTACTCGATCCCGCCGAAATGCCCGCCAATGTGGTGACGATGAACTCCACGGTACGCTTCACCATTCTCGAGCTCGCCAAGAGCAGTACGCTGACGCTGGTCTACCCCAAGGACATGGATGGCAGTGCCGACAAGGTTTCCATCTTCGCGCCGGTGGGCATCGCATTGCTGGGCCTGTCCGTGGGTGACGAGTTCAAGATGCCCAGCCCCACCGGCCAGGTGACCGTACGCGTGGACGCCATCGAGTTTCAGCCCGAGAGCGCAGGCGAATTCCATCGCTGAACCAGCGCAGCCCATAAAAAAAGCAGCTCACCGGAGCTGCTTTTTTTGCGGCGCAACGGGTCAGCGCAAGCCCGCCACCATGGTGGTCAGCAGGCCCGCCCCGATCAGGCCCGCCTGCCAGCGCAGAGCCTGACTCCAGGAGGAGACATGGCGCTCCACCAGCTGATACAGGGCATAGCCCGCAGTCAGTGACAGCACAAAGGCAAACGGAATGCCCACTGCTGCAGCCGTGACCGAGCCATGCCAGAAATGGTTGACCACCGCATTGACCAGCAGGCAGATCGAAAAGTGGATCAGGAACACCGAATAGGAGATCTCGCCCAGGCGACGCAGCGGAGCCAGACCCTGCCAGCGGGCAATGGCCTCGGTACGCATGCACACGATCAGCAGCAGCGCGGTCGCACCGGCGAGGAAAATGCGGTCGCGCCATTCATAGGCCAGGGCACCGATGACCAGTGCCGCAATCAGCATGGCCCAGCTCCAGGCCGTCAGACGATTGTCGGCTGCCACTGCCCAGAAGGCCATCATGCCGACGCCGTAGGCGCCCATGAAATAAATCGCCCAGACATCAAGCTCCGCATCAAGATTGAAGCTCAGCAGCGAAGCTGCTGCCCCCAGCACCACCAGCGCCTGCATGCCGCTCACGGCCCAGGGCCACCAGCGCTTCATGGCCGTATCGCCCCAGCGCTTCAGCGCCCATTGCTGCAGCCAGCGCACACCGGCCAGCAGCAGCACGGTGCCGGCGAACAGCTGAAAATCGATGGACACGTACCAGACGCCAGCCGACAGCGACTCTTCGCCCACGATGCCCTGCAACAGCAGCGCATGGGCCATGAGCTGCCATAGATCGGGGTCGGCAGACACGGATTCGTGATCGAACCACGGACGAATCGCGGCAGACACCACAATCGTCACCACCAGCGCCACGGTATAAGGCACGACCAGCCGCACGAAGCGCTTGCCGATCTTGGACCAGGGCGAATCGAACCGCGCCAGGCCTTGCGGAGCCAGACTGGCGGCCGCCAGAAAGCCGCCGATCACCAGGAAGATCTGCACGGCCATGCGGGCATACTCATAGAGCCAGTCCAGCAGATCGGGCGCGACGGGGTGGGCCACATCGGACATCGGGCCGTAAAAAGCCAGGTGATGCCAGACGATGGCTGCACAAGCCAGCCCCTTGGTGCAGTCGATCAGGGCGCTGCGGGAATGAGAGGAAATAGAACTTTGAGCCATCTGATCACGATCGCATGCAGCCCAAGGGGCTGCTCAGCGACAGGGTGAATGTGCCCGGCAACAGGCAACGTAAAAAATCCGACTTAAAACAGGATGGCGATTTTGCGCTCATTCCCAACAATTTGCTGACAGCATTGCAAGTTTTACGAAACATATCTGCGCGAACCGCTCGCGGCCATGCCTGAAAACCGGGGCCATTGCAGTCCGGCTTGATTCCTCAGCCCCACTGAGAACCCCGGCAAAGGCACAATGGAGGCCATGACGCAAGCCAAACCACTGTCGGAGCTGAGCCGACAATTTGTTTCGCATTTCGGCGAGATGGGCAGCCGCTGGGGCATCAATCGCACCGTGGGGCAGATCTACGCCCTGCTGTTCATTTCGCCCGAACCGCTGAACGCAGACCAGATTGCCGACACGCTGGAATTCTCGCGCTCCAATGTGAGCATGGGGCTCAAGGAGCTGCAGGCCTGGCGTCTGGTTCAGCTGCGTCACCAGCCCGGCGACCGGCGCGAATACTTCCAGGCGCCCGAGGATGTCTGGGAAATCTTCAAGCGGCTGGCCGAGGAACGCCGTCGCCGTGAGATCGAGCCCACGCAGTCCATGCTGCGTGCCGCCATGATGGAAGAAGCCAGCACCGACGAGGAACGCTACGCCCAGCAGCGCATGCGTGACATGCACGAGCTCATCGACAAGCTGATGAGCTGGTTTGACGATGTGCAGCGTCTGTCCCCCGAGACCGCCATGCAGCTCATGGGCATGGGTTCCGCCGTGACGCGGCTGCTGGACCTGAAGGACAAGATCACCGGGCGAGGCAAGTCAGGCTCTGAGGCCTGACGCCAACGACTCAGGTGCTGGCCCTGGGCACCAGCCTGAAGCCCAGATCCACACTGGCCTGCCTGACGCTCTCGCCAGCGAGCAGTTGCAGCAGCATGCCTGCTGCTGTGCTGCCCACTTCATCCCTGGGCGTATGGATGGTGGTCAGCGGCGGCACCATCTGATCACTGCCTGGAAGGTCGTTGAACCCGGCGATCGCCACCTGCTGGGGCACTTTGACTCCCATGCGGTTGGCTTCCAGCAACGCGCCTTGTGCAATGTCGTCATTGCAGAAAAAGATGGCATCGACCGTGGTCTTGGCCTTGAGGAGCGTCTCGAACTGCCTTGCCCCCAGCGCCAGCGAAGAGCGTTCGGGGTTGAGAATTTCCAGGCTCGGATCGTACAGGCCTGCCTGCTGGAGCACCTGGCGGTAGCCCTGCAGGCGTTGCATGACACGCGCATCCAGCTGGGCTCCGCAAAAAGCGATGCGTCTGTATCCCCTGTCCAGAAGATGCCGGGTCATTTCAGCCCCTGCGGCGATCTGGGAGAAACCCACGCTGTAGCAATCGGGTCCCACGCCGGGTTCGCGCAGCTCCATGAGGTGTACGCGTGGAACGGGATTGGCGGCCAGCAGTTTCAGGGCCTCTTCGCTATGGTCGAAGCCGGTCAGCAGCAGACCCGCGGGCCGCATGGGCAGATAGGCCCGCAACAATTGCTCTTCCTCTGCGGAGTCGTAGTGGGTCACGCCGATCAGCATGTGGTAGCCGTGGGCAAACAATACCTTGTGCACCGCTTCCAGGACCTCCACGAACAAGGTGTTGGAGAGCATGGGCACCAGCACCAGCACCTGGGTACTTTTTTGCGAGGCCAGCGCGCGGGCCGCCAGATCGGGCACATAGCCCAGGGAAGTCGCGACCTCGCGCACCTTCTCGACCAGGGCCGGAGCCACCCTGCGCTCTCCGCGCAAAGCCCTGGAGACGGTCATCGGACTCACGCCCGCAGCCTGGGCCACATCGCTGAGCGTGACACGCCCGCTGGCACGAGATCGCCTCGACGAAGCGCTGTCTGCCGGTGTTTCACGCGGGGTACGGGTCTCGGGAGGCAAGGGAATCTCCTAGTCAGATGCCTGAGGTTTTTTGAGTATGATAGCGCTATCCAGACTTGAAATGAAGTCTGCAGAAGCAGCTTGATGGACGCACTGACTTGTCTTTGACCGAGGTCTGAAGCCAAACGCAGAAAGCCCCAGGCTGCTCATTTTTTAACCACTTCGGATAGCGCTATCCAAAAATGATTCAAAGCAAGATCCAGCCTCCGGGCACCATGACGGCACTCGTCGTCATGGGTGTTTCCGGCTGCGGAAAATCGAGCGCAGGAGAGGCCATCGCCCGACAACTGGGGTGGACCCTGGTGGAAGGAGACAGCTACCACTCGCCCCAGAGCGTGGCCAAGATGCAGGCCGGCATCGCCCTGACGGATGCCGACCGTGAAGGCTGGCTGGAGCGGCTGGCGCAGCGGCTGGCACAGGCAGACGCCGAGCACGGCCTGGTGCTGACCTGCTCGGCGCTCAAGCGCAAGTACCGCGACCGGTTGCGCAGCGCCCAGCAACTGGGCTTTGTGTTTCTCGATCTCGATTACGCCACGGCCCTGGAGCGCGTCCAGACCCGCCCCGGGCATTTCTTCTCGCCCGACCTGGTGGCCAATCAGTTCACGACGCTGGAAGACCCGCGTCAGGAGCCTGATGTGCTGACCGTCAGCGCCACCATGAACCTCGACGATATCGCGCTCGCGGCCCGGCAATGGGCAAGGCGCGAATCCCAAGCATAAAAACAGCAGGAGACAGCCAATGTCTGAAGATCGCAAAGAGGCACAGGGCCGCAAGCCATGGCTCAAGCGCCTGGCCGAAGGCCTGATGGTGCTGGCCCTGGCCGGCATGGTGATTGCCGTTTTCGTCAACGTGGTGCTGCGCTACGTTTTCCACACCAGCATCGTCTCCTATGAGGAGATCTCGCGCCTGCTGTTTGTGTGGCTGGTGGCCATCGGCGCCATCGTGGCTGCTTTTGAAGGCGCCCACCTGGGCTTCGACATGGTGACATCGCGGGTCGGCCCGGCCACCCGCAAAGTCCTGTTCTGGGTCTCGCAGCTGCTGATCGGCACCTGCATGGCCTTGCTGCTGTGGGGCTCCTGGGAGCAGGTCGTTGCCGGCTGGAGCAGCTACAGCACCGTGCTGGGCTATCCCCTGGCCCTGGGCGCAGCGGCGACGCTGGTGCTGGCCATAGGCATGTTGCTGGTGGTGGTGCGCGACATGTTGCGCGGCACCCCGACCGAGACTTCTGAAACCAGCGTGGAGTAAGGCGCCATGATCGTCACCCTGATTTTTCTCGCCGTGCTGATCGGCGGCATGGTGATCGGCATGCCGATTGCCCATGCACTGATACTCACCGGCGTCGCCCTGATGTGGCACCTGGACTTTTTCGACACCCAGCTGCTCGCCCAGAATCTGCAGGCCGGGTTCGACAATTTCCCGCTGCTGGCCGTGCCCTTCTTCATCCTCGCGGGTGAGCTGATGAATGCCGGCGGCCTGTCGCGCCGCATCATCGATCTGGCCCGCGCCTTTGTCGGCCATATTCCGGGCGGCCTGGGTTATGTGGCCATCGGTGCAGCCGTGCTGCTGGCCTCGATGAGCGGATCGGCCATTGCCGACACTGCCGCGCTGGCCACCATCCTGCTGCCGATGATGCGCGACCAGAAGTATCCCGACAGCTACAGCGCCGGCCTGCTGGCTTCGGGCGGCATCATCGCCCCCATCATTCCGCCGTCGATGCCGTTCGTGATCTACGGCGTCACCACCAACACCTCCATCAGCAAGCTGTTTCTTTCGGGCGTCGTTCCCGGCCTGTTCATGGGCGGCTTCCTGATTGCCGCCTGGTGGTTCATCGCACGCAAATACCAGCTGACCTCGGGTGAGCGCGTGAGCTGGGGCCTGCGCCTGAAGGCACTGGCCAAGAGTTTCTGGGCCATGATGATGCCGGTCATCATTCTGGGCGGCCTCAAGGGCGGCGTGTTCACGCCGACCGAAGCTGCCGTGGTGGCTGCGGTCTACGCACTGTTTGTCTCGATGGTGGTCTACAGGGAGATGAGCTGGAGCCGGCTCTACGAAGTCTTCCTGGGCGCCTCCAAGACCACCGCGGTGGTGATGTTCCTCTGCGGCGCAGCCACCGTGACCGCCTACATGATCACGCTCGCCGACCTGCCCAATATGCTGGCCGACAGCTTCTCCGGCCTGCTGGACCAGCCCTTGCTCTTCATGGCCGTGATGATGCTCTTCCTGCTCGTGGTCGGCACCGCCATGGACCTGACGCCCACCATCCTGATCTTCGGCCCGGTCTGTGCGCCGCTGGCCGTCAAGGCCGGCATCGACCCCGTGTACTTCGGCTTCATGTTCATTTATGTGGGCTGTATCGGCCTCATCACCCCTCCGGTGGGCACGGTGCAGAACGTGGTGGCCGGCGTGGGCAGGCTGCGCATGGAAACCGTGATCAAGGGCACCAATCCCTTCCTGATGGTCTATGTGCTGCTGGCCATCCTGTTCGTGCTCTTCCCGCAACTGGTCACCGCGCCGCTGAAGTGGATGCATTGAAGGGCCGACCATGACGATCTCGGAAACTCTCACATCAACCGCTGTCAGCGCCCGCGACATGCGCGCTGCAGGCCAAATTCACTTCAACCAAAGGGCCCAGGCCCAATCAAGCAAGGAGACGGGTATGCGTATCAAATTTGCAGTCGCAGGGATTACGGCCATGTTGCTGGCCGCCGGCGCCGTTCAGGCGCAGGACTTCAAACCCCGCCTGGTGCGGTTCGGCTACGGCCTGGTGGAAGACTCCAACCAGGGCCGTGCGGTGCGCATGTTCGCCAAGGAGGTGGAGAAGGCCAGCGGCGGCAAGATGAAGGTGCGCGCCATCGGCAACGCTTCCCTGGGCTCGGACACGCAGATGCAGCAGGCACTGATCGGTGGAGCCCAGGAAATGATGGTCGGCTCGACCGCCACGCTGGTGGGTCTGTCCCCCGAAATGGCGATCTGGGACACCCCTTTCCTGTTTGCCAACACCAAGGAGGCCGATGCCGTGCTGGACGGCCCCGTGGGAGAGAAGGTCAAGGCCACTCTGGAGCCCAAGGGCATGGTGGGCCTGGTCTATTGGGAAAACGGCTTTCGCAATCTGACCAACAACAAGCGCCCCATCACCAAGCTGGAAGACCTGCAGGACGTGAAGCTGCGCGTGATGCAGAACAATGTCTTCCTGGACAGCTTCAAGACCCTGGGTGCGAATGCCGTTCCCCTGCCCTTCTCCGAGCTGTTCACGGCCCTGGAAACCAAGGCCGTGGATGGTCAGGAAAACCCCTTCAACACGGTGCTGTCGAGCAAGTTCTATGAAGTGCAGAAGTACCTGACGGTCTCCAACCATGTCTACAGCCCCTGGATCGTGACGGTCAGCAAGAAGTGGTGGGACACGCTGAGTCCTGCCGAGAAGAAGGTGCTGCAGGACGCTGCGATCAAGAGCCGTGAATTCGAGCGCAAGGACACGCGCGAAGAGGCCGCCAAGGCGCTGGCCGAGATCAAGGCCAAGGGCATGCAGGTCAACGAACTGCCAGCCGCCGAAGCGGGCCGCATGCGCGACAAGCTCGGCGCTGTCAATGCCGGTATTGCCAAGTCCGTGGGCCAAGGCACCTGGGACTCTGTCCAGAGCGCAGTCAAGCAAGCCCGCGCCAAATAAGCCCTAACCACGCAGCCATGCCCCGGGCATGGCTGCACCCCATTCAAGAAGATGCCTGCGTTCGCCGCACAGGCATTGCTGCCCAAGGACTTTCATCATGGCACTTCACCCCGTTCTGGACCAGGTGACGCAGCGCATCCGGGAGCGCAGCCGCGCCAGCCGCTCCGACTATCTGGCACAGGTCGATGCCATGGCCGCGCGCCCGCCGCAGGTACGCACCATGGGCTGCGCCAATGTGGCCCATGCCTTTGCAGCCCTTCCGGGCACGGACAAGATTCGCATCATCGAGGAAAAAGGGCCGAATGTCGGAATCGTCACGGCTTACAACGATGTGCTCTCCGCCCATGCGCCGTTTGCGCACTACCCCGATATTCTGAAGGACGAGGCCCGGCGCAACGGAGCCACGGCCCAGGTGGCCGGCGGCGTGCCCGCCATGTGCGACGGCGTGACCCAGGGCATGCCGGGCATGGAGCTGAGTCTGTTCAGTCGCGACGCGATTGCCATGTCCGCCGCCGTGGCGCTTACGCATGACACTTTCGATGCGGCCCTGATGCTGGGCGTCTGCGACAAGATCGTGCCCGGACTGCTGATCGGAGCCCTGCATTTCGGCCATCTGCCCATGGTGTTCGTGCCTGCCGGCCCCATGACTTCGGGCCTGTCCAACAGCGACAAGGCCAAGGTGCGCGAGCAGGCGGCGCAGGGTCTGGTCGGCCGGCAGGAGCTGCTGGCGGCAGAAAATGCCGCCTACCACGACCAGGGCACCTGCACCTTCTATGGCACGGCCAACAGCAATCAGATGCTGCTGGAAGCCATGGGTCTGCATGTCCCCGGAACGGCCTTCATCAACCCCGCCGATGCAGAGCGCGAACTGCTGACACGAGAAGCCATGCGCACCGTGCTGTC
This sequence comes from Comamonas sp., assembly GCF_009360615.1. Classification (GTDB taxonomy): domain Bacteria; phylum Pseudomonadota; class Gammaproteobacteria; order Burkholderiales; family Burkholderiaceae_C; genus Comamonas. The sequence continues at coordinate 33,633 of NZ_SPEY01000069.1, forward strand.
CATCACCCGGGGCCGGCGCTTTGCCCCCATCGGGCATGTCGTGGACGAGCGCTGCATCGTCAATGCCATGGTGGCCCTTCTGGCCACCGGCGGCTCCACCAACCACCTGATCCACTGGGTCGCGGTGGCCCGAGCAGCCGGCATCGTCATCGACTGGAATGATTTCGAGCAATTGTCGGCAGTGGTGCCCCTGCTGGCCCGCGTCTACCCCAACGGCAGTGCGGACGTGAATCAGTTCCAGGCCGCAGGCGGTCCCGGCTACGTGATCGCCCAGCTGCTGCGGGCCGGGCTCATGCATGGCGATGTGCTCACGGTGAGGCCCGAGGGGCTGGCCGCCTTCGGGCGCATCCCCCATGTCGAGAACCGTCAGTTGCAGTGGCGGGATGCCGACACGTCCGGCGACGAGACCGTGCTGCGCCCTGCCAGCCGCCCCTTCAGTCCCACCGGCGGCTTGAGGCTGCTCCAAGGCAACCTCGGCCGCAGCGTCATCAAGATCAGCGCCGTACCGGAAGATCGCCATGCACTGCGCGCGCCCGCATGGGTCTTTGATTCGCAGGACGAACTCCAGGCAGCCTTCAAGTCCGGCGCGCTGGAACAGGCCTGCCAGACCAACGGCTTCCACGGCATCGTCTGCGTGGTGCGCTGGCAGGGCCCCCAGGCCAATGGCATGCCCGAGCTGCACAAGCTGACCCCTCCGCTGGCCGTTCTGCAAGGCAAGGGCTATCTCGTGGCCCTGGTCACCGACGGCCGCATGAGCGGCGCATCGGGCAAGGTTCCGGCCGCCATCCATGTCAGCCCCGAAGCGCTGGCCGGTGGCCCGCTGGCCAAGGTGCGAAGCGGCGACATCATCGTGCTCGATGCCCCCGCCGGTCTGCTGCAGGCCGAGCTGACCGATGCCGAATGGGAAGCCAGACCGCTGGCCACCATGCCGACCGAGCTGCAGCAAGCCAATCACCGCGGCCTGGGTCGTGAACTGTTTGCCGGATTCCGGCGCAATGCGCTGAGCGCAGAAGAAGGAGCTTGCACATGGCTGCTCAAATGACCGCCCTGTCCATCATGCAGGATGCACCGGTGATTCCGGTCATCGTGCTGCACCGCACGGAACATGCTGTGCCCATGGCCAGGGCGCTGCTGGCCGGCGGGATCCGGGTTCTGGAAGTCACGCTGCGCACGCCTCAGGGCCTGGCCTGCATCGAAGCCATCGCCAAACAGCTGCCCGAGGCCATCGTCGGTGCGGGCACCGTGCGCAATGCGGCCGATGCTGCGGCGGCCACCCGGGCCGGCGCAAGGTTTGCCGTCAGCCCCGGCTACACCAGCAAGCTGGGCCAGGCCTGCCGCGATCTGGACCTGCCGCTGCTGCCCGGCGTCGCAACCAGCAGCGAAATCATGATGGCTCAGGAAGACGGTTTTACCGAGCTCAAGTTTTTCCCCGCCGTGCAGTCGGGCGGTATCCAGATGCTGAAGGCCTGGCAAGGGCCGTTCGCAGAGCTGCGCTTCTGCCCCACGGGCGGCATCTCGCCCGCCAATGCGGCGGAGTTTCTGGCGTTGTCCAATGTGGTCTGCGTGGGCGGCTCCTGGCTGGTCCCGGCCAGCGCCCTGGAGGCCGGCAACTGGTCGCTCATCACCGAGCTGGCCCAGGCCACGCAGGCGTTGAGAAGCTCCCGCACGGCCTGACCAGAACAAGGCCTGATCCATGAAAAAGCCCGGTCAGCGCAAGCCGACCGGGCTTTTCCACATCTTGGCGGCTCAGGCGTCCGGCAGCGACTTGGTCCTGGCCAGCAGCCTGCGACGTGTCGCCTCGTCATCCATCAGCTCGAACCACATCGCATTGAGCACGGCAAAGGCGGCTGCCAGCGGCAGTCCCAGCAACCAGGCGAAATACCACATAAGTTTCCTTTCATTCGGCCCATGCAGGGCATGGGCCGGCAATCTTCAGATCCCCCGGCCGCGCCACGGCGGCCGGGGAGCGTTCACCTCAATACGAGTGGCCCTGGCCGGTCACGATGGCCTTGACGTCGACCTTGCCGCGCAGCACCGAGTACACCCAGCTGGTATAGGCCAGGATCAAGGGCAGGAAGATCAGCACGCAGACCAGCATGATGAAGAGCACCACATGGCTGGAGGAGGAGTCCCAGACCGTCAGGCTGAAGCGCGGATCGATGCTGGAGGGCAGGATCATGGGGAACATGGCCGCACCCACGGTCAGGATGATGCCGGCAATCGCCAGGCCGCTGGCCAGCAACGCCAGCCATTCGCGGCGGCTGCGCAGGCCGAGGGCCACGATCAGCGGCATGAGCAGGCCGATGCCGGGCACCAGCCAGAGCACGGGATAGGACTTGAAGTTGGCCATCCATGCTCCGGCAGCCACGGCGGCCGTCTTGGTCATGGGGTTGGAGGGGCCTGCAGGGTTGATCTCGCTGGTGATCACATAGCCGTTGATGCCCGAAGCCAGCCACAGGCCCGCACCCGCAAACAGCAAGGTCGTCAGCACGGCAAACAGGCTGCCGTACCTGGCCGCGCGATTGGCGACATCGCCATCGGTCTTGAACATCAGCCAGGCCGCGCCGTGCATGAGCAGCATGGACAGCGAGACCAGACCGCACAGCAAGGCGAACGGCGTCAACAGGCCGAAGAACGTGCCGTCGTAGTAAATGCGCATATCGTCGCCCAGGCGGAATGGCACGCCGAGAATCACATTGCCCACGGCCACGCCGAACAGCAGTGCAGGCACCAGGCCCGTGATGCACAGTACCCAGTCCCAGCGGTTGCGCCAGGCTGCATCTTCATGTTTGCTGCGGAACTTGAACGCCACGGGACGCAGGATCAGCGGCACCAGCACGGCAAACATGGCCAGGTAAAAGCCCGAGAAGGACACGGCGTACAGCTGGGGCCAGGCCGCAAAGATGGCGCCGCCGCCCAGAATCAGCCACACCTGATTGCCTTCCCACACGGGGCCGACGGAGTTGATGGCCGTGCGGCGCTCGACATCGGTCTTGGCCGTGGCACGCAACAGGCCCATGGCGCCGAGGTCAAAGCCGTCGGTGACGGCAAAGCCCACCAGCAGCACGCCGAGCAGCAGCCACCAGATGAGGCGCAGCACGTCATATGAAATCAGTTCATGCAAGATCATTTGGTTGCTCCTCTCAGCTTTGGCCGCGCGCCAGCTTCTTGATCATGGGTTCGTAGAGGCTGAGGTGAGGTTCGCTCTCATGCTCGGGGCCCTTCTTGATGGCCTTGACCATCAGCTTGAGCTCGATCACCAGCAGCACGGTATAGATCAGCACAAAGCCGGCAATGGTCAGCAGCAGCGTCTTCGCGCCCAGATTGGATACCGCCATGGCCGTGGGCAGCACGCCTTCGATGATCCAGGGCTGGCGACCCAGCTCGGCCACCACCCAGCCGCATTCGGCGGCAATCCAGGGCAGCGGGATCGACAGCACGGCGACCTTGAGCAGCCAGGGGTAGGCATCCAGCCTGTGGCGGGCAGCCAGCCAGAAGAAGGTACCGGTCAGCACGATGAAGAACATGCCCAGGGCCACCATGATGCGGAAGGTCCAGAACAGCGGCCCCACGGGCGGCACGGTATCCATGGCCGCCTGATGGATCTGCGCATCGCTCGCCTTGCGGGGGTCATCCACATAGCGCATCAGCAGCAGGGCGTAGCCCAGGTTCGCGCCATTGTTCTCGAAGCGCAGGCGTGCCTCCGCAGGAATCTCGGCATCGGTCTTGGCCTTGCGGATGGTCTGCAGCGCGTCGTAGGCATCGATACCGTTGCGGATATTGCCTTCGGCGTTCTTGACCAATTCGTTGATGCCGGGAATCGGGGTGTCCAGAGAACGCGTGCCGATCAGACCCATGACCCATGGAATGTGCACGGCAAAATGGGTCTCGCGCGCCTCGCGGTCGGGGAAACCAAAGGCCGTGAAGGAAGCCGGTGCCGGTTCGGTCTCCCACATGGCTTCGATCGACGCCAGCTTCATCTTCTGGTGTTCCGACGACAGATAGCCCGATTCGTCACCCAGCACCACCACCGACAGCGACGCGGCCAGGCCAAAGGATGCAGCCACCGTCATCGAGCGCTTGGCCAGATGGATGTGACGGCCCTTGAGGAGATACCAGGCCGAAATGCCCAGCACGAACAGCGAGGCCATGACATAGCCGGCCGACACCGTGTGCACGAACTTGGCCTGCGCCACGGGATTGGTGAGCACCGCAAAGAAGTCATTCACCTCCATGCGCATGGTCTGAGGGTTGAAGCTCGCCCCCACGGGGTTCTGCATCCATCCATTGGCGACCAGAATCCACAGCGCCGAGAAGTTGGTGCCGATGGCCATCAGGCAGGTGACGATCAGGTGCTTGACCTTGGAGAGTCGATCCCAGCCAAAGAAGAACAGGCCGACAAAGGTTGCCTCCAGGAAGAAGGCCATCAAACCCTCGATCGCCAGTGGCGCACCGAAGATGTCACCCACATAGTGGCTGTAGTAGCTCCAGTTCATGCCGAACTGAAACTCCATCACCACACCGGTGGCCACCCCCATGGCGAAGTTGATGCCGAACAATACGCCCCAGAACTTGGTCATGTCGCGCCAGATGGCACGGCCGGTCATCACATACACCGTCTCCATAATGGCGACGAGTATGGACAGGCCCAGTGTCAGCGGCACGAACAGAAAGTGGTAGAGCGCCGTTATCGCAAACTGCAGTCGCGATAAATCGACGATATCGAGGTCCATGGTCAGGTCCTTTCTCTCGGTACTTCAAAAATCAATCGGAAAAACACACGCCCTGTGGTGCGGCAGTACCCAAGACATCGGGTCTCAGCCTCGCCATCAGGCGCTCGAACTCAGGTGTGCCGCGCAGGGCCTGCGCTTTCACCTGCCCTGCCTGCAAATACACGATGCGGTCGGCGAGGCGTGCCTCGCGCTGCCAATGCGTGGCAAAAATCAGCGTTCGCGCGCCGCTATCGGCAGCCTGTGCCAGGCGGCGCAACACGTCGGCGGCCGTGGCGGCATCCAGTCCCTCGCTGACTTCGTCGAGCAGCCAGCACGAATCCGGGCTCAGCATCAGCCTAGCCAGTGCCAGCCTGCGCGACTGCCCACCGGACAGTCCCAGGCCACCCTCACCCAGCATGGTGTCCAGCCCCTGTGGCAGGGCCATGACGTCGCTTGCGAGACCTGCAGCCTGCAGGGCATCCCACAGTTGCGCATCGTCGGCCTCGGCATCGGCAAGCCTCAGGTTGTCGCGCAGACTGTCCTGGAAAAGCTCGGTTCTCTGCGTCATCCAGCTGCAACTGCGGGCCTGAACCACGCCTTCGTCCGGCAACTGCTCACCCGCCATCAGATGCAGCAGACTGGTCTTGCCGGCACCGCTGCTGCCAATCAGCGCCACGCGCTCGCCCTGGCGCACATCCAGATCGACAGGACCCGTTTGACGAAGCCGTACAGACCGCAGGCTGACGGCCCAGCTCGACAGGGACGGCTGCGAGCTCTGTGCCGCTTCGGCCTGGTCCATGAGTGCGGGAATCAGCCTGCGCAGCGCCAGCCAGGTCCGCCCGGCCTGCTCTGCCCCTCTGCGCAGGGCGGCAAAGGGCTCCATCGCGGACAGCGCGAGCAAGATCCCCAGCGCGGCCACCGGTGCATTGATGCGGCCCTGCTCCATCAGCCAGGCCATCAGCAGCACGGATGCGCTCAAGGTCACGGCAGACACCGCACCGTAGGCCTTGGCGGCAGCCGCCTCACATCGATACAGCCGCTCATCGGCCCGGGCACAGCGCACATCGCTGTGCAGCACCTGCTGTACCTGCGCCGGCAATCGGCCAGCCATCAGCAGCTCGGTCTGACCGGCCACCAGATCCACGGTCTGCGCACGCATGGCCTCCAGTGCCATGGCACGGCGCACGGCAGCCTTGCGGCTGCGCAAACCATGCCACAGGGCAATGCCCCAGCCAGCCAGCAGCAGCCACGCCAAGGTCAACAGGCCCAGCCACCATCGCATCATTCCGTAGGCCAGAGCGGCCAGCAAGGCCGCGCCCAGCGCCGCGACAGCAGGCACCAGCAGGCGCAGATAAAGATTGTCCAGCGCATCCACATCGGACGTCAGACGCTGCAACAGCCGAGCGGGGCGCTGCAGCAGCAGACGGGCGGCCTGAGGACGGGCCCAGGCCACAAACAGTCTCTGGCGCAGCGCAGCCAGCACGGCCAGCGTGGCATCGTGCGTCACCAGGCGCTCGGCATAGCGGGCACCGGTGCGGCCCACGGCCAGAAGGCGGATGCCGGCCGAGGGCATGAACACATCGAACACCAGAGCCGTGGCCGGCACCAGACCGGCCAGCGCCGTTGCCGTGATGAACCAGCCGGACAGGCCCAGCAAGGCCATGCCCATCAGCACCGTGAGTGCCGCCAGGGCGGCACCGCCCAGCCAGAGCTTGCGCGGCGCCATGCGGCCCAGCAGCTGCAGCATTTCGCGCATTGAAATGGCCCGCATCTTCATGACTGCGGCTCCTGCGCCCGTTGCAGCTGCGGCAGCTCGATCACGCGGTCCATGGCGGCGGCCAGTTGCGCGTCGTGCGTGGCGACCAGCATGGTGCGCCCCCTGGCCAGATGCCGCAGCGACTGCGTGATCTGGGCTGCTGTCTCGGGGTCCAGGTGCGCAGTAGGCTCGTCCACCAGCAGCAGGCCGGCCTCCGTCTGAGCGGCCATGCGCGCCAGGGCCAGCCGCACCACCTCGCCTCCGGAAAGACCTGCGCCCCCCTCACCCAGGCTCGTGCCGGGGCGGTGCGCCAGGGCTTCACCCAGTGCCGCCCGCTGCGTGGCCAGGGCAATCTGTTCGGGCCCTACGGAGTTGCGCCCCAGCGCGATATTGCGCACGACCGAACCGGCAAAGACATGAGGCAGTTGACCCAGCCAGGCCATGCGCCGTCGCAGCTGCGTTGCGCTGCGGGCATCGAGTACCTGTCGATCGAGTTCGATGCGGCCTTGCTGTACCGGCAAAAGGCCGGCAATCTGCGCCAGCAATACGGACTTGCCGCTGCCGCTGGGACTCCACAGCGCCACATGTTCGCCAGCCTGTATGTGCAAAGTCAGCGGTGCGAGGCTGGAGTCGCTGCCTGGTGCCTGAACCTCGAGCCCGCAGACGCTTACGGATACAGGATTTCCATGCGATAGCCGCTGATTGACCGAAGATGCTTCGGCAGCATGCTGCGCGCCGACGATCTGCACCGACTGAGCCTGCATGGCTTGCAAGGTCTGCAGCGACGCCTGGCCTGCGGCTCTGTCATGCCAGACAGCCGAAAGGTCGCGCAAAGGTTCGAAAAAAGCCGGCGCCAGCAGCAGCACGAACATGGCCTGACCCAGGCCGAGCTTGTCGCCCCAGGCACCGAAGTTCAGCGTACCCAGCAGATGAAAGCCGATGTAGACGGCCACCATGGCCACGCCCAGCGCCGAGAAAAGCTCCAGCACCGCAGAAGACAGGAACGCAATGCGCAGCACGCGCATGGTGCGGGCGCGCAGATCTTCGGCATGGTCACGCAGACGCTGGGCTGTCAGATCCACGGCATGCAGGGCGCGCAGCGTGCTCAGACCGCGCAGACGGTCCAGCAGGAAGGCATTCATGTGACCCAGCTGCAGCATCTGCTCTTCTGCGGCCGCTTTGGCACGCCAGCCCACGATCGCCATGAAGAGCGGAATCAGCGGTGCGGCCGCGGTCAGGATCAGAGCCGCCACCCATGACTGCCAGGCCACGGCCGCCAGAATCACCAAAGGCAGCAGCCGCACACGCCACATTGCGCTCTGATAGCGCGCCAGCCAGGGAACGATGGCCTCGGCCTGCTCGACCATGGCACTGGCGGCCTGGCCCGAGGCAGGGCGGCTCTTGTCCAGCGGCGATGTGCGGGCCAGCGACTGCACCACCAGGGCACGCAGGCGGCTCAGCTGCATACGCGCGGCCCGGTTGGCCAGCAGGCCGCCATGACCTTCTGCCCAGGCCCGCAACAGACCCAGCAACAGCATGCCCGCCGCCATGGGCCAGACAGCCGCCACGCCCTGCCCGTTGGCCATGAGCTGCACCGCCCAGGCCAGCAAGGCAGCCTGTGGCAGCCAGAGCAATCCGGCCAAGACCTGCCACACCGCGCCCGCACCGGGACGACGGACGACGTTCGCCAGCACCGCATGCATCGCATCGGTCTGATGGTCGGTGGAGGAAGAGGGTGCTTGCTGCATTTCTTAATTTTCAGTATTTACTGAAATTAACGGAATACTACTCTTCTTTTGACAATCATCATGACTTGATCTGCAAAAGCCAATTGCAGGACCAGGCCTACATTGACCTCCATCAACTCCGCAGCGATTTCCAAAGGGTTTACCCTTGATTCAGTCGCACTTGAGCAACATCAAACAAGCAGATCCATGAAAAACGGCGTCCGAAGACGCCGTTGGAACGGGGAAATTGCGAATCCGCCTCAGGCAGCCAGCAAGCTGGCCCGGGCTTGGGCATATTCACGCTTGAGCCTGGCCACCAACTCGGCCGTGGGCAGCACCTTGTCGATGGCGCCGATGCCCTGGCCGCAGCCCCAGATGTCCTTCCAGGCTTTTTGCGCACCGCCGCCAAAATTCATCTTGCTGGGGTCGGACTCGGGCAGGTTGTCCGGATCCAGACCGGCCGCACGAATCGAGGGCGCCAGATAATTTCCGTGCACTCCGGTGAACAGATTGCTGTAGACCACATCGTCGGAGTTGCCCTCCACGATCGCCTGCTTGTAGGCTTGCACGGCACGCGCCTCGTCCGTGGCGATGAAGGCCGAGCCGATGTAGGCAAAGTCCGCCCCCATCGCCTGGGCTGCGAGAACCGCCCCCCCTGTGGCAATCGAGCCCGACAGCGCCAGCGGGCCGTCAAACCATTGGCGAATTTCCTGCACCAGGGCAAACGGGCTCTTCACACCCGCATGGCCGCCTGCGCCAGCGGCCACGGCAATCAGGCCATCCGCACCTTTTTCAATGGCCTTGCGCGCGAACTTGTTGTTGATGATGTCGTGCAGCACCACGCCCCCCCAGCCATGCACCGCCTGGTTCACGTCCTCGCGTGCCCCCAGGCTGGTGATGATGATGGGCACCTTGTACTTGGCGCAGACCTGCATGTCGTGCTCGAGCCGGTCGTTGCTCTTGTGCACGATCTGGTTGATGGCAAATGGTGCCGAAGGGCGGTCGGGATGGGCCTTGTCCCAGGCGGCCAAAGTCTCGGTGATCTCGGCCAGCCAGTCCTCCAGCTGCTCGGCGGGACGGGCGTTGAGCGAAGGCATGGAGCCGACGATGCCGGCCTTGCACTGCTCGATGACAAGCTTGGGATTGCTGATGATGAAAAGCGGCGAGCCGATGACAGGCAAAGCCAGCTTTTTAAGAACGGGTGGCAGCTTGGACATAGTTGTCTCCTTCTTCGTTTTGTATGTAAAAGGGCTGTAGCGCTTGCTCTATATACGTTGACAGCTCTTATTTCAGAAGCAGCTCGATGAACGATCCACTATTTGCACTCCTGTGCCGACAGCGGCCTCGTCCGACTGGCCGATGGCCAGTTTCGCCTGCCATTACGCCACCTCCTGTCCCCTGGGCAACAGTTTCTGCATCTGTTTTGCACGGCGGATCATCGTGATGGAAGTGGCTGCAAAAAAGGCCTGAACGCGATGCGTGTCAGGCCTTGGTTTCTTACTGCGTCACTCGTCCTGCGGCGTTGACGATGGACAGGTCCACATATTTGGAACCCACTTGCCCGGGCTTGAAGTTCACCCAGTAGCCGCCCAGGTCAAAAGACTCCAGTCCGCGCAGGGCGGCGCTCATCTTTTCAGGCGTTACCGGCTGGCTGCGGCGCATGGCCTCCACGATGACCTTGGCATTCACATAGCCTTCCATCATGGCAAAGCTCACCGGCACGTCCAGCGACTTGCCGGCAGCAATCGTCGCATCGCGGAACTCCTTGTTGAGCTTGCCCGAGACCTTGTAAGGGCTGGGTACCACCTGGGCGATCGACAGGCCACTCATGTACTCCACAGGCAGGCGCTTGGCCAGCTGTTCGATGTCCGCCTCGGCCGTGGCATAGATCTGGGCCGTGCCGCCCTCCATGCGATAGGCTTCGACAAATGCCGCCGTGGCCGGACTGGAAGCCACCAGCAAGATGGCCTGGGGCGAAGCCTTGGACGCCTGCAGCTCCTGCACCGCCTTGTCCGACCCGCTTCGGCTCTTGACCATGGCCGACGTCACCAGCTTGGCTCCACTGGGGTTCACGGCCTTGGTGACCAGGGCCGTCAGCTCCTGGGCATCGGGGCGCTCCTCAAACACCAGGGCCAGGCGCGTGATGCCGACAGTGGCCAGGTGGGTGGAAATCTTTGCAACCTGTTCGACAAGTCCTGCGCGCGTGGAGAACATCAGGGGCGACGCCAGAACGCGGGTGTCGGTGCTCTGGTAGCCCACCAGCGGAATCTGCGAACCATCCAGAGACTTGCTCTCCAGCAAGGCCGAGAGATTGCGGTTGCCGAAATAGCCGGCCAGCACCACGGGCTTGGACTCGCTCAGCAACTTGCGCGTCTTGGCCACGGTCTCTTCGGGATGTCCCAGATCATCAAGCGCGGCCAGTTCCACAGGCTGGCCCTGCACGCCACCGGCCTTGTTGACCTGGTCGAAGTACAGACGCATGCCTTGCGCATAGGCCCGCCCCTGGCTGGCTTCAGCTCCCGACATCGGGGCCACCTGCCCCACCGTCCAGGCCTGCGCCACCAAAGCGCCCCCCGCACACAACGCGGCCAAACCGGCGCGCGCCAACACCCAATGCTTGCGATTCATCAGAGTCTCCCTCTCCATCAATGCAGTGGGTCTGAAATGCCCATGCAGCTGCCGAATTATTGTTGATGACCCGGTCTGGGCGAGCCAGACGCTCATGGAAAAAGAGGGGCTTGAAGCCCCTCTTTTGATGTGCGCCAAATTACAGCGCCTTGACCAGCTCGGGCACGGCGGTGAACAGATCGGCTTCCAGACCGTAGTCGGCCACCGAGAAGATCGGCGCCTCGGGGTCCTTGTTGATCGCCACGATCACCTTCGAGTCCTTCATGCCCGCCAGATGCTGGATCGCTCCCGAGATGCCGCAGGCAATATACAGCTGCGGCGCCACGATCTTGCCCGTCTGGCCCACCTGCAGGTCGTTGGGGGCGTAGCCCGCATCGACAGCAGCGCGCGAGGCACCGATGGCCGCTCCCAGCTTGTCGGCCAGCGGCGACATGACTTCCTGGAACTTCTCGGCCGAGCCCAGCGCGCGACCGCCGGAGACGATGATCTTGGCCGCCGTCAGCTCGGGACGTTCGCTCTTGGTCACTTCGCGACCCACAAAGCGGCTCTTGCCACTGTCGGCCACCGCCGCCACGGTTTCCACCGCCGCCGAGCCGCCTGTGGCAGCCGCTGCGTCAAAGCCCGTGGTACGCACGGTGATGACCTTGACGGCATCGGCGGACTGCACGGTGGCGATGGCGTTGCCCGCGTAGATCGGACGCTCGAAGGTGTCGGCGGAGTCGACCTTGGTGATGTCGCTGATCTGGGCCACGTCCAGCTTGGCGGCCACGCGGGGTGCCACGTTCTTGCCCGACGCGGTCGAGGGGAACAGGATGTGGCTGTAGTGGCCGGCACCACTGCCCACAATCGCCAGCACCTGGGCCGCCACGTTCTCGGCCAGGCCGTCCTTGAGGCTGGCACCATCGGCGTGGATGACCTTGGAGACACCGGCAATCTGGGCCGCAGCGGCGGCCGCAGCAGCTGCGCCTTCGCCGGCCACCAGCACATGCACATCACCGCCGCAGGCCTTGGCGGCCGTCACGGTGTTCAGGGTCGCGGTCTTGATCGACGCGTTGTCGTGTTCTGCAATAACGAGAGAAGTCATATTCAACCTCTAAATTTCTTTACGTTCTGGCGAAGTCCCAGAGAGGACATCAGCCCTTGGCAGCAGCGCAGCCTGGCGAGGGACGGCCAGCAAGGGCCGCCCCGCAGCCAAGGCCGTCGTCCCCCTTTGGGGGGAAGGCGCCGCAGGCGACTCAGGGGGCCTTAGATAACCTTCGCTTCGTTCTTCAGCTTGTCGACCAGCGCAGCCACGTCGGCCACCTTGACGCCAGCGCCGCGCTTGGCAGGCTCGGAGACCTTCACGGTCTTCAGGCGAGGCGTCACGTCCACGCCCAGGTCTTCGGGCTTGAAGGTGTCCAGCTGCTTTTTCTTGG
>NZ_SPEY01000107.1 GCF_009360615.1 Comamonas sp.
GCCTCCCAGCATTTCATGGCGATCTCGTAAGGGCGTCTGGCGGGCTCGCCGGGCAGGGGGGCGATCGTGATGCCCGCCGCCAGGCCGATATTGCGGACGTCCAGCACATGCCTGGCGCCCTTGAGACTGTGCACGGCCTGCTCGAAGAAGGGGGCCAGCGCGCGCACGCGGCCCGGGCCGTCTTCCCGCTCCAGCAGATTCAGTGCCGCAATGCCTGCCGCGCAGGCCACGGGATGGGCCGAATAGGTGTAGCCGTGGGCAAATTCCAGCATGTACTGCGGCCCTCCGGCTGCCATGAACTGCTCATAGATGGCGGGCGAGACCACGCAGGCTCCCAGCGGCTGGGCGCCATTGCTGACCTGCTTGGCGATATTCATGATGTCCGGGGTCACGCCAAAGGCCTCGGCCGCCGTCATCGCCCCGAGACGGCCAAAGCCCGTGATGACCTCGTCGAAGATCAGCAGGATGTCGTGCTGGGTGCAGATCTCGCGCAAACGCTGCAGATAGCCGGCGGGCGGAATCACCACCCCGCCCGAGCCTGACATGGGCTCCACGATCACGGCGGCGATATTGCTGGCGTCATGCAGGGCGATCAGGTCGAGCAACCGGTCTGCCAGGGCGCGGCCATCGGTCTGGGGCTGGCCCTTGAAGAGCGAACCCGGTGGCGGCTGGGTGTGAGGCAGATGGTCGGCTTCAACCCCTTGGCCGAACATCTTGCGGTTGCCCCCCATGCCGCCCACCGAGATGCCGCCAAAGTTCACGCCGTGATAGCCCTTCTCGCGGCCGATCAGCCGCGTCTTGCTGCCCAGGCCCCTGGCGCGCCAGTAGGCGCGCGCCATCTTCAGCGAGGTGTCGGCGGCTTCCGAGCCCGAGCCGGTGAAGAACACATGCTCCAGCCCCTGGGGCATCAGTGCCACGATGCGGTTGGCCAGCGCGAACGAAGCCGGGTGGCCGAACTGGAAGGCGCGAGCGTAGTCGAGCTGCAGCGCGGCCTGGCCAATGGCCTCGGCAATCTCGCGGCGGCCATGGCCCAGCCCCGAGCACCACAGGCCCGAGAGGCCGTCGAAAATGCGCCGGCCGTCGGCATCGCTGTAGTAGGCACCCTGTGCGCCGGTGATGATACGGGGGCTGGCCTTGAAGTTGCGGTTGCCGGTGAACGGCATCCAGTGGGCGCTCAGCCATTGTTCGTCATGGCGGTTGAGGTCTGCGGATGTCTGGCGGTCTGCAAGCTGCATGGGAACTCCTTGGATTCCCGGCCATTGTTGGCCCGGTGCCCGGTTTGGCATATAGCCGCAAACCCATGGGCGCAAGGCCGAAGTGGCATGCTCTGCATGACTTATCCACAGACACCGCTGGTGTTGTAGAGCTGAGCCCGGATGGCTTCCCGTCGTGATGATCAGAAAGCCAGACAAAGCCTGGTATGTTCAATATCTATCCATGGCTTATCAAAAAGCTTGTAAACAGGATTTCTACAGATCATGAAGGTGGCCGTTGCAATCTCCCAGCGTGGCCAGGGAGCGCAGCAGCCATTGCGCAAAAGTGGCGGGGTGGTCGGCGTTCATCGGCGGCTCTCAGGCGCTCAGTGCCTGTCCGGCAAGCGCTTGCTGCTCGCGTTTCTTCAGGCGGCGCTCCCAGACTTTTTCATGGAAGAAGAAGGCAAACGCCTGGACCGTGGGCTCCAGCAGGCTCAGCGTCAGCGAGGCAATCAGATTGCCGGTCACGGCATAGGCAACGCAGGCGGCCACGGTGATGTGGATCACGTAATAGCTGGCGGTCTTGGTCAGCGTGAGCTGGTTCTGGCGCAATGTCTTGATCAAGCGTGTCATCTGTTTCTCCCTGAGCGATGAATGAATGGTAGGGAGGAGGGCGATGAATTTCCAATTGAGAATCATTACCATTGCGATAGTGCCTACAGGCTGCTGCGAGATGAGCGGCTTGCTAAGCTGTGTGCTGGGGCTTGATTGAAATTGGCTGTCATCCATTGCCTGGTAAGCGTTGACAGCTATTGATTTGAGAGTTTTTGATGCCGGAGTTGATGCCAATCCAGCTGCGCGCGCTGGGCGTGGATGATGTGGATGCCCTGCTGCGCATACAGGAGCATTGCTATGGCGCGGACTTTGCCGAGCCGCGCGAGGTGTTTGTGCGCCGTTTGCGCACCGCCGGGCATTGTTCCTGGGCGGCCGAGCAAGGGGGCGAGCTGGTGGCCTATCTGGCGGCCTACTGGTCGCGCCCCGGGGCCATCACGCCGCTCAACGGCGACTTTGCCGAATATGACGATGCCAGCGTGCTCTATCTGCACGATATGGCCGTGTCCGAGGCCGCCGCCGGCCAGGGCCTGGCGCGGCGGATGGTGCAGGCCCTGAAGGCGCAGGCCAGAGCACGCGGCGTGCAGCGCACGGCACTGGTTTCGGTGCAGGGCTCACGGCTTTACTGGGAGCGTCAAGGCTATGTGGTCGAATCCGTGACAAATGCTGCGCAGCAACAACATTTGGACAGTTACGGCGAAGGAGCGCTCTATATGGTGGGATTTATCTGACACATCGTCGGGTTGGGACAAGGATAATGCCCGCCATGCCCAATCGCTGGAAACCCAATGTGACTGTCTCGGCCATCATCGAACGCGATGGCCGTTTTTTGCTGGTGGAAGAACAAACGGCGGATGGACTGCGTCTGAACACGCCGGCCGGTCATCTCGACCCTTCCGAAAGCCCTGTCGATGCCTGTGTGCGCGAAGTCATGGAAGAGACGGCCTACAGCTTCACGCCCACGGCCCTGGTCGGCATCTACATGAACCGCTTCGTGCGCACGCGCACGGGATCGGACATCACCTATCTGCGCTTTGCCTTCACGGGCGAGCTGGGCATGCACCATGCCCAGCGCCATCTGGACGACGGCATCGTGCGCAGCGTCTGGCTCTCGCTCGACGAACTGCGGGCTACCGAGCATCTGCACCGCAGCCCCATCGTGCTGGAGTCGGTGGGCGATTATCTGGCCGGCCAGCGCTATGACATCGGCCTGATCCATGCCGATGCCAGCATCTACAAGGTGCCGCAGCTGACGCGGCCGGTACCCGAAGAGGCCGGTGCCACGCTGGACGATGTGCTGGTGCAGATTCACTGATCCTGGCATTCGGCAGTTGTGACAGGCGTGAAGACCGGGGCTGTGCACAATGCCCTGTATGTCTGTCGCCAGCCTGATCCGACTCATGACACTGGCCGCCCTCTGGGGCGGCAGTTTTTTGTTCATGCGCGTGGCCGTGCCCCATCTGGGGGCCGTGCCCACGGCCGTGGGGCGCGGCCTGTTTTCGGCGCTGGGCCTTGGCGCGGCGCTGTTTGCCATGGGCTACCGGCCCAGGATCGGGCGCTATCTGTGGCCCTTGCTGGGGCTGGGCGTCATCAATTCCGGCATCCCCTTTCTCATGTACGCGCTGGCGGCCCAGGTGCTGCCATCGGGCTATAGCGCCATCTTCAATGCCACCACGCCGCTGGTGGCCACCGTGGTGGGAGCGCTGGTGTTTGCCGAGGCGATCACGCCCGCGCGTGTGGCTGCGGTGCTGCTGGGGATTGGCGGCGTGGCGGTGCTGGCCCAGGCCGGGCCGCTGGATCTCAGCGCAGCCGTGCTGGGCGGTATGGCGGCCTGTTTTGTGGCCACGGTCTGCTATGCGTTTTCCAGCTATCTGACGCTCAGGCTTGCGGGTGCCAATGCGTCCGTGGACACGCGCGCTGCCGTTTTCATCAGCCAGCTGGGTGCGCTGATGGTGCTGACACCGGCGCTGCTCCTCGACATGGCGCTGGAGCCCGGCATGCTGGCCAGGCTGCAGGCCTCGCCGCTGCTGGCATGGGGCAATGTGGCGCTGCTGGGCCTGTTGAGCACGGCTCTGGCCTATGTGCTGTACTTCAGGCTGATTGCCGACGAGGGGCCGCAGAAGGCGCTGACCGTGACCTTCATCGTGCCCGTGTTCGCCGTGCTCTGGGGCTGGGCCCTGCTCGATGAGTCCTTGACAGTCGCACATGCCATGGGGGGCGGGCTGATTGCGCTGTCGCTATGGCTGGTGCTGCGCCCCAAGGCGGATTGAGTCGGTATCACCAGGCTGCGGGCAGGCGCAGCTGCAAAAGCTCCAGAAAGGACTGCGCCGCATGCGGCAGCGTGCGACCGGCCAGGGTCTGCACCTCGATATCGCGCAGATCCATGCCGCGGTCGCTGAGCGGCACGGCCACGAGCGCTCCCGTGGCCACCATGTCGCGGGCGGCGATTTCGCTGGCCACGGCAACCGCCGTGCCCTGGGCCGCAAAGTTCAGCAGCGTCTTGCCGTGATTGCTCTCCAGGGCCGGTGCCAGCATCAGTCCCTGGCGGCTGCAGGCTGCGTCCAGCAGTTGGCGCACGGCCGTGCTGGGCGGCGTCAGTGCCAGCGGATAGCACACCAGCCTGGCCAGTGCCACGCTGCGTTCCTGCGCCAGTTCATGGCCGGATGCCACCAGCGCCAGCACGGGCGCGGCCACGCGGCAGGCGACGGCGATGCCGGGCTCGGGGGCCCGGCTGAAACACAGGCCTATGTCGGCCATGCCGGTGCGCACGGCACCGGAAACCTCGTGTGTGGGCAGCACCGTCACCTCGAAGACGATGCCGCTGTGCTCGCGCTGGAAGGCCGCGCACAGGCGTGGCAGGAATTCGCTGGCGAAGGCATCGGAGCTGGCGATGCGCACCTTGCCACTGCGCAGACCCTGCAAGGCCTTGATCTCGTCCAGCGCGCGCTCCGCGTCCAGCCCCGCACGGCGCGCATGATCGGCGAGGATCTCGCCGGCGGCGTTGAGCACCATGCCGCGCGGGTGGCGCTCGAACAGTGGCGTGCCCAGCCGCGCCTCCAGCGCTGCGATCTGGCGGCTGATGGCCGAGGCCGCCACATGCAGTCTTGACGAAGCCTCGGTCAGCGAGCCGCATTGTGCGACCTCGTGGAAGTAGCGCAGTGCGGTGTCCTGGAGCAGCAAATGGCGGGACGCGGGCATGGCAGTCGGTGGCGGCAAAGCCCCATTGTGCCCGGTTTGCTGTTTTGGCAACGATGGATTGCAAATTTGCCGATAGTGGCAAATGCCATGGCTTTCTAAGATCTCCCGTTCGGTGGTCGCCAGGCAGCGGCCAGTCTTCCATTTCATCGGGAGTTGCCATGCGGGCACGGTTTACTGTTTCAACGACGCGCCGCCAGTGGCTCCATGCCGCAGCGGCGGTGGCCGGTGGCCTGCTGGCCTTGCCGGCCCTGGCCCAGGGCGAGGCTGCCTGGCCCACCCGACCGGTGCGGGTGATCGTGCCGTTTCCGGCCAGCGGCGCCACCGATCTGGTGGCACGCGTGATCGCGCAGCGCGTATCGCAGGAGCTGGGCCAGCAACTGGTCATCGACAACCGGCCCGGCGCCGGCGGCACCATAGGCACGGCCGAGGCCGCCAAGGCGGCGGCCGACGGCTACACGCTGCTGTTCACCACCAGCAGCACGCATGCCATCTCGCCGCATCTGATGCCCAGGCTGGCCTACAAGGCGGACAAGGATTTCAGTCCCATCGCCCACATGGCCGACGCGGCCAGCGTGCTGCTGGTCACGCCCTCGCTGCCGGTCAAGAGCGTGCAGGAGCTGATGGCCTACGCCAGGGCCAATCCCGGCCAGCTCAACTACGCCACCAGCGGCAACGGCACCATCGTGCACCTGAACACCGCCGCCTTTGCCGCGCAGGCCGGCATACAGCTCGCCCATGTGCCCTACAAGGGCACGGCGCAATCGATCACCGATCTGGCGGCAGGCCAGGTGCATCTGCTGTTCGACTCCATTCCCACGGGCATGCCCCATGTGGCCAGCGGCCGCCTGCGTGCCCTGGCCGTGACCGGCGACAGGCGCAGTACGTTGGCTCCGAATCTGCCCACGGTGGCCGAATCAGGCCTGCCGGGCTATTCCTCGGTCACCTGGTTCGGCCTCTACGGCTCGGCCGGCATGAAGCCCGAGCTGGTCGGCAGGATCAACCAGGCCTTCAACCGCGCCATCCAGAATCCCGAGGTGATCGCCAGTCTGGCCAAGCAGGG
>NZ_SPEY01000009.1 GCF_009360615.1 Comamonas sp.
AGTCGCGCCTGGCGGCCTACATCAGCAGATGCTCGCCGGCGTTGTCGCCGCCGAGGATGACGTAGTTGACCTTGCGGATGTCCATGAGCTTGGTGCCACCTGCGTAGCTGATGGAGGACTGCACGTCCTGCTGCATCTCGACCAGTGTGTTCATCAGCGGGCCCTTGATGGGCTCCAGAATGCGTTTGCCTTCCACGTGCTTGTACTCGCCCTTGTTGAAGTCGGAGGCCGAGCCGTAGTATTCCTTGAACAGCTGGCCGTCCACTTCCACGGTCTTGCCGGGCGATTCTTCGTGGCCCGCAAACAGGGAGCCGATCATCACCATGGTGGCTCCGAAGCGGATGCTCTTGGCGATGTCGCCGTGGCTGCGGATGCCGCCGTCGGCAATGATGGGCTTGGTCGCCACGCGGGCGCACCATTTGAGCGCCGACAACTGCCAGCCGCCCGTGCCGAAGCCGGTCTTGAGCTTGGTGATGCAAACCTTGCCGGGACCCACACCAACCTTGGTGGCGTCCGCTCCCCAGTTTTCGAGGTCGATCACGGCTTCGGGCGTGGCGACGTTGCCGGCAATCACAAAGGCCGCAGGGATCTTGGCCTTGATGTAGGCGATCATGTTCTTCACGCTTTCGGCATGACCGTGGGCAATGTCGATGGTGATGTATTCGGGGCAGAGGCCGTCGGCCACGAAACGGTCCACTGTCTCGTAGTCCGGCTGCTTGACGCCCAGGGAGATGGAGGCAAACAGTCCCTGCGACTGCATGTCCTTTGTGAAGGCCACGTTGTCGATGTCAAAACGGTGCATCACATAGAAGAAACCGTTTTGTGCCAGATAAGTGCAGATCTTCTCGTCCACCACCGTCTTCATGTTGGCGGGCACCACGGGCAGCTTGAAGCTGCGGTTGCCCAGCACGACGCTGGTGTCACATTCCGAACGGCTGTCCACGCGGCACATGCGGGGCAGCAGAAGAATGTTGTCGTAGTCGAAGATTTCCATTTGATTCCAAGCTCCAAAGTGTTGGCGGCTGTCGCAGCCGCTGCAATTCAAGGATAGGCGCTTGGCTTGGAGACCGGTTGGTTTGCCGCTTGGGATCGTTCGGGCAAAAAAAACCGGACCTCAAGAAACTTGGGCCCGGTGATTGATTCTATACGGTACGGCCACAAATCATAGCCGCCGACTTTCTTATGGTGGTTATACGGTTTTTCTTATGAGGGGGCCTGTTCCTACTGGCCATAGGCGAGCATGAAGACTTCGACGGCACGCCGGGTGCACTCAGCGATCTCTTCGGCGGTGGGGGCGGGCAGGTGCTGGAACATGAAGCGCGGCAGCAATTCGGCTTCCAGCAGCGCCAGCAGATGGTGGCGCATGACCTCGGTATCGGCGCGACGCAGCAGCCGGCGCTCGATGCCCTGCTCCAAAAAGGCGTTGATGGCGGCATTGCCCCGTGCCGGCCCCATGTCCCAGCAGCGCTGGCCGATATTGTCGCGCCCGCCTTCGGACACCAGCAGGCGTCGCACGGCCATCACTTCTGTCGAGTACAGCAGGCCCAGGAAGCGCTGGCCAAAGTTGCGCAGTGTCTGAGCCGCATCGTCGCTGCCGGCCTGCAGCGCCAGCATGGTGTTCTGGAAGTCGGCTTCGGAGGCCCGGAACATCACCTCCAGGAACAGTGCTTCCTTGGACGGAAAGTAGTTGTAGAGCGTGGCCTTGGAGCCGCCCAGCCGCGTGCAGATCTCGGACATGGAAGTGCGCTCGAAGCCCAGTTCGCCGAAGGCGGCCGCTGCAACGTCAATGATGGCCTGTCGCTTTTCTTCCGTTTTGGTGCGCATGGGGCGGAATGTCCTGGGGCGGTTGTGATGTCTTTCAGTGTAGCGCTTGCGATCTGAAATGCTGGAAACATATACTGTACGGTACAGTTCATTATTAAAGTATTTCATGACTTCATGTATCGCCGCCGCGCCGCAGCGAATCCGGCGCAGGCGCCATGGCTGGTGGGCCCTGGGCCTGCCTGCGGTTCTGGCAGCCTGCGCCCAGATTCCCGAATGGGAAGGCAAGGCCACTTTGGCGCAGCCCGTGCCCGAGACTCTGCAGGCCGCTCACCGTGCGCCCCCCATGGACTGGCCCACCCAGCAATGGTGGCAGCGCTACGGCGATGCGCAGCTCGACCATCTGATCGACGAGGCGCTGGAAGGCGCGCCCGACATGGCGGCGGCCGCTGCACGCGTGCAGCAGGCCAGGGCCACGCTCGGCGTGAGCGAAGCAGCCTCTGCGCCTCAGCTTTCCGCCCGCGCCTCGGTCAGCGAGGACAAGCTCAGCTACCACCATCTGACGCCAGAGGCCTTCACGCCGCGCGGCATGAATGACTATGGCCGCGCCACGCTGGACCTGAGCTGGTCGCTGGACCTGTGGGGCCGGCAGCGTGCCGCCGTGGCCGCCGCTGCCGGCGAACTGGCCGCACGCGAGGCCGATGCTGCGCAGGCGCGTCTCTTGCTGTCCAGCAATGTGGCCCTGGCCTACGCACAGCTGCTGCGCCTGGCTGCCAATGTGCAGACGCTTGAGCAATCGGTGCAGGTGCGCCGGACCACGGCCGAGTTGTTTGAGCAGCGCTATGCCAACGGGCTCGAAAACCGGGGCAGCGTGTACAGCGCCAGGGCGCGTCTGGCCGCTGCGCAGGCCGAACTGGCACAGATGCAGGAACAGGTCGCCTTGCAGCGCAACAGCATTGCTGCGCTGATGGGAGCCGCTCCCGATCGTGGTGCAGCCATCGTGCTCGATGCCGGGCGCCTGCAATCACCGTGGCAGCAGCAATGGGCCTTGCCGCAGCAGTTGCCGGCGCGTCTGCTGGGCCGTCGCCCCGATGTGGTGGCGGCCCGCCTTCAGGCCCAGGCGCTGGAGTCGCGCGTGGCGTCGCAGCAGGCCGAGTTCTATCCCGATGTGAATCTCAGTGCCTTGGTCGGCGTGCAGTCGCTGGGCCTGGACATGTTGACCCGCAGCGGCTCCGGCATCGCCAGCGTGGGGCCGGCCATCAGCCTGCCTCTCTTCAATGGCGGCCGCTTGCGCTCGCAACTGGGGGCCGCGCGCGCCCGCTATGACGAAGCCGTGGCCCAGTACCGCAGCACGCTCAACCGGGCCTTGCAGGAAGTGGCGGACAACGCCGTCAGCCAGCGAGCGCTGCAGCAGCAGCTGACAGCCATGCAGCAGGCTGTGGCGGCTGCGACCGAGGCGCATCGTGTGGCCCGCAAGCGCTACGAGGGCGGGCTGGCGCGTCATCTCGATGTGCTGTCCGCCGAAGACCAGTTGCTGGCCAGCGTGCGTCAGCTGGTCGATGTGCAGTCCCGTGCCCTGACGCTCGATATCGGTCTGCACCGCGCACTGGGTGGCGGCTGGAGCGAGTCCTCCGGCGCCCACGATTGGGCCTCGCCCAAGACATGAGCCGCTTTCCTGAACGGATGAATCACGACTTTCGCAAAACGGGTTCCGGCACGACGGCTGCCTCGGTAGCCCGTCCGTTATTGCATTCTTGCTTGCGCAAGTCCTGCGAATATTTTCAAGGTTTTGTATGACTGAAAACGCTTCTTCCATGAGCGCAAATCCTGCCGCGCGCGAACAGCGCCGCAACCGGCTCCTGGCCGGACTGGCGGGCGTGGTGCTGCTTGCCGGTGCGGCCACCGGCGCCTATTGGTGGCTGCATGCCTCTCACTTCGTCTCCACCGACAACGCCTATGCGGCGGCCGAGGTGGCGCAGGTCACGCCATCGATCGGTGGCACGGTGCTGGAGGTGCTGGTCAGGGACACCCAGGCCGTGAAGCAAGGCGATGTGCTGGTGCGTATCGACCCCACGGACGCCAGACTGGCACTGGCCCAGGCCGAGGCCGAGCTGGCCCGCGCCATGCGCCGCGTCAAAGGCTATGTGGCCAATGATGGCGGCCTGAAGGCTCAGGTGACAGCCCGCGAGGCCGATGAAAAGCGCGCGGCCGCCCAGCGGCTGGCGGCCGAGGCCGATATGGAGCGTGCCACCATCGACCTGCAGCGCCGCCAGGCCCTGGCCCAGAGCGGTTCGGTTTCGGGCGAGGAGCTGACGCAGGCTCAGAACGCATTTGCCGCAGCCAGGGCGCAGCTGGCATCGGCCTTGGCCGCGCAGGCCCAGGCCAGGGCCAACCGCGAAGCGGCCGTGGGTGCCAAGCAGGTCAACGCCGCGCTGATCGAGGGGGCGGATGCCGAGACCAATCCCGAGGTGCAACTGGCGCAGGCACGTCGCGATCAGGCCCAGATCGATCTCGATCGCTGCACGGTGCGTGCTCCCGTCGATGGCGTGGTGGCCAGGCGCAGCGTGCAGATTGGCCAGCGCGTGCAGGCCGGCGCGCCTCTGATGACGGTGGTGCCGGTGCAGCAGATCTATGTGGATGCCAACTTCAAGGAGGGGCAGCTGGGCAAGGTGCGTGTGGGCCAGCGCGTGCAGCTGCAGTCCGATCTGTACGGCAGCGATGTGAAGTACAGCGGCACTGTGCAGGGCTTCAGCGGCGGCTCCGGCTCGGCGTTTGCGGCCATTCCCGCGCAGAACGCCACGGGCAACTGGATCAAGGTGGTGCAGCGCCTGCCGGTGCGCATTCAGCTGGATGCCGGCGAGCTGGCAAGGAACCCGCTGCGCGTGGGCCTGTCCATGCAGGTGACGGTGGACACCCGCAGCGGCCCTGCCGGCGCAGCCGGCGTGGCGGCCGCGCAGTGAGTGCCTCATGAGTGCTCACAACGCAAGTGCGGCCGATGCGCCTGCCGTGCCCATGGCCGCCGGCATGGTGCCGCTGACGGGGGGCTCGCTGTGGCTGGCGGCGCTGGTGCTGGCCGCAGCCAATTTCATGGCCGTGCTGGACATGACGGTGGCCAATGTCTCCGTGCCCAGCATTGCCGGCAACCTGGGCGCGACCACCAGCCAGGGCACCTGGGTCATCACCAGCTACGCAGTGGCCGAGGCCATCACCGTGCCGCTGACCGGCTGGCTGGCGGCGCGCTTCGGCGCGGTGCGCGTGTTTGCCACGGCCATGGGCTTGTTCGGTCTCGCGTCGCTGCTGTGCGGCCTGGCCCATTCGCTGGGCATGCTGGTGTTTGCGCGCATTCTGCAGGGACTGGCCGGCGGCCCGCTGATGCCGCTGTCCCAGTCGCTGCTGCTGCGCATCTTCCCGCCGCGCATGGCGCCCGCAGCCATCGGCCTGTGGTCCATGACCACGCTGATCGCCCCCGTGCTGGGGCCCATCGTGGGCGGCTGGATCTGCGACGAGTACACCTGGCACTGGATCTTTCTGATCAACATCCCGGTGGCCCTGGTCTGCGCGCTGGCGGTCTGGCACCTGGTGCGGCGCTACGAGCAGCCGCTGCTCAGGAACCCCATAGACAGCGTGGGCCTGGTTCTGCTCATCGTCTGGGTGGGCTCGCTGCAGCTGATGCTGGACGAAGGCAAGAACCTGGACTGGTTTGCCTCGCCCGTGATCGTGGCGCTGTCCGCCGTGGCCGCAGTGGGCTTTGCGGCGTTCATGATCTGGGAGCTGCATGCCGAGCACCCGATCGTGGATCTGCGCGTCTTCAGGCACCGCGGCTTTTCCATGGCCGTGCTGACCATCAGCCTCGCGTTTGCAGCCTTCTTCGCCGTCAATGTACTCACGCCGCTGTGGCTGCAGAGCTTCATGGGCTACACGGCCACGCTGGCGGGGCTGGTCACGGCCTGGACAGGGCTGTTCGCGCTGTTCGTGGCGCCGGCCGCCGCCGGGCTGGCGGCCCGGGTGGACCCGCGCCGGCTGATTTTCGGGGGCGTGTTCTGGATGGGGGTGATCACCTGCTGGCGCGCGTTCGCGACCACGGAGATGGGCTATTGGGACATCGCCCTGCCGCTGATGTTCATGGGGCTGGGTCTGCCGTTCTTCTTCATACCGACCACCGGTCTGGCGCTGGCCAGCGTGGAGCCGCAGGAGATGGACAACGCTGCGGGCCTGATGAACTTTCTGCGCACCCTGTCGGGCGCGGCCGCGGTCTCCGTCGTCAACACGGCCTGGGAGAACGGCACGACGCGCAAACATGCGGAACTGGTGGGTTTGAGCGATGCCGGCGGCGAGGTGCTGCAAGGACTGCAGCAGTCGGGCATGAGTCCCGATGCGGCGCTGTCGGCGCTCGATCAGCTCATCACCAGCCAGAGCGTGATGCTGGCCACCAACCGGATCATGTTCATCATCGCGGGCGGCTTTGTGCTCGCGGCCTGCGCGATCTGGCTGGCACCGAGGCCGAGCCGCACGGTCGAGCCCGGTGCGGGTGGACACTGAGTGTGAGGCCGTGGCTTGAATGAATTGAAAGCTGCTTGCGATTGATATTCGTGAGTCTCAGATATGAAAGTATCTGAAATCCACATTTATCAAGCGCAGGCAGCTTTTGTTTCAGGAGCACGAAGCCGCGAAAGCAGCAGCAAGTCACAGGGAGTCGCCAGCATTTCTACAATGGGGGTCTATGTTCCCGATCGACCTGCTTGACTCCGCGCCAGACGGTGCAAATTCCGGCGCCATCCCCGCCTCTCAATCGCCCCTGCTGACCGGCCTCAACGACGAGCAACTGGCGGCGGTGACCTTGCCCGCAGGACATGCGCTGATTCTGGCGGGTGCCGGCTCGGGCAAGACGCGCGTGCTGACCACGCGCATTGCCTGGCTGCTGCAGACCGGGCAGGCCACGCCCGGCTCCATCATGGCCGTGACCTTCACCAACAAGGCCGCCAAGGAGATGCTCACGCGCCTGTCGGCCATGCTGCCCTACAACGTGCGCGGCATGTGGATCGGCACGTTTCACGGCCTGTGCAACCGACTGCTGCGCGCCCACTATCAGGCCGCGAAGTTGCCCCAGGCGTTCCAGATTCTGGATACGCAAGACCAGCTCTCGGCCATCAAGCGTCTGTGCAAGCAGTTCAATGTGGATGACGAGCGCTTTCCGCCCAAGCAGCTGATGTATTTCATTGCGGGCTGCAAGGAAGAGGGCATGCGGCCCGGCGATGTGGAGGCGATCGACCCCGATGCGCGCAAAAAGGTCGAGATCTACCAGCTCTACGAAGAGCAATGCCAGCGCGAAGGCGTGGTCGATTTCGGTGAGCTGATGCTGCGCAGCTACGAGCTGCTGCGTGACGATGCCCATCTGCGCCACCACTACCAGCGCCGCTTCCAGCATATTCTGGTGGACGAGTTCCAGGACACCAACAAGCTGCAGTACCAGTGGCTCAAGCAATTGGCAGGCGACGATGTGGGCGGGCGCTACGAGTCGGCCGCCAGCGTCATTGCCGTGGGGGACGACGACCAGAGCATCTATGCCTTTCGCGGGGCGCGCGTGGGCAATATGGCGGACTTCATCCGCGAGTTCGACGTCAAAAACCAGATCAAGCTGGAGCAGAACTACCGCAGCTACAGCAACATCCTCGACTGCGCCAACGCGCTGATCAGCCACAACAGCAACCGCCTTGGCAAGAACCTGCGCACCAGCCAGGGCCCGGGCGAGCCGGTGCGTATCTACGAAGCGCCCAGCGATCTGGCCGAGGCCGCATGGATGGTCGACGAGATCAAGCAGCTGGTCAGAAACGACGGTTTCACGCGCCAGGAAATTGCCGTGCTCTACCGCAGCAATGCGCAAAGCCGGGTGATCGAGTCGGCGCTGTTCAATTCCAAAATTCCCTACCGTGTGTACGGCGGCCTGCGCTTTTTCGAGCGCGCCGAAATCAAGCACGCCCTGGCCTATCTGCGCCTGCTGGAGAATCCGCACGACGACACCAGTTTCCTGCGCGTGGTGAACTTCCCCGCACGCGGTATCGGCGCGCGCACGATCGAAGTCCTGCAGGACACGGCGCGCAGCAGCGGCACCTCGCTGAGCGATGCCGTCACCGCCGTGGGGGGGGCGGCCGGCACCAAGCTGCAAGGCTTTGTGGCCCAGATCGATGTGATGCGCGAGCAGACGCAAGGGCGCACGCTGCGTGAAATCATCGAGACCGTGGAAGAGCAAAGCGGCCTGATCGAGCATTACCGCAACGAGAAAGAAGGCGCGGACCGCATCGAGAACTTGCAGGAGCTGGTCACGGCTGCCGAGAGCTTTGTGACCCAGGAGGGCTTTGGCCGCGATGCCGTGGCCTTGCCTCTGGACGAGCAGCAGAATGCCCCACCGCTGAGCCAGTCACCGGTCAGCCAGGGGCTGGACCCGAATCAGCCGCTGCTGGACGACGCGCTGCGCGCGCCGGCCGGTACGGCGGCCTCCATGGTCAATGCGGACACCGGCGAGACACTGTCGCCGCTGCAGGCCTTTCTGGTGCATGCAGCGCTGGAAGCAGGCGACAACCAGGCTCAGGCCGGCCAGGATGCGGTGCAGCTGATGACCGTGCATGCTTCCAAGGGCCTGGAGTTCGACGCTGTGTTCATCGGCGGCGTCGAGGAAGGCCTGTTTCCGCACGAGAACGCCATGATGGACCGTGGTGGTCTGGAGGAAGAGCGGCGCCTGGCCTATGTGGCCATCACGCGTGCGCGCAAGCGCCTGTATCTGAGCCATTCGCAGACGCGCATGCTGCATGGCCAGACGCGTTACAACGTCAAGAGCCGCTTCTTTGACGAGCTGCCCGAGGAAGCGCTCAAGTGGATCACCCCCCGGCAAAGCGGCTTTGGCAGCTTCACCCCTTCCTCGGGGGCTGGCGGTGCCTGGGGCTCCAGGGGCGCAGGCCAGTTCGGCTCTGCTGCCGGCTGGGGCGGCAAGCAGGCCGAGGTCTTTGCCAGTCCGCCCGTGCCCCCGCAGAAGGCTGAGCCCGCGCACGGCATCAAGGCCGGTATCGCGGTGTTTCACAACAAGTTCGGCGAAGGCAAGGTGCTGGCGGTGGAAGGCTCGGGTGACGATGCGCGCGCCCAGGTCAGCTTCGGCCGCCATGGCACCAAGTGGCTGGCGCTGGCGATTGCCAAGCTGACAATCGTGGACTGAGTTGCACGATATCCCTGGCGCATGAAAGAAGCCGCGGCCTTTTGCAAGGCGCGGCTTTTTTATCGAGTCCCGGGTGGGGCGCTTACCTGGCGCTGAGCTTCATTTGGGCGGGCGAGGCCGTGATGTAGCCCACGGCGGAGCCGAACTTGTCCTTGTAGTTGGCCTTGATCAGCGGATCCAGCTGGGTCTTGACGTTGGCATGGATGCCGCCCCAGTCACCGGCGTGCTGGAAGTTGCTCATGATGTAGGTCCAGCCGTTGATTTCGTCCACGGCATGCAGGCCCGTGGATTCGCCGCCGGCGGGCACGGACAGCACGCGCGACAGCTGCTTGGTGTCCACGTTGTAGGCCCACATGAAGTTGTTGACGTGCTGGCTGCTGTCCTCGCCGATGAACAGGGTGCGCATTTTTTCCGAGAACTTGAGGTTGTCCGGGTTGGCAATCTTGTTGGGGTTCGCGGTGTTGCCCAGGGCGTCGCCCTTGAGGGTCTTGCCGTCGCTGTCCAGCAGATCCTCGCCAGCCAGCAGGGGAGCTGTGTCCACGGGCATCCATTCGCTGTTGATGGCGGTGCCGGTCGTGTCCTTCTGGCCGCCCTTGAGGTTCAGCGCCATCACCACGCCGGCCACCAGTTGCTTGGGCACGGAGATGCCATTGCCTGCCACGTTGGCGGCGTTGCCGGCCACCATGGAGGACTGCACGTTCTGCAGTGCGGAGTAGGCGATCTTGTCCTTGGCGTTGACGGTGGTGCCTTCCATCTTGGTGAAGCCCAGGCTGGCGCCCTTGAAGGCCGCATAGCGATGGGTTTCGAGGAAGGCGGCTGCCTTGTCCATGCCCGGGTTGATCTTGATCCACTCGGTCTTGCCGTTGACCACGATCTTGGTGTAGCTGGCGTCGCTGGGGTCGGTCTTGGACACGGTCATGATGTCCGAGGGCTTGAGCGTGTTGGCCAGGTTCTCGATTTCGGCGCTGGTGGCCGAGCCCAGCTTGATCCAGGTCAGCGGCGCGGCGCTGTTGGCGGCGGGGTCGATGGAGAAGCCGGCACCGACCTTGGCGGCGTACAGCGTGCCCGAGGACAGGTCTTTTTCCTTGTCGGCGACGAAGACGAAATAGCCGCTGTTGGTGGCGTCGTCACCCATGAGTGCGGTGCGCTGGTCGGGCATGACCTGCACCAACTCGTGGGAGATGCGGCCCATGCAGTAGTGCTTCTTGACCGAGCCGGTGCCGTCCGGATTCACCGTCACTTCGGGCATATGGCCGTAGTGGTAGGGATTGGCCTTGGCCGGGTCGCCGTACAGATTCTGGCTGAAGGCCTGCAGCTGGGCGTTGGATGCGTTGAAGGCATCAGGCTCGTATTCTTCGCTCGACAGGTGCGTGCCCCAGGGCGACAGGCTGGCACCGCAGGTGATCCACAGGCCATGGACCTTGGAGGTGTCCACATTGTGGTACTTGACCAGGCTCAGCTTGCCGGTGGTCGGGTCCTGGTCCAGCGTCAGCACGGCGATGGGCGAGGGCAGCTTGCCGTACATATCGGTCGTGCCGTCCTGGGCCCAGGTGGTGTATTCGAACTGCAC
>NZ_SPEY01000029.1 GCF_009360615.1 Comamonas sp.
GGCCATGACATAGCTGCGCAGCGAGGGAGTGACCTCCAGGTGATGCCCGCTAATCGTCAAATTCATAACAAAACACTCCTTAGCTCTCGGTGAAATCCCTGCGGTTTCACAGCACCTGATGGCTGTGCCGCAGCCTGGCAGTTCGGAATGCGCATTCGTCTTTGCTGTGAATCCACTATGCGCCCGCCCTGCGCCAAAGGCAACGAAATGACCGCGATAGCGCAGGCTGGCCAGGGGCCTTTTTGTCGGTTTGATGACAGCCGGTTTTGACGCCACAATGAGCGGCTTTGGCCCGCATGCGAGGAATACGCCTTCATGCCCCAGGGCCTCGCTCGCAGCAGGCGCGCACCGGCAAAGACCGTGACCGTCCAAACCCCTGCCTGCGCCATTAAAATCGTGTTTTCACGCAGCCGCCTCTCGGGCCTGCGACGCTGGCAGCCCCCTTGGGCTTTCAGGCGCCTGCTGACCGACTGCACGCCTGAATTGCCTGACAGCCCCTATCTCGACCATGACCACCCAGCCCTCCGCTCTGCACACCTCCAACATTGCCTCGCTGCCCCTGCTCGCGCGCGGCAAGGTCCGCGACAACTACGCCGTGGGCGACGACCGCATCCTGATGGTGGCCTCGGACCGCCTGTCCGCCTTTGACGTGATCATGGGCGAGCCGATTCCCGGCAAGGGCGTGCTGCTGACCCAGATGGCGCTGTTCTGGTTCGACAAGCTGGGCCATATCTGCCCCAACCACCTGACCGGCGAAGCGCCCGAATCCGTGGTCAGGCCCGAGGAAGTCAAGCAGGTCGAAGGCCGCTCCATGCTGGTCAAGCGCCTCAAGCCCGTGCTGATCGAGGCCGTGGTGCGCGGCTATCTGGCCGGCAGCGGCTGGAAGGAATACCAGGAATCGCAATCGGTGTGCGGCGTGAAGCTGCCCGCCGGCCTGACCAACGCGGCCAAGCTGCCCGAGCCCATCTACACCCCTGCCGCCAAGGCTGAAATGGGTGACCACGACGAAAACATCACCTACGAGCGTACCGTGGAAATGGTGGGCGAGTCGCTGGCGGCCCAGATCCGCGACACGGCCATCCGCATCTACAAGGAAGCGGCCGAGATCGCGCTGACCAAGGGCATGATCATTGCCGACACCAAGTTCGAGTTCGGCCTGACCGAAGACGGGACCCTGGTGCTGATGGACGAGGTGCTGACCCCCGACAGCTCCCGCTACTGGCCTGTGGAAGGCTATGAAGACGCGCTGGCCAAGGGCGAGAACCCACCCAGCTACGACAAGCAGTTCGTGCGCGACTGGCTGGAGCAGGCCCAGGTCAACGGCAAGGCCTGGGACAAGAAGGCGCCCGCGCCGCGCCTGCCCAAGGAAGTGATCGACAGGACCGCTGCCAAGTACCGCGAAGCGCTGGATCGCCTGACCGCCTGAGCGATCCATCCCCTCCCCTGCACATAAAAGGCCCCCGGAACAGAATTCCGGGGCCTTTTGTTTTGATAGCTTCTTGCGCTTGCAGATGAAGGATTTCAGCTGAAAATCAATCTGAAATCCTTTACAAAAATGCGCTGGCAGCTATGTTTTTAGTGGTGGTGACCGTGGCCGCCGTGGACATGCCTGTGAGCAATCTCTTCCTCGGAGGCGGCACGCACTTCGCTGACCACCGCGCTGAAGCGCAGCGCCAGTCCGGCCAGAGGATGGTTGCCGTCCAGCAGCACCACGGGGCCCTTGATCTTCACCACGTTGTAGATCTGGGGCAAGCCCTGGTCGTTGGTGCCGCGCAGCTGGCCGCCCACCTTCACGCCCGCAGGGAATTCACCCTTGGGAATGGTGCGCTTGAGGCTTTCGTCGCGCTCGCCGAAGGCATCCGCCACGGCCAGGTCCACGGTCACGGTATCGCCTTTTTGCTTGCCGTCCAGGGCGGCTTCGACCTTGGCGAAGATGTTGTCATAGCCGCCGTGCAGATAGGCCACATCGCCCTTGTCCAGCAGTTTGACGGCCACGCCGCCCGCGAGCAGCTCGTGAATCTTGTAGTTGATGGTGACGGCAGTGTCTTTGGTGATGTTCATGACAATGGATTTCGAGTGGGGCGGAGCCTGAACCCGAGTCAGGCATCGCGCAAAGCTGCCATTGTCGGCTACTCGGGCTATTCCAGTGTCACGCCCGTGGCCTTAACCACGCCGCGCCATTTGTCCACGTCGGCGCGGATCTGCTGCGCAAAGACCTCGGGCCTGCTGGCCACGGGCTCGGCGCCCAGGTTGCGCAGTTGCCGGGTCACCTCGGGGTCGCGCACGGCCTGGGCGACTGCGGTCTGCAGCGTGTCCAGCACCGCCTTGGGCGTTCCCGCTGGCGCCAGCAAGCCGAACCAGCCCGAGACCTCGTAGCCTGGCACGCTTTCGGCGACGGTGGGGATGTCTGCCGCCCCGGGCCAGCGCTGTGCCGTGGTCACGGCCAGCGCCCGCAGCTTGCCGCTGCGCACGAAGGCGATGGTGGACGGCAGATTGTCGAAGCCGGCCTGTATCTGCCCGCCCATGAGATCGGTGAGCATGGGCGAGGCGCCCTTGTAAGGCACATGGGTCATGTCCACGCCGGCCATCATCTTGAGCAGCTCGGCGCTCATGTGCGGAGAGCCGCCTGGACTGGTCGAGCCGAAGTTGATCTGTCCGGGCCTGGCCTTGGCCAGCGCCAGCAACTCGCCCAGGGTGCGCGCGGGGACGCTGGGGTGGACCACGATGATGTTGGGCGTGCTCGCCACCACAGTGACGGGCGCGAAGTCCTTGACGGCGTCATAGGGCAGGTTCTTCTGCAGCGCCGAGTTGATGCCGTGCGAGCTGGCCGTTCCCATGACCAGGGTGTAGCCGTCAGCGGCGGCCTGGGCCACGGCCACCGAGCCTATGGCACCGCTGGCGCCGGCCCGGTTCTCGACGACGAAGGGCTGGCGCAGCCGCTCGGACAGCTGGGCCGCCGCCAGCCGCGCGATGATGTCCGTGGTGCCTCCTGCCGGATAGGGCACGACGATGCGCACGGGCTTGGCGGGATAGGCGGGGGCCTGCGCGAAGGCCACGGCCGTGCAGGCTGCCATGGCCAGCGCGGCAGCCAGGGCGCGAAACAGATGCGAGGTCATTGCGGTGTCTCCAGGGGATGTGTCTTGGAATATGCGGTGCATGCCCGTGCAGGATGTCGGTGCCAGTTCAGCCCGGCGCACGGCGGCGCAGCAGCGGCACCAGCGCAGCGGGCACGAGCAGCTCGAAGCCCAGGATGGCCGCCGACAGCGCCTTGCCGTAGTTGTCCACCGACAGGCTGCGCGAGACGCCTCCGCCCAGTGCACCGTGCGCCACGAAGTTCAGCGCGTGCAGGTTGTCGGCCTCGTAGCGCAGCACTTCGCCGGTGATGGCCGGGCCATGAAAGGCCTTGAAGCGTTCGGCGCTCAGCTGCTGTTTGAGCAGTGCATAGAGTTCGGGCTCGTAGGCAAACACGGCGATGTTGGAGGTATTGCCCTTGTCGCCCGAGCGCGTATGCGCCACCTGCTCCAGCGGCACCCGGATGTCCTGGTTCATGTCCTGCATGCTTTGCTCCCTGCTCAGCTCGTGAAGTAGTCGATCTGCGCCGTCACCTGCTCGCGCGGCACCAGAGCGGACCACACGCCGATCACCTCGCGCGTGCGCTCCTGGTGCGGCACGCGCTTGCCGGTGTGGGCAATCCCGGAGACCGCCATGCCGTCCACTTCGCGCCCCACCTTGACCGCCTCCTCGCGCGACCGGGTGCGTGCCGCCACGCGCACGGCCACCTCATAGGGCTCGGGTGCATCCACCGGCGTGGCAGCGCCATGCACGGCATTCAGGCCCAGGAAGTCGATGCGTACTTCCTCGGCATCGAGCTTCACGATGCGCAGACGCTCCTCCAGGATGCGCTTGGCCAGCTGGGCGCGGCGCAGCGCGCCGGGGCCGGCGTAGAAGAACATGTCCTCGCCGATGAAGCCCTCGGTGCACCCCATCGAAACCTTGAGCGTGGGCGTGCGCGGCTTGCCCGTGAGCCCCGTCACGCGCACGCGGTCCGGCGCCAGCTGCTCGATGCGTGCCTGCGTGAAGTCGACCACCACATCGGGCGTGATGTAGTTCGCCGGGTCGTGCACCTCGTAGAGCATCTGCTCCTTGACTGTCTGCAGGTTGATCATGCCGCCCGTGCCGTCCACCTTGGACAGGGTCACGCCGCCTTCGGCATCGACCTCGGCGATGGGAAAGGCCAGGTTCCAGGGCTCGGGTACATCCTTGAGGCCCGGGTCCGCAAAATACCCTCCGGTAACCTGGGCCCCGCACTCCATCAGATGGCCTATCGCGCTGCCGGCACCCACACGCTGGTGGTCCAGCAGGTCCCAGCCGAACTCATGCACCATGGGGGCCAGGAACAGCGAGGGGTCGGCCACGCGGCCCGTGACCACGATCTGCGCGCCGTCCGCCAGAGCATCGACGATAGGAGCGGCCCCGAGATAGGCTTCGGCCGAGATCAGCGAGTGGGCAATGCTCTGCGTGGGGGCACCGGTCTCCAGGATGGTGGGGGCCAGCGACAGCACGCGCTCGGTGATCAGGCTGCCGCCCACGGCCGCCACCTTGACGCCGGTAATGCCCAGCTCGCGCAGCAGCTCGACGATGCGCCGTGCCGCGCCCTGCGGGTTGATCCAGCCCTGGTTGGAGATGATGCGCGTGCCCTGGCGCATGCAGGCCGGCAGCACGGCGCGCATGCGGTCGTCGAGATAGGTGTCGTAGCCCGGGAAGGACGGGTCCCGTCGGGCCCTGACCTGCGCGGCGCAGACCGTGGCCTCGGCCATGGTCTCGAAGCACAGGTAGTCGAGCCGGCCACGCTCGGCATTGAGCGCGGCCGGCTCGATCCGGTCGCCCCACCATGCGGCTCCCGCGCCTATGCGCAGGATCTTGCTGTCATTCATTGCGCTTGTCTCCGTTGTTCCCCCAGACCCGGGGTCCGAGACCATTCTGTACAGTCGTTTTTCAAGAGACAACGCATGCGCGCGCACAGCGCATGTGAATCAATTTCACATGGGGGCGAAGACCTTAGATGGACCAGTTCGGCGAGATGACGGTATTCCTGCGCGTGATCGAGGAAGGTAGTTTTTCCGGTGCCGGCAGAAGGCTTGGGCTGTCGCCTTCGGCGGTGAGCAAGCTCATCGCGCGCCTGGAGGCACGCCTTGGCGTGCGACTGTTCGAACGGATTGCCGCAGCCATACGCCTGACCCAGGAAGGCGAGCGCTTTCGCATCGCCAGCCAGCGCGTGGTGCAGGCCATGGAGCAGGCAGAGGCCTGTGTGCGCGTGACCGATGCCGAAATCTCGGGCACGGTGCGCATCCATACGGCGCTGACCACGGCCAAATACCTGGTGGCACCGCGCCTGCACCTGCTGCTGGACCGGCACCCACGCCTGCACCTGGACTTCGTCCTCGGCACGGAGCGCGGCGACTTCGTGCGTCAGGGCATAGACGTCGCCATCCACAGCGGCAGGCCTACGGAGCAGACGCTGATCGGCCGCCCGCTGATGCTCAGGCCCTGGGTGATAGCCGCGTCGCCGCAGTACCTCCAGCGTTTCGGCCACCCCGAGCAGCCCGAGGATCTGCTGCAGCACCGCTGCCTGAACTTCACCATACGCACGCAGTGGAACCGCTGGACCTTCCATGAGGAAGGCGGACTCAAGACCATAGACATTCCCAGCCACATCGGCGCCAACCAGGGTGAGCTGTTGCGCAGCCTGGCGTTGCTGGGCCACGGCGTGGTGCGGCTGGCGCACTTCCATATCGCCGCCGACCTGGAGCGCGGAACCCTGGTGCCGCTGCTGCCGCAGTTCCAGGAACGCAGCGAGGACGACCGCTTCTACCTGCTGTATCCGCGCGGCAGATCCCTGGCGCCGCGCGTGCGCGCCGTGGTGGATTTCCTCGCGGGAGAGTTCGGTTGAGCGGGCTTCACCCCAGGCATTGCCGCGCGCAGTCGAGCAGGCTGCGCGCCCAGCGCGCGCGGGCCGAGGTATTGAGCCACAGCAGGCCGACCTTGCGTGCGTCCGGGGCGCGGTCGCCGGTGCCGCCAGACCCGTTGCCCGCGCCCGGCAGCGCCAGCGCGCGCACCTCGCGCCCCTGGGCCAGTACGTTGCCGATGTCGGGCACCAGGCCCACGCCCAGGCCCTGGTCGACCATCATGGCCACGGCCAGCACCGAGTTGAGTTCCATGCGCTCCACGGGGACGATGCCCTGGGCCTTGAGGTAGCGGTCGGCCAGGCGCCCGCCGGCCAGCGTGCGGTCATAGCGCACCAGGGGGCGGCTGCGCAGCAGTGCCAGGGGGTCCTCGCGCAGCTCGGCCCAGCAGACGGTCTTGGGCAGGTCGAAGGAAGGCCTGAGACAGATCAGCACGTCCAGCTCCGATTGCACCAGAGCGGTGTACAGCTCGGGCGTGAGCCCGGCACGCACGCTGATGCGCACCTGCTCATGGCGGGCCACGAAGGCCTGCAGGACCGCGGGCAGGAAGCCGTGCAGCGCCGTGTTCACCGTGCCCAGGCGCAGTTCGCCGCCGTCGGCGTCGCCCAGCACCCATTCGCGCAGACCGTCGAAGTCCTGCATCAGCCGCTGCCCGCGCTCGAACAGGCGCTCGCCGGCCGCAGTAGCGCGCACGCTGCGGCCATGGCGCACCAGCAAGGGGGCGCCCAGCGCGGCTTCAAGCACGCGCATCTGCTGGGCGATGGCTGAAGGACTGAGGTCGAGCTGGCGCGCGGCTTCGGACATGGAGCCGGTCTGCACGACGCGCAAGAAATTGTGTATGTACTTGACATCCATTTCACACATTTTCTTCCAACAAATGCCAGCCGCAAGCCCTGTTTTCGAGAGCGTGCCTGGACCACACTGCGGACAACGAACTGACAAGGAGACAAAAAATGCGCGAGTCCGATTTCCTCAGCCGCCGCCAGTGGCTGTCCACCGCAGCGGCCGGCCTGGGCGCTGCCGCCCTGCCCGCCTTCGCCCAGCGTCGCAGCACGCGCATCGTCGTGCCTTTTGCGCCCGGCGGCGGCAACGATGTGCTGGCGCGGCAGATGGCGCACGGCCTCAACGACTCCCTGGGCTACGGCATGATCGTGGAGAACAAGGCCGGCGCGGGCGGCAATCTGGGCACGGAGATGGTGGTTCGCGCTCCCGCCGACGGCAGCATCTTCCTGCTGGGCCACACGGGGACGGTGTCCATCAACCCCTCGCTCTACCCGGGCCTCAAGTTCAATGCCTCCACCGATCTGCAGCCGGTGGCCATGTTCGCCTCCTCGGCCCTTTTGCTGGTGGTGCCTGCGGCGTCGCCCGCCAGGACCACAGCCCAGCTGGCCGAGCTGCTGCGCCGCCGCAGCGGCGAGCTGAACTACGCTTCCAGCGGCTCGGGCACGGGGGGGCACCTCACGGGCGAGATGTTCGCCCATGCCCTGGGCGCCAAGGCCATCCACGTGCCGTACAAGGGCACTGCACCGTCGCTGACCGACCTGGTCGGCGGTAATGTGGACTTCAGCTTCGGCGTGATCCCGGCAGCCATGGCCCTGGTCAAGGCCGGCAAGCTGCGCGCGCTGGCCGTGACCGGCGCCAGGCGCCAGCCCCAGCTGCCCGACGTGCCCACGGTGGCCGAGTCCGGTGTGCCGGCCCTGGCGGATTTCGAAAGCTCGCTGACCTATGGCGTGCTGGCCCCCAAGGGCACGACGCCGGAGACCGTCGCCACGCTGGGGCGCGACATCCTCAAGGTGGCAGCCTCCAGCAACTTTCAGTCGCGCCTGGACGTGGAAGGTGCCGTGCCGCTGCTGGGCGACAGCAGGCAGTACGCAGCCCGCATCCGCCAGGAAAGCAGCAAATGGGCGGCGGTGATCAAGGCCTCGGGAGCGACGGCCTGAGGGCCGGTGCGAGCACCATGAACCTGGTGAACGACTATCTGGACCCGGTCGCCGGCGGCGACTGGTTCTCCGATGCGCAATGGCTGCAGGCACTGCTGCGTTTCGAGTCCGGCCTGGCCCGGGCGCAGGCCGACTGCGGGCTGATCCCGGAGCCTGCAGCCCAGGCCATTGCCAGCGCCTGCGCGCAGGTGCCCCTGGATCGCGACCGTATCGTCGAACAGGCACGCATCAGCGGTGCGCTGGGCCTGGCGCTGGTCAAGCCCCTGCAGCAGTGGCTTCAGGCGCATGCCCCCCAAGGCCTGCCCTGGCTGCACTGGGGGGCGACCACCCAGGATGCGGTGGACACGGCCGGCGTCCTGCTCACCCGGCAGGCGATGCAGTCCCTGCTGGCCGAGCTGCAGTCCCTGATCAACGCCCTGCGGGAGCTGGCGCAGAGGCATGCAGCCACGCCCATGCTCGCGCGCAGCCTGTTGCAGCCCGCACAGATCACGAGCTTCGGCTTCAAATGCGCGCAATCGGCTGCGGCGCTGCAACGCAGCATCGATCAGTTCGCGCAGTTGGCGCCCCGGGCCTTGTGCGTCCAGCTGGGCGGCGCCGTGGGTAATGGTGCGACACTGGGCAAGCACCGGCAGGCGGTGGAGCAGGCGCTCGCGCGGCATCTGGATCTTGAAGCCTGTGGACACAGCTGGCACACGCAGCGCGACAGCTGGATGCGCCTGGCCATGGAAGTGGCCGTGTGCTGCGGCAGCCTGTCCAAGCTCGCGCGCGACTGGTCGCTGATGTCCCAGTACGAGGTCGCTGAGATCAGCGAGGCCGCACGCGGCAGCACTTCCAGCGCCATGCCGCACAAGCGCAATCCCGTGCACTGCATGCAGGCCGTGGCCCAGACCCAGGCCGTGCCGCCGCTGGCCGCCCTGCTGCTGGGCTGCATGGCCCAGGCCCATGAGCGCGCGCTGGGTGAATGGCAGGCGGAAGTCGCCCACTGGCCCGAGCTGTGGCGCCACGCTCATGGCGCAGCCGCTGCACTGCGCCAGGCCGCGCAGACGCTGCAGGTCCACCCGCAGCGCATGCTGGCGCATGTGGCCGGTCTGCGGGGCCTGGTGTTTTCGGAAGCCTGCGTACATGCCCTGGCGCCCTTCACCGGCAAACATGAAGCCCTGGCAGCCGTGGAGCAGCTCGCCCCTCTGGCGCTGGAGCAGCAGCGCGAGCTGCAGGAGCTGCTCATGGAATGGGCTGCCAGCCGCACGGCACCCGAACTCCCCACCGAACGATTGCCGGCGCTGCGCCGGGCGCTGGCCCGGGCCTGCGATCCGCAAGAGGCCGTACAGGCTTCGCAACGCGAATGCCTGGCCCTTCTGGCCAGTCGCTCGCCAACCCTATCCGAAGAAAGCCCTGCCCATGCAGAACATGTCCGAGCCTGCCTCTGAATCCGCCGACAGCCTGCAGCGCGGCCTGACCCATCGCCGCCGCGTGCTGGGCGATGCCTGGGTGGACCGGGCCGTGGAGAGCGCGAATGTGCTCAATGTGGAATTTCAGCGCATGATCACCGCCTATGCCTGGGACGGCATCTGGAGCCGTCCGGGCCTGGATCGCCGCACGCGCCGCATCATGGTGCTGGCCATCACGGCCGCCATGGGGCGATGGGAGGAGTTCGAGCTGCACATCCGCACGGGACTGCAGGCCGACCCTGCCGACAGCGAAGCCGCGCCGCTGGACATGGACACCATCCGCGAGGTGCTGATGCAGACTGCCGTCTATGCCGGCGTGCCCGCAGGCAACACCGGCATGGCGGTCACGCTCAAGGTGCTCAGGGAGCTGGGCCGCACGCCGGAGGCTGCCCGCTTCACGCCCTGAGGCCCTGCCTGCCCTGTCAGATCCCGGGTGGCAGCTCGTCGACCTCGGTGCCCGGGTAGCGTGCAAATCGCCGGTCCTCGATGCCATGCACGGGGTCGCTGTCCTTCCAGGGCCAGCCGCCAAACTGGGTGCGACGATAGTCCTGCATGGCCTGCATGATCTCCTCCTGCGTGTTCATCACAAAGGGACCGTATTGCGCCACCTTCTCGCCAATCGGCTTGCCCTGCAGCAGCAGCAGCTCTGCGCTGACATCGCCGGTGTTGACCAGCTCCAGGTCCCGCTGGGCGTCGACATGCATGGCCAGAGGTCCGCTCACGGCTTCGCCCCCTACGGTCATGGCCTTGCCCACAAAGAAGTAAAGCATGCGATGGGTGTCCGGGCCTGCCGCCCTGGGCATGGTCCAGCGGGCACCGGGCTCCAGCTCCAGCGTCCAGATGGCCACATCGCTGTCGGCCTGGGAAGCCCAGGATTCGGGCGGTGGCGGCAAGGCCGCGCCCGCTCCCTCCAGGGTTCCGGCCACCACGGTGACGGTGGTCTTCCGGCCAGCCGCATCGCTGAAGCGCAGGCGCGGAATCTGTTCGTTCCAGAACATGGTGAAGTGGGGCTCCACCATCTTGTTCCTTGCAGGCAGGTTCAACCAGATCTGGAACAGTTCCAGCGGATTGGGCTGGTCGCTGCTCAGCAGCGGAAACATCTCAGAATGCTGGATGCCCTTGCCGGCAGTGAGCCACTGCACGTCGCCGCCGCCGAAGCGCGCTGCCGCGCCCAGCGAGTCCGCATGGTCGATGCGGCCCTGACGCACCAGGGTCACGGTCTCGAAGCC
Organism: Comamonas sp.; assembly: GCF_009360615.1. Lineage (GTDB taxonomy): Bacteria > Pseudomonadota > Gammaproteobacteria > Burkholderiales > Burkholderiaceae_C > Comamonas. The sequence goes on from NZ_SPEY01000029.1 coordinate 10,581, forward strand.
GCGATGCGGGTGGCCCGGGAAGCCGGGAATCGGCTCGCCGTGGTACATCGAGAAACCGTTCCGGGCGCTGAAATCGCTGCCCATCTCGCGGCCCTCGAACTCCACCGACTGCACGCCCATCTTGCCGTTGCTCGCCGGATAGCTGTCATCGTGGTGAGCGCAGAACAGAAACGGATCCAGGCAGGGCCAGCGCGGCCCCAGCGGGGCGCTTTCCAGAATGGGGGGGCGAGTCGTGGTCATGGAATTCTCCTCGTGAGAGGCCGCTGCCAGCGGCAGTGCCTGAAGTCTTGAAGATAAGGCCAGGCCACGGGGTTGAAAGACATCACCGCTGGGACAGTACTTGCCGCTTTTGCAACAACGGCAAGCCTGTCTGCCCGAACCGGCGCTCAGCCGCGCGGCGGAACGTTCAGGCCTTTTTGCGTCGCCGGTCGGGCCATGAAGGCCTTGAGCACACGCTGCAGCTCTGGAAACCCGCTCCAGCCCACCAGATCGGCAGCGTTGTAGCCGTTCTCGTCGACCATGTTGCGAACCCAGGGCCAGATGGCGATGTCGGCAATGGTGATCTGCTCGCCCATGATCCACTCGCGGCCCTGCATGCGCTGCTCCAGCACGCCCAGCAGGCGTTTGGACTCGTTGACATAGCGGTCACGCGGCCGCTTGTCCTCGAAGTCCTTGCCTGCGAACTTGTGGAAAAAGCCGACCTGGCCGAACATGGGCCCCACGCCGCCCATCTGGAACATCAGCCACTGCAGCGTCTCGTAGCGCGCTGCAGGGTCTGCGGGCAGCAGCGGGCTGCCGCTCTTTTCGGCCAGATAGATCAGGATGGCCGCCGACTCGAACAAGGCCATTGGCTTTCCGCCCGGGCCTTGCGGGTCGATGATGGCGGGAATCTTGTTGTTGGGGAACGTGCCGACGAACTCTGGCGTGAGCTGGTCATTGGTCTGGAAGCTGACCAGATGCGCCTCGTAGGGCAGCTGCATTTCCTCCAGCGCAATCGAGACCTTCACACCGTTGGGGGTGGGCAGCGAGTACAGCTGGATGCGCTCGGGGTGCTGCGCGGGCCATTTGCGGGTCACGGAAAAATCGGCGAGGACTTGGGGTTGCGTCATGGGTTTCCTTCGGAGCGTGTTGGCAATCTCTGCGGCCCCGCAAGGGGCTGGCGACGTGGCCTGGCAAGCCACGACACAGAGCGCCCGAGCATCCTAACGGTTGTCATGCGGCCTTGCAGGCAGCGCTGCCGATGGCTGGGATGGCCAGATGCGGGTACGCAGATTCCCTCATCGAAGACGGCGCTTCAGCGGGTGATATTGGGTGTTTACAAGAAGTGAACACGGAGATATGACATGCATCAGCTTTCTGGCAGGCCCGATTCTTTTTTCACTGGCGCAAAGACGCCTGCGCGCGCTTTCCCGAGCCGGCGGCAAGTGCTGGACCTAGGCGCAACCGCGCTGGCTGCAGGGCTGATACTGACCAGCGGTGCGGCCGCCGCCGCAGGCTTTGCGGAGCGCGCCGTGACCGTCGTCGTGCCGTATTCGCCTGCCGGAGGCGTGGACATCGTGACCAGGCTGGTCACCACGCCCATGGCGGAGTTTCTGGGTCAGTCCATCGTGGTGGACAACAAGCCCGGAGGCGGCACGAATATCGGCATGTCGGCCGTGGTACGCTCCGCGCCCAACGGCTATACGCTGCTGGCGGCCTCGAATTCGCTGACCACCAACAAGGCGTTGTATCCCAAGCTCAGCTTCGACCCGGCGACCGACCTGATTCCGGTAGGGCGCATCGGCGAGGCACCACTGGTGGTCGTGGTCCACGCCAAATCGCCGTACAAAAGCCTGGCCGAACTCATTGCTGCGGGCAAGGCCAAGCCCGGCACACTGTCCTATGGCACGGCCGGTGTGGGCAGCTCGGGCCATATGGCGAGTGCCTTGCTGGAAAGGGCCGGACCGTTCAAGGGCGTCCATATTCCCTACAAGGGAGGCTCCACCGCCGTGACGGATCTGCTGGGCGGGCGTCTGGACTTCATGGCCATCAATCCGCTGGAAGTCGCGGGCCATGTGAACAGCGGCAACCTGCGCGCACTGGCGGTGCTCAACAAGAATGGCTCGCGCCTGCTGCCCCAGGTGCCTACCGCGCGCTCCCTGGGCGTGGATGTGCAAGCCACCGTGTGGTGGGGCCTGGTGGCCCCCAAGGGAACGCCCGAGGCCGTGATCCAGACGCTGAACGCTGCACTCAACAAGGCGCTGACCACGCCTGCGGTCACCCAGACGCTGGCTGACATGGGAGCCACGCCCCTGGGAGGAACACCGGCTCAATTCGGCAGCTTCCTCCAGGCCGAAACCCGGGAACTCGGCGAAGTCATCCGGGCCGCCGATATTCGCGCAGACTGATGCCGGCAAGGGCAGCCCTAGCCCAGCAACTGCCAGAACATCGGAACGCAGGGCGATGCCGCATGCTGCATGCTGACCAGTGCAATGCGCGAGTGGCGCGCGGCATCGGCCAGCGGCTGCAGCACCACGCCGGGCGGGCAGATGCGTTCATAGACACTGGGCACGATGGACAGCCCCAGGCCGGCGGCCACCAGCGCCAGCATGGTCGAGGTCTCGCGCGCCGGCTGGGCGATGCGCGGCACAAAGCCGGCCTCGCTGCACAGCGCCAGAATATGTTCGTGCAGTCCGCCGCCCAGCACGGCCGGATGCAGCACAAAAGGCTGATCGGCCAGGCCGCTCAGTGCCAGAGCGTCTCCTGCGGCAGCCTTGGCATGCGCAGCGGGCAGGGCCAGCTTCAACTCGTCGCGCCACAGTGTCTGCTCACGGATCGGCACGGGGATGCGAAACGTCGGCGACGGCCGCATGAAGCCGATATCGATCTGCCCGGCCGTCAATGCGGCGATCTGCTCGCCCGTGGTCATATGCTGCAGGTCCAGCTCCACCTGCGGGTGGCGGCTGCGAAATTCGCGCAGCATGGCAGAAAAATCGTCAAACAGCGGCACCGATGCCGTGAAGGCGATGCGCAGCCGCCCGGCAAGGCCATTGGCGGCCATGCGCACCAGCTCGCCGGCCTGCTGGTGCAGCTCCACGATCTGCCGTGCCTTGTCCTGCAGCAGCAGGCCTGCCGGCGTCAGTGCCACGGCGCGGCGCGAGCGCTCGAACAGCTGCGCCCCCATCTCCTGCTCCAGCAGGCGGATCTGCTGGCTCAGCGGGGGCTGGCTCATATGCAAACGCTGGGCCGCACGGCTGAAATTCAGCTCCTCGGCCACAGCCAGAAAACAGGTCAGGCGGCGCAAATCCATAGGACGATTTTCGTATCAAGTCCAGACGCAAACGGTATTGGACGCAAAAACCTCGGCTTTTCACAATCCGGTCAGCCGCAGAAGCCATGACAACCATCGCTGCCTGCGTTGATTCAAAGAAGGGCGCAAGGCCTCTCGAGCCAAGCCCACCATAGAGAGACATCAATGAAGCCGTTCGCCCTTTCCACTACCCGCCGTGCCCTGCTGATCAGCGCCGGGCTGCTGGCCGCAGGTTGCGCCCAGCAGCCCGGCAGCACGTCCAGAGAGCCTGTGCGCCTCATGACCTCGGGAGGCTTCACCGAAGCGCACAAGCTGCTGGCACCCCAGTTCACCGCCCAGACCGGGGTGGTGGTGGAATCGGCCTATGGCTCTTCCATGGGAGCCTCGCCCACCTCCATTCCCAATCGCCTGAGCAAAGGCGAGAAGGCCGACGTGGTGATTCTGGCGCGCGGTGCGCTCGACGACCTGGCGGCCAAGGGCCTGGTGCGCAACGGCACCCAGATCGACCTGGTGCGCTCTGCCGTGGGCGTGGCCGTGAAAAAGGGAGCCCCCATCCCCGACATCAGCAGCGAGGACAAGCTGCGCCAGGTGCTGCTCAACGCCAAAAGCATCGCCTACTCGGCCAGTGCCAGCGGCACCTACTATGAAACCCAGATGCTCAAGAAACTGGGCATTCACGACCAGGTCATGCCCAAGAGCAGGAAAATCGTGACCGAGCGCGTGGGCACCATCGTGGCACGGGGCGAGGCCGAAATCGGTCTGCAGCAAGTCAGTGAACTGCTGCCCATCGAGGGCATCAGCTATGTCGGCACCCTGCCCGACTCCGTGCAGCACTACACCATCTTCTCGGCAGGCACGGCCAGCACCTCCACCAACCCGCAGGGACTGGAGCAGCTGCTCAAGTACTACACCTCGCCAGCGGCCGCCAAGACGATTCGTGACACCGGCCTGGAGCCTATCGCCCGGTCCCGCTGAGCAAGGCACTCTCCCGCAAGAAAAGCCCGCAGGCGATTGCCTGCGGGCTTGGCCTCACCCGGCGGCTCAGCGCTTGCTGCCGGCGTTGGCTTTCTGCACCAGGGCCACGGTGAGTCCCTGGGCGGTAACGGTGATGGCGCCAGGCTCCATGGCCAGCGCATCGACCAGGGCCAGATCCTGGTCCTGCAGCTGATAAAGCACCACCTGGCCCATGGCCTGCTCGGCCAAGGCCGTGGCATAGGTGCCCAGCATGTCGCTGAGCGCTGGGGACAGTCCATCCATGCTGAGCTGATTGACCTGGATCTGATAGGCGCGCAAGGTCCGGTCGGTGGGCTCATAGCGCAGCGCGAAATCGACATTGAGCAGGCCGCTGTACTGCTCCTTGAGCACCTTGCCGCTGAGCTCGGCCGGAATCACGGCGTTGAGCATATTGCGCTCGGGGATCATGCTCAGCTGTGGCGCCTTCAGATCCAGATGCAACAGTCCCGCCACGGGAAACTGCCTGGGGAAACGCCTGGCCAGCATCTCCTGCAGCTTCTGCTGGCTCACGCTCACGCTGCTGGGCACGGACTTGCCCGAGCACCCTGTGGCAGCCATCCCCAACCCCAACACTGTCACCGCCAACCATGCGCGCCGATTCATCACGACCACCGAACTCCGTAAAACCTGATTCAAAACCCATGCAAACGCTTGATAAACCAACGCCGTCAGCTATGGTTTTTGAGCAACCCATTGTCTCCGAGCCTGTTATTCCACAGAGTCCCGATGGATGTTCTCGGTTCCCTATCTGACGCAATCTGCAGGTAAAAGACTGTTATCTAACGTCCGACGCTGTCCGGGGTTGACCGTCAAAGCCGGCAGCAGCGCATGCACAATGATCTGCATGACTGCATCTCCCTCTTCCCTCAGCCACGAGGCGCTGGCCGCCGCCCAGGACACCCGGCTGCCAGACCAGATTCTGACCCAGTGGTTCGGCAGTGCCAGGCCCGGCAATGCCGATGCCCTCCAGCACAAGGCCCAGTGGTTCACCAAATCGGCGGCCTTCGACGAGGAACTGCGCCAGCGCTTTGGCGCTGCGGTGGAGGCCGCGCTGGGCGGCGCTCTGCAGCCTTGGGCAACCCGGGGTCCGTGGCAGCAGCTGGCGCTGGTGATCCTGCTGGACCAGTTCACGCGCAATATCCATCGCAACACCCCCAGGAGCTTTGCAGGCGCTGCCACTGGCACTGCAGGCGATCGGCTCCGGCACTGACCGGCAGTTGCCCGAGGTGGCGCGCGTCTTTCTGTATCTGCCGCTGGAGCATGCCGAGAACCCGGCCATGCAGCTGCGCAGCGTGGCCGCCTTTGAGGCGTTGCTGCAGGATGCCACGGATGCCGGGCTGCGCGACTATCTGGCCGGATCGCTGGACTATGCCCGTCGCCATCAGGCGGTGATAGCGCGCTTTGGCCGATTCCCGCACAGCAACCACATTCTGGGCCGCACCAGCACGGCCGAGGAGACCGAATATCTGGCCCAGCCCGGCTCAGGCTTCTAGCGCGTTCACGAACCGCGCGTCGCCTCGCGCAGCGCGTGATCCTGGCGCGGCGAGGGCTGTCGCCCGGGCCTGTTGTCCGCCCTCTGGTCGCGGTGGCGCATGGCCCAGCGCTCGACCGTGTAGAACGAGAGCGCCGACAGCGCGGTCGAGATCAGCAGGCCCACGACCACGGTCACAGGCCACGAATACTCGGCACGCAGATAGCGCACCACCGGGTAATGCCAGAGGTAGATGCCATAGGACAGCTGGCCCAACCTGGTGAGCAAAGGAGCGGTCAGCATTTCATAGACCAGTCCTGCGGGCTTTTGCACGGCCAGCAGCACGACCAGGGCCGCGCACTCCACCACCGTGACGCCCCAGACCATGGCATGCTGGTTGTCCCACTCCAGCTCCATGATCAGCGGCACGGCCAGCACAAACCACATGGTGTAGGCGCGCAGCGATTGCAGCTGCTCTATCCAGCGGGGGCGCTCCATCATCAGTGCCGCCAGCAAGGCGCCGGCCAGCAGACCCGAGGCCCGCGTGTCGAAGCGGAAAAAGATTTCGTAGAACTGCTGGCCCTGCACCACCCAGAAGATGCGCCACAGCGTGCTCAGCAGCCACAGCGCCAGCAGCGGTGCCCAGACCCGGCCCGGCGTGGCCTTGCGAAGCAGCAGGACCAGCAGCGGCGGCCAGATCAGATAGAAATGCTCCTCCACCGACAGGGACCACATGTGCAGCAGCGTGTCCGGACTGTCGAAGAAGGCAATGCCGTAATCGGCCAGGTAGAGGATGGAGACCAGGGCATCCGAATAGATGTCCGTGAGGTCGGGCCAGATGAACGGCGCAAACACACAGTAGGCACCAAGGAACAGCGCCAGCGCCGGCATGAGCCGGAAGAAGCGGCGGCGGTAAAAGCGCCAGTAATCGAGTTTGCCATGCTGCCGATACTCCATCAGAAGCAGCGAGGTGATCAAAAATCCGCTGAGCACGAAGAACAGATCGACGCCGAAGAAGGCGCCATCGAACATCGGGGCATGCGCGTGCGAGAGCAGCACCAGCACGATTGCAATGCCTCTCAATCCATCGAGCGCTGGGTTGTAGCGCAGCTTGAACGCCGACTCCACCAAAACCGGACACCTTTCCTTTCGCCCAGGCACGGGCCGGG
>NZ_SPEY01000124.1 GCF_009360615.1 Comamonas sp.
GCTGAACCAGCACCAGCAGGCCCAGCACCAGCACGGATGCGGCAATCATGGGCTCCACGCCCGGCACCCACAGGCCGGCAAAGCCGGCCACGGCACCCGCCACCAGCAGGGCCACAAAGGCCGCAGGTGCACGCCAGGCCGTGCGCAGGCCGGGCATGGTCAGTGCGCTCCAGGCGCCCACAGCCAGCATGGCGGCCAGATGGTCTGCACCGGTAAACGGGTGGGCAAAGGCATGACCCAGGCTGTCGAGAAAGTGGTGATGACCGCCTGCATCGGAGCCCATATGAGCGAGAGCGGACAGTGGCAGTGCAGTCGCTGCGGCGGCTGTGGTGGCAAGGAGCTTATTGAATTTCATAGCTGTCTGCGCTTGATGGGTAGGGTTTTGATGGCCAAAAGGCTTGAAGTGCTGGATGCCGAGTCAGGCGATGGGTTCGTGCACGGTGACCAGCTTGGTGCCATCGGGGAAGGTGGCTTCGATCTGGATGTCGGGAATCATCTCGGGGATGCCTTCCATGACATCGGCGCGGGTCAGCACGCTGCGGCCTTCGCTCATGAGCTGGGCCACGGTCTTGCCGTCACGTGCACCTTCCATCACGAAGGCGCTGATCAGTGCCACGGCCTCGGGGTAGTTGAGCTTGAGGCCGCGGGCCATGCGCCGCTCGGCCAGCAGGGCCGCCGTGAAGATCAGCAGCTTGTCTTTTTCGCGCGGTGTCAATTCCATCGTCTTCAATCCCTCAGTCAGCTCGCGCAGCCGGTGGCACCGGCAGAACGCGCGCTGGGAGTTTCATGCCCTTTTATGTAGCAAGTGCTATGCCAATGGCAAGCCCTTGTTGCTGGTGGATGACAACCGGGTCGTTGTGATTTGGCACTTTATTGGTGCATGTGGGGCGACAGGTGTGCACCATGGCGTTCCCTGGTTATGGCGGCGGACACTTCTTGGTGCATTGCGGGGCGATGACGGTGCAGTGCATGGCACGGACCTTGCTTTTCTGGTGCATGTATCAAGGACTGTTGAAGAGGAAAGGCATGCCGCTTTTGCGGACTGCCGCAAGGCAGGGTTTGCTGACCTGGGGATGTGCCGCCCTTTGTACGGGCGCGGTGTGGGCGAGGGCGGGTCAGGACGGTGACCAGGCATTGCCCGAGGTGCAGGTGAGCGCCATGGTCAAGGGACAGGCGCTGGACGAGACGCAACGCGCGTTCTCCGTCACCGAATTCGGTCGCGACGAGATCCGCGAGCAGCCCATGCAGGAAGTGGAGTCGCTGTGGAATCGGGTGCCAGGCATGCATGTCAATCACTACCAGCTCAGCGGGGTGGCCAATGCGCTGGTGATGCGTGGTTTTGGCGGTGGCGGCCATGGTGGCGATGTGGCGGCCACGCTCGATGGCATCCCGCTCAACGAGGCCATGTCGCATGCCGACGGCTATTTCGACCTGAACGTGGTCGTGCCGCTGGAGCTGGACAAGGTCAATGTCTATCGCGGTCCCGTGTCGGTGCTGCAAGGCAATTACAACCGTGCCGGACTGCTGGAGCTGCGCACAAGGCGCAGCGGCAGCTATTCGGAGCTGGCGCTCAGCGCCGGCTCGCACGGTCTGTTCGATGTCCAGGCCGCACTCGGGCGCGCCCTGGCCGGTGGCGATCAGCTCAACCTGGCGGCCCAGCACTCGCGCGGGGACGGAGCGCGCGCCGCCTCGGCTTATGAGCGCAGCACCGTCAGCGGCACCTGGAAGCACCATGTGCATGAAAAACTCGATATCTCGCTGTCCGGTCGCTGGCACGAGGCGCGTGGCGACTCGCCCGGCTATCTGACCGAAGCGCAATGGCGAGAGTATCCTCAGGGCAAGGACAGCCGTGTGGCGGGTGATGGTGCCGACAAGCACTTTGGCACGCTGCGCCTGGATGCGCAGTACGCACTGGACGCCGATACCCGGCTGCTGGGCTTTGTCTACGGCACGCAGCAGGATTTTGTGCGCTGGTTCACCCGCCCGCGCAGCGCCACCTGGATGCAGCGCGAGGAGCGCTACGACCGCAGCGTGCTGGGAGCGGGGCTGAATGTCAGTGGCAAGTCGCTTCTTTCGGCGCGCGAGCTGAACTGGATGCTGGGCCTGGAGCATGTGCGCGAGTCCACCGACTATGGCTATTGGGATGGACTGCTGGACCGCCGGCGCACCGGCCCTGCATTGAATGATCGCAATACACGGCTCGACAACACGGCGATCTACGGCCAGGCCGGCTGGCAGCCAACGGCCTGGTTGCAGACCACGGCGGCCCTGCGCTGGGACCACTTTGACGGCCGCTGCCGTCTGCTGGGGGCGGAGGCCGGTGGCGATGAATGCAATCGCATGCAGGGCCGCAGCCATGCCAGCCCCAAGCTGGGAGCACTGGCGCAGCTCGATGCCCGCACCGCCGTGCGTGCCAACTGGTCGCAAGGCTTTGCGTTGCCCAGCGACTTTGCCAAATACGCGCTGCGCAACAGCGACCTGCATGCCAATATCTTTCGTCAGAGCGAGCTGGGCGTGGAGTGGAAGCCATCGGTCCATTGGCTGATCGATGCCTCGCTCTACCGCATCAGCTCCAGCCATGAAATACGCAACACGGCACCCGGCGAGTATGAAAACCTGGGAGCAACCGTACGCAAGGGCGCCGAGCTTCAGCTGCACTGGCTGCCCAGCCGCAACTGGCATGTGGAATGGGCTTATGGCCACAACCGCTCCGAAGTCACGCAGAACGCGAACGCCGCATTGCTGGGTCGGCGTGTAGTGGCCGTGCCCGAGTACACCAGCACCTTGCATGCACGCTGGATGCCGCGCAGCGATGTCACCGTGCATGGATTGCTGCGCCATGTGGGCCGCGCGCCCATCAACACTGGCAATACCGAATGGGCAGGCAGCTATCGCTGGCTGGACCTGGGCCTGCAATACCGCTTGCCCGCGAGTCTGGCGCGCAATGCCAGTCTGAGCCTGTGGCTTCGCAACGCCGCCAATACCCGCTATGCCAGTACCACCACCATGATTGCCGGCCAGCGTCTGGTCGCGCCCGGCGCGCCGCGCAGCGTGCAGCTGGGCTTGCAGTTTTCCTTATGATTTTTCGGAGCTTCCATGTCTGTTTGCAGGACACGTCACCACATCATCGCGCGCATTCTGTGCACCACAGCCGCTGCCTGGCTGCTCTGCGCGCATCCGGCTTCTGCCCATAACGTCTGGCTGGAGCCCGATGCGCAGGGGGGCTATGTCATGCAGTTCGGCGGTCATGACGGCAGGACCGAAGCCTTCGATCCGGCCAAGCTGCAGCGTGTGCACGCCTATGACTTGCGCGGCCGTGAAGTGCCCAGTGCCGTGCAGAATGTGCAGGGCGGCATCCGCATCAAGCCCGATGCCAGGGCTGCGCTGATTGCAGTGGAACTCGATAACGGCTATTTCAGCAGTACGGGTGCAGAGGGCACCATGCTGCCTTTGCCCATGGACCAGAACCCCGGTGCGGTGCGCGGCGTGCATGCGCGCAAGTTCCACAAGACCGTGGTGCGCTGGGGCGCCGTCATGCAAAAGCCGCTGGGTCAGATGTTCGAGGTGGTGCCGCTGCAGGGGCAGTCTCCCCATGCCGGCCGGCCGCTCAGGCTGCAGGTTTTGCTGCATGGAAAGCCGCAGTCCGGCGTCAGGCTGTCCTGGGGAGAGAATGGCTCACCCACGATGACGGACGCGCAGGGTCAGGCGACCATGACGCCAGCTGTCGGCAGCAATACGCTGCAGGCCATACTGCGTCAGCCGGTGCAGGGCGATCCCAGGACCACCGAGAACAGCTACGAGTATCTGCTGCGCTTTGCCGTGCATTGATGAAGCCACGTTCCGTCAGTTCAAGATCCGTTTCACAGCCTGCTGCCATGACCGATTCCACGCCTGTTGCCCGCCGCTCCCGAGAGCAGATTCTGCAAGCCATCCGCGAGGCGGCGATTGCGGAGTTCAGCAGCCATGGCTTCAAGGGCGCATCCACGCAGGCGATTGCCGAAAGAGCGGGCCTGACCAAGCCCCAGCTGCATTACTACATCGAGAGCAAACAGGCCTTGTATGACGAGCTGCTCCATGCGCTGCTGGAGGCCTGGTCGGCGGCCTTTGCGTTCGATCCGGCACTCGACGATCCGGCGCAGATCATCGGCAACTATGTGCGGCGCAAGCTGGACTACGCGTTGGACCATCCGGCCCTGTCGCGCATCTTCACCAACGAGGTGCTGGGTGGTGGCTTGCGTCTGCATCAATACTGGCCTGTCGCGCTGAGCTCCACGGCGCAGAAGGTGGATCTGATCAACGCCTGGATCGCGCAGGGCCGCATGCGCAGCCTCGATGCGCGCGTGCTGTTGATGCAGATCTGGGGCATGACCCAGCACTATGCGGACTATGCGGTGCAGGCCAGGGTGATGCTGGAGTGCGCCGACGACCAGCCGCTGGATCGCGAGCATATCGCCCGGGAGCTCACCACTTCCGTGCTGTTGAGCTGTGGTCTGGCACCAATTTGAAGATGCCCTGCTCAAGCCTGGTGCAGGTGGCCGGGCAGCAGGCGGGTAGCTCTCCCTGGCGTGTTTTGGCACACCGTTTGCTTAGATTTGACCAGTCGATCAAATCGGATGGTCAATCATGCCCAACACTGCTCCGGATACTCTGGAAACGCCCGTAGAACAAGGCTTTGAGCTGGTATTGCTGCGTCAGGGATTGCGCTTGCCGGTGGAGCCCGGAGAGCGCATCACCGATGTGCTGCAACTGGCCGGTGTGGCCATAGAGACGGTGTGCGAGCAAGGCATTTGCGGAACTTGCGTCACACGCTGGACGGCCGGTGATCCCGAGCACCATGACCGCTGCCTGACCGTTGAGGAGCGCAGCACGCATGTGGCTTTGTGCTGCGCACGCAATCGCGGCGCAGCTCTGACTCTGGATCTTTGAAGGGGCCGACATGCGAGTGCTTGTGATCTTTTCCCATCCCGTGGAAACCAGCTATCAGGCCGCATTGCATGCCGAAGTGGTACAGCAGTTGCGAGGCGCCGGGCATGAGGTCGATGACTGCGACCTGTATGCGGAAGGCTTCAATCCCGTGATGTCCCGCGAGGAACGCCTGGGCTATCACGAGGTGCCGCAGAACCGGCGGCCGGTGCAGCGCTATGTGGATCGCCTGCTGTGGGCCGAGGCGGTGGTCTTCTGCTTTCCGACCTGGTGCTTCGGTCTGCCGGCCATGCTCAAGGGGTTCTTCGATCGCGTGCTGATGCCTGGTGTGGCCTTCGACATCAGCGATCCGCAGAACGTCAAACCGGCGCTGACCCATCTCAAGCGCATTGCGGCGGTGGTGACTTACGGGCGTCCGCGCTGGACCGCGCTGTTCATGGGCGATCCGCCGCGCAAATGCATCACGCGCTATCTGCGCATCCTCACGGGAGGAAAGGCGCGTATCGACTATCACGCCTGCTACCACCTGAATGTGGCAACGCCCTCGCGGCTGCAGTCCTTCAAGGCCCATGTGGGCCGGGCCATGCGCCGCTTTGCCTAGGAGAGCTCTCCATGTCCTCACATCTGACACTCTGCAACGCACGGTTGCCGCGCTGGTTGCTTGCGGCCCTGGGGCAGCGCAGCGAGATGCCGCTGTCGCGTCTGGAGATCTCCAACGGGCGCATTGCGGCCGTAGCCGCCGAAACGCCAGCCCTGCCGCGCAGCTTCGGCTCCCAGGTCTGGGATCTGCAAGGAGCGCTGGTGCTGCCGACCATGGTGGACGCGCATCTGCATCTGGACAAGGCGTTCACGCTGGAGCGCATGGGACCGGTGAAGCCGGGCCTGCTGGCAGCGATAGAGGCGATGATGGTGGACAAGCAGAACTGGACGGCGGCCGATGTGCGCCGCCGTGCGAGTCAGGGCCTGCAATGGGCCTATGAAGCCGGTGTTTCGCATGCACGCAGCCATTGCGACTGGTGGGAGCCGGACTCGGTACCTGTGGCCTGGGAAGTGCTGCGCGAGCTGGCGCAGGAATGGGCGGGGCGTGTGCTGCTCGAGCGCGTCAGCCTGATTCCCCTGCATCTTTATGAGGAACGCGGTGTGGCGATGCGTCTGGCCAAGCAGGTGGCGCTCAGTGGCGCGGGGGCCTTGCTCGGCGGCTTTGTCCATTCCACCCACTGGAGCCCGCAGGCCTTGCGCCATCTGTTTGAGGCTGCGCAGCAGCACGGCCTGGATGTGGACCTGCATGTGGACGAGGAACTCAACCCCGCAGCCCAGGGGCTGGCCACCACGGCCGCGCTGCTCAAGGAACTGCGTTTCGAAGGCCGTGTGGTCTGCGGCCATACCTGCGCGCTGGCGGCGCAACCGCTGGAGCAGGCGCTGCGCACGCTGGATGCAGTGGCCAGCACTCCCATCACCATGGTCAGCCTGCCGGTGACGAACCTGCTGCTGCAGGACGCGCAAACCGGTGTCACGCCGCGGCAGCGAGGCCTGACGCTGGTCAAGGAGGCCAGGGCGCGCGGCATACCGCTGATGATCTCCAGCGACAACGTGCAGGACCCTTTCTGCCCGCTGGGCAGTTTCGATCCGCTGGAAGCGCTGAGCACCGCAGTGGCGGCCGCGCAGCTGACTTCGGCCTTCGACGAGTGGAGCGACAGCGTCTGTCGCCGCGATTGGCTGGGTCATGGTGTCGGCCGTCTGCCGCTGCAGCCAGGCGCGACAGCCGATCTGGTGATCCTTCCTCAGTCCAGCGTCAGCGGCTTTCCATCCCGCAGCCACCGCCGTGTGGTGATGCGCGAGGGGCGCGTCAGCAACGGCGAGCCGCTGGCTGCCTGGTTCACCCCCTGTATTGAACGGAGCGTTGCATGAGCGTAGATACCACAGGCATTGCACAGCCCCTGGCACGTTATGCGGCCTGGCGGCGGGCGGGCGATCTGGTGTTCCTGTCGGGCGTGATCGCCGTGGACCCGGGGGCCAATCGCATCGTGC
>NZ_SPEY01000035.1 GCF_009360615.1 Comamonas sp.
CCTACATCTCGCTGTTCACCTTCTCCATGTTGATGCTCGTCATGAGCAACAACCTGCTGCAGCTGTTCTTCGGCTGGGAAGCCGTGGGCCTGGTGTCCTATCTGCTGATCGGCTTCTACTACAAGAAGCCCACGGCCATCTTCGCCAACATGAAGGCCTTCCTGGTCAACCGCGTGGGTGACTTCGGCTTCATTCTGGGCATCGGCCTGATCGCTGCCTACACCGGCACGCTGAACTACTCCGAAATCTTCGCCAAGCTGCCCGAGATCCAGAACACCCAGCTGCCCGGCACGGGCTGGCTGCTGGTGACCGTGACTGCCATCTGCCTGTTCATCGGTGCGATGGGCAAGTCGGCACAGTTCCCGCTGCACGCCTGGCTGCCGGACTCCATGGAAGGCCCCACACCTATCTCCGCGCTGATTCACGCGGCGACCATGGTGACGGCCGGCATCTTCATGGTGTCGCGCATGTCTCCCCTGTACGAGCTGTCGGATGCTGCGCTGAACTTCATCCTGGTGATCGGCTCCATCACGGCGCTGTTCATGGGTATCCTGGGCATCATCCAGAACGACATCAAGCGCGTGATCGCGTACTCCACGCTGTCCCAGCTGGGCTATATGACCATTGCGCTGGGCGTGTCGGCCTATTCGGTGTCCGTGTTCCACCTGATGACTCACGCCTTCTTCAAGGCTCTGCTGTTCCTCGGTGCCGGCTCCGTCATCATGGGCATGCACCACAACCAGGACATCCGCTGGATGGGCGGCGTGCGCAAGTACATGCCCATCACCTGGATCACCTTCCTTCTGGGTAACCTCGCGCTGATCGGCACGCCTTTCTTCTCGGGCTTCTACTCCAAGGACGCCATCATCGAGGCGGTTCACGCTTCCAACCTGCCCGCAGCCGGCTTTGCCAGCTTCGCAGTGCTGGCCGGTGTGTTCATCACGGCCTTCTACTCCTTCCGCCTGTACTTCATCGTCTTCCACGGCGAGGAACGCTACGACCAGAACCCCGATGCGCACCATGACGACCACCACGGTCATGACGACCACGGCCATGGTCATGGCGGCAAGCCCCATGAGTCGCCTCTGGTGGTGACCGGCCCCCTGATGCTGCTGGCCATTCCCTCGGTGGTGATCGGTGCGATTGCGCTGATGCCCATGCTGTTCGGCGACTTCTTCAAGGGCGTGATCCACGTCGATGGCTCCAAGCATGGCGCCATGGCCGAACTGGCCGAGCAGATCCACGGCTGGGTGCCCATGGCACTGCACGGCTTCACGGCTGCGCCGTTCTGGCTGGCTCTGGCCGGTGTGCTGGTGTCCTATGTGTTCTACATGGTCAAGCCCGAGATTCCTGCCGCCATCATGGCCTTCTCCAAGAAGATCGGTCTCTACCAGGTTCTGGAGGGCAAGTACGGCGTGGACTGGGTCTATGAGAACATCTTCGCCCGCGGCGCCCGTGCCTTCGGTACCTTCTTCTGGAAGGCCGGCGATCAGGCCATCATCGATGGCGCCATCGTCAACGGCTCCTGGAAGCTCATGGCCAAGTTCGGCCAGTGGGTGCGCGGCCTGCAAACAGGCTATCTCTATCACTACGCGTTGGTCATGCTGCTGGGTATCGTTGCCCTCATGACGTACTTCGTGTGGCTCAACAAGTAGTAGGGGAAAAACAAAAATGGGTTTGTTGAGTCTTTCTATCTGGGTGCCGATCGCTTTTGGCGCCCTCCTGCTGGCCTTCAGCAAAGAAGGGCAGGCCAATGCAGTGCGCTGGCTGGCCCTGATCGGTGCACTGATCGGCTTTGCGGTGACCATTCCTCTGGTCACCGGCTTCGACACCACGACTGCCAATATGCAGTTTGTGGAAAATGCGCTCTGGATTGAGCGCTTCAACATCCACTACCACCTGGGCGTGGATGGCATCTCCATGTGGTTTGTGCCGCTGACGGCGTTCATCACCGTCATCGTGGTGATTGCCTCCTGGGCCAACATCACCGAGCGCGTGAACCAGTACATGGGCGCGTTCCTGATCCTGTCGGGCCTGATGATCGGCGTGTTCGCCGCGCTGGACGGCATGCTGTTCTACGTGTTCTTCGAGGCAACCCTGATCCCGATGTATCTGATCATCGGTATCTGGGGCGGCCCGAACCGTATCTATGCGGCTTTCAAGTTCTTCCTGTACACCCTGATGGGCTCGCTGCTCACGCTGGTCGCACTGATCTACCTGTACACCCAGTCGGGCGGCAGCTTCGAGATCCTGGACTGGCACAAGCTGCCCCTGTCCGGCACGGCGCAGACGCTGATCTTCTTCGCCTTCTTCGCCGCCTTTGCCGTGAAGGTGCCCATGTTCCCGGTCCACACCTGGCTGCCCGATGTTCACGTCGAAGCACCTACCGGCGGCTCCGCCGTGCTGGCGGCCATCATGCTGAAGTTGGGTGCCTACGGCTTCCTGCGCTTCTCGCTGCCCATCGCTCCCGATGCGGCGCACGAGTGGTCGGGCCTCATGATCACGCTGTCCCTGATTGCCGTGATCTATGTGGGTGTGGTGGCCCTGGTGCAAAAGGACATGAAGAAGCTGGTGGCTTACTCGTCCGTGGCGCACATGGGTTTCGTGACCCTGGGCTTCTTCATGTTCAACAACCTGGGCATCTCCGGTGGCCTGGTGCAGATGATCGCCCACGGTTTCGTGTCCGGCGCCATGTTCCTGTGCATCGGCGTGCTGTACGACCGCGTTCACTCGCGTGAGATCGCCGCTTACGGCGGCGTGGTCAACACCATGCCCAAGTTCGCTGCCTTTGCCCTGCTGTTCGCCATGGCCAACTGCGGCCTGCCTGCCACTGCCGGTTTCGTTGGCGAGTGGATGGTGATCCTGGGCGCCGTGCAGTACAACTTCTGGATTGGTCTGGGCGCGGCAACCGCCCTGATCTTCGGCGCCGCCTACACCCTGTGGATGTACAAGCGCGTGTACCTGGGTGACGTGGCCAACGACCATGTGGCCGAACTCAAGGACATCAACTGCCGCGAATTCCTGGTGCTGGGCGTGCTGGCTGCGGCTGTGCTGGTCATGGGTCTGTATCCCAAGCCCTTCACCGATGTGATGGATGTGTCTGTGGCAGAGCTCATCAAGCATGTGGCTGTGAGCAAGCTCAACTGACCAGACTGAAACGAGAGACACGAGATGATTGACAACATCAGCTGGCTGGCGATCTACCCGGAGATCACTCTCCTGGTCATGGCCTGCGTCATTGCCTTGGTGGACCTGGGCATCAACAGTGCCCGTCGCACCGGCACCTATGTTCTGACCATGCTCACCCTGCTTGTCGTAGCGGTGATGCAGGGCATGTACGCCGCAAGCGGCAATACCTTCTACGGCTGGGGCAACATGGTTGTCTCGGACGCCATGGGCAACTGGCTCAAGTGCTTCGCCACCATCGCCATGATGATCACCATGGTCTACGGTCGCCCCTATGCGGCCGAGCGTGACATGCTGCGTGGCGGTGAGTTCTTCACCCTGTCCATGCTGGCCTTGCTGGGCATGTTCATCATGATCAGCGGCAACAACTTCTTGGTTCTGTACCTGGGCCTGGAGCTGCTGACCCTGTCGAGCTATGCGCTGGTGGCTCTGCGCCGCGACCACACCGTGTCCGTCGAGGCCGCCATGAAGTATTTCGTGCTGGGCGCGATGGCTTCCGGCTTCCTGCTGTACGGCATGTCCATGCTCTACGGAGCCACCGGTTCGCTGGATATCGGCCAGGTCTTCAAGGCCATCAATTCCGGCGAGATCAAGCACCAGGTGCTGGTCTTCGGTCTGGTCTTCGTGGTTGCCGGTCTGGCCTTCAAGCTGGGCGTGGTTCCCTTCCACATGTGGGTTCCCGACGTCTACCAGGGCGCACCTACGGCCATCACCGCCCTGATCGGCGGAGCACCCAAGCTGGCCGCCTTTGCCATGACCATCCGCCTGCTGGTGGACGGACTGCTGCCGCTGGCCATCGACTGGCAGCAGATGCTGATGGTTCTGGCCGTCTGCTCGCTGCTGATCGGCAATCTGGCCGGCCTGCAGCAGACCAGCCTCAAGCGCATGCTGGCTTACTCGACGATTTCCCAGATGGGCTTTGTGCTGCTGGGCCTGATGTCGGGTGTGGTGGACGGCAAGGTGGATCCGGCCACGGTCGAAAATGCCTACAGCTCGGCGATGTTCTACATCGTGACCTATGTGCTCACCGCTCTGGCTTCCTTCGGCGTGATCCTGCTGCTGGCCCGTGAAGGCTTTGAAAGCGAAGAAATCGCCGATCTGGCCGGCCTGAACCAGCGCAGCCCGCTGTACGCCGGTGTGATGGCCATCTGCCTGTTCTCCATGGCCGGTATTCCGCCCCTGGTCGGCTTCTACGCCAAGCTGTCCGTGCTGCAGGCCCTGGTCGCTTCGGGCAGCAGCCTGTACATCGGTCTGGCCGTGTTTGCCGTGATCATGTCGCTGATCGGTGCCTTCTATTACCTGCGCGTGGTCAAGGTCATGTACTTTGATGCTCCAATCACCGCGACCAGCGTGTCTGCCCCTCTGGACGTGCGCGTCGTGCTGACGATCAACGGTGCGCTGGTTCTGCTGCTGGGCATCCTGCCTGGCGGTCTGATGGCCTTGTGTGCTGACGCCGTTGTGCGTGCCCTGGCTTCCTGACAAGACGAACGTGATGAGGGCTCGATGCCCTCATCGCTTTTTCTAGGAATGGCTTTGTGTCTATAACCGCCTCTATCTGGCTCATCATCTTGGCTGCCCTTGTGGCAGCCAATTTGCCTTTTATCAACCAGCGTCTGGGCATTGTCGGCCCTGTCATGGCCGGTCGCAAACCGCTGTGGGTGCGCCTGCTGGAGATGCTTGCCCTGTATGTGCTGGTGGGCGGCCTGGGCTTGCTGCTGGAGCGCCGCGCCGGCCAGATATCTCCCCAGGGCTGGGAGTTTTATGCCATCACTGCTACCCTGTTCCTGACGCTGGCATTTCCCGGCTTTGTCTATCGCTATCTGGTTCACCGCAAGGGTTGAGTGGCGCCATGAAAGTGCTTGATCTTCACTGCCCTGCAGGCCATGTCTTCGAAGGCTGGTTTGCTTCGGAAGATGATTTTCAGAAACAGCTGCAGCGCAGGCTGGTGCAATGCCCTGTCTGCGGCGATAGCGATGTGACCAAACGCCTGAGTGCTCCCCGCCTCAATCTGGGCGCCCAGCCTCCCCAACCAACCCAGGCCCCGCATCCGGCCCCTGCCGCAGCGCCGGCGAGGGCCGCCAGCCCCGAAATCAGTGCCGAGGCACGCGCCTATCTGCAGTCCATGCAGGCTGCATGGATGCAGTGGTCGCGCAAGGTCGCTCAAAGCAGCGAGGATGTCGGCAGGAAATTTGCCGAAGAGGCGCGTCGCATTCACTATGGTGAAACCGAGGAGCGCGCCATTCGCGGTCAGACCAGCGCCCGCGAGGCCATGGAGCTGATCGAAGAGGGCATTGGCGTACTGCCCCTGGCCTTGCCCGAGTCGGCCAGCGGCGAGGGCGGCAGCGGCAGTCTGCAATAAGATCGTCCCGTTTGCTCCTCCGCAGGAGGTGAGAGTTGCGGTCTCAGTTCAACTGACGATAGACCGCATCGGCCAGCACCTGAAGCCGCTCGCGCGGCAGCGAAGCACTCAGCGCATAGCCCTGCCGGCCCTCTATCCAGTAAAAGCCATGGCTGGCTCCGTCTCTGCTCCATTCGAAGGAAGCGGGGGCGGACTTGGACTCCGCCTCGGCCTTGAGCACCGAGACATACAGGGTGACGCGCTGGCCGGCCTGATCCTCGTACATGAACTGGGCGCGCGCCTGGCCGCTTTCTCCGGGCAGCAGTCGCCCGCCCATGAGTTGAAAGCCCTGGGCTTCCAGCACCGGCGGCTTGAGCGCAACGCCCAGCCGCCTGGACAGCCACTGCACCAGATGCGCCTGCTGCTGTACCGCGACCTCGACGGGGTGGCGCTGCTCGGGCACATAGACTGCATGGGCTGCCGCTGCCTCGCGCACAAAACCCGGCAACTGCGCAAGCGGCGCGGCAGCCTGCGAAGCCGATGTCTGTCGGCCCGCACCGTAGCCCAGTCCCAGGCCCACGCTGAGCATGATGCCGGCGGCCAGCGCATGTGGCCAGCGCCACTGCAGCGACGGCTTTTGCAGTGAGCGGATGAGCCGGGGCGGCACCGGCTCTTCGAGCAAGGACGCATGCAGAGCCTGGAGGCCGGCATTCTGGGCCTGAATGCCGGCCATGCGCGCTGCTTCATCGGGGTGTTCGGCCAGCCATTGCGCCACCGCCGCAGCGGCATCGGGCTGCAACTCTCCATCCACCCAGGCATGCAGCGTGGCGTCATCGGGGCGCAGGGGTGTCATTGCACTTTCCTTCATTTGACAGCCCTCAACACGGTCGTCGCGGGTCTTTCTCCTTCCATGAGACGCCTGAGCTGCTCGCGGGCGCGCGAGAGGCGAGACATCACCGTTCCCACGGGAACGTCCAGCATCTGGGCGGCTTCCTGATAGCTGAACTGCTCCATGCCGATCAGCAGCAGCACCTCGCGTGCCTGGGGCGTGAGATGGGACAGGGCCCGCTCCAGGTCCAGCTGCAGCGTCAGCCTGGGCATGGGGTCGTGCGCCGCGTCCTGGGCCTCGTCCAGCTCCACCAGGCGATGGCGCGACGACTGCTGCCACTGATTGGCATAGAGGTTGTGCATCAGGGTCAGCAGCCAGCCGAGCAAGGCTTTCTGCGTCTGCTCGGCCGAGGCGTTGGCCGGCGCCCGCCAAAGGGCCCATTTCTGGCAGGCGCGCTCCAGCGTGTCCTGCACCAGATCGTCGGCGAGTACAGCATCGCCCGCCAGCACGCGTGCATAGCGGCGCAGGCGGGGGATATGGACCAGGGCGGCGTCGATCTTCACTCAAGGCTTGGCAACATGCCAGCTATTGTTGAGAAAGCCGTCACCCGTCTTGTCGCCCGGCTTGGCGTCCTTGGCCCAGTGATAGAGGGGGCGTCCCTTGTACGCCCATTGCTTGCTGCCGTCGTCGCGCATCACCACGCTCCAGTCGCCGATCGGTGCTGCATTCGCTGGCGCTGTCAAAGGTGGCCAGTTGGTGGCACAGCCGCCGTTGCAGACGCTTTTGCCGGAGCCGGCGGCATCCTTGTCAAAGACGTAGAGCGTCATCTGGGTCGGTCCGACCAGCACACCGTTGAGCGTGGTGGCCGGGGACTTTGCCGGGGCGACCGGACCGGTCGAGCAAGCCGCCAGAAGGGCGGCAGAAGCGAGCGTCAGGGAAGCGATGCGAAACATGAGGTCTCTCCTTGTGGTTGACCTGCAGTAAACAGTGCTGCACGGGGTTTTATTCCATGCGTTTTCGCGCCCGAATTCAAGCGTTGCGCGGCAACGCCAGCAGACACCGTCCTCCCAACCGCCGGGCCGATGTCTGGGTCGCGGCTGTCACCCGTTGAATATGGATTTCAGCGGCAGATTGATGGGAAACCCCGATGAGACAGCACAAGCAGCTTTTAAATGCATGGCGAGTCAGGGCGCATTTGTCGTTAATAGTTTTGAAGGACGACAAATAGCAAGCATATTTGCGGGGTTTGGGCTAGTAACCCGGTTCATCCAGTGGGAATTGAGAGACTCAGGGTTTACGGCATCAGGGCCAATCTGGGGAGGCTTGCCAGAGTACCGCGAATTTCGCCCGAACTTATTAAACTTGATAGCGCAATATATATGAGGCATAAGCTTTTTTGGGAGTTCCGGGGCGGATGCCGGCATTCCAGGTGATTCAGCGGTCTTTCGAGTGACTGGATATTGAGATGCGTTTGAAGTTTGCAGTCACTCCTGTTGTATCTGTTTGTCTTGTGGTGAATTAGGGAAAGCATAAGTAGGGCACTGTCGCGTTCCTAGGAGTTTCCCGCTGCGGCACTGCAGCATGAAAGACCAAGATGCCGCTCAGGCAGAGGAAGCACGGCAAGGTGCTGCCTCTTTGTTTTGCAGCATTCAGGACTGACGGCCAGCGCATGAGCGACCTTATTCTCGAAACCAGGCAACTCACCAAAGAGTTCAAAGGCTTTACCGCGGTCAGCAAGGTGGATCTGGCCGTGCAGCGTGGCTCCATTCATGCGCTGATCGGGCCCAATGGCGCGGGCAAGACCACTTGCTTCAATCTGCTGACCAAGTTTCTGGAGCCCACTTCCGGGAGCATTCAGTTCAACGGGGCAGACATTACCCGCGAGGCGCCGGCACAGATTGCGCGACGCGGCGTGATTCGCTCGTTTCAGATTTCCGCCGTCTTTCCCCACTGCACCCTGCTGGAGAACGTGCGCATCGGCCTGCAGCGCAAGCTGGGAACGGCCTACCAGTTCTGGACCAGCGAAAAGACGCTCAATCAGCTCAACGACCGCGCCATGGAGTTGCTGACCGAAGTCGGTCTGCAGGACCTGGCCGATGAAGTGACCGTGAACCTGCCCTACGGACGCAAGCGGGCCCTGGAAATTGCGACCACGCTGGCCATGGAGCCCGAGCTGATGCTGCTGGACGAGCCCACGCAGGGCATGGGTCACGAGGACGTGGACCGCGTGACGCAGCTCATCAAGAAGGTCTCTGCAGGCCGCACCATCCTGATGGTGGAGCACAACATGAAGGTGATCGCCACCATCGCCGATCGCATCACCGTGCTGCAGCGCGGCGCGGTTCTGGCCGAAGGGCGCTATGAAGAGGTTTCCCGTAATCCGCAGGTGATGGAGGCCTATATGGGGACCACGGACGGGCAGCTCCAGGGAGGGCATTGAATGCTCCCCCTGTGCCGCTCGCGCGGCTTCCCCCTGAGGGGGACGGCAGCTTCGCCGCAGGGCGGCCTTTGCTTGCTGCCTCTGGCTTTTGCGCATGCTTGATTTGAGTGAGACGAATGAATAAGACAAGTACTCCGGCGCTGGAAATTTCGGGACTCAATGCCTGGTATGGCGAATCCCATGTGCTGCATGGCATGGATCTGGTGGTCAATCCTGGCGAGGTGGTGACCTTGCTGGGGCGCAATGGCGCGGGGCGCACTTCCACGCTGCGCGCCATCATGGGGCTGACCGGTTCGCGCAAGGGCTCGATCAGGATCAACGGCGTGGAAACCATTCACATGCCCACCCACAGGATCGCCCACCTGGGCGTGGGCTACTGCCCCGAGGAGCGCGGCATTTTCTCCAGCCTGTCCTGCGAAGAAAACCTGATGCTGCCGCCGCCGCTCAAGACCGGCGAGCCGGGGATGAGCATCGACGAGATCTATCAGATGTTCCCCAACCTCTATGAGCGCAGGAACAGCCAGGGCACGCGTCTGTCGGGCGGCGAACAGCAGATGCTGGCCGTGGCGCGGATTCTGCGCACGGGTGCGCGTCTGCTGCTGCTCGACGAGATTTCCGAAGGCCTGGCCCCGGTCATCGTCCAGACCCTGGCTCGGATGATCACCACGCTGCGCGAGAAAGGCTACACCGTGGTGATGGTGGAGCAGAACTTCCGCTTTGCCGCCCCGCTCGCCGACCGCTTCTATGTGGTCGAGCACGGCCATGTCGCCCTGCGCTTCGGAGCCAGCGAACTGGACGAGAAGATGTCCGTGCTCAACGAGCTGCTGGGCGTCTGAGCCTTCAAGCACCTCCCATTCGTTCACAACAGAGACCCAACCCGTGGAGATAAAGATGAAAGCAAAACTGAGCGTTCTCTCTTGCATGCTGGCCGTGGCCGGTCTGTCCAGCCCCCTGGCCCAGGCCCAGGAAAAGGTGAAGATCGGTTTCGTCACTGACATGTCCAGCCTGTACGCCGACGTGGAGGGCAAGAACGGTGCGGTCGCCATGCAGATGGCGATCGACGACTTCGGCGGCAAGGCCCTGGGCCAGCCCATCGAGCTGGTCAGTGCAGACCATCAGAACAAGGCCGACATCGCAGCTTCCAAGGTGCGAGAGTGGATTGATACACAGGGTATCTCCATGGTCTTCAGCGGCACCAATTCGGGCACGGCGCTGGCCGTCTCCCAGATCGCCAACGAGAAAAAGCGCGTCCACTTCAACAGCGGCGCGGGCTCGTCCGCACTGACCAACGAGCAGTGCAACCCCTATACCGTGCACTACGCCTACGACACTGTGGCCCTGGCCAAGGGAACGGGGGGGGCCGTGGTGGATCGCGGCGGCAAGGACTGGTTCTTCCTGACCGCCGACTATGCCTTCGGCCAGGCGCTGGAAGCCGACACCACCAAGGTCATCAACGCCAAGGGCGGCAAGGTGCTGGGCTCGGTCAAGCATCCGCTCAATGCTTCGGACTTCTCGTCCTTCCTGCTGCAGGCACAAAGCTCCAAAGCCCATATCCTGGGTCTGGCCAATGCGGGCGGCGACACCATCAATGCCATCAAGGCTGCCAAGGAGTTCGGCATCAACAAGACCATGAAGACTGCCGGTCTGCTGGTCTTCCTGACCGACATCCACAGCCTGGGCCTGAAGAACACCGAAGGTCTGCTGCACACCACCAGCTGGTACTGGGACATGAACGACGAATCGCGCAAGTTCGCCAACAAGTTCTTTGCCAAGACCAAGCGCATGCCCACCGATGTGCAGGCCGCCGACTACTCGGCCGTGATGAACTATCTGAAGGCCGTCGAAGCGGTCAAGACCACCAATGCCGACAAGGTGATGGCTCACCTCAAGAGCACGCCCATCAACGACTTCTACGGCAAGGGCGTGATCCGTCCCGACGGCACGTTTGCCCACGATATGTATCTGGTCGAAGCCAAGAAGCCCAGCGAATCCACCAAGCCCTGGGACTACCTCAAGGTGCTGACCAAGCTGCCCGCCGAGACGGTCTGGACCACCAAGGCCGAAACCAAGTGCGCACTCTGGAAGTAATGGCACCACCGGTTTGATGCACACCTCACCCTCACCAGCGTATCTCTCATGGAAATCTTCGGCGTTTCATTGCCCGGCCTGATGAGCCAGCTCCTTCTGGGGCTGGTCAACGGCTCGTTCTACGCAATTCTGAGCCTGGGCCTGGCCGTGATCTTCGGCCTGCTCAATGTCATCAACTTTGCGCATGGCGCCCTGTTCATGCTGGGGGCCATGTGCACCTGGATGGCCATGAGCTATTTCGGCATCAACTACTGGGTGATGCTGATCCTGTCGCCGGTGCTGGTGGGGATTCTGGGGGTGTTGATCGAGCGCTTTTTGCTGCGCTGGATCTACAAGCTCGATCATCTCTACGGCCTGCTGCTCACGCTGGGGCTGTCGCTGCTGATCGAGGGGGTGTTCCGCTCCGTGTATGGCGTCTCGGGCCTGGGCTACGACACGCCCGAGCTGCTCGAAGGCGCAACCAATCTCGGCTTCATGATCCTGCCCAATTACCGTGCCTGGGTGGTCGTCGCTTCCATCGTGGTGTGCGTGGCGACCTGGTTTGTGATCGAGAAGACGCGCATCGGCGCCTATCTGCGTGCCGGCACCGAGAACCCGCGTCTGGTCGAGGCGTTCGGCGTCAACGTGCCCGTGATGATCACGCTGACCTATGCCTTCGGTGCCGCGCTGGCCGCCTTTGCGGGCGTGCTGGCCGCTCCGGTCTATCAGGTCACGCCGCTGATGGGGCAGAACCTCATCATCGTGGTCTTTGCCGTGGTGGTGATCGGTGGCATGGGCTCCATCATGGGCTCCATCCTCACCGGTCTGGCACTGGGCGTCATCGAGGGACTGACCAAGGTTTTCTGGCCCGAGGCCTCGTCCACCGTCGTGTTTTTCATCATGGTGATTGTTTTGCTGATTCGCCCCGCTGGCTTGTTCGGTAAAGAAAAATAAGAGGGGCACGACATGAAATCCAAGACGCTTGTTCAACGCATTGCCCCCGTGGGCTACGGCCTGCTGCTGCTGGGTCTGATCGTCGCGCCCCTGCTCGGTGCCTATCCCGTTTTTGTGATGAAGCTGATGTGCTTTGCACTGTTTGCTTCGGCCTTCAATCTGCTGCTGGGCTATACAGGGCTGCTGTCCTTCGGCCATGCGGCTTTTCTGGGCGGTGCCGCCTATGTGGCGGGCTACAGCATCAAGGCCTGGGGCTTCACGCCCGAGATCGGCATGCTGCTGGGCACCTTGGTCGGTGGTCTGCTGGGTCTGATCTTTGGCTGGCTGGCCATCCGTCGCCAGGGCATTTATTTCTCCATGATCACGCTGGCGCTGGCCCAGATGCTGTTCTTTGTCGCACTGCAGGCCAAGTTCACGGGCGGCGAAGACGGCTTGCAGGGCGTGCCGCGCGGCAAGCTGTTCGGCGTGATCGACCTGAGCAGCGACATGGTCATGTACTACGTGGCCCTGGTCATCGTGGTGGCTGCCTTTCTGCTCATTGTGCGCACCATCCATTCGCCGTTCGGGCAGGTGCTCAAGGCCATCAAGGAGAACGAGCCGCGCGCCATCTCGCTGGGTTATGACGTCAACCGCTTCAAGCTGCTGGCCTTTGTCATCTCTGCAGCCCTGACGGGTCTGGCCGGTTCCCTCAAGACCCTGGTGCTGGGCTTTGCCACCCTGTCCGATGTGCACTGGACCACTTCCGGTCACGTGATTTTGATGACGCTGATGGGTGGTCTGGGCACGCTGTCGGGTCCGCTGCTGGGCTCGGCCGTCGTTGTGGCGCTGGAAAACAAGATCGGCGAGTTCGGTACCTTTCTGGCGCACGCCACGGGAGTGGAGTGGTTTGGCACATTGGGCGAGTCGGTCACCATCGTCACCGGCCTGATCTTTGTGCTCTGTGTGCTGCTGTTCCGCAAGGGCATCATGGGCGAGCTGATCGCCTGGCTGCAGCGTCGCAAATAAGGCGCTTTATCCTCTCTCCAAAGGCCGCATCTGCGGCCTTTTTTGTTGCCCTGAATTCCAAGTGGAAATGGAAATTTCAGAGATTCCTGAAATTGCTGGTACACGTTTGCAAGCGATGGACTTTATTTCTCACAACAATGGACTTTTTTTCTCATTCAAAAAAATGCCTAGCTGCGACCGGGTGTCGGTGCGCACGCGGGCTCATACCGTTCGAGGTTCGATATGACACATCAGGAGCAGGCGCAGCCCTTGGCTGCGCGCATCTGGCTCTGGGTTCTGGGGGCGGCACTGGCGCTTGCCGGCCTGTTCTTCTTGATAGGCGGTGGCAAGCTCATCAGCCTGGGCGGCAGCTGGTACTTCCTGCTCGCGGGTCTAGGACTGCTGCTGTCCGGCCTGCAGCTGATTCGCCGCCGGGCGAGCGGTGCATGGTTCTATCTGGCCACTTTTGCCGCCACCGTGCTTTGGGCGCTGGCTGAAGTCGGCCTCGATTACTGGAGCCTGATTTCGCGGCTGCTGGCCTTGACTTTTGCCGCCGTGGCGGTGCTGGCCAGCATGCCTTTGCTGCGCAAGGCTGGCGGGTCGATCAATGCCCCGACCAGCAAGGCGCCGTTTGCTGGCGCAGCGGTCCTGCTTCTGGCTGGCATGGCGGCTTTTGTGTCCATGTTCCAGATCCACCCCGAGGTGCAGACCCAGTCTGCCGTGACCCGCAAGCCCGTGGATGCGGCCAGTGAGCAAAAGGACTGGAGCCATTACGGCAACAGCAGCAACAACGACCGCTTTGCCGCGCTGGATCAGATCAACGCGGACAACGTGAACCAGCTTCAGGTGGCCTGGACCTTCCGTACCGGCGATGTGCCCCAATCCACGGGGGCCGGCGCTGAAGACCAGACCACGCCGCTGCAGGTGGGCGACAAGGTGTTTGTCTGCACTCCCAGCAACAACGTGATTGCGCTGGACGCCGATACCGGCAAGCAGCTGTGGCGCCATGACACCAACTCCCATGTGGGCGGTGTGTGGGAGCGTTGCCGCGGCCTGGCTTACTTCGATGCGGATGCAGCACTGGCCCAGCCCAGCGTGCCGGGATCGACGCCCGTGCAGGCAGTGAGTCTGCCTGCCGGCGCAGCCTGCAAGCGCCGCATTCTCATGAACACCATCGACGCGCGCCTGTTTGCCATCAATGCAGACAATGGCGAGCTCTGCGACGAGTTCGGCGAACATGGCGTGGTCGACCTCAAGCAGGGCATCGGCACTGTTTCCAATCCCGCGTTCTACACCCTGACATCGGCCCCCACGGTGGCCGGCACCACGGTGGTGGTCGGTGGTCGCGTGGCCGACAATGTGCAGGTGGACATGCCTGGTGGCGTGATCCGCGGCTTCGATGTGGTGAGCGGTGCGCAGCGCTGGGCATTCGATTCCGGATCGGCCACGCCCAATGAAGTGCTCAAGCCTGGCCAGACCTACACCCGCTCATCGGCCAATGTCTGGGCGGGAACGACCTACGACCCCGGCTCCAACACCGTGTATCTGCCCATGGGCTCGCCCTCGGTGGACCTCTACGGCGCCACGCGCTCTGCCGTGGACCTGAAGTACGGCGCTTCCATCCTCGCGCTGGATGCTGCCACGGGCAAGGAAAAATGGGTGTACCAGACCGTGCACAACGATCTGTGGGACTTCGACGTTCCCATGGCGCCCACGCTGATCGACTTCCCTCGGCAGGACGGCACAAGCACCCCCGCGCTGGTGGTCGGCACCAAGGCCGGTCAGATCTTCGTACTGGACCGCCACAGCGGCAAGCCGTTGACCAAGGTGGAAGACATGGCCGTCAAGCCCGGTCATATTCCCGGTGAAAAATATGCTCCGAACCAGCCTCTTTCCGTGGGGATGCCGCAGATCGGCACCAAGACCCTGACCGAAGCCGATATGTGGGGTGCGACCCCGGTGGATCAACTGATCTGCCGCATCAAGTTCAAGTCCATGCGCTATGAAGGCCTGTTCACGGCGCCAGGCACCGATGTGTCGCTGAGCTTCCCCGGTTCGCTGGGCGGCATGAACTGGGGAGGGCTGTCTGCGGACCCCACCAACAACCTGATCTTTGTGAACGACATGCGTCTGGGCCTGTGGGTGCAGATGATGCCCCAGCAGAAAAAGGACAAGCTGTCCGACGGCGGCGAGGCGCCCAACACCGGCATGGGCCAGGTACCGCTGGGCGGCACTCCCTATGCGGTGATCAAGGATCGTTTCATGTCGCCGCTGGGTATCCCTTGCCAGAAACCTCCGTTCGGCACGCTGACCGCCATCGACATGAAGACCCAGCAAGTGGTCTGGCAGGTGCCTGTGGGCACGGTGCAGGATCAGGGTCCCATGGGTATCAAGATGCGCATGCCCATGCCGGTGGGCTTGCCCACGCTGGGCGGTACGCTGGCGACGCAAGGCGGCCTGGTGTTCTTTGCCGGCACGCAGGATTACTATCTGCGCGCCTGGGATAGCGCCACTGGCCGGGAAATCTGGAAGAGCCGTCTGCCTGTGGGCAGCCAGGGCGGCCCCATGACCTACAAGTCGCCCAGAACCGGCAAGCAGTATGTGGTGATCTCGGCCGGCGGTGCCCGCCAGTCGCCCGACCGCGGTGACTATGTGATTGCCTACGCATTGCCCGATAGCGACAAATAAGCGACGCAGGCACTGAACCGAAAAGCCATGGCTCGTCAGAGCCATGGCTTTTTTCATCGCCGTGCAGCACCAAGATCAAAAGCGCCTCCTCTCCGAGGGGCTGCGACCACACGCAGTGGGAAGTGTGGGGGCCTTTTTTCATGTACGCTGGCGCGCTTGAGTCAATGGAGATGTGGTCGTGAGCGAGCAGCAAGGTCCTGAACATTCACTGAGCCAGCAGCCTTCGGCAGACGAGGCCTCGGCCGATATGCGCCAGGCCCTGCTGGACGCGGGCAAGACCGAGTTTGCCAACTACGGCTATGACGGGGCGCGGCTGGAGCGCATTGCTGCCAGGGCGGGCTGCGCCAAGCGCATGCTGTATTACTACTTCGGTAACAAGAAGGATGTGTATCTCGCAGTCATCGAGCAGAGCTATTCGGATATCCGCGAGTCCGAGGAGCTGCTCAATCTCGATGCGCTGGAGCCCTTGCAGGCGCTGCATGCGCTGGCGCGCAAGAGCTTCGAGTATCACGAGCAGAACCGGGAGTTCACGCGTCTGGTGCTGCAGGAGAATTTCCAGAGCGGAGAGATGCTGGGCCAGATCTCCAAGACCGAGCTGTTGCGCAAGGCGGCGCTGGAGCCTATCGAGCGCATCCTGCAGCGCGGCGTGGCGCAGGGCTTGTTCAGGGAGCAGCCGACCGCTGTCGATGTCCACTATCTGATTTCGGCCCTGTCCGGCTTCCGCGTGGATCATGCCGCGACCTGGCAGAGCCTGCT
>NZ_SPEY01000038.1 GCF_009360615.1 Comamonas sp.
TCTGCCGCCCATGCCTACACCAATCTGCATGGTCCCAAGGCTCCGGTGACGGCCACGGTGGTGGGCAATCTGAACTGCACGGAAGCCGGCTTCGACAGCGAGACCCACCATATCGTTCTGGACTTCGGCGCCATGCCCTTCCCGGTGCTCGAAGGCCAGTCGCTGGGCATTGTCCCGCCCGGTGTGGATGCCGGCGGCAAGCCGCATGTGGCGCGCCAGTACTCGATTGCCAGCGCACGCAACGGCGAGCGCCCCGGCTACAACAATCTGGCCTTGACCGTGAAGCGCGTGGTCGAGGATCACCAGGGCCAGCCCGTGCGCGGCGTGGCCAGCAACTATCTCTGCGATCTGCAGGTCGGTGACAAGGTCCAGGTCATCGGCCCGTTCGGCAGCAGCTTTCTCATGCCCAACCATCCGCGCTCGCACATCGTGATGATCTGCACCGGCACCGGCAGCGCGCCCATGCGCGCCATGACGGAGTGGCGCCGCCGTCTGCGCAAGAGCGGCAAGTTCGACAGCGGCAAACTGCTGCTGTTCTTCGGTGCGCGCACGCCTCAGGAGCTGCCCTATTTCGGTCCCCTGCAGAACCTGCCCAAGGATTTCATCGACATCAACTTCGCCTTCTCGCGCGTGGCCGGCCAGCCCAGGCGCTATGTGCAGGACGCCATGCGTGAGCGCTCGGCCGACCTCATGGAGCTGCTGCGCGACGACAACACCCACATCTATGTCTGCGGTCTCAAAAGCATGGAGGACGGCGTCGTGCTGGCCCTGCGTGATGTGGCCCAGCAGGCAGGACTGGGCTGGGATGAACTGGGCGCAAAACTCAAGCGCGAAGGACGTCTGCACCTGGAAACCTACTGACGCACGCAATCCTCGCGCTCCCGTCTGCGGCCAACAGGATCCGCGCATCAAGGCGGTGGCGGCATGTCATGCCCTTGACAGCGCAGCCCCTGCCCGCGCCCTACAGTGCAACGACCATAACCCACGAAAGACATGGCATGAATGCACGGGCGAACTTTCTGCGCATACAAGACAGCACGCGTGAAGACTGGCAGTTGATCGGCGGCGAATTCGCACACTTCACCAGCGGCCTGCCCGACCGGGTGATGGCCCATCTGAAGCTGCTGGAAGGCGACTATGGCGGCTTTCCGGTGGACCGCTATACCCACTCCCTGCAAACCGCCACACGTGCTCTGCGCGACGGCCGCGACGAGGAGTATGTAGTGTGCGCGCTGCTGCACGACATTGGCGACACCCTCGGGTCCTTCAACCACCCGGACATCGCCGCCGCGATTGTCCAGCCCTTTGTGAGCGAGGCCAACCACTGGATGGTCCGGCATCACGGCATTTTCCAGGGCCACTATTTCTTCCATCACATCGGCCTGGACAGGGATATGCGCGAGCAGTTCCGGCAGCATCCGCACTACACGCGCACGGCCGAGTTCTGTGAACTCTATGACAATCCGGCCTTCGATCCCCGGGGCGAGACCCTGCCTCTGAGCGAGTTCGAGCCCATGCTGCGCCGCCTGATGCAGCGGCCCCGGCAAAGCATCTACAAGGCCGCCATGGAATCAACGATGCAGGAGACCCGGAAGTCGTAGCACAGGCCGGCATGGCGCCCGCAGCAATCATCAAAAGATGAGCTTTTATCGCTTGCCCATCAACAAATATGGCAATGATTCAATCCATGTTTGTTTATTTGTAGGCGGCTGCAGCTCATCTTTTTGATGCGTCCTGGTCCGCTCCGCAAGCGTGCTGCCGTCGCAGCTAATGCGCGTAGGCGTCCTGTGCCAACGCACAGGCCAGTATCCAGGCCGGGTCCACCAGCTCGGCGCCGCGGGCCTGCGGTGCCTGCGGCAGCGCCAGCGGGATTTCGGTACAGCCCATGATCACGGGCACGGCGCCATGGCGCTGCAGCAGCGGCGCCAGCGCCTCGCCGAAGCATTGCACGGCCAGCGGCATATCGCCCTGCTTCACGCCCTCGTAGATGCCTTGCATGAGCCGGGCCCGGCCCGCCGGTCCGGGCCGCAGTGCGGCAATGCCGCAATCGGCCAGCGCAGCGTCATAGAGCCCACTGTCATAGGTGCCGTCCGTGGCCAGCACCAGGGCCTGGCGCGCGCCGCCTGCCTTCAGGTACAGCGCCGTTTGCTGCGCGATGTGCAGCACGCGCAACTGCGGAAAAATCGCCTGGATCTGCCCATGCCAGGCATGCGCCGTGTTGCAGGCCAGGGCCACGCTGCGCACGCCCAGCGCCGCCAGCCGGCCCGCGCCCAGCAGCAGATGCGCTGCCGGGCCCGCAGGGGACTGAGGATCGCGGCGCAGCGCCTGCGTGCGGTCGGGCATGGGCAGCTGCACCAGCCAGTGCTCCGGATAGGCCTGGTCATGCACGGGCAGGCCCTGGTCCTGCAGGTGCCGGGTGCAGGCCTGCACGAACAGGCGCACAAAATCCGCGCCCGCTGCGGGACCCATGCCGCCGAGAATGCCCACCGCCCGCATCTCAGAACGCCGGCTTGTCGCCGAGCTCCTGCACATTGCGCTGCAGCGGCTCGCTCATGGGCAGACCCAGGGCCACGTTCTTGGGCGCGATGGGCTGCATGAACCATTTGTCGTAGAGCCTGGCGAAGGCGCCCGACTTCATCATGTCACCGATCACGCCATCCACCAGCCGCTTGAACTGCGGGTCGTCCTTGCGCAGCATGCAGGCATAGGGCTCGACCTGCAGCGCATCGGCCACGACGCGGAAATCCTTGGGGTTCTTGGCGTTGGCGATCAGTCCGTAGAGCAGGATGTCGTCCATGCCAAAGGCCGCGGCACGGTCGTTCTCGACCAGCAGAAAGCCGTCGGCATGATCCTTGGCCATGACGATATTCATGCCCCAGCCCTGCTCGGCATTGGCCTTGCGCAGCACCTGCAGATTGGTGGTGCCGGTGGTGATGGCAACGGTCTTTCCCTTGAGATCGGCATAGTTCTGGATGCCCGAGCTTTTCTTCACCAGCAGCCGCGTGCCGGTGTAGAAATGATTGATGGCAAAGCCCACTTCCTTGGCGCGCACCGTGTTGTTGGTGGTCGATCCGCACTCCAGGTCAATGGTGCCGTTGGCCAGCAGCGGCATGCGGTTCTGCGAGGTCACGGCCTGCCAGCGCACCTCCAGCGTGGGCAGGTTCAGCGCCTTCTTCACGGCGTCTGCCACCGCCTGCGAGAGCTCCACGGTCATGCCGACGGGCTTGCCGTTGTCCAGGTAGCTGAAGGGCACGGAAGACTCGCGGTAGGCGAGCGTGATGCGCCCGCTGTCGCGCACCTTGGCCAGGGTGTCGGCATGGGCGGTGCCCAGAAAGCCCAGACCCAGTGCCGCGCAGAGCACGGTGGAGTGAAGTTGCATGCGGTGTCTCCTCTTCGGTGGTCGATGTGCCGCCAGTGTAGAAAGCACGCCCGGCTCCGGGGGATGACAATATCGGGCTGCTCCATGCCCCAGATTTATGGGTGGCAGCCCAGGACCTGCCAGGCCCCGGGTAAACACGGCCACCGCAAAGGCCCGAACGCAGGCATCGCGCGGGCAGACCATAACCAGGGGGCATACCCTGCATGCCAAATGCCATGGCTGCCCTGCCCCGTACCGGCCTACAGTGCGGCAGCATGAAGAAACGATCAATGCATGTCTGCATCGTGGGCGCCGGCATCGTCGGCCTGGCCAGCGCCTATGCGCTGCAGCGCGCGGGCTGCCGCGTCACGGTCCTGGAGCGCGGGCCCGGCCCGGCAGCGGGTGCCAGCGGCGGTAACGGCGCACAGCTCAGCTATTCCTACGTGCAACCGCTGGCCGATCCCGGCATCTGGAAGATGCTGCCGCAGCTGCTGCTGGCAAAGGACTCGCCGCTGGCCCTGCGCCTGCGCGCCGATCCCGCCCAATGGGCCTGGGGGCTGCGCTTTCTGGGTGCCTGCAATGCGCGCGCCTCCATGGCCGGCACGCAGGCGCTGCTGAGGCTGGCCGCCGAGAGCCGACAGGCCTTCGAGAGCCTGCAGGCGCTCGAGTCCCTGTCGTGCGCTCTGCACACGCCGGGCAAGCTGGTGCTGTACGGCAGCCAGCAGGGCCTGGATGCCGCGGCCCGCCAGGTGGCCCTGCAATCGCGCCTTGGCGGGGCCAGCCAGCAGGTGGTGGATGCGGCCGCAGCCGTGCGCCTGGAGCCCGCCCTGGCCGGCTACGCGGGCCGCATGGCGGGAGCCGTGCACACACCCAGCGAAAGCGCCGCCGACTGCCGCCAGCTATGCGAGCAGCTGGCGGCGCTGCTCGCCCTGCGAGGCGCCGAGTTGCACTACGACACCGAGGTGCTGGGCTTCGAGCGCCAGGGCGATGCCGTCACCGGCCTGCGTACCGCCACCGGGCTGCTGCAGGCCGAGCACTACGTGCTGGCCAGCGGCTGGGAAAGCGCAATCCACGCGCGCCAGCTGGGGCTGCGCATTCCCGTCTATCCCCTCAAGGGCTACAGCATCACGGTGGACATCCCCTGCGACCACGCCCATGCCGCGCCGCGCGTGAGCGTGACCGACACGGCGCGCAAGGTCGTCTTCGCGCGCCTGGGCCAGCGCCTGCGCGTGGCCGGCATGGTGGAGATCATGGGCCGCGACACGCGCATCGATCCTGCCCGCATCGACAGCCTGCGCCGCTCCACGCAGCAGGTCTTTGCCCAGCTGCCGCTGCAGGGCTCGCTGCATCCCTGGAGCGGCATGCGCCCGGCCACGCCCACGGGCCTGCCTATCACCGGCCGCCAGCGCGGCGGCCCGCGCAATCTGTGGCTGCAGACCGGCCATGGTGCGCTGGGCCTGACGCTGGCTTTCGGCTCGGCGCAGCGGCTGGCTGCGCAGATGCGCGTGGACTGAGCGCGGGCCTGCCGCTCAGGACGGAATCAGAAGCTCGCGCAGGGCCTTGCGCATTTCCTGGGTCATGGCGCGCGCCAGCACCGAGCCCGGGCGCTGGGGCAGGCTCAGCGCGTTCACGGCTACGGTGATGCGCGGCAACAGCGGCACCACGTGAACGCGGCGCCGGTCGGCGGCCAGGGCCGTGCAGCCATCCATGATGGCGGCGCCCAAACCGTATTCGGCCATGGACAGCGCCGCATGGTAGGTCTGTACCGTCACCACGGGCGACAGCCCCACGCCATGCTCACGGCAGGCCTGGCCCAGTCGCATGCCCAGCGGATCGCGTGCATCGAGCGCGACCAGGGGCAGATCGGCCAGATCCTTGAGCTCCATGCCTTCTGCACGCACGCGCGAAGGCGGCAGCAGTCCCTTGGGCAACACGCAGAACATGTCCACCTCGGCCAGCAGTTCGTGCTCCAGCGCAGGCTGGCCCACGGAGCTGATCACAAAGCCCACATCGGCTTCCTGCAGCAGCAGGGCCGACACCACCTGCGGAGTGTGCAGCGCCTGCACATGCACCTGAACCTGCGGATGGCGGCGCCTGAAGCCGGCCATGGCGCGCGGCAGCACCTCGCGGCTGAGCGCGAACACGGTCAGCACATTGAGCCGGTCGGCCGACTGGCCGTGGCGCAGGTTGGCCGCCAGGCGCTGGACCTCGTCGAGCTGCTCGAACAGCTTCTCGATATGCGGAAACAGAGCCAGCGCTTCATTGGTCGGCGTCAGCCGCCCCCGCGCGCGCTGGAACAGCGCAAAACCCATCTGCAGCTCGGCATGCTGCAGCGTGCGGCTGACTGCGGGCTGGGTGACGTTGATCAGGCGAGCGGCCGCACTGACGCTGCCGGTCTGCATCACGGCATTGAAGACTTCGATATGTCGCAGACGCATGCCCTGCCTCCTGCCCCCGCCTCACTCGGACCGAGCGCGCGCCAGGCGTTCGCTCTTCCAGTACACATCGTCACCGCCATCGAGGCGGTTGAGCACACGGGCCAGCACGAACAGCAGATCGGACAAGCGGTTGAGGTACTGGCGCGGAGCGGCTCGCATGGCCTCGGACTGCTCCAGCGCCACCACCTGGCGCTCGGCACGGCGCGCCACGGTGCGGCAGACATGGGCCTGCGCGGCTGCGCGCGTGCCGGCCGGCAGGATGAACTCCTGCAGACGGGGCAACTGCGCGTTGTAGCGGGCCAGCGCATTGTCGAGCTGCAGCAGCGCATCGTCCTTGAGCAGCTCGTAGCCTGGCATGGACAGCTCGCCGCCCAGGTTGAACAGCTGATGCTGGATGTCGATCAGCAGCTCGCGAACATCCTGGGGCATTGGCTCGCACAGCAGCAAGCCGATGTGCGAGTTCAGTTCATCCACGTCGCCCATGGCATGCGGGCGGCCGCTGTTCTTGGAAACGCGGGTGTTGTCTCCCAGTCCGGTGGTTCCGTCATCTCCGGTGCGGGTGGCGATTTGCGTGAGGCGGTTGCCCATAAGTCATCCCTTGTCAAAGCTGCGAGTTTTCAGGACCGGCAACGGCCCTCGGAACGTGTTGACGTTCTCGGATACGGCTGCCATTGTGCGTTACAGCCCGCAGAAAAATGTAGCCTGGGGCAACAGCAGGCAAAAGTGCTGGCCCTCTGCCGTCTCACGGGGTGCAATGCAGTCCTGTCATCGCATAGAGAAGGAATGCCATTCATGAACAAGAAGAATCTGCTCAATTGCAAGGTCTCGTCATTCGAAGTCGTCAGCGTGGTGCTGTTTTCCGCACTCACCCTGGGCGGGGGCATGGCTTTTGCGCAAACCGGCAGCCGCAGCGCCGGCGAGAACAAGGAGCCGACGCGAATCGTGCAATCGGGCGCTGCCACGGGCGTGCAGCAGGCCCCGGCTGCCAAGAGCAGCGTGCAGGCGGCCTTCGAGCGCGCCGACGCCAATCACGACGGCCAGCTCAGTGCGCAGGAAGCGCGCCAGCTGCCCGCCATTTCCCAGCGCTTCGAAGAGATTGACAGCGATCGCGACGGCCAGCTGTCACGCGCCGAATTCGACAAGGGTGCCCAGCAATACTGATATCTGCCGCAGCACCTGCCTGATCACGCTGCGGCGCTGAGTTCCGGCTGCGGCAAGGGGAACTCCTCACCGGCGTAGTCCAGCCGGATTTCGAACTCGCGTCGCAGCAGGCGCTGTGCCCAGTCTTCGACCAGGGTACGCTGTGCAGCACTCACGCCGGCCCCCATTTCCAGGCGTACCAGACCCGGCTCTTCGAGGCCGAAGGCGCGATAGCCGCCCAGCGGCAGCAGGCCCCGGGCGTGGTCCTCGACGGCGCGGAACAGCGCTTCGCCGGATTCGCAAATGGCCGAGGCCACAAAAACGTCGGGGTCGCGCTCCACCCAGTTCAACACATTGCCGATCTGCGCCACCCCATGCGCCCTGCAAGCCTGCGTCACGCCGGGCCGCCCGCCGTCGAGCATGGCAAACACAAGGTCGATATCCGTCTGCTCGACCATGGCCGAAACACAGGTCCTGGCCCAGCCCGGACGATGCTGGTGGCCACAGAACTGGGTGACCAGCCGACCGGAAAAACCGGCGCGCCTGAGTCCGTCCGCATAGGCTGCGCGGCCACGCAGACCCGGCGGCACTTTCTCACCCGAGAAATGCCCCACCCTGCCCGTCTTGCTCCACTGGCTGGCCAGTACCCCGGCAAGGAATGCCGACTGCTCCTGGAGCACCTCGTAGCGCGCCACATTGGCTGCCGCCCAGCTGCCTTGCGTGACCACAAAGGCCTGCTCGGGCCAGCGCTCGGCCAGGATCTGCACCGGACCGTCGCCCTGACCGCCATGTGCAAGAATCAGCGCATAGCGACCGCCGCACAATGCGGACATTTCGGCAGCACGCTGCTGCGCCGATTGCCCGGCGACCCACAGCACATCGACCTCATGGCCGGCCTCTCGCGCCTTGTGGGCTCCGCGCAGTCCCGACTCATTGAAACTGCCCTGTCCTTCGGGGCCGAACAGCACCACGGCATAGCGCGTCTTGCGGGGGGAATACAGGTTCTCGCTGCTCATCGTTGTCTCTTCTGGTTAAAGTTTTGCACCCGTTTTCTTCGCGATATCGCCCCAGGCCAGATGCTGGTCCGCAATCAGCCGGGTGAAGGCTTTGGACTCCATGTCCCGGGTCACGAATCCCTGGGCTTCGAGCGTCTGCGCAAACTCGGGACGCGCACTGATCTGCCGCACCGCGCCGGCGATTCTTTCGGCCAGCGCCCTGGGCAGGCCGGCGGGAGCCGAGATGCCGACGAAATTCTCGGACACCAGCTGCGCCAGCCCCAATTCGGCCACACTGGGCACCGACGGAGCCTGGGCCACGCGGCGCGGCGATGTCAGCGCCAGCAGTTTGAGGCGGCCCTGCTTGTGCAGCGCAATGTTCTGCGGCAGCGCATCGATGGCCAGCTTGATATGGCCGCTGAGCAGATCCGCACGCATCGGGCCGGCACCGCGGTAAGGCACATGCTCCATGGACAGCTTGAGCGTCTGTGCAAACTGCTCGCCCACCAGATGTCCCACGGAAGCGGCGCCGCCGCTGCCAAAGGGCACGGGAGCGGGCTGCTCCTTGATCCAGCTCACCAGTTCGCTCAGGCTGTTGGCGGGCACCGAGGGATGCACGGCAAACACCGTGGGGACCGCGCCGATATAGGCCAGATGTTCGAAGCTGCGCAAGGGGTCGTAGCCAGGACTTTGCAGCAGCGATGGCGCTATCGAGAGCGCCGCCGAATTGGATACCAGCAGCGTGTAGCCGTCATTGGCGCTGTGCGCCACGATCTGTGCGCCAATGGACGATCCTGCACCGGGCTTGTTGTCTATGACCACGCTCTGGCCCAGCTTCTCGGCCAGCGCGGGCGCCAGCACCCGCGCCACGATGTCGCTGGAGCCGCCGGGCGGAAAGGTCACGACCAGCCTGATGGGCCGAGCCGGCCAGGCCTGTGTGGACGCACGCGCAGGCCATGCCGCGCCCAGCATGCCTGCCGCCGACACTCCGGCCAGCCCCTGAATGAAAGATCTGCGACCCGTATCGCGCATAGCTCCGCCCTCCGAACTGCTTTTGGTTTGAAGCGAGCTCTGCAGCGCACGCCATGAGGCTTGTCAATATAGGCACACCAGGTCCAAACCCTAAACACTGAATTCTCATTAGCTCGGGCGAAACTTATCTATGTGCTCATGCGCAGGCACCTGCGCCGCCGCGCAAGCGACGAGGTCCGGGGCATCCGAGATGCCTTGCGCAATGACTGCCGCCACGGCCTCCTGCGGCATGGCCTAGTGCGCAATACGTACATGCCGGGATCGGACCTGGTGGTATTCTTTTTCTCCTCTGGAGACCCCGATGAACGCACCCGTTGCCCATACCTCGCTGCAGCCCGATTTCGTGCAGCGTCCCATCCCCGAAGAATTTCTGAAGGCCCTGCAAACACGTTTCGCCAGCCAGTGCTCCACGGCTTTGGCCGTGCGCGAGCAGCATGGTCGCGACGAAGGCGCGATTGCCGCGCCGCCTCCGGCAGCCGTGGTGTTTGCCGAATCCACCCAGGACGTGCAGGACGCCGTCAGGCTCTGCGACCAGTACGGCGTGCCCGTGATCGCCTACGGCGCAGGATCGTCGCTGGAAGGTCATCTGCTGGCCGTGCAGGGCGGCATCACCATCGACGTCAGCCGCATGAACCGCGTGCTCGCGGTCAACACGGAGGACCTGACCATCACCGTGCAGCCCGGCATCACGCGCAAGGCCCTGAACGAGGCCATCAAGGACACCGGCTTCTTCTTTCCCATCGACCCCGGTGCCGACGCTTCGATCGGCGGCATGACCTCGACCCGCGCCAGCGGCACCAATGCCGTGCGCTACGGCACCATGCGCGAGAACGTGCTGGCCCTGGAAGTGGTGACGGCCAGCGGCGAAGTGGTGCGCACCGGCAACCGCGCCAAGAAGAGCGCCGCCGGCTACGACCTGACCCGCCTGCTGGTGGGCAGCGAAGGCACCCTTGGCATCTTCACCGAGATCACGCTGCGCATCTACCCGCTGCCCGAAGCGGTGAGCGCCGCCATCTGCTCTTTCTCTAGCATCGAGAACGCCGTGCACACGGTGATCCAGACCATCCAGATGGGCATTCCCATCGCCCGCGTGGAACTGGTCGATGTGAACTCCGTGCGCATGGTCAATGCCTACAGCAAGCTGTCCCTGCGTGAAGAGCCCATGCTGCTGATGGAGTTCCACGGCTCCCCCACCGGCGTGAAGGAACAGGCCGAGATGGTGCAGGACATTGCCCATGAATTCGGCGGCAATGCCTTTGAATGGGCCGAGCGCCCCGAAGACCGTACGCGTCTGTTCACCGCGCGTCACAACGCCTATTTCGCGGCGGTCTCCAGCGTGCCCGGGTGCCGCTGCATCACCACCGATGCCTGCGTGCCCATCAGCCGCCTGGCCGATGCGCTGCTGGAATGCGTGACCGAGGCCGATGCCAGCGACATCCCCTACTTCCTGGTCGGCCACGTGGGCGACGGCAACTTCCACTTCGGCTATCTGATCGACCCCGACAACGACGCCCAGCGCCAGCAGGCCGAACAGCTCAACCACAGGCTGGTGGCACGCGCGATTGCGCTGGGCGGCACCTGCACGGGCGAGCACGGCATCGGCATCCACAAGCAGGGCTTCTTGCTGGAGGAGGCGGGAGCCGGTGCGGTGCAGATGATGCGTGCCATCAAGCAGGCTCTGGACCCCAGGAACATTCTGAACCCGGGCAAGATCTTCCAGTTGCAGTGAGCCTCGCTCGCGCTGGCTGAAAACGCGAAAACCATGAAAAAGGGCCTGCAGCTGCAGGCCCTTTCTCATCTCGGTCCAGCGCTTTACTTGCCGACCTTGAGCTGACCGCCACGACCCAGACCGCCCTTGACTTCCTGTGCCTTGTAGTTGCGCAGCGAGATCACCATATTGTTGTAGGCATCCATGAAGGCGGCGACCGTGGCCTTGCCTTCGGGTGAGCGCGAGAAGCCGCCCAGACCACCGCCCACGCCACCGCCGAACGCGCCCATGGCTGCGCCGAAGTTGGTGGCTGTGGAGTTGCCTTCGGAGATGGAGATCTGCACGCCCGAACGGATGTCGAACATGCTCAGCGTCACCACCGAAGCCTTGCTCTGCATGGCACCGCCGATCAGCGTACCCACATTGCCGAACAGGCCACCCACGCCCGCTGCCAGCTGACCGGTGGCATCGTTGTCGATGATGATGGAAGGCTCCATGTAGTAATCGGCCGCCACGCGCTGGCCCTTTTGCTGCTTGGAGCCGGCGCGGAATTCACCGGAGTTGCGCTGCTTGTCGGTGATCGCCGACATCTTGCTTTCGGTGCGGTTGTTGCCGATGGAGGTGATCACAAAGCAGTTGGACTGCTGCACGGCCAGACGGATCAGGGGCTCGATGGTCGTGATCTTGGTGGCGGCGCCAAAGCTCGCATACCACTCCTTGCCGCGACCGTCGTCCACGGCCAGCGTACCCAGAGGTGCATCGCAACGCTCGAGAGAGGCATTGGCATTCACACTGGTGGCACCGCCGGCCGCGCCCGTGGCAGCGGTGGGAGCCGTGCCGGTGGAAACGGTGCCGCCGCCGGGGGTCACGCAGCCGCCCAGAGCCAGGGCCGATGCAATGGCTGCCAGACGCAGCGTTGTCTTCTTGGACATAGAGATGCTTTCTACAAATAAAAAATGTCGAGGCGCTCGACGCGCTTCAGCGGTAATACCAGCCCGACGAGCCCCATACCAGGTAATAGGGCGCGCTCACGTACCAGCGATTCCAGGACTTGCGCTCGTCCTCGATGGCCTGATAGCGTGCTTGGGCATTCTGTTTGGCGGCCTGCGCCTGGGGCAGCAGAGACTTGGCTTCCTTGAAGCCCTTGGCGGCAGCACGCGACAGCCAGGCTTCGGCTTCGGCAGGGTCCGGCCCCATTTCTTCGAAGCCCAGCAGATACAGGCGGCCGAGCGCGAACTGGGCGGGTCCATGACCGGCATCACCGGCCTTTCGCATCCATTCGATGGCCTGATAGCTGTTGCGCTCAACGCCGTCGCCGCGCAGATAGCGCAGGCCCAGGTCATAGGCAGCGCGCGGATCGGCCTGGGTTTTCTGCAGATCGGCCTCGGCCTTTTGCACCAGGGCCGCCTGGCGGCGTTCAGCCTCGGGGTTGACCGGCTCGCCACGGAAGGTCGCGACATTGCGCGGCAGCTCGGAGCAGTTGTTGCCCTCGCACAGACGCACCGTGGACGACGCAGGCGCCAGCTGATCCTGCGGCGTCTGTGCCGCACATGCCGCCAGCGCGAGAGCTGCCAAAGAAAGGCTTGGTAGAGCCAGGCGCATGAATCACTCCTCTTGATTTTCCGCCGGTGAAAGCCGAAAAGTATACATAAGCAAAAAATGGTAATTTTTACGGCGAGATGAACACTCGCATACCCCCCCTAAGGGGGGTAATTTGCACAATATACAAGTGGCTATGCAGGTGAGTACTTGCCTTGCATCACCCTCCGATCATTTGCCCAAGACTCCTCACAAAACTAACAATCTGATGGAAAACAAATCGTCTTTCCTGGTATGGCCTCTGCCTGCGCTGCTGACCTGGCTGCTGGCCTGGGTCGCCTTCTTTGCGCTCAGCCAGGTCGTGGTCTGGTGGCTGGCCCTGCTGCTGGCGGGCGCAGCCAGCTCGGCGGCCAGCCTCTGGGGCCCGAGCTGGTGGCGCCGCCTGCTGATTGCCGCAGGTTTTCCGCTGTCGTTTCTGGTGCTCAGCGCCAGCCAGCTGCCCGCCTGGGGCTGGTTGCTGCCGCTGGCCTTGCTGTTGCTGATCTACCCGCTCAATGCCTGGCGCGATGCTCCCGTCTTTCCGACGCCCCTGCATGCGCTCAAAGGGCTGGCAGAGATCGTGAAGCTGCCCGACCAGGCGGTGGTGCTGGATGCCGGCTGCGGCATGGGCGACGGCCTGCGCGCGCTGCGCAGCGAGCTGCCGCAGGCCCGTCTCCAGGGCCTGGAGTGGAGCTGGCCG
>NZ_SPEY01000033.1 GCF_009360615.1 Comamonas sp.
GCACGAAGAAGGGCGAGAAAACGCCCACCGCAATCAGCTTGGCGCCGGGCGGCATGTGCTCCTTGATGGGCAGGGCGATGAAGTCGATCAGGCCGTCAGGGCCCGGCCAGAACATCAGCAGCCCGACGCCGATCAAAACGCCATACAGGCTGTAGAGCAGGCGGTCACGCAGCTCCATCAGGTGCTGGACAAACGGCTGCTCCGTGCCGGCGAGTTCGTCTTCTTTAGAGGGTTCGGACATGGTGCAAAACCGCGTCGGAGCCCGATCGACTCCACACGCTTGAGAAACAACAACGCCCGTGAATCACGGGCAAAGAGCGACATGCGGGCAGCCAGGCCGGCCCACTGGGACCGGCCATGGCCGACCTTGCGGCCGGCAGGCTGCTGAGCTGCATGTTCAATGGAACTTCTTGGGGCGAAAGCGCGCCACGCGTGCAGCACCCGACTGGACCTTGCTGCGTACCCCGGCACGGGCCTTGTACCACTGGGGCACGGCACCGCGCTTGACACGCCAGTTCTTGCGCGGATGCCGGTAGCTGGGCACCACGCTGCTGTGCGTATCCAGACCGGTGTAGCCACCTTCTGCGTCATAGGAGCCGAAGGACGAAGCCGAAGTCATGTTCGAGTCGTCGCGCAGGTCCCTGGTCGCATCGCTCCAGTCCTTTTCAAGATCGGAGGCCTGACTGCGCATGCTGGACTCCACGTCCCGCGCCGCGCTCTCGACCGTGTCCTTCATCTTGCGCAGCTCATCGAGCTCCATGGAGCGGTTGACCTCGGCCTTGACGTCGGACACATAGCGCTGCGCCCTGCCAAGCAAGGTGCCCACCATGCGAGCCACGCGCGGCAGCTTCTCGGGGCCGATGACCACCAGGGCCACGGCACCGATCAGCGCCATTTTGGACAGGCCAATATCAAACATCTAAATGTCGGTCCTGCCGCGATCAGCTCTTTTGCTTGGCTTCCACATCGATGGTGGCCTTGTCGGCAGCCTGCTGGTTGGCCACCTGGCCGGCTGCAGCGCTGGAGTCGGCATCCGCCGCACCATCCTTCATGCCGTCCTTGAAGCCCTTGACGGCGCCGCCCAGGTCGGAGCCGATGTTCTTGAGCTTCTTGGTGCCGAACACCAGAACCACGATGAGCAGCACGATCGCCCAGTGCCAGATAGAAAACGAGCCCATGAGAATCTCCTAGAAATTGCAAACCATTTTAGACGGGGCTTGTGACAGATACGAATCAATCACCCAAAAAGCCTGCAGCGCACAGCTCTATCCCCGGGTGAGGGCCCGCCCTGCCCGTCAGCCCTTGAGCCAGGGCCGAGGGCCGCCCATGACGTGCAGGTGCAGGTGGTGCACCTCCTGTCCGCCTTCGCTGCCGGTATTGACCACGATGCGGAAGCCGCCATCGGGATAAGGGTTGCAGCCCTGCTCCAGTGCCAGCCTGGGGGCCAGCGCCATCATGCGCCCCAGCAGGGGCGCATCCTCGGCGCCGACCTGGGCCATGGAGGGGATGTGCTTTTTGGGAATCACCAGAAAGTGCACGGGGGCACCGGGGTGGATGTCATGGAAGGCGAACAGCTCCTCGTCCTCATAGACCTTGCGCGAAGGAATCTCGCCCTTGGCGATGCGGCAGAAAATGCAATGGGCGTCGTAATCGTGGTCGTGCATGGTCTCTGGTATCTCTACGGTTCAGTACTCCGGTCGCCCTGCCCTCCCCATGGCCCAGG
Organism: Comamonas sp.; assembly: GCF_009360615.1. Classification (GTDB taxonomy): domain Bacteria; phylum Pseudomonadota; class Gammaproteobacteria; order Burkholderiales; family Burkholderiaceae_C; genus Comamonas. The sequence continues at coordinate 1,724 of NZ_SPEY01000033.1, forward strand.
AAGGCCAGGAAGCAGGCAATGGCATCGCCCCCGATGGAGGCTATCCCCTATTCTCGTTGAATCGCAGCGTCTGCTTGACACCCAGGTGCTCTCGGTTGAGCTGCAGCCACTGCTGGCCGCGCTCACGCCCCAGATCGAACAGCTTGCGCACCATGCCCATGTCTGCGCGCACCTTGCTCGACGCCCCAAAGGGCTTGAGCACGGAGCCGCCGTCGATGCGGTGCATCAGCACATGCTTGTAGCGCTCGGGGTCCAGACGCTTTTGCTCCAGCAGCTTGACCACGAACTCGATGGCCCGCAACTCGGCCAGCAGGCTGGCGTTGAAGGTGATTTCGTTCATGCGGTCCATGATCTCGCGGGCCGTATCGGGCGAGACATCGGACTCCTTGGGATTGATCTGCACCAGCAGGATGTCCCGGCTCCGGGTCTCGTAGATCAGCGGATACAGGGCCGGATTTCCCGAGAACCCACCATCCCAGTAGCACTCTCCGTCAATCTCCACCGCCTTGAACAGCTGCGGCAGGCAGGCCGAGGCCATGATGGCGTCTGCCGTCACCTGCTCGCCCTTGAAGATCTTGCCTCCTCCCGTGCGCACATTGGTGGCGCAGATGAAGAGCTTGGGCACCACGCCAGGATGAGCGGGATGGGCCAGCGTCTCGAAATCCACCACCCGTGTGAGCAGCTGCCGCAGCGGGTTGATATTGAGCGGATTGGTCTGATAGGGCGACAGAAACTGGTTGAGCACCCCCATGAACTGCTTGCTACCCGGCAGCGGTGCAGCCCAGAACATCTTGCCCACACTGCCCATGGTGCCCACGCCCTCCCACAGCTCGCGCAGAGACTGGCGCGCCAGCTGACGCCCGAGGTAACGGGCATCGTCCAGATTCTTTTCCTGCGCAGCCGCCTGCGCGAAGCCATGGGCCAGCGCCACGGCATTCATGGCACCGGCACTGGTGCCGCTGATGCCTTCAAAGATCAGGCCGTCATCGTCGAGCAATGCATCCAGCACGCCCCAGGTCAGCGCGCCATGCGATCCCCCGCCCTGCAGGGCCAGGTTGAGGGTGTGGGAAGTCTCTGCAGCCATGGCACGATCCTGTGAAGGTTGAGGAACCAGGTAAGGGGCTTGGAACTGTCGCTGCGAACGCACAGCGGACATATCCAGCGAATCTGCGCAATTTCCGCAGCTTATCCAGCACCGCGAGCATTGCACAGGCCCGGCACCCGTGTCAGCCTGCCGGCCCGAATCTGTTGCAGTGCAGCAAAACCGCTTGCCAAAACAAAAAAGCCCCGGCCGTAAAGCGGGGGCTTCGATGTCGGGCAAAACCGGCTCAGGAGCGGATCGCGCGATTCTTGTTCATGGCGATCATGCCGCTGACGATGCGGTAGAGGAACCAGATGGAGATCAACACCCAGGCAGGGTTGAAGATCAGGAGGCCCAGCAGGAAGAACGGGAAGGTCACCGCATAGAGCACGATGGCCCAGAGCACGCTGCGCAGACGCCAGGAAAAATGGCTCTCCTGCCAGGTGCCGCGCGCATCGTCGCGCTTGACCAGATCGATGACAACCGCAATCAGCAACAGCAGCACGCTGACCTGCGCGCCCGGCAGCACCGCGGCCACGGCCACGATCAGGTGGAGCAGATAGCTGACCCAGCCCCAGGCCTTCAGGCCCTCGACCTCGGCAGAGCCGCCGGGGCCTACATCGATGATGTCGCGATCGTCATTCATTCGTGCTTCCTTGTTACTTGGCCGCCCCTTCCTGAGCAGCGCGTTCCTGGGCCTTGCGCAGGGCTTTTTCCTCCAGACCGCTGGTGCCCTCGCGGCGCTCCAGCTCGGCCACCACCTCTGCGGGTGTCAGGCCGTAGTGCGACAGCGCAATCATGGAGTGAAACCACAGATCAGCCACTTCATAGAGGATCTTGCCCTTGTCCGCGCCATGATCGACATCCTTGGCGGCCATCACGACTTCGGTGGCCTCTTCGCCGATCTTCTTCAGAAAGGCGTCGGGCCCCTTGTGCAGCAGGCGCGCGACATAGCTTTTTTCGGGGTCACCACCATTGGCGACCTTGCGGCTTTCGATCACGGCGGCCAGACGGGCCAGTGCGCCCTCGACCGACGCGGTGTTTTGTTCAGACATGACTTTATTTATAGATGGAAGCAGGATCTTTCAAGACCGGATCGACAGCCAGCCACTGTCCGTCCTTGAACACGCTGTAGAAGCAGGAGTGGCGACCGGTATGGCAGGCGATACCGGGATCATGCCCCTCTTGCGTGATCTTGAGCAAAACCACGTCGTTGTCGCAGTCGATGCGCATCTCGTGCACGGTCTGCACATGGCCGGACTCCTCGCCCTTGAACCACAGCTTGTTGCGCGAGCGGCTGAAGTACACGGCCCGCCCGAGTTCGGCGGTCTTCTCCAGTGCCACACGGTTCATCCAGGCGAACATGACCACGTCGCCACTGCTTTGCTCCTGCGCAATCACGGGCACCAGCCCCTGCGCATCCCATTTGACCTGATCGAGCCAGCTCATTGCAGACCTTTGTTTTGTATAGCTGCCAGCGCAGGCCAGCAGCCGATTTCAACCACAAAACATATGGAAAGCCGCTTGTACCCTGCGCAAGCCGCTCTCAAAATAATCTTATAAACGCACGGGAATGCCGCGCGCGCGCATGCATTCCTTGGCCTGCTGCACGGTGTACTCGCCGTAGTGGAAGATGCTGGCGGCCAGCACGGCATCGGCGCCGCCAATGGTCACGCCATCGGCCAGATCTTCCAGATTGCCGACACCGCCCGAGGCGATCACGGGCACGGCCACGGCGTCGGCCACGGCACGCGTGAGCTTCAGATCGAAGCCGCTCTTGGTGCCGTCCTTGTCCATGCTGGTCAGCAGGATCTCGCCGGCACCGCGCCTGGCCATCTCCTCGGCCCAGCGCACCACATCCAGCCCCACATTCTTGCGCCCGCCATGGCTGTATACATCCCAGCCCGGCCCCATGGGCGTGCCGCCGGGGCCGATGCGCTGCTCGTCCTCGGGCGTGCGGCGCTTGGCGTCGATGGCCACCACGATACATTGCGCGCCGTACTTGTCGCTGCAGGCATTGATGGTGTCCGGGTTGGCGATGGCGGCGGAGTTGAAGCTGGTCTTGTCGGCTCCGGCATTGAGCAGGCGGCGCACATCTTCCACGCTGCGCACGCCACCGCCCACGGTCAGCGGAATGAAGACCTGCGAAGCCACCGCCTCGATAATGGGGAGAATCAGATCACGGCCATCGCTGGTGGCCGTGATGTCCAGGAAAGTCAGCTCGTCCGCACCCTGGGCGTTGTAGCGCGCGGCAATCTCCACCGGGTCGCCCGCATCACGCAGCTCCAGAAAATTGACGCCCTTGACCACGCGGCCGCCGGTCACGTCAAGGCAGGGAATGATGCGTTTGGCAAGCATGGACAAGTCTCGGAATATCTAGGAACAGGGGCGCCAAAGATACCACGGCCTCGCCGCTGCCCCGGCCATGCCCCTGTGCGGCCCTGCCGTGTCTGCATTGCACCGCATGCAACCCGGTCGGCCAGGTGCGCCGTCGCCGTGGCATTGCCGGCCCATCGCCAGTCATTGGCACGGCACCGGCCGGTGCGTCAATCCCGAAACCGGCCCGCAGCCCGAGAATTCATCCATATCTTCTGCTTCCAATTGAATAACAGAAAACGCCGGGCTGGCTTCGGAACTCATGATTTGGAGCCGATTTTGTTTTTTCTGCACCCAAATGCCATCCCCTATTAAATGCCCGGCATGGCGCATCGTCCATTTCCCAGCGACACGCGAGGAGCTGTACGCAAACAGAAACCCTGTCAACAGCCATGGACGACGGCTAAGCGGCAGATCCTCGGCAAGCAAGGCCAGGCTTGATTGCAAGCCGTTTCCGGCCGAAACCGGATACCCCGAATAGTGTGAATGAAAATCCAAATTGGCATCCAGATATTCATGACGTAAAAAGATGTTATTTTTTACACGGCGTTCTTGTTTGAATTATTTTTATTAGTGAAACTATGAAAAAAATAAATCAATAGTTTTAATATTTTCAGACACCTATTCCTCTGAATCCATGGGCGGAATCGGCAATCCATCCCGCTCGACGACTGTCTTCCAGCGCAGGTGATCATCATGGATATGAGACGCCAATATTTCGGTACCGACGGAATCCGTGGTCGGGCTGGGTACTTCCCGATCACACCGGACTTCGCCCTGCATCTGGCCCATGTGGTCGGGCGGATGCTTCACCGTGGTGAAGAGCACCCGACGGTGCTGATCGGCAAGGACACTCGCATCTCGGGCCATATGCTCGAAAGTGCGTTGGTGTCGGGCTTCAATTCCGCAGGCGTGAATGTGGTGCTGGTCGGCACGCTGCCCACGCCGGGCGTGGCCTACCTCACACGGGCCTTGCGGGCCAGCCTGGGGGTGGTGATCAGCGCCAGCCACAACACCTTCGAGGACAACGGCATCAAATTCTTCAGCGCCAAAGGCACCAAGCTGCCCTATGTCTGGGAGGTGGCCGTCGAGCAAATGCTGCCTGACGAGCCGCATTGGGTCTCGGCGATCGCGCTCGGGAAAACGCAGGTCCTCGATGACGCAGCCGGCCGCTATGTCGAGTTTTGCAAGAGCACCTGCGACCATGCGTTCAGCCTGCGCGGGCTGAAGATCGTGGTCGATGCAGGCCATGGAGCGGCCTATCAGATTGCGCCCATGGTCTTCCATGAACTCGGTGCCGACGTGGTGACCATCGGCTGCGCTCCCGACGGCCTGAATATCAACCAGGGTGCCGGTGCCGCACATCCGGAGTTGCTGGCCACCACCGTTTCGGGATGTGGGGCAGATTTCGGCATCGCTCTGGACGGCGACGCCGATCGCCTGCTGGTCGTGGATGCGGCCGGGCGACTCTACAACGGGGACGAGTTGCTGTACCTGATCGTGGCGGACCGCCTGGAGCATGACGAGAGCATTGCGGGCGCTGTCGGCACGCTGATGACCAATATGGCCGTGGAGCAGGCCTTCGGGCTGCTGGATGTGGATTTCATGCGCACCCAGGTCGGTGACCGCTACGTGCTCGAGGAACTCAGCCGCCGAGGCTGGACCTTCGGCGGCGAGGGTTCGGGCCATCTGCTGATCCTTGACCGGCACAGCACGGGCGACGGCCTGGTGAATGCGCTGCAGATATTGCAGGCCTGCGTGCGCACCGGCCGCACGCTGTCGCAATGGCTGTTGCCGGTACAGCTCTATCCCCAGGCACTGCTCAATGTGCACCTGCCGCCGGATCGGGACTGGCGCAGCAACACCTTGCTGGCAAGCGTGCAGGCGCAGGTCGAGGCAGAGCTGGGCTCCACCGGACGGGTGCTGGTTCGGCACAGCGGCACGGAGCCGGTCCTGCATGTGATGGTGGAGGCTCAGGACGGCGATCAGGCCAGCCGCTGCGCCGAGCGGCTGGTCTCCGCAGCCAGAGACGGTTAGTCCGGCGGCGGCTGCACCCATGCCATGGAGAAATCCGGCTCCGAGCGCGGCCAGCACGAGGAGCTGGCTGACATACCCGAAGCAGCGCGTGACAGATGATTTTTGAGCAGGTACGAATGAAGAACGTCTGATACCGATTGACTCAAGGGGAGAACGCCATGAATCAGGACTCCGGGACCCTTCGCGCACAGCCAGATATCGCACAGTTGCTCATCGTGTCCGGGACCAGGCCTGAAATCATCAAGCTGGCCCCCGTCTACCACGCCTTGAAGCAGTCGCAATGGGCCCGGCCCATCTGGCTGCACACCGGCCAGCACGGCGATATGGCCGATCAGATGCTGGACTGCTTCCATATCCAGCCCGACCATGTGCTGCAAAGACAGGGCAGTTCGCTGCTGGAATTCGCCACCGGCTGCCGGCTCCAGCTGGAGTCCGTGCTGATGGACACCGCCTGCGAGGCCGTGATCGTGCAGGGCGACACCGAGAGCGCTTTCCAGGGGGCATTGGCCGGCTTCTACCGCAAGGTGCCGGTCGTCCATGTCGAGGCCGGCCTGCGCACCTACAACCTGCACCGCCCCTTTCCGGAGGAAGGCCTGCGGCAGATGATAGGGCGCATTGCCAGCCTGCATCTGGCCCCCACCCTGCGAGCCCGCCAGGCACTGGAGCGCGAAAACGTGGCGCCGGAAATGATCGAACTGACGGGCAACACCGTCGTCGATGCCCAGCTATGGGCCAGCCGGCAGCACCACATCCACCGTCGCATCCAGGGCCGAGGCCATATTCTGGTCACCATGCACAGGCGTGAGAACTGGGGCCCCGATGTGGATCATGTGTGCGAAGCCATTGCCGATATCGCGCGCGAGTTCCCCCGGGTGCCGGTGCTGTTCCCGGTCCACCTCAATCCGGTGGTCAAGGAGCCCGTCCATCGGCTGCTGGGCGGACTGCCCAACATCCGTCTGACAGACCCTCTGGACTATCTGGCCATGCAGCAGGCCCTGGCCGATGCCTGGCTGGTGCTGACCGACTCCGGCGGGCTGCAGGAGGAGGCCCCCACTTTCAAGGTGCCGGTGCTGGTATTGCGCGACGAGACCGAGCGTCCCGAAGTGCTTGAAGCCGGCTGCGCCGCTTTGGTCGGAGCCGACAGAAGCAGGATCGCTCAGTCCGTGCGCCAGTTGATGCATGACGAGGCCGCCTACGCCCGCATGCAGGCCAGCAGCAACCCGTTTGGCGACGGGACTGCAGCACAACGCACCGAGAAAAGACTGAACCAGATGCTGAGGCCTGATCACGCAGGCCTGGCACAGAAAGCCGCAGAAAGGACGCGCCATGTCCTGGCTTGACCTGTTCACCGGATACCTCTACGTTCTCAAGAGCATCGCCATCGTCATTGCGGTGGTGATCTTCATCAGCGGACTGGACGATCTGTTCATCGACCTCTTTTACTGGGGGCGGCGCATCTGGCGCGCGCTGACCGTATATTCGCGCCATGAGCAGATGAATCACAAGGCCTTGCTCGGTGTGGACGAGAAGCCGCTGGCCATCATGGTGCCCGCCTGGCAGGAGCATGGCGTGATCGGCAAGATGGCGCAGCTGGCGGCTACCACGCTGGACTATGAGAACTACCACATCTTCATCGGCACCTACCCCAACGATCCCCAGACCCATGCCGATGTGGAGCAGGTCAGAGCCCATTTCCCGAATGTGCACAGCGTGGTCTGCGCCCGCCCCGGGCCGACCAGCAAGGCCGACTGCCTCAACAATGTGCTTGATGCCATCTTCCAGTTCGAGCAGCGCTCGGGCATCGAGTTTGCGGGCTTCATCCTGCATGACTCGGAAGACGTGCTGTCCAAGCTGGAGCTGAGGCTGTTCAATTTCCTCGTGGATCGCAAGGATCTGATCCAGCTGCCGGTCTACCCCCTGGAGCGACCGCTGCGCGAATTCACCGGCGGGCATTACCTGGACGAGTTTGCCGAGCTGCATGCCAAGGACATCGTGGTACGCGAGGCCATGGTGGGCCAGGTGCCCAGCGCCGGCGTCGGCACCTGCTTCAGCCGCCGCGCCATCACGGCGCTGCTGGAGATGGGCGACGGCGTGGCCTTCGACACCCAGAGCCTGACCGAGGACTACGACATCGGCTTCCGGCTCAAGCAGCTGGGCATGCGCGAGATCTTCGTGCGCTTTCCCGTGCACGATGCGGACCAGCCGACCGATCCCGACCAGCCACGCCGGCGCGGGCGCAGCGCCCGGGAAGCCAGCGTCATCTGCGTGCGGGAGTTCTTCCCCGATACGCTGAATGCGGCGGTACGGCAGAAGTCCCGCTGGATCACCGGCATCGTGATCCAGGGTTTCAAGACCCTGCGCTGGACCAATAGCGGCGTGCTGAACTATTTCCTCTGGCGTGACCGCAAGGGAGCTCTCACCAATTTCGCCAGCTTTCTGGCCATGCTGCTGGCGATGCAGCTGATTGCCATCTGGCTCTATCAGCGCCTGGTACCGGACAGCTACCGGTTTCTTTCCATCTTCCAGGGCGACTGGTGGCTGTATGCGCTGCTGGCCGCGAACTTCGCGCTGATGCTCAACCGCATTGCCCAGCGCATGTTCTTCGTCACCAGCTACTACGGCATCGTCCAGGGATTGATGTCGCTTCCGCGCCTGCTTTGGGGCAATCTGGTGAACTTTCTGGCCAACTGGCGGGCCATCGCCCAGGCGCTCCAGGCCAAGGACATCCGGCGCATGGCCTGGGCCAAGACCGACCACGACTTCCCCATGCTGGGAGAGGGCCCCCGGCTGCGCCAGCCCCTGGGGCAGATACTGATCGCACAGGGTGCCCTGACCGAGAGCCAGTTGCAGGAGGCACTGCTGCGCCCCACGCCGGGTTTGCGCCTGGGCAGTGCCCTGGTGCACAAGGACCTGATCAGCACCGCACAGCTGGCCGCTGCGGTTGCCCAGCAGGCCGGCGTTTCCTGGGAGTTTCTGGGCGAGCGCCTGATCCCGGACGAGATCGCGGCGCTGCTGCCGGCACATCTGGCACTGCATTACAGCGTGGTGCCGCTGCGCGAGGAAGGAAAGACGCTGGTCCTGGCCAGCGAGTCGGTCATTGACCCGGTCTCGCACGCCGCTCTGGAGCGCAAGCTCGAGAGGCCTGTGCGCTACCTCGTTGCCCCCAAGGGAGAGGTCACGGTCGAGCTGCGGCGACTGTACGCAAGACAGCATGGGGAACCAGCCCGTGAACTGCTTGCCTGGGCCGTGGAACGCAAGCGCGTCTCCCCAGAGCAGGCGAAGGAGCTGTGGAAATTCTATGTATCGCGGCAGCTGATGCTGGGCGAGGTGCTCCAAGCCCTGGGCCGTATCGATACGGCCGTGCTGAACGCCTTGCTGCTCAGGCATGAGCAAAGCGATGACAGCCTGGGTCTGTTCCTGGTGAACCAGGGAGCATTGACGCAGGCCACCCTGGACGAAGCTTTGCGCCTGCAGCAGCAGTTGCAGGTCACCATGGCACAGTTGCTGCGCCGCCTTGATGCCGCCCCGATCGTCTCCGTTGCTGCCTAGGGACCGATTTATGAAGCTTTCTCGCCCCATTCTGGTTCTTTCCCTGGCATGCGCCACCTCCTACGATGGAGTGGCGCAGGTAGTGGATCTGGGCCCGGATATCAGCCCCAGACAGCGCTTTCAGGTCTACCCCCGCATCGACAAGGCGTATGAGGCCATGGCGCGCGGCGATGGACAGCGCGCCATCTCCGAGCTGCAGCAGGCTCAACGCCTGGCGCCGGACAACACCGAGATCGCACTGCAACTGGCTGCGGCCCATCGCCGCTTTGGCCAGCCCGCGCAGGCCGAAGCCGTGCTCAAAGCCCAGCTTCAGCGTCACCCGGGCGATGCGCGTCTGGCCCAGGCCCTGCGCGATATGCACCAGGGAGCGGTTCCGGCCAGACTGCCCGAGCCTCAGCCCGTGCCGGCTCCGGCCGCCGAGGAAACGCCCAAGGCACCCAGTGTGACTGCACCTGCCACAGCCACAACTGCGGAGCCCGCGAAGGTTGCCCCAACGGCAACGGACACCCCGCCGCGTCCGCGCAGGAGCCCGGCGCCACCGGCCATGCCTGCGGGTTACGCCAAGGCCAGCCAGGCCTATGCCGCCGCCGAGCGACGCGACTTTGCCGCAGCACTGCCTCTGGCCAGGCAAGCCGTGGCGGCAGCCCCGGCGCGTCTGGACTACCAGCGCCTGCTGGTCTATCTGCTGGTGGAGAACGGACGCTTCGACGAGGCCGAAGCCCGCGCAGCAAGACTGGACAATGTCAAGCAGCTGCAGTCGGACGCCGATTGGCAGATGCTGCGCACCTCCATACGTCAGCGCCAGGCACTGCGTCCGTTCGAGCAGGCCATGCAGGCCCGCGAGCAAGGCGACATGGCCAGGGCCCTTCGCCATGCCGAATCCAGCGTGCGTCTGGCACCGCAGGCACTGGCGCCTCGGCTGCAATGGCTGGGCCTGTTGCTCCAGGACGGGCAGGCCGCCCAGGCACAGCGTGTGGCGGAACAGGGACTGGCCCTGCAGCATGATCCGGCATTGCAGGTGCTGCAGGGCGTAGCCTTGCATGTCCAAGGTCGCGGCATGGCGTCCGAGCAGGCCTTCGATGCAGCCCTTTCCGCGCCCCATCTGTCGCGGTCGGAGCGGCAGAACTACGGTCTGATTGCCCTTGATGCGGCGCTGGCAGCCGGTCAGACCGAGCGCGCCCAGCGGCTGATGCAGGCACTGGCAACGGACAGCAATGCCGTTCTCGGAAGCCGCCGCGAACGGCTCCAGGCCCTGCGCTCCTCGACCCTTTCACGCGGCTATGAACTGCCCTTGCCCCTGGTCAACTGCTTCAGCGCCGGCGATGTGCCCGGTTGCGAGATATGGCCCGGACAGGAAGCGCCGAACCCTGCCTACCGGGTCGCACAGGAGGCCTATCAGGCCTACGGAGACGGTCAATATGCGCTGGCGGCAGACAAGGCCGCTGCCGCCATACAACTCAACCCCAGGCATCTGCCCTATCGCGAGCTGCGCCTGCAGGCCCTGCTGGCTGCAGGCCAGAAGGCGCAGGCGCTTGACGAAGCCGATCAAACCTTGCAGCTGCAGCCCGATGCCGTCGAAGTGCTGGCCCTGCGCAGCCGTCTGCGTCTCGAGCAGGGCATGACCGAGGCGGCCAATGCCGATGCCCAGACAGCCTTGCAGATAGGCGGCCTGTCCCTGTCCAGCGAGGTGGATCTGCTGCTGCAACTGGGGCGGCGTGACGAGGCGGCAGCACGCTTTGCCCGGGCCGTCTCCGAGCCGGAGCTGCAGCAAAGCGCCGACCCCGATCTGGCCTATCTGGCGATCCGCGTGAAAGACGATCGCCAGGCCCTGAGCATCTTCAACCGCGCACGCGACCAGGGCCGGATGCCGGACACGGCGCTGCGCGACGGCGCCTATGCCGCAAGCCGGCTGGCCGAGAACGAGCAGTCCATCGCCTACTTCAAGCAGGCGATCAGCGCCTCCCATGAGGGCAGGCTGGACATGACGCCGCAGCAGCAATATGAAACCCGGCGCGAGGTCGCCGACCGCGACCGCTCCTGGGGCGTCAACACCCTGCTAGGCTATCGCGGCATTTCCCTGGGTGCCGCCGGTGCACAGCCCGGCCTCTATGGCGACGTGGCCCAACTCGTCAGCGAGGTGTACTGGCGCCCGCAGAAGTTCGGCGACGGCCGCTTCTGGGAGCTCTATGGCGGCGCTGCGCAAACCGTCTACAGCCGCCACGGGGTCCCCACGGGCAGCGAGACCACCCAGGGGGCTGTCGGCATCCGAGCCAAGCCGCTGAGCGATCACAACCTCATACTCGCGGTCGAACGGCGCGTACGCATCGGTTCGCTGTCCAGCAACGACTGGTTGCTGCGCATGGGGTATTCGGGCGGCATGGGCACCGATCTGCGCGTCGACGTGCCCAGCTGGAACACCGTCAATGTGTACGCCGAAGCGGGCCGATTCATTCATCGCAAGCAGAACTACGCGACCTTCGAAGCCCAAGCAGGGCGCAGTTTCCGTATGGGGGGGGGCGACTCGAGACTGGTGCTGTTTCCGCACGCGGTCCTGGGCGCTGATTACAACTCTGAACGCACAGCCTCGGGCAAGCAAAGCTCGGTGGGCGCTGGCGTTGGTGTGAGCATGCGTTTCTGGTTCCGCGAGGACCGTGACCATGCACCTCGCTCCTACCTCGACCTCTCCCTGCAATATCGCGCCCGGCTTGCCGGGGACGACAGAGGGAAGGGCGTGTTCCTACGTGCTGCCCTGGTCTTCTGAGACGGCACGCCTGCCAGGCCGGAACCCATCGCCATTTCTAGAGTTTGTGGAGATGGTGTTCTTCGACACTTTTTCTTTCTGCGCCTCAGAAAGGAGACTCTCATGCACTCCCTCGATCAAAGGCAGGTCATGCGCGCGCTGCTCGCGCTGGCGCTGCTGAGCGGGGCCAGCTTCTCCAAGGCCTCCAACGTCATGCCGCCCCCCTTGCCACCTGGCAGCGCCCAGATCCGCATGGATGTCGGCGCCGCCCCCGAAGAGCGCAAGCGCAACGAGCGTGCGCATCACCACAAAGGACATTTCAAGAAGGACTACACACGGGATGACTCGCTGGATGAGCTGCCGACCAAGCCCGGCAACTCTTCCCCCGGCAGTCCACCGAAGGACAAGCCCGGTCCGGGCGGCCCCTTCCGTGGCCAGCAGCAATAGACCCCATCCCTGTATTGATCTCAGGAGAGTCTCATGAAAACCCTAGGACGCCTTCTCGGGGCATGGCTGCTCGCTATGCTCTTTGCGAGCCCTGGCGCTTTTGCGCAGACAGGCCCGCGCACGCTGATCCTCTATGACGCGCCGCCCAATACGGCCTACACCAAGCTCGGATTCGGCTACGCCATCATGCTGCGCAATCTGCTCGGACATTTCGACAGCAAGGTCGATATGGTCCCGGTGCAGAACTACACGGCAGGCCAGCTCAGCGGCTACGACGCCACCTTCTACCTGGGCTCGTACTACGACAACCCGGTTCCCGCCGCCTTCATGGCCGATGCCGCCAGCTCGAGCAAGACCATCGTCTGGTTCAAGTACAACCTCTGGCAGTTCGCCTGGGACCCGACCTACGGCTTCCAGTCACGCTACGGCTTCAACCTGACGGCACTGCGCGGCCTCAATGCCGCGCCGACCTCCAGCAACACCACGCCGGGGTTCTTTGACACCATCACCTACAAGAGCCTGCCCTTTGTCAAATACTACGCCTACGACAGCAGCACCGGCGCCGTGAATGCGGACCCCGATGTGGGGCTGACGGCCATCACCGATGCCACCAAGGCGCAGAACCTGGTCTCCATGTCCAACCCCAAGACCGGCGAGCAGGCTCCCTATGTGGTGAGGTCAGGCAACTTCTGGTATGTGGCGGATCTGCCGTTCAGCTATATCGGGCCACGCGACCGCTATCTGGTGCTCACCGACATCCTCCACGACATGCTGGGAGTGAACCATGCCGAAAGCCACAAGGCCATGGTCCGGCTTGAAGACGTGGGCGCGCTGGTCAGTGTGACGGCGATGAAATCGCTGACCGACTATCTCTACCAGCTGCGGATACCGTTTTCGATTGCGACCATTCCGTACTACAAGGATCCTCTTGGCGTCTACAACTCGGGAGTGCCGATGCAGGTGCCCATGTCGCAGGCCACGAACCTGAAGCGCGCGCTCAACTATGCGCTGGTACGCGGCGGCGAAATCGTGATGCATGGCTACACGCACCAATACAGCAATGTGCGCAACCGCTATACGGCCGTGAGCGGCGACGACTACGAGTTCTGGGACATCGTCAACAACCAGCCCGTGGCGGAAGACTCGACCAGCTGGGCCCTCGGACGCTACCGGGCCGGCCTGCTGGAGCTGAACCTCAACGGCTACCGCCCCACCGCCTGGGAGACTCCGCACTATCAGGGCTCGGCACTGGCGTCCAAGGCCAGCACGCAGGTCTTCCCCAAGACCTATCAGCGCGTCGTCTACTACACGGCGGACAAGCCCAATCTGACTGCGGCGGTGGAGAAGGACTTTGCCGTGGGCCAGATCTTCCCCTACCCCATCCAGACCGATTACTACGGCCAGAAAGTGCTGCCCGAAAGCCTGGGAAACATCGAGTACGACATCCACCTGATCGATCCGACCTCCTCCTACAACTACACCTGGCAGGACATTCTCACCAATGCCCAGTATGTGAAGACGGTGCGTGACGGCTATGCCTCGTTCTTCTTCCACCCGTTCTGGCTGGAGCCGCAGGTCGGGACCCCTGGCCTGGCGGACTTCAAGAGCCTGATCAGCGGCATCTCCAATCTGGGCTTCACCTGGACGGTCCCCAGTCAGCTGCCATGAAAGGAAAGCGCTTTCTCCGCACGGAGAAAGCGCCCCACCCCCTCGATATGACGATGCAACATTGCAGCCGACGCGAGGCCCTGGGCCTGGCCTGGGTGCTGGCCTGCGGTCTGCCCGAAGCCCAGGCCCGGCCCGGCCTGCGCCTGCCCGGCATGGTCTGGCAACCCAGTGCCGACACGCTGCGCCCTCGTGGCGCATGGCAGCGCCTGGGCATTCGCCGCCTGCTGGTGCAATGGACGGCCGTGGACCATCTGAGCTTGGTGCCCGGCACCTATCTGGCCTCGATAGGCCGCAACCTGCCGGACTGGGAGCGTATCGCGGCGGAACCCTGGGCGCAGGAGCTGATTCTTGGCCTGGCCGGCATGCATGACGAGACCAGGGCGCGTGCCAGCCTCGCGGAGCTGGCCATGCAGTCCTATGCCTTGAAGGCGGCCATCGCAGCGCTGCCGCTGCGGGTTGCCGGCTGGTACTTTCCGGTCGAAGTCGATCCGACCTGGGCTGCGCCCAGTCAGCTCACCGAGGTGCTCAACAAGCTGCCGCGTCCGCTGTGGATCAGCGCCTATGACAATGCCAATATGGGGCCTCAAGCGCTGGTGGACTGGATCATGCGCTGGATACCGGAAGACGTGGGCGTGTTCTTCCAGGACGGCGTCGGCGTGCACGCGCGCACGCCTTCCGTGGCGCGCGAGTATCTGCAAATGCTGACGGCCCATCTGGGACATGCGCGTGTGCGCGTGATTGCCGAAGCCTTCCGGCCTGCGCCGGGGGGAGGCTTTCGCAGCGCCATGGCAGAGGAGTTTCTGCCGCAACTGGCGGCCTATCAGGGCTGGACGGTCTTCGCCTTCGACGGCCCGCATTATCTGAACCCGCCGCTGGTCGATGCCCTGGCGGATGCCCTGGACAGCAAGCCCCGCTGAGCCGCCTTCGGCCCTGCTTCCGCGGCTTGGGCCCATGGAGCCGGCGACAGGACCGGCAGGTCTGCGCACGTGAACCGATCCAGGCTCGGGGTGGCCTCACCCTTGCCCGTTCAGTGCTTCAAAAGCATTCGAAGGTCTGTGCCGCCTGCCAGCGCTGGTCGGCTTCAAGAACCACCGGCGCATCGATGGCCGCCGCCTCCACGCACAGCATCTGCTGCCAGCTGTCGGCTTCCATGTCGTGGAGCCCGGCGCACACTGCGGGTCCGGGGTTCCAGACCACGGTTTCGCTCCAGGGCGCATCCTGGGCAAGCCGCAGCCAGGGGCGGCCCGCGCTTTGCAGCTGCAGGTCGGCGGCGGCACGTGGGTAGACGCGATCGGTCTCGACGCCGAAGCCGACCGGGCCGGCCTGGATGGCATGGGTGTCGGGCAAGGCCGCAGCCGCATCCCAGTAGCGCAGTCCGTCGAGGCCGTGCAAGCTGGCCTGCGTCACCTGTTGAACGCGCAGATAGCCATGCAAGGCAGCGGTGAAGGACAAGTCTTCGCGGCCGCGGTTGTGCACGGCCAGCTCCACGCGCAACACGCCGGGCCTGAGCACAACCGTGAGCACGGCTTCAAAGGCATGCGGCCAGACAGCGCGCGTGGCTTCACTGTCCGTCAGGCGCAGGGAGATCTGCGCACCATCCTCGCCCGATGGCTGCGCAGCATCGGCCTGCCAGTGGCTGATGCGCGCAAAGCCATGCTTGACCAGCGGGCCGCGTTGATTGAACTGGGGAAAGCAGACCGGAATGCCCCCGCGAATGGCGCTCCTGCCGTCATGGGATGCGCGGGGACTGAGGAACAGGCGCTCCTGCCCCAGGCCGACCCAGGACAGCACCTGGGCGCCCTGCAGGCAGATGAGCACCGAGTCGCCCTGGCCCAGCTTCAGGGCAATCGCGGGAAGGCCTTTCCAGTCCAGGGCCTGAAACGTCAAATCACTCACCCGTGAGCTCGTCCGCACGCTCCTGGCCTGCAGCGAAGTCCAGATCGCCGGTATAGATGGCGCGGCCGCAGATCACGCCTTCCACGCCTTCGTCCTGCACCTTGCACAGCGCTTCGATGTCGGCCATGCCGGCCAGACCGCCCGAGGCGATGACCGGAATCTTCAGCGACTGGGCCAGCTTGACGGTGGCGTCGATATTGATGCCGCTGAGCATGCCGTCACGACCGATATCGGTGTAGATGATGGACTCCACACCCCAGTCCTCGAAGCGCTTGGCGGTTTCGATCACGTCCTGGCCGGTGAGCTTGCTCCAGCCATCGATGGCCACCTTGCCGTCCTTGGCGTCCAGGCCCACGATGATGTGGCCGGGAAAGGCGCTGCAGGCATCCTGCAGAAAACCGGGGTTCTTCACGGCCGCAGTGCCGATGATCATGTATTCGATACCCAGATCGATGTAGCGCTCGATGGTGTCCAGGTCACGGATGCCGCCGCCCAGCTGCACGGGAATCTCGCCATCGACTTCCTTGAGAATGCTCTTGATGGCCGACAGGTTCTTGGGCTGGCCCGCAAAGGCGCCGTTCAGGTCCACCAGGTGCAGGCGACGTGCCCCCGCATCCAGCCATTTGGCGGCCATGGCTGCGGGGTCTTCACCGAAAGTGGTGGACTGGTCCATATCACCCTGAATCAGGCGAACGCAGTGGCCGTCCTTGAGGTCGATAGCGGGGATGAGCAACATGATGGTGATCTGCTAGCAAGTTTGGCCGTCAGAAATGGCCAGTGCACAAAGAAAACTTCAGGGCTTCCAGCCCAGGAAGTTGCGGAACAGCGACAGCCCCTGGTCCGAGCTTTTCTCGGGGTGGAACTGGGTCGCAAAAATATTATCGCGTGCGACGGCACATGCAAAGAGGCCGCCATAGTCGGTCTCGGCCGCACAGTGCGCGCTTCGTATCACCTGTGCATAAAAACTGTGTACAAAGTAGTAGAAGCTGCCGTCGGGAATTCCAGTCCACAGCGCATGGGGCTTGCCGCCCTGCAGCGTCTGACGCACCTGGTTCCAGCCCATCTGCGGCACCTTGAAACGGCTGCCGTCGGCCTGCGCCCTGCCTTCGAGATCGAACTTGCGCACCTTGCCGGGAATCAGCCCCAGGCCCGGTACATCGCCCTCTTCGCTATGGTCGAGCAGCATCTGCATGCCCACACAGACGCCGAACAGCGGCTTGTTGGCAGCCGCATCCAGCACGGCCTGCTGCAAGCCGGATTCGCGCAGCTCGCGCATGCAATCGGGCATGGCTCCCTGACCAGGCAGGACCACGCGGTCAGCACCCTGGACCACTTCGGGATCGGCCGTGACGACCACCTCCCAGCCGGTATCGGCTGCGGCTGTGCGCACCGCCTGCGAGACCGAGCGCAGATTGCCCATGCCGTAATCGACCACGGCCACGGTGTTGTTCTTCAAACTCATAGCAGCTATCGCTTGTAGAGATTAGCTTTTAAATACAAAAAGCTCTGAAATACAGCTTGAACAGGAGCAAGAAGCTCCTGATTACAGAGCACCCTTGGTCGAGGGAATCACACCGGCCATGCGTTCATCATGCTCCAGTGCAAAACGCATGGCACGCGCAAAGGCCTTGAAGATGGTTTCGCACTGGTGATGGGCATTGGCACCTTTCAGGTTGTCAATGTGCAGCGTCACGCCGGCGTGATTGACAAAGCCCTGGAAGAATTCGAAGACCAGCTGCGTATCGAGCTGGCCGATGCTGCCGGCCGTGAACTTCACGTCCATGTGCAGGCCGGGACGGCCCGAAAAGTCGATCACGACGCGGCTCAACGCTTCGTCCAGCGGCACATAGGCATGACCATAGCGGCGGATGCCCTTCTTGTCGCCAATGGCCTTGGAAAAGGCCTGGCCCAGGGTGATGCCGATGTCCTCCACCGTGTGGTGGCCGTCGATATGCAGATCGCCCGCGCATTC
This sequence comes from Comamonas sp., assembly GCF_009360615.1. Taxonomy (GTDB): domain Bacteria; phylum Pseudomonadota; class Gammaproteobacteria; order Burkholderiales; family Burkholderiaceae_C; genus Comamonas. Next base: position 19,490 of record NZ_SPEY01000033.1, read on the forward strand.
GATGTCCATGTCGATCAGGCCGTGACGCGCGATCTGGTCGAGCATGTGGTCGAGAAAGCCGATGCCGGAGTTCAGGCTGGCCTTGCCCGTGCCGTCGAGGTTGACACGCACGGCGACGCGGGTCTCGGCCGTGTTGCGCTGCACTTCGGCAATGCGCGGCAGGTTCTGGGCAACGGAGGGAACGATATTGCTCATAGGCTTTCTTTCAGTGCCGCCAGCATCTGGGCGTTTTCTTCGCGGGTGCCCACGGTCAGGCGCAGGCAGTTGTGCAGCAAGGGGTGCATGGCCGAGACATTCTTGACCAGCACGCCTCGCTGCTTCATTTCGATCTGGGCCTTGCCGGCATCGCGCACGCGCAACAGCACCATATTGGCTTCCGAGGGCCATACTTTCTGCACGCCGTCCAGCAGGGCCAGGGCATCGATCAGCGGCTGGCGTTCGGCGCGGATGGCGGCGGCCTGCTCGGCATACAGGGACTCGTGCTGCAGCGCGAAGATCGCCGTCTCGCAGTTGAGCACGCTGATGTTGTAGGGCGGGCGCACTTTCTCGATCTCGTTGACGATGGCCGAAGGGCCGATCAGATAGCCCAGGCGCGCGCCGGCCAGACCGAACTTGGACAGCGTGCGCATCAGCAACACATGGGCGTTGCGCGCAGGATCGGCCTTCATGCGGGTGATCCAGCTGCGGCTGGCAAAGGGCTGGTAGGCCTCATCCATCACGACCAGGCCGCCGATCCCGGCCACGGCGTCGATCACGGCCTGCACCTTGTCCTCGGCCCACAGCGTGGCCGTGGGATTGTTGGGATAGGCGATATAGGTGATGGCGGGCTGATGCTCGGCGATGGCGGACTGCATGGCCGGCACATCGAGGTCGAAGTCGCTGGTCAGGTTCACGGCCACGAAATCCAGGCCCTGCAGCTTGGCAGACAGCGGATACATGACAAAACCCGGCATGGGCGCCAGCATCTTGGCGCGCTCGTCGTTGCAGGGCTGGGCCGTGGCCAGCGCCAGCAACGTGATGATCTCGTCCGAGCCATTGCCCAGCAGCACCGAGGTGCCAGCCGGGGCGCCGGCGTAGTCGGCCAGCATCTGCTTGAGCACTTCCTGGCGCTCGCCAGGGTAGCGGTTGATTTCCAGTGCCCCCAGATGCTCGCCCAGCTTCTGCTGCAGCTCGGGCGGCAGACGGTAGGGGTTCTCCATCGTGTCCATCTTGAGCAGGCCCTGCGCGGGCTGCACATGATAGCCCTGCATGGCGCGCACATCGGCGCGGATGCGTTGCAGGGCTCTGGTCTGGATATCTTGGGCAGTCATGGGTTCACTCCTTCACACGAGGCTTGCGTTGGCCGATGCAGTCGATGGGGTCGCTACGGTCGCGGCGCTCAAGCCTCAAGATTCTCACGGGCAGATTGCTGCAGCGGGTGCACCACGGTCACCCCGCCGAACTCCGCCCCGTGAGGCAGGTGCAGGCTCAGCATCTGATGGCAGCCGCTGTGCTGGGCACAGGCCACCGCCAGGCAGTCACCAAAATCCAGCGCATGGCGGGTCTGCACGGCCCACGCCGTCTCCAGGGTGGCGGCGTCAGTCTTCCAGGGCGTCCAGGTCTGGTAGCGCCGGATGGCAGCGCGGGCGTCTCCCTGGGGCAGGGGCAAGGCTGCCGTGGTCGCCTGGTCATAAAACTCCACCAGGGCCTGATTGCTGGTGCGGCCGCTGCGGCTGCGCCACAGCAGGTCCAGCCATTCCAGCGTGGCCGCATACAGCGCACCGCCGGCCGCATCTTCCGCAGCGATCAGCACCGAGGTATCGACAAACACGGGGTTCACTTGGCCACCTCGGCTTCGGCACCGGCGGGAACGGCAGCGCGCTTGCTGCTGGCACTGCGGACCTGGGATTGAGCCGGCTGGACGGCTGCTTGCCAGGTGCGCTCATCGGTGCGCCAGGCCAGGTAGGCGCGCTCGTAGGCATCCTCGCGCTGCATCAGCTCGGCCATGAAGTCACCCAGCATCCGCGAGACGCTGCTGCCACGCCGGGCCGCTTCGATCCGCGCCCAGTCAAGCACGCTGTCTTCGACAGTGATGGTGACATTCTTCATGGCATGGATGGTACACGAATTTCGTGTGACACGAAATTCGTGTACCTCAAGGATCACGCTGCCAGCTGCATGGAACAGGCCATTGCGCCTACCTGCCGAAGGGCCTGGAGATGTTGCGGCGTCCACTCGCCCCCCAGGCCCACACGGATTCCCTGCCGGAAGCGGCCGGCAGCACCGAACAAGGCACCGGGCGCAATCAGGATCTTTCGGGACAGACAGGCCTGATGCAGGGCCACGGCATCCAGCGGTGCCGGCAACTCCAGCCACAACAGCAGCCCGCCCGGTGGATCGCTGACACGCGTGCCTGCAGGAAAGCTCTGCGCGATCACCTGCCTGGCCTGCTCGACCCTTGCCGCAATGGCGCCACGCAACTGGCGCATGGCGGCATGGTGACCGGCCTGCGAAATCAGATCCGCGAGAGCCAGTTCCAGGACCGCCGATTGACCGCCCGCCTGCATCTCCTTGATCTGGCGCACCCTGTCCGTCCAGCGCCCGGCCTCCAGCCATCCCAGGCGCAAGCCCGGTGCCAGCGTCTTGGAAAAGGAATGGCACAGCATCACCTGGCCCGTGCCGTCGTAGGACTTGAGACTGCGCCGAGCTGCATCGCCTTCGGCCAGATCGGCATAGATGGCGTCCTCGATCACTGGCAGCTGATGCTCCTGCGCCAGTTGCACCAGCTTTTTGCGCTCGGCCTGGGGCATGCAGCTGCCCAGCGGATTGCTGAGCGTGGGAACCAGCAGCAAGGCCTTGACAGGCTGGGTCTCCAGCGCCAGCCGCAGCGCATCCAGCGACAGGCCGTGGCGGGGGTGACAGGGAATCTCCAGGGCCTTGAGTTGCAGGGCCTGCAGCACTTCCAGAAACGAAAAATGCGTGGGTGACTCCAGCGCCACCACATCACCGGGCTGGGTCACGGCACGCAGACACAGGGATACGCTGTCCATGCAGCCACCGGTGATGAGAATCCGCTCCGGGTCCAGGCTGCACCCCAGGCCCACGGCATAGCGGGCCAGCGCACGGCGCGCCTCTTCGTGACCGTCCGAACCCGGATAGGTGCACAGCAGATGGCGGTGCTTTTGCACGGCACGGGTCAGGGCGCGGCGCACCCGATCAGGGTTGAGAAGATCGATACCCGGGGTGCCGCTGCTGAATGACACCATGCCTTCAGGCTGATCCCGTCCCAGCACGCGCTGCCCCAGCCAGTCCAGTGAGACGGCCCGGGGTCGGCGCATGGGTCGGGAAATCTTGGGCTCGGGCAGTTGCACGGCGCGCGGAGCTACAAAAAAACCCGAGCGCGGCCGCGCCGTGACCTGCCGGGCATCCTCCAGCCAGTGATAGGCCTGCACCACCGTGGTCTGGGCTACCCCGTACTGACGCGCCAGCACGCGCACCGAGGGCAGTCTTTGCCCCTGGGCCAGCGCACCCTGGCGTATGGCCTGGCTCAGTTGCCCTGCTATCTGCAGATAACGCGGTGTCGACGCATCAAATTCCATGCAGGGATTCTGTACTGGCACAGACACGCACATACAGCACAGATGAATGGCAGCATGGGCAGTACAGATGCCGCGCGGCAGGCATCTGTGCTCCTCCGGATACGCTGCCGCTGTGACTGGCAGCACAGACCCTCGCCCTGCAAAGTCGGGGCATGAACTCAGCCACCGCCCCCCACGACTGCAAAACCCTGTCCCTGCAAGCCAGCGCATCGGTGCAGGCCGTGCCCCTGAACGCCACCCAACGCCTATGGGTGCAGGCACGGAGCGGCATTGTCTGGCTGACCTGCGAGGGGCAGCCAAGAGACTACTTCCTGCACGCCGGCGAATCGCTGTGCTTCGCCGGCCCCGCCCGTGTGTATCTGGGCGCGCAAGGCTCGCAGAGCGCATCCCTGTGCTGGAGCCTGGTCTGCGCGCACAGTTCCGATTCTGCCGCCGCTGCGGCAGCCCCCGCGGTGTCAGCCACCGTGGCGGCGGCCTGAAGTCTCCGACCGGAAGGCCCGACAGCGCCGGGCTTTCCGCAGGACAGAACACAGGTTCAGCGCCGGTACTGCGGCGGCGGCGCAAACGGCCCGCCATCCGCCGGGAAGGCACTGGGCCCCCCGGGATCGCCCGACTCCTGCCCGGACGTTGTGCGGCGAGACCGGTCCGGATCGGGCTCTGCGACGCGCACATCAAACAGGGCCGCGCCAATCACCCCCACGTTGCGGGCATCGCCCGCCGGCGTATTGGCGGCATACGCGCGCTCCTTGCTGGCGAAACGAAAGCTGGCCACTTCGCGCTGACTCTTGCGAAAGCCCTCGATGCGCAAGGTCTCGTCGGGACGCAGCAGATAACCGGCATTGCGCAAGCTGCCGCTCTGGCCGGTGAGTACATCCAGACCATCCACTGTGGCCACGACCTCATAGTGCCGCTGGCTGCGGTTGGTGTAGACCAGTTCGTAGCGCTCGCCATGGCGGCCGGCAAGCTGATGGTCCTGAGCGCCGGGTGTGCTGAAAATGGGCAGCGGCCGGCCCTGTCCGTCCTGCACCGACCACTCCACATCGCCCTCGGCCAGCTGCATGCTGAGCTGGCGATCGCTGCTGCGCCCCAGCGCACGCCGGATGCTGGCCTCGTCGGAATAGCGCAGCTGCGCCACGGCACGCGGGCGATCGGGGTGCAGACGCGCGGCTTCCACGGTGCGGGTGGCGGACTCCCGCCCTTCCCCCCATTGCGTTCCCAGCGTGGACTCGACCCTGGGCGTGCGCGGCACTGCCGATCCGGTCTGTGCAGCCTGCATGGCATCCTGGGTTGAAGGCAATGCACCGCAACCCGCCAGCCCTGCGACCAGCAACAGCACGCCCAGCAACATCCCACTGCCTGCGCGCCAGAAACTCACGACTGGGCTCATCATCACGCTCCCTTGTTCTCATTGGCCATTGAATGCTTCGCTGCCATGCAGCCCGCCGAGTGTCACCGCAAATCCACGCTTTCCCGCACCAGGAAACATATGGAGACGATTTACCCTCGGACGACGGACATGTGGAACTGCCCGGCCACGAAAAAAGCCGTGGACGGGCCACGGCTTCAGGGGACAAGTGCTCGCCGGTTTACTTCAGGCGCATTTCGGCAGCACGGGCATGGCCCTGCAGGCCTTCGCCATAGGCCAGCACGGCAGCGGTCTTGCCCAGGACCTGGGCACCGGCCTCGCTGACTTCGATGATGGAGCTGCGCTTCTGGAAGTCATACACCCCCAGGGGCGAGGAGAAGCGCGCCGTGCCGCTGGTGGGCAGCACGTGATTCGGGCCGGCGCAGTAGTCGCCCAGGCTCTCGGAGGTATAGGCGCCCAGGAAGATGGCGCCGGCATGCCTGAGCAGAGGCTCCCAGCGGTGCGGGTCGCGGCTGGAGACTTCCAGGTGCTCGGGTGCGATGCGGTTGCTGATCGCACAGGCCTCTTCCATGTCCTGGGTCAAAATCAGCGCACCGCGGTCGCTGAGGCTCTTGGCGATGATGGCCTTGCGCGGCATCTCGGGCAGCAGGCGGTCGATCGCGGCCTGGACGGCATCGATATAGGCCGCATCGGGGCACAGCAGGATGGACTGGGCCAGCTCGTCATGCTCGGCCTGGCTGAACAGATCCATGGCCACCCAGTCGGGCGGAGTCGTGCCGTCGGCCAGCACCAGGATTTCGGAAGGGCCGGCAATCATGTCGATGCCCACGATGCCGAACACGCGCTTCTTGGCGCTGGCCACATAGGCGTTGCCGGGACCCGTGATCTTGTCCACCTTGGGCACGGTGGCCGTGCCGTAGGCCAGGGCGGCCACGGCCTGGGCACCGCCGATGGTGAAGGCACGATGCACGCCGGCCACATAGGCCGCAGCCAGCACCAGCGGATTCTTCTGACCTTGCGGCGTGGGCACAACCATGATGATGTCCTGCACGCCAGCCACATGGGCGGGAATGGCGTTCATCAGCACGCTCGACGGATAGGCCGCCTTGCCACCGGGCACATAGATGCCCACGCGATCCAGCGGCGTGACCTTCTGGCCCAGCAGCGTTCCGTCTTCGTCGCGATAGCTCCAGCTCTCGCCATTGGCCTTTTTCTGAGCCTCGTGATAGCTGCGCACACGGCGTGCTGCAGACTCCAGCGCCTGGCGCTCGGCAGCGGGCAGGCTGTCGAAGGCGGCCTTCAGTTCCTGCTGGGTCAGCTCCAGCGCCGCCATGGAATCGGCCTGCAGGCCATCAAAGCGCGTCGTGTATTCCAGCACGGCGGCATCACCGCGGGCCTGGACATCGGCCAGAATGTCGGCCACCCGCTGCTCGATGGCTGCATCCGTGTCCGCCGACCAATGCAGGCGCTGCGCAAAATCATGCTCGAACCGGGCATCGGCTGTTGACAGACGGGCGGGGGCAGCTACGAATTCCATAGTATTCACCAGTGGAGAAAATCAGTTGTTCTTGGCGGCCACGGCCTGCGCAAACGCATCGATGATGTGGCGCAGCGGGGCCTGCTTGAGCTTGAGCGAAGCCTGGTTGACGACCAGACGCGAGCTGATGTCCATGATGGGCTCGACTTCGACCAGATCATTGGCCTTGAGCGTGTTGCCGGTGGACACGAGATCGACGATGGCATCGGCCATGCCGGTCAGCGGCGCCAGCTCCATGGAGCCGTAGAGCTTGACCATGTCCACGTGCACGCCCTTCTTGGCAAAGAAGTTGCGGGCGATCTCGGGGTACTTGGTGGCAATGCGCAGACGCGCACCCTGCTTGACGGCCAGCTGGTAATCAAAGCCGTTGCGCACGGCCACGCTGACACGGCACTTGGCAATCTGCAGGTCCAGCGGCTGGTACAGGCCCTGGCCGCCATGCTCGATCAGCGAGTCCAGGCCCGAGACGCCCAGGTCTGCGCCACCATATTGCACATAGACGGGCACGTCCGAAGCACGCACCAGCACCACGCGCACATCGGAGCGGTTGGTGTCGAAAATCAGCTTGCGCGACTTTTCCACATCCTCGGTCACCTCGATGCCGGCAGCGGCCAGCAGGGGCACGGTTTCTTCGAAAATGCGGCCCTTGGACAGGGCAATGGTCACAGGCGTTGCGGTGCTCATGCGGAAATTCTCTCGATATCGGCGCCCAGGGCGCGCAGCTTGTCTTCCATGCGGTCGTAGCCACGATCCAGGTGGTAGATGCGATCGACGATGGTCTCGCCCTCGGCCACCAGACCGGCAATCACCAGGCTGGCCGAAGCGCGCAGATCGGTCGCCATCACGGTGGCGCCGGACAGGCGCTTGCCGCCCTCGATGGTCGCCACGCGACCGTCCGTGGTGATGCGCGCGCCCAGGCGCACCATCTCGTTGACATGCATGAAGCGGTTCTCGAAGATGGTCTCGGTCACCATGCTGGTGCCTTCGGCCACCAGGTTCAGGGCCATGAACTGGGCCTGCATATCGGTGGGAAAGCCCGGGTATTCGGTGGTGCGGAAACCCTGGGCCTTGAGCTTGCCGGAGGACGCCACCTTCAGGCCGCCGTCCACGCAGTCCACGCTCACGCCCGCATCCTTGAGCTTGTCGATCACGGCACCCAGATGGTCCGCGCGGGCATGGTGCAGCAGGGCCTCGCCACTGGTGGCCGCCACGGCGCAGAGGAAGGTGCCGGCCTCGATGCGGTCGGCCACCACCTGGTGCTCGCAGCCATGCAGCTTGTCCACCCCCTGAATCACGATGTGGCTGGTGCCGTGGCCGGTGATCCTGGCGCCCATCTTGATCAGCATCTCGGCCAGATCGGTGATTTCGGGCTCCATGGCGGCATTTTCCAGCACCGTCTCGCCTTCGGCCAGCGTGGCGGCCATCAGGAAGTTCTCGGTACCGGTCACGGTCACCATGTCGGTGGTGATGCGCGCGCCCTTCAGGCGCTTGCGGCCTTCGGGCAGGCTGGCAAGCATATAGCCGTTTTCCACGGTGATGATGGCACCCATGGCCTGCAGGCCCTTGATGTGCTGATCCACGGGGCGCGAGCCGATGGCGCAGCCGCCGGGCAGCGACACCTTGGCATGGCCGAAGCGGGCCAGCAGCGGGCCCAGGGCCAGCACCGAGGCACGCATGGTCTTGACCAGCTCGTAAGGCGCTTCGGGCGTCAGGCTGTCGGGAGCCACGAAGCTCATGCCGCCGCGCTCGCCATGGGTTTCGGTCTGCACGCCCATGTTGGCCAGCAGCTTGCGCATGGTGGCCACATCATGCAGACGTGGCACATTGTGCAGATGCACGGGCTCGGCGGTGAGCAGTGCGGCACACATTTCAGGCAGAGCGGCGTTCTTGGCGCCGGAAATGATCACTTCGCCCTTGAGGGGACGACCACCGTGGATCTTGAGTTTGTCCATGGCTTCAAGCCTTGAATGTTTATCTATAAAAAAGAACCCTCAGCGCGCAGTGTCAGGCGCTGACAGCTATCCATCTTGCTTTGCAAGCCGCCTCAGGCCTGGGCAGCCGTCCATTCTGCCGGGGTGTAGGTCTTCATGGACAGCGCATGGACTTCATCGGTGGCCATGCGATTGCCCAGCGTGGCATAGACCAGGCGCTGACGACCCAGCAGGCGCTGGCCTTCGAACTGCGCGGACACGATGGTGGCAAACCAGTGTCGGCCATCGCCTTCCAGCGCAATATGCTCGCAGGGCAGGCCGGCGGCGATCAGGTCTTTGAGTTGGTCTGCAGTCATGGGGAACCTTTATGCGCAAAAGCTGGCGAAACCGGTCATTGTCTCGCAAGCAGCCCTGCGTCAATTCTAAAAATCAGTTACGAATCTTGTAGCCGATGCGCAGCAGGTGCACGGCCAATGTGCTCACGGCCAGCCAGGCGGCGCCCACGATGGCAAAGCTGAGCCAGGGCGAGACATCGCTCTGGCCGAAGAAGCCGTAGCGGAAGCCGTCAATCATGTAGAAGAACGGGTTGACATGGCTGACCGTCTGCCAGAAGCCGGGCAGCGAGTGCACGGAATAGAACACGCCGGACAGAAAGGTCAGGGGCATGATCAGAAAGTTCTGAAAGGCCGCCATCTGGTCGAACTTCTCGGCCCAGAGACCGGCGATCAGGCCCAGCGTACCCATCAGGGCGCAACCCAGAAAGCCGAACACCAGAATCCACAGTGGCGCGGCAAAGTCTGGCACGGCAAAGAACAGGGTGACCACGAACACGCCCAGCCCGACCAGCAGGCCGCGCAGGATTGCCGCCCCCACATAGGCGCTGAACCAGGCCCAGTGTGACAGCGGCGTGAGCAGCACAAACACCAGCGATCCCATGATCTTGCTCTGCACCAGGCTGGACGAGCTGTTGGCAAACGCGTTCTGCAGCATGCTCATCATCACCAGACCGGGAATCAGGAATGCGGTGTAGGGGATGCGGTCATAGACCATGACACGGCCTTCGAGCACATGACCGAAAACCAGCAGATACAGCACGGCCGTGAGCACCGGCGCCGCCACGGTCTGAAAGCTCACCTTCCAGAAGCGCAGCACTTCCTTCTTGAGCAGGGTTTGCCAGCCGTTCATTGGACACCTCCTGCAGCAGCCTGTGTCCTGGGACCTTCATTCATGATGTGGATGAACACATCCTCCAGATCCGCGCGGCGGATCTCCACATCCTCGGGGGTCACCCCCGCCTCGCGCAAGGCCGCCAGCAGTTGCTCCACATCGCCGGCATGGGCGGCGGGAATCTGTACGATGCGACCCGTGACCCGCGCCCTGTCGGCCACGGCAGCGGGCAATGCACTATCGGTCTTGAACTGCAGCACATTGCTGGACGCCGACTTGAGCAACTCGCTCATGGGCGAGAGCTTGATGATCTCGCCGCGCTTGAGCATGGCCACGCGGCTGCACAGCGCCTCGGCCTCTTCCAGATAGTGAGTGGTCAGCAGCACCGTATGGCCCTGCTTGTTGAGCTTGGCGATGAAGTGCCACAGCGTCTGGCGCAGCTCCACGTCCACGCCGGCCGTGGGCTCGTCCAGCACGATGATCGGCGGCTTGTGCACCAGGGCCTGGGCCACCAGCACGCGGCGCTTCATGCCGCCCGAGAGCTGGCGCATATTGTTGTGGGCCTTGTCCGTCAGGCCCAGGCTGTCGAGCAGTTCGTCGATCCAGTCGTCGTTGTGCCTGACTCCGAAATACCCGGACTGGAACTTCAAGGCCTCGCGCACATTGAAGAAGGGGTCGAACACCAGCTCCTGCGGCACGATGCCCAGCTTGCGACGTGCATCCGCGTAATCGGCCTGCACATCGCTGCCCTGCACCAGCACGCGCCCGCCCGTGGCTTGCGCCAGTCCGGCGAGGATGCTGATCATCGTGGTCTTGCCGGCCCCATTGGGGCCGAGCAGACCGAAGAATTCACCTTCCTCGATATCCAGGCTCACCGATTTGAGGGCCTGGAAATCCCCCTTGGGGGTGCGGTAGGTCTTGGAGACGGATTGGAATGAGACTGCGGACATGTAGCCCATGATTCTAGGCCTTGGCCACCGCCTATGCCTTGGCGGGGCTTAGCCGGGCATGGTGATGGGTCAGCCTAGCCCTGCTGAGCGGCGGCCGCCGCATCGGGCACGGGAGCGGGCATCAGCAGCCCGTCCACACCGTACAGCGCGGCCATGGACTGAAGCCCCTTGGGCAGCCCCTCGACGACGAACTGCTTGCCCGCCTCCTGCGCAGCACGCCGGCAAGCCAGCAGCACGGCCAGGGCCGCCGAGTCAAACACCTTGACGGCGCTGGCATCCACCACCACCCGGGCATCGGCATGGCCCGTGACCAGCGGGCGCAGGCGCAGCAGACAGTCGCGCCCCTGACGATAGGTCAGTTCCTTGGGCAGTTGCAAAGAAGTGCTAGCGGAGCGGGCCATGGCGTCTGAAGCGCTTTGCTTACTTGGTCGCCGTGGCCGGCATGGAACTGCGCGAGGCCAGCGTCTTGATCAGACCGTCGATGCCGTTGGCATTGATCTCCTGCGCAAACTGGTTGCGATAGGTCTCCACCAGCCACACGCCGAGCACGTTGAAGTTGTAGAGCTTCCAGCCCGTTGCCTGCTTTTCCAGACGGAAATCCAGCTGAACGGGATCGCCACGGCCGTTGACCTGGGTGCGAACCAGCACATCGGTGTCACCGGCGGCCATGCGCACAGGCTTGACGGTGATGGTCTGATCGCCGACCTGGGACAAGGCTCCCGCATAGGTACGGATCAACAAGGCCTTGAACTCGTCCTGCAGTTTCTGGCGCTGTTCGGGCGTGGCCTGGCGCCAGGCCGGACCGACGGCTGCCGATGTCATGCGGCGAAAATCCACATAGGGCATGACTTTCTCGTTGACCAGCGCATTGATCTTGCTGGTATCGCCGTTGCGCAGCGAAGCATCTTTCTTGATGGTCTCCAGCACATCGGCAGAAACGCGCTTGACCAGGGCATCGGGGGCTTCCTCGGCCGCATGAGCGGCAGGCAGAGCCAGATTCAGAGCGAGCATGGCGGCTGCCATACCCCACATGCGACGATTCATCTTCATTGCGTTTTTCTCCTAGGCCCGCAAGTGTCACCGCACTCGCACGGCCTGTGCATCATGTTTGTAACCAAGCTCTACCGGCTCACTGACCTTCGGGGGGCAGCTTGCCGGCGTTGTCGTCATCATAGTTTTCGAGACGACCGTCGCCGCCGGACGCCGCGCCGCCGATGCGTGAGCGCAGATAGACATCGCGCACCAGGCTGTATTTATCGAGCGCGACGGAATCCAGCACATCGCCGGCCTTGAGCAGATTGGCACGGTTGTTGACCATGCGCAGACCGAACAGACTGTTGCGCCAGCGCACGTCGTCCAGGGTGTTGGCGGGATAGCCGAAGGCGTCGACCGCCAGACCGGCCGAGTCACGCACCGTGGATGGCCCCCAGAAGGGCAGCACCAGATAGGGCCCCGTGGGCAGGCCCCAACGGCCCAGCGTCTGGCCGAAGTCCTGCTTGCGGCGCTCGATCCCGGCCTCGCTGGCGATATCGAACAGACCGCCAATGCCCAGCACCGTGTTCACGCTGAAGCGAACCATGGAGTTGTAGGCATCCTGACCCTGGCCCTGCAGCACGTTGTTGACGAAGGACCAGGCATCGCCAAGGTTGTCGAAGAAGTTGGTCACGCCCTGGCGCGCCACGCGCGGTGTCACGCTCTGATAGGCCGTGGCAACAGGCTTGAAGATCGCCTCGTCCACGCCTTCGTTGAAGGAATAGATGCTGCGGTTCATGGACTCCAGCGGATCGGCCGGATTGCCGGAGCCGGTGGTGGTGGCACAGCCGGACAGCAGCGCTGCTGCGCAGACACCAGCAGTCAGCGCTGCATGCTTGAGCGCCCGGGTCTTGTCCGACACCAGTTTCGTTTGTGGGCTTGTTGTCGTCATCATTCTTTTGCTCCGCCGTTGGCTGCGGCACCGCCGGAATCACCGCCCTGCTCGGCCTTGCTGTAGAGGAACTGACCGATCAGGTTCTCCAGCACCACGGCCGACTGGGTGGCGGTCACGCGGTCGCCGGCCTTGAGGTTCTCTTCGCTGGCGCCCGCTTCAATACCAATGTACTGATCGCCCAGAAGACCGCTTGTCAGAATTTTCAGCGAACTGTCCTTGGGGAAGGCATAACGGTTTTCCATGCTCATGGCCACATCGGCCTGGAAGGTCTGGTCGTTGAAGGTGATGGACTCGACACGGCCCACGACCACGCCGGCGCTCTTGACCGCAGCCTTGGGCTTGAGCCCGCCGATGTTGTCAAAACGCGCCGTGACCTCATAGGTCTTCTGGAAATTCAGGCTCAGCAGATTGGCCGACTGCAAGGCCAGGAACACCAGGGCCAGAGCACCGATCAGCACAAACAGGCCAACCCAGACATCACTTTTCTTTTGCTGCATGATTTTCTACCTTTGATCTGCTGCGCAGCCTCAAATGCTGAACATGGTTGCCGTGAGCAGGAAGTCCAGCCCCAGCACCGCCAACGAGGCCACGACCACGGTACGGGTGGTGGCACGGGAAACCCCTTCGGGCGTAGGTTTGGCGGCGTAGCCTTCGAGCAGAGCCACAAAGGTCACGGCCACTCCAAAGACAAAGCTCTTGAGCACGCCGTTGCCCAGATCGCTCCACCAGTCCACGCCCTGCTGCATCTGGCCCCAGAAGGCACCGCTGTCGACGCCGATCATCACCACGCCCACCAGCCAGCCGCCGAGCACGCCGACGGCACTGAACACCGCAGCCAGCAGCGGCATGGTGATGAGGCCGGCCCAGAAGCGCGGCGCCAGAATGCGCCTGACGGGATCGACTGCCATCATCTCCATGGCCGACAGTTGCTCACCGGCCTTCATCAGTCCGATTTCGGCCGTCAGGGCCGTGCCGGCCCGCCCCGCGAACAGCAGGGCCGTGACCACAGGCCCCAGCTCGCGCAGCAGACTCAGGGCCACCATCATGCCCAGCGCCTCGGCGGAGCCATAGCGCTGCAGGATGTAGTAGCCCTGCAGGCCCAGCACAAAGCCCACGAACAGGCCGGACACGCCAATGATGGCCAGGGAATAATTGCCGAGAAAATGAATCTGGTCGCCGATCAGGCGTGGACGCCTGAGCGCCGGCCCCATCAAGCCCAGCAGGCGCCATAGCAGGCGCGCGCCAATGCCCATGTTGACCAGCTGGCAGCGCACTGCCAGACCAATGCGTGCGAGAAAGTTCATGCACGCCTCCTGGCACTGCCGAAGTCCTCATCCGCACTGACGCCGGGATAATGAAACGGCACCGGCCCCGCAGGTCTGGCATGGATGAACTGCTGCACCAGCGGGTCGCTGCTGGCACGCACCTCATCGGGCGTCCCCTGGGCCGCCACCGAGCCGGCCCCCAGAATCACCACATGGTCGGCCACGCGGAAGGTTTCTTCCAGATCGTGGGAGACCAGAATCGACGTCAGGCCCATGGCGTCGTTGAGCTGGCGGATCAGCTGCGCCGAGGTCCCCAGCGAAATCGGATCCAGCCCTGCAAAAGGCTCGTCATACATGATGAGTTCGGGGTCCAGGGCAATCGCGCGGGCCAGCGCCACCCGGCGGGCCATGCCCCCCGAGACCTGGGAAGGCATCAGATCCCGCGCCCCGCGCAGGCCCACGGCATGCAACTTCATGAGCACGATGTCGCGAATCAGCTCTTCGGGCAGATCCGTGTGCTCGCGCAGCGGAAAAGCCACATTGTCGAACACGCTCATGTCGGTGAAAAGCGCACCGAACTGAAACAGCATGCCCATGCGGCGACGCGCGGCATAGAGCTGCTGCGCATCCATGGTGGTCACATCCTGGCCGTCGAACAGCACCTGGCCCTGCTGGGCGCGGTTCTGCCCACCGATCAGGCGCAGCACCGTGGTCTTGCCGCCGCCCGACGCGCCCATCAGCGCCGTGACCTTGCCGCGCGGCACCTGCAGGGACAGATCGCGCAGGATGACGCGGTCACCGTAGCCAAAGGTGACATTGCGCAGTTCCACAAAGGGTGCGTTGGGTGTCATGCGTGAATCGCCGCTCAAGAGAAAGCAAACCGGTATTGTGCCGACAAGCGCAGCAAAAAGCTCGGGTTAGCCCCAAGTAAACATACATTCGTGAATGTTTCTGAAGGACTTGGGATGGATCATTGAGCCGTCACTCCTGCTTCAGGAGCGGCCAGCGCTTGTTGCATATGCGCAAACTGCCTTTTCAGCGACAGAAAACCGCACGGACAACTGCAACTTATTTACAACATATTCTGCAGAAACGCTTTGGTACGCTCGTGCCGGGGCGCCGCAAAAAATGCCTCGGACGGGCCTTGCTCGACGATATGGCCGCCGTCCATGAAGATGACACGGTTGGCCACCTCACGCGCAAAACCCATCTCGTGGGTCACGACCAGCATGGTCATGTGCTCCTCGGCCAGTTCACGCATGGTGCGCAGCACTTCGCCGGTCAGCTCGGGGTCCAGCGCCGAGGTGGGCTCGTCGAACAGCAGGATGTCCGGCTCCATGGCCAGCGCCCGCGCAATCGCCACGCGCTGCTTCTGCCCCCCGGAGAGGTGGTTGGGGTAGGCATCGCGCTTGGCCGACAGGCCCACCTTGGCGAGCAGCGCCTCGGCCTTGGGGATGATGTCTTCGCGCTTCATGCCCTTGACGATGACGGGGGCCTCGATGATGTTTTCCAGCACCGTGAGGTGGGGAAACAGATTGAAAGACTGGAACACCATGCCCATCTTGCGGCCGATCTGACGGATTTCGGCCTCGCTCACGTAGCGAGCCCTGGCCTCACCCTCGGATTGCGCCAGCACCGCACCTTCGATGCGAATGGTGCCGCGGTCAATCGTCTCAAGATGGTTGAGGCAGCGCAGGAAGGTACTCTTGCCCGAGCCGGACGGACCGATCACGGCCACCACCTCGCCGCGCAGCAAATCCAGCGAGACCCCGCGCAACACTTCATTGTTGCCAAAGGCCTTGTGGATGCCCTGGGCGGAAATCATCACGTCAGGCGTCGTACTTGGCATATTTTTTCTCAAGATATTGGAAGCCCCAGGTCAGCACCAGGGTCATGATGAGATAGAAGGCCGCAGCCACGATGAAGGGCGTGAAGCTGAAGTCGCGCTGCACCACGCCGCGCGCCACGCGCAGCAGATCGTTGAGTGCCAGCACATAGATCAGCGAAGTGTCCTTGACCAGGGTAATGGTCTCGTTGCTGACGGGCGGCAGGATGCGGGCCCACATCTGGGGCAGCACGATGCGGCGCATGGTCTGTGCATAAGTCATGCCCAGCACCTTGGCACCTTCGTACTGGCCGCGGTCAACGGACTTGATGCCGGCGCGGAAGATCTCCGCGAAGTAGGCCGCGTAATTCAGCGCAAACGCCACCACGGCAGCAGGAAAGTCGGGCAGGCGCACACCGATGTAGGGCACAAAGGGCAGCGCGAAGTACACGAACAGCAGCTGCAGCATCAGCGGCGTGCCGCGCATCAGCCAGATATAGGCGCCCACGGCGCTGCTCAGCGGCTTGATGCTGGAGATGCGCATCAGCGCCAGCGCCAGGCCCATGGGAATGGACAGCGCCAGCGTGATGAAGAACAGCTTGAGTGTGACAAGGGCACCAGCCGACATGGGCCCCAGGAGCGAGATTACATAGTCCATCAAATGGCCTTCAGTGTGGCGCTGCAGCTATCGAAAGCCCGCCACAGGCACGGGCGTGCGCAGGAGGAAGTGTTTGCACGCATTGTCGTCGCAAAAAAAACCGGCAATGCCAGGCATTGCCGGTGCAGTACGTCAAAAAGGGATTAGTGCTTGATGACGTCGGCGCCGAACCACTTCTGGGCGATTTCAGCAGCCTTGCCGTCCTTCTTCATTTCGGTCAGCACGTCGTTGACCTTGTTGCGAGTGGCTTCGTCGTCCTTGCGGAAGCCCACACCGTAGTCTTCGGTACCGAAGTCCTCGGCCAGCACCACGTAGTTGTCGGGCTTCTTGTTGACGTAGTAGCGACCCACCACCTCATCCACCACCACCACGTCCAGACGGCCGGCTTCCAGGTCCATCATGGCAGCGATGTTGTCGCCGAAGAGCTTGGTTTCCTTGAACTTGTCCGACAGTTCCTTGTCCTTGGTCAGGGCGGTCACGGCGCTGGAGCCTTCCTGGGCACCCACGACCTTGCCGACCATGTCAGCCTTGCTCTTGATGGGCGAGCCGGCCTTCACGATGATGATCTGCTTGTTCACCATGTAGGGATCGGAGAACAGGATCTTTTCCTTGCGCTCTTCCAGGATGGTCAGACCGTTCCACAGGGCGTCGACGCGCTTGCCCAGCAGCTCGGCTTCCTTGGCATTCCAGTCGATGGGCTTGAACTGCACTTCGATATTGGCGCGCTTGGCCACTTCACGGGCCATGTCGATGTCGAAACCGACCAGCTCGTTCTTTTCGTCACGGAAACCCATGGGCGGGAAGTTGTCGTCCAGGCCCACCACCAGCTTGGCGGCAACCGCCGCAGGAGCGGGCGCAGGAGCTGCAGCGGTGTTGCTTGCGGGTTCGTTCTTGCCGCAGGCAGCCAAAATTGCAGTCAGGGCCACCGAGGCCAGCAGGGTACGTTTTTTCATGGCGTCAAAATGTGAAGTGGAAAAAGCGGAGACAGCAGGCTTTGTCTCCCGTCCGGGGCCACCGCAGCCGCTCCGAAGCCGGGCTGCCGCCAGCGCCGAATCCGCTATTGTCGCGCAGACGGGGCAGAACGTCACCCGACGGTCGCAAAACCATGTGCAAGCTTGCCAAAGTCACACCATGCCCTCTCCGCCCCCCGGCACCAGCCAACTCCCTCCCGCCTTGCAGCAGGCCTATCGCCGCGCGCACTACCACGTCGATGCCGCCCAGGGAGGCGTCGCTCAGACGCTGCGTGTGGGCCAGCGCAGTGACTGGCTCGGGCAGCGACTGGCACAGCACCCCATCCCGGCCGCCTGCTTTCTCACTGCCTGCAATCCCTGGGGCGAGATCCTGGAGCCGGCGCTGAATGCGCAGCGCATGCGCGCCCTGCGCCGGGCGCTGCACGGCCAAGGCTGGCGGTTTCTGGACGGATCGGGACAGGACCCCCGCGGCCGGTGGCCCGCAGAGGACAGCGTGCTGATCTGGGGCATGGATGCCGACACGGCCCTGCAATGGGGTCGGGACTGGCAGCAGAACGCCGTGCTGTGGAGCGATGCCGACGCCCGCCCCCGGCTTCTGTGGCTGCGCTGACTTTTCTGATAGCACATTGCGCTTTACAGCAATCAAAAACCTATTGAAAGCTATCTGAATTTCATTGCAGGCAAGTGCTTGCAGCTATCAAAAACAAAAGGCATTCCGGGGAATGCCTTTTGTGTGATGAGCCGCAGTGAACGATCAGCGAGGCAGTTCGCTGGCACCCATCAGGAACTCGTCCACGGCACGCGCGGCCTGCCGCCCCTCGCGAATCGCCCACACGACCAGCGACTGGCCGCGGCGGATGTCGCCGGCGGCGAACACCTTGGGCACGCTGGTGGCATAGCCGCCGATGAAGTCGGTGCTGGCCTTGGCGTTGCCGCGTGCATCCTTGTCGACACCAAACGCTTCGAGCACGGTGGCAACCGGGTTCACAAAGCCCATGGCCAGCAGCACCAGATCGGCAGGCCAGACCTTTTCCGTGCCGGGCACTTCGCTCAGCTTGCCGTCCTTGAACTCGACCTGCACGGTGGTCAGGCTCTTGACCTTGCCCTTTTCGCCGCCGAACTCCTTGGTGGAAATGGCAAACTCGCGCACCACGCCTTCTTCGTGGCTGGACGAGGTACGCAGCTTGATCGGCCAGTATGGCCAGACCAGGGGCTTGTTCTCCTGCTCGGGCGGCATGGGCATGACCTCGAACTGGGTCACGCTCTTGGCGCCATGGCGGTTGGAAGTGCCCACGCAGTCGGAGCCGGTGTCACCGCCGCCGATGACGATGACATGCTTGCCGTCGGCACGGATCTGCCCCTTGAGCTTGTCGCCCGCGTTGACCTTGTTCTGCTGGGGCAGGAACTCCATCGCGAAGTGCACGCCTTCCAGGTCGCGACCGGGCACGGGCAGGTCACGCGACTGCTCGGAACCGCCGGTCAGCAGCACGGCATCGAACTCGGCCTTGAGCTGCTCGGGGCTGATGGTTTCCTTGGCCCAGTTGGTGACCTTGGAGTCCTTGCCCAGACCGTCCTTGCCGGCAATCAGCACGCCGGTGCGGATCTTCAGGCCTTCGGCCACCATCTGCTCGACACGGCGGTCGATCAGGCTCTTGTCCAGCTTGAAGTCGGGAATGCCGTAGCGCAGCAGACCGCCCACGCGGTCGTTCTTCTCGAACAGGGTCACATCGTGGCCGGCGCGCACCAGTTGCTGGGCAGCGGCCATGCCTGCAGGGCCGGCACCGACCACGGCCACCTTCTTGCCGGTCTTGTGCTTGGGCAGCAGGGGCTTGACCCAGCCTTCGCTCCAGGCCCGATCAATGATGGAGTGCTCGATGGATTTGATGCCGATGGCGTCGCCATTGATATTGGCCACACAGGCCGCTTCGCAGGGAGCGGGGCAGATGCGGCCCGTGAACTCGGGGAAATTGTTGGTGCTGTGCAGCGTGGTGATGGCGTTCTTCCAGTCACCCTGGTACACGAGGTCGTTGAAGTCCGGGATGATGTTGTTGACCGGGCAGCCGTTGTTGCAGAACGGCGTGCCGCAGTCCATGCAGCGTGCCGCCTGCACCTTGGCCTGATCGGTCGTCAGCCCGATGACGAATTCCTTGTAGTGCTTGAGACGTTCCGCAACGGGGGCATAGCCCTCTTCGATGCGCTCGTATTCCATGAAGCCGGTGGTCTTTCCCATGATCTTTAATCCTTGAAATCTGTGTTCGCTTGCAGTGCGGTGGCAGCCCGGCCGCCACCGCTTCGAGCCGTGCTTACTTGGCGGCCACTGCTTCTTTCTGAGGAGCTGCTGGCGCTTTCGCAGCTTGCTTTTCCTTCTGTTTGCGTTCAAAGATCTCGCCGAGTGCACGCTGGTACTCGGTCGGGAACACCTTGACGAACTTGGCACGCGCTGCGGCCCAGTTGTCCAGCAGATCACGGGCACGCTTGGAGCCCGTCCAGCGGCTGTGAGCCTCCACCATATTGCGCAGCTGCTGATCGTCGCTCTGGCCGCGGTGCCAGATGCCGGGATCGACACGCGAGACGAACTCGTCGTGCGGCAGCACCTTCTCCAGCTTCACCGAAGCGGTGTTGCAGCGCTCGGCGAACTTGCCGTCCTCGTCGTAGACATAGGCCACGCCGCCGCTCATGCCGGCCGCGAAGTTGCGGCCGGTCTTGCCCAGCACGACCACGGTACCGCCGGTCATGTATTCGCAGCCGTGGTCACCCACGCCTTCGACCACGGCCGTGGCCCCGGACAGACGCACGGCAAAGCGCTCGCCGGCCACACCGCTGAAGAAGGCTTCACCGCTGGTGGCGCCAAACATCACGGTGTTGCCCACGATGGTGTTGGTCGTGGTCGAACCACGGAACTCATGACTGGGATGCACCACCACGCGGCCGCCCGAAAGGCCCTTGCCGGTGTAGTCGTTGGCTTCGCCGCTGAGGTTCAGCGTGATGCCGTTGCACAGGAAGGCACCGAAGGACTGGCCGCCCGTACCTTCGAAGTGGATGCGGATGGTGTCGTCCGGCAGGCCTTCGGCGTGCTGCCTGGTCACCGCGCCCGAAAGCATGGCACCGACGGAGCGGTTGACGTTGCGCGCCACCTCCATGATGCGCACCTTCTCGCCGTTTTCGATGGCGGGCTTGCAACGCTCGATGAGCTTGACGTCCAGCGCCTTGTCCAGCAGGTGATCCTGGCTTTCCACGTGATAGCGGGCCACGTCGGCAGGCACTTCGGGCTGGGCAAACAGACGGCTGAAGTCCAGGCCCTGAGCCTTCCAGTGTTCGATGCCCTTGCGGGTGTCGAGCAGGTCGGAGCGGCCGATCAGGTCATCGAACTTGGCGATGCCCAGCTGGGCCATGATCTGGCGCACTTCTTCGGCGATGAAGAAGAAATAGTTCACCACATGCTCGGGCTTGCCGGTGAACTTGGCACGCAGCACGGGGTCTTGGGTGGCCACGCCCACGGGGCAGGTGTTGAGATGGCACTTGCGCATCATGATGCAGCCCTCCACCACCAGCGGAGCCGTGGCGAAGCCGAACTCGTCGGCACCCAGCAGCGCACCGATGACCACGTCGCGGCCGGTCTTCATCTGGCCGTCGGCCTGCACACGCACGCGGCCGCGCAGACGGTTCAGCACCAGGGTCTGCTGGGTCTCGGCCAGACCGATTTCCCAGGGACCGCCCGCATGCTTGATGGAGGACCAGGGCGAGGCGCCGGTACCGCCGTCGTGCCCTGCGATCACCAGGTGATCGCTCTTGCACTTGGTCACGCCTGCAGCAATCGTGCCCACACCGACTTCGGACACCAGCTTGGTGCTGATGCTGGCGTGCGGAGCCACGTTCTTCAGATCGTGGATCAGCTGTGCCAGGTCCTCGATCGAGTAGATGTCGTGATGGGGAGGGGGCGAGATCAGACCCACACCCGGCACCGAGTGACGCAGTGCACCGATGTAGTCGGAGACCTTGCCGCCGGGCAGCTGGCCGCCTTCGCCGGGCTTGGCGCCTTGGGCCATCTTGATCTGGATCTGGTCCGAGGACGCCAGGTATTCGGCAGTCACCCCGAAACGACCGGACGCGACCTGCTTGATCTTGGAGCGCAGCGAGTCGCCGGCCTGCAGTTCAATGTCCGACTCGACCTTGTCCTTGCCGATGATGGAGGCCAGGGTTTCACCCTTGCTGATGGGAATGCCCTTGAGCTCGTTGCGATAGCGCTTGGGATCCTCGCCGCCTTCGCCGGTGTTGCTCTTGCCGCCGATGCGGTTCATGGCCACGGCCAGGGTGGCATGGGCTTCGGTGGAGATGGAGCCCAGCGACATGGCACCGGTGGCAAAGCGCTTCACGATCTCCTTGGCCGACTCGACCTGGTCCACGGGAATTGCCTTGGCGGGATCGAACTTGAACTCGAACAGGCCGCGCAGCGTCATGTGGCGCTTGGTCTGGTCGTTGATCAGCTGGGCGTATTCCTTGTAGGTGCTGAAGTTGTTGGCACGCGTGGAGTGCTGCAGCTTGGCGATCACGTCAGGTGTCCACATATGCTCTTCGCCACGCGCACGCCAGGCGTACTCGCCGCCGGCATCCAGCATGGTTTCCAGCACGGGGTCGTCGCTGAAGGCTGCCACGTGGTTGCGGATGGTTTCCTCGGCGATCTCGAAGACGCCGATACCTTCCACGCGGCTGGCCGTGCCCGTGAAGTACTTGTCCACGGTCTCGCTGTTCAGGCCCACGGCTTCGAACAGCTGAGCACCGCAGTAGGACATGTAGGTGGACACGCCCATCTTGGACATGATCTTGGACAGCCCCTTTCCGATGGCCTTCACGTAGTGATAGATGGCCTTGTCGGCAGTGATGGGCGCACCTTCGCGGCTGAAGATGTCGACCAGGGTCTCCATCGCCAGGTAGGGGTGCACGGCTTCCGCGCCGTAGCCGGCCAGCACGGCGAAGTGGTGCACTTCGCGGGCCGTGCCGGTCTCCACCACCAGACCGGCGGTGGTGCGCAGACCTTCACGCACCAGATGCTGGTGGATGGCAGACAGGGCCAGCAGCGCAGGGATGGCCACTTGCGTGGCGCTCATGTTGCGGTCGCTGATGATCAGGATGTTGGCACCGCCCTTGATCTCGTCCACGGCGTGGGCACACAGCGAGGCCAGCTTGGCTTCCACACCCTGCTTGCCCCAGGACAGCGGGTAGGTGATGTCGATCGTCGAGCTCTTGAACTTGCCGTTGGTGTGCTTCTCGATATCGCGCAGCCGCGCCATGCCTTCGAAGTCGAGCACGGGCTGCTGCAGCTCCAGGCGCATGGGCGGGTTGACCTGGTTGATGTCCAGCAGGTTGGGCTTGGGCCCCACGAACGACACCAGCGACATCACGATCGCTTCGCGGATCGGGTCGATGGGCGGGTTCGTCACCTGGGCGAACATCTGGCGGAAATAGTTGTAGAGCGGCTTGTTCTTGTCGGACAGTACGGCCAGCGGGCTGTCGTTGCCCATGGAGCCAATGCCTTCCTCGCCCTTTTCGGCCATGGGTGTCAGCAGGAACTTGATGTCTTCCTGTGTGAAGCCGAAGGCTTGCTGGCGGTCCAGCAGTGACAGCTCGGTCTTGGCTGCGGGTGCCTTGAAGTCGGCGGGAATTTCCACCTCGTCGAGCTTGATGCGCAGGTTCTCGATCCACTGCTTGTAGGGCTTGGTGTTGACGACGTTGGCCTTGAGCTCTTCGTCTTCGATCATGCGACCCTGCTCCAGGTCGATCAGCAGCATCTTGCCGGGCTGCAGGCGCCACTTGCGCACGATCTTGCTATCGGGCACGGGCAGCACGCCGGCTTCGGAAGCCAGGATCACCATATCGTCATCGGTGATGCAGTAGCGCGAGGGACGCAGGCCGTTGCGGTCCAGCGTGGCGCCGATCTGGCGGCCATCGGTGAACACGATGGAGGCGGGGCCGTCCCAGGGCTCGATCATCGCGGCGTGGTATTCATAGAAGGCGCGGCGGCGCTCGTCCATGGCCTCGTGCTGCTCCCAGGGCTCGGGAATCATCATCATCACGGCCTGGCTGATGGGGTAGCCGGCCATGGTCAGCAGTTCCAGGCAGTTGTCGAAGGTGGCCGTGTCGGACTGACCGGCAAAGCTGATGGGATAGAGCTTCTGCAGGTCTTCGCCCAGGACGGGAGAAGCCATCACGCCTTCGCGCGCCAGCATCCAGTTGTAGTTGCCGCGCACGGTGTTGATTTCACCGTTGTGGGCCACATAGCGGTAGGGGTGGGCCAGGGGCCACTCGGGGAAGGTGTTGGTGGAGAAACGCTGGTGCACCAGACCGATGGCCGAGACGCAGCGCTCGTCGGCCAGGTCACGGTAGTACACGCCCACCTGATCGGCCAGCAGCAGGCCCTTGTAGACCACAGTGCGGCTGCTCATGCTCGGAACGTAGTATTCCTTGCTGTGCTTGAGACCCAGATTCTGGATGGCAGCCGAGGCCGTCTTGCGGATCACGTACAGCTTGCGCTCCAGGGCGTCCTGCACAATGACATCGGCCCCCCGGCCGATGAAGACCTGACGCAGGATGGGCTCTTTTTCCTGTACGGTCGGCGACATGGGCATGTCGCGGTTCACCGGCACATCGCGCCAGCCCAGCAGCACCTGGCCTTCGGCCTTGATGGCGCGTTCCATCTCCTGCTCGCAAGCCAGTCGCGAAGCATGCTCCTTGGGCAGGAAGATCATGCCCACGCCATATTCGCCGGCAGGAGGCAATGCCACGCCCTGCTTGGCCATTTCTTCGCGGTAGAGCTGATCGGGAATCTGGATCAGGATACCGGCACCGTCGCCCATCAGCGGGTCGGCGCCCACGGCACCGCGATGGTCGATGTTTTCGAGGATCTTCAGTGCCCCCAGCACGATGTCATGGCGCTTCTGGCCCTTGATATGGGCCACAAAGCCCAGACCGCAGGCATCGTGTTCGTTGCTCTTGGAGTACAGACCGTGGTCCTGGAGATACTTGATCTCGGCAGCAGTCGTCATGGGGAATCCTCTTATATCAATCGCGGGGAACGCAAGATTACGACATGACATGGAGTTATGCAATAAGTTTTAAATGGGGTCAGATTCCAATTATTCCCCAACTTTTCTCGTTTGAATTTAATTAGGGACATATTAAATTGGAGCAGACCAATTCCATAAAAACAAAGGGTTAGAGGAACCCACTAGTCCTCGTGCACCGAAGCTGTGCGTGCCGCGGGCCTGCCGGCCTTCTGCCGCTTCACGCGTCTGTCGGTCTTTTGTTGCAAATTTTCAATGAATTCAGGCTCGCCCAGCGCCCAGCCACGCAGTGCCGCATGGCTGATCTGCGCCTGGGTATCCGGGTCGAGACCTGCCTCCACGGCCCTGACATAAGCAGCATCTCTGGCGAACGGCGTGTTTCCCAGTGTCCAGAAAAGCGCATGCGGGGTGATCAAGGCATCGTTTCGCAGCCCTGCGTTGTGCGCATAGCTGGACCAGGGCCAGTCAACCGCGCGCTGCACCAGACCGTCACGCACGGGATTGAGATCCATGGAGACCATGGTGGCCATCAGCCAGTGCTCGGCCTGCAGCACGGTGCAGCGGTAGCGCCCCTCCCACAGGGTTCCGGTGCGTCCGTGCCGGTTGTTGAAGTACCGCACATAGCTGCGACCCACGGCCTGCATGAACTGGGGCACACCCTGCTGCGTCCTCGGCGTCATCAGTAGATGGAAGTGATTGGGCATCAGCACATAGGCGTGCACATCGACTTCGAAGCGCCGTGCCATCTCTCGCAGCAGATCCAGCATGACCAGGCGGTCCTGCGCGTCCACGAAGATCTCGCCGCGGTTGTTGCCACGCTGGATGATGTGGTGCGGCATGTTTGCCAGCGTGAGACGGGGAAGACGGGCCATGGAACGGACTCGGGCAGGGGCGGCAGGGAAGGCGTATCGTTCATTATGAAGCGTCGCACCAGCAGCGATGCATCCTCGCGGGCCAGACACTACAGGTGCATGCGGCCGGAAGCACTCAACAACTGGCTGATGTGGCGCGTGGCGGTGAGCAACTGCGGCAGCATCCGCTCGCGCATCACCTGTTCGCTGGTGCGATTGGCCTGACCGCTGATGTTGAGCGCCGCCACCGTCTGGCCACGCGCATTGCGTATGGGTGCGGCAATCGAGATCAGCCCTTCCTCCAGCTCCTGGTTGAGCAGGGCCCAGCCCTGTTCGCGAACGCGGGCAATCTCGGCATGCAGCTCGTCATCGCCGGTCAGCGTATGCCGCGTGAACGCGCGCCGCTCGCGCCGCGCCATCAGCGCCTGCAACTCGTCGGGAGGCAGCGCCGCCAGCAGCACCCGCCCCATGGAGGTCCAGAAGGCAGGAAGGCGAGAGCCCACCCCCAGATTGGTGCTCATGATCTTGTGCGTGTGCACGCGCAGTACATAGACCACATCCTGGCCTTCGAGCACGGCGGCAGAGCACGACTCCTTGACCTCGTCCACCAATGCCTCCATCGCCGGCTCGGCCAGATTCCACAGCGGCGTGGAGCTCAGATAGGCAAAGCCCAGGTCCAGGATGCGCGGCGTGAGCGCGTAGTACTTGCCGTCGCTGCGCACATAGCCCAGCGTCTGCAGCGTCAGCAGGATGCGCCTTGCACCCGCACGCGTCAGACCCGTGGCAGCAGCCACCTCGCTGAGTGTCTGCTCCGGCGCCCTGGCGCTGAACGAACGAATGACCTCCAGTCCTCGCGCGAAGGACTGCACATAGCTGTCGCCGGGCCTGAGCGGGGCCGCCTCGGCCTCGCCAGGGGTTTTCCCTGATGTGGTTTTTACAGTCTCCATTTTCCCCATCCTTTTCTACAATTCTTTTAGCGAACAAATGTTCTATATACGAACATTTTAGCGCCAACGGCGCAAGTCTTTGTAGAGAAAATTGGAGACCCCCATGATCAACAAGATCGCCGACTCGGTCGCGCAGGCCCTGTCCGGCATTCAAGACGGCTCCACCGTGCTCATCGGCGGCTTCGGCACCTCGGGCATTCCCGGCGAGCTGATCGACGGCCTGATCGAGCAGGGTGCACGCGAGCTCACCGTGGTCAACAACAATGCCGGCAATGGCGACACCGG
Source organism: Comamonas sp. (assembly GCF_009360615.1). Taxonomy (GTDB): domain Bacteria; phylum Pseudomonadota; class Gammaproteobacteria; order Burkholderiales; family Burkholderiaceae_C; genus Comamonas. The sequence goes on from NZ_SPEY01000033.1 coordinate 45,806, forward strand.
CCTGGCCGCCCTGCTCAAGACGGGACAGGTGCGCAAGATCATCTGCAGCTTCCCTCGCCAGGTGGACAGCTGGGTGTTCGATGATCTGTATCGCAGCGGCAAGATCGAACTCGAGCTGGTGGCCCAGGGCAATCTGGCCGAACGCATGCGCGCCGCCGCTGCCGGCATCGGCGCTTTCTTCTGCCCCACGGCCTACGGCACCGAGCTGGCCAAAGGCAAGGAGACGCGCGAGATCAATGGCAAGCACTATGTGCTGGAGTACCCGATCCATGGCGACGTGGCCCTGATCAAGGCTGAAAAAGGCGACCGATGGGGCAATCTGACCTACCGCATGTCGGCCCGCAACTTCGGCCCCGTGATGGCCTCGGCCGCCAAGTTCACCGTGGCTACGGTGCATGAGATCGTGGAACTCGGCGAACTCGACCCCGAATCCGTGGTCACCCCCGGCATCTATGTGAGCCAGGTGGTGAAGATCGAGCGCGTGGCCACCCAGGCAGGCGGCTTCAAGAAGGCGGCCTGAGTCCGCCCTGGTCCATCAAGGAGATACAAGCGTGAGCTATCAAAAACGAAGCAAGGATGAACTGGCACAGCGTGTGGCACAGGACATTCATGACGGTGCCTATGTGAATCTGGGCATAGGCCAGCCGACCCTGGTGGCCAACCACATCCCTGCAGGACGTGAAATCGTGCTGCAAAGCGAGAACGGCATTCTGGGCATGGGCCCGGCACCGGCAGCCGGCGCTGAAGACTACGACCTGACCAATGCCGGCAAGCAGCCCGTGACCCTGCTGCCCGGCGGCAGCTATTTCCACCACGCCGACAGCTTCGCCATGATGCGCGGCGGCCACCTGGACATCTGCGTGCTCGGCGCCTTCCAGGTTTCGGCCACGGGCGATCTGGCCAACTGGAGCACCGGCGAGCCCGGTGCCATTCCCGCCGTGGGCGGAGCCATGGACCTGGCCATTGGCGCCAAGCAGACCTGGGTGATGATGGACCTGCTCACCAAGAAGGGCGAAAGCAAGGTCGTGGCCCAGTGCAGCTACCCGCTGACCGGCCTGGGCTGCGTCAAACGCATCTACACCGACCTGTGCACCCTGGCATGCACACCCGAGGGGCTGCGCCTGATCGACAAGGTCGAAGGCCTGGAGCACGCCGAACTCGAACGCATCGTGGGCCTGCCCATCGCGGCCTGAACTTCAGGCCAATCCGTCTGCACCAGAAGCTCAATTTTCATAACGGAGACATGCCATGAGCAACCAGAACCAAGCCTTTATCTGCGACGCCATCCGCACCCCCTTCGGTCGCTA
>NZ_SPEY01000045.1 GCF_009360615.1 Comamonas sp.
TGTCCTTTTGCACCTCGGCTTCGGCGAACTTGCGGCCGATCAGGCGCTTGGCAGCGTAAATGGTGTTCTTGGGGTTGGTGACGGCCTGGCGCTTGGCAGATGCGCCCACCAGGATTTCGCCGTCTTCTTGATAGGCGACGATGGAGGGGGTGGTGCGGGCACCTTCGCTGTTTTCGATCACGCGGGTGTTGTTACCCTCCATGATGGCGACGCAGCTGTTCGTGGTGCCCAGGTCGATACCGATGATTTTTCCCATAATTCTCTCCGTAATCTGTTGAATGTTTGCTTGATTCGTCACTTGTGGGCGCTGTGGCGGGCTTCAAGAGCCGTCACTCACAATTTTTTGCCCTGGCGGTGGGGTTCGGGGTCCTGGCGCTTCAGCCCTGGGCCACGGTCACCAGGGCGGGGCGCAGGATGCGGTCGGCGATCACATAACCTTTTTGCAGAACGGCCACCACGGTGTTGGCGGGCTGGTCGGCCGGCACCATGGAGATGGCCTGGTGATGGTGGGGGTCGAACTTCTCGCCTGCGGCCGGGTTGATGGCAAGAACCTTGTTGCGCTCCAGGGCCGAAGTCAGCTGGCGCAGCGTGGCGTCCGAGCCTTCGCGGAGCTGCTCGGGCGTGGCGTTCTGGATGGCCAGGGCCGCATCCAGACTGTCGATCACGGGCAGCAGGCTTTCGGCAAAGCTCTCGATGCCGAACTTGCGCGCCTTGGCGACCTCCTCCTCGGCGCGGCGGCGCACGTTTTCCGCATCGGCCTTGGCGCGCAGATATTGGTCCGCCAGCTCGGCGCTCTTGGCCTTGAGTTCTTCCAGCTCTGCCTGCAGACGACCCAGTTCGTCCGACGCATTGGCTGCCAGAGCCGTTTCCAGTTCCTCGGGGCTGGCGTCGTTGATGGTGTTGGGGTTGTGGTTCTCGGTCATAGGTGGTGAAGGTTTCTCAAAACTTAAGACAATCTGTTTTCCAGATGCGTTCCGGCAGGCCTATTTCAAGACCTCTGCTGCACGACGGGAAAGAAGCGCGCAGCCGCTGGAGTGAACCTGCACGATTTGCGGAGCATTCTAGGAGAGTAAGTGCTTGTGATTTCAGGGCCTCTCGCCGTGATTGACCGCTGGCAGTCGCAGGTTTATAGGTCCCAGAGTGTACAGATAGTCTGCGACTCGGCTAGAATCTAACGTTTTGCCTTGCCGCACCGCTACAGACGCAGCGGGCGGCGTTTACCCAAAAGGAGTCGTCATGCGTCATTACGAAATCATTTTGTTGATCCATCCGGATCAAAGCGAACAAGTTCCCGCGATGCTGGAGCGCTACAAGGGCATGATTGCCGCTGGTGGCGGCAAGGTGCATCGCGAAGAAGACTGGGGCCGTCGTCAGCTGGCCTACATGATCAACAAGCTCGCCAAGGCTCACTACCTGTGCCTGAACATCGAAGCCGACCAGGCTGTGATGGCTGAACTGGAACACGCCTTCAAGTTCAACGATGCCGTGCTGCGTCACCTGACTGTGCAGAAGAAGAAGGCTGAAACAGCTGCTTCCGCCATGATGAAGAGCGTTGAGCGCGAAGAGGCACGCAAGGCCAACCAGGCCGAGCACGCTTAATAGCATCTGACACTGAAGGAGTGGAAAACCGCGTTGTATTGACGGGCCTTCTCGCAGAGCAAGCCGCTTTGCGCTACACGCCCGCCGGATTGCCTGCCCTGGATTTGCGAATTGAGCACAGTTCGCAGCAGCAAGAGCTCGGCAATGCGCGCAACGTGACTGCATCTGTCAAGGCTGTTGCCTTTGGCGCCCTGGCTGAAAAGCTGGCCCGCCAAGCCCCCGGTAGCCAATGGACCTTTCAGGGTTTTCTGGCCACGCCGCGCAATAGCAAGATGCTGGTTTTGCACATTCAGGATATTCAACAAAATTAATTTTCAAGAGGTCCAGCAATGGCCACGTTCAAGAAATTCAACAAGGACAAGCGTCCTAAGCGCAACACCCAGTCGCTGCTGTTCAAGCGCAAGCGTTTCTGCCGCTTCACCGTCGCCGGCGTCGAAGAAATCGACTACAAGGATGTCGACACCCTGCGTGACTTCATCGCCGAAAACGGCAAGATCGTGCCCGCACGCCTGACCGGCACGCGCGCCATCTACCAGCGTCAGCTGAACACAGCCATCAAGCGCGCTCGCTTCCTGGCTATGCTGCCCTACTCTGACCAGCACAAGATCTAAGGAGCACGACCATGCAAATCATTCTGCTCGAAAAGGTTGTGAACCTGGGTAACCTGGGCGATATCGTCAAGGTCAAGGACGGTTACGCACGTAACTTCCTGATCCCCTCCGGCGCTGCACGTCGTGCAACGGCTGCTGCCAAGGCTGAATTCGAAGCCAAGCGCGCTGAGCTGGAAAAGGCTGCTGCCGAAAAGCTGGCTGCCGCTCAGGAACTGAGCGAAAAGCTGAACGGCGTCAACGTGAAGATCACTCAGAAGGCTGGCGTTGACGGCCGTCTGTTCGGCTCCATCACCAACGCCGACATCGCTGAAGAGCTGGTCAAGGCCGGTTTTGCAGTGAACAAGTCCCAGGTGCGCATGCCCAACGGTCCCATCAAGACCGTTGGCGACGCCACTGTGGTGGTGGCTCTGCACACCGACGTGGCTGCCGAAGTGGCCATCTCCGTGTACGGCGACCACTCCTGATTCAGGCCCTGTCCTGAATTGGCAAAAAGCCGCCTTCGGGCGGTTTTTTGCTTTCTGGTAATTGTCTGTCTCCCCTGCGTCTTTATCGTCACCCGTCGTGACGTCGCCATCGCCTCCCGCTACGATGGAGGACTTGTTTCTAGGAGTCTCATGTCGTCAGTAATGCCCCCGCTTGATCTGCAAGATGATGCATTCGCCCCGGTTCCGCCCGCAGACCAGCAGGTGGCGCAACTGCGTGTGCCGCCGCACTCCATGGAGTCGGAATCTTCGGTGCTCGGTGGCCTTCTGCTGGACAACAATGCCTGGGAGCGCGTGGGTGACCTGCTGAGTGATGGCGACTTCTACCGGCATGAGCACAAGCTTATCTTCGAGGCCATCGGCAAGCTGATCAATGCCAGCAAGCCGGCCGACGTGATTACGGTCTATGAGCATTTGCAGGGCATGGGCAAGGCCGAGGAAGTCGGCGGCCTGATGTACCTGAACCAGCTGGCGCAATATGTTCCCAGTGCCAGCAATATCCGGCGCTATGCGGAAATCGTGCGCGAGCGTGCCATCTTGCGCAAGCTGGTCACGGCCAGCGACGATATCGCGACCAATGCCTTCAACCCGCAGGGCAAGACCGTGGAGCGCATTCTCGACGAGGCCGAGCAGAAGATCATGGCGATCGGCGAGGAGGGGGCGCGCAACAAGCAAGGCTTTCAGTCGCTCGATTCGCTGGTGGTGGACCTGCTGGACCGGGTCCAGGAGATGGCCGACAACCCCATGGACGTGACCGGCGTCCCCACGGGCTTTGTCGATCTGGATCGCATGACTTCGGGTCTGCAGGCTGGTGACATGGTGGTGCTGGCGGCGCGTCCCTCCATGGGCAAGACCTCGTTTGCGGTGAATATCGCCGAGCATGTGGCGCTGAATGAAGGTTTGCCGGTTGCCATCTTCTCCATGGAAATGGGTGCGGCCCAGCTGGCGGTTCGTATTGTCGGCTCCATTGGTCGCGTCAACCAGGGCAATCTGCGCACCGGCAAGCTCAGCGACGACGAGTGGCCGCGTCTGACAGAGGCGATCGAGCGCCTGCGCACGGTGTCGCTGCATATCGACGAAACGCCGGGCCTGTCCCCGACGGAGCTGCGTGCCAATGCGCGGCGTCTGGCGCGCCAGTGCGGAAAGCTCGGCCTGATCGTGGTCGACTACCTGCAGCTGATGAGCGGCTCGGGATCGGCGGCCAGCTCGGACAACCGTGCAACCGAGCTGGGCGAAATCTCGCGGGGCTTGAAGATGCTGGCCAAGGAACTGCAATGCCCGGTCATCGCGCTGTCCCAGCTCAACCGCTCGGTGGAGCAGCGTACCGACAAGCGCCCCATGATGTCCGACCTGCGTGAATCGGGCGCTATCGAACAGGATGCGGACATCATCATGTTCATCTACCGCGACGACTACTACAACAAGGAGAGCAAGGAGCCCAATATCGCCGAGGTCATCATCGGCAAGCAGCGTAACGGGCCGACAGGGACGGTGAAGCTCTTCTTCCAGAAGAACCAGACGCGTTTCGAGAATCTGGCGCAAGGCTACGGCACGGACGAATACTAAAAAACATAGCTTCTAGCGCTTGTAGCGTATGGATTTCAGAACTCTATGAATATGAAATCTATGAATAAAAAGCGCTGGCAGCTATCAAATTGAATGTGGATATAAGAAAAGCCCGCAAGGCACAGACCTTGCGGGCTTTGTTTTTGAGTGACTGCGCCGCTAGCGTGTGAACAGGTAGATGCCAAGACCCGCAACGCACAGCCCCAGCACGCCGCAGGCCCAGGCCAGGCGCTGAGCGCCTGTGCGCAGCGCGCCCACGGTGGCCACGATCTGGGCATTCTGCTGGGCCAGCTTCTCGATGATCTCGAGCGACTGTCGCTGCGATTGCTCCAGCTGGGCGATGCGCTCTTCGTGACGCTGGATCAGCAGCAGCGCCTGCTCGCCGGCGGAGGCCGGTGGCGAAACGCGTTGCCTGGCACTGTCCGCGCCGGCATCCTGCTCGCGCGCTTCGGCCTGGGCCTCCTTCTTCTTGAGCATGCCCTGGGCGGCCTTTACCACCTGGGGCGTCGCCTTGATGACCTCGCCCCAGGGCACGAGCTTGAGCGCAGCGATCCAGCTGGTCACTTACAGCACCTCGCTGGCGAAGTCCGCCAGGCGCGAGCGTTCGCCGCGCGCCAGGGTGATGTGGCCGCTGTGGGGCCAGCCCTTGAAGCGGTCCACCACATAGGTCAGGCCCGAGCTGCCTTCAGTCAGATAGGGGGTGTCGATCTGGGCCAGATTGCCCATGCAGATGATCTTGGTGCCGGGGCCGGCACGGGTGATCAGGGTCTTCATCTGCTTGGGCGTCAGATTCTGGGCCTCGTCGATGATGACGTACTTGTTCAGGAAGGTGCGACCGCGCATGAAGTTCATGCTCTTGATCTTGATGCGGCTGCGGATCAGCTCATTGGTGGCGGCGCGCCCCCATTCGCCGGCATTGCCGCCGTCACCCTTGGCCAGGAACTCCAGGTTGTCGTCCAGGGCGCCCATCCATGGACCCATTTTTTCCTCTTCGGTGCCGGGAAGGAAGCCGATATCCTCGCCCACGCTCACCGTGGCGCGGGTCATGATGATCTCGGTATAGCGGCGCTCGTCCAGCACCTGGGCCAGACCGGCCGCCAGGGCCAGCAGGGTCTTGCCGGTGCCGGCTGTGCCCGTCAGCGTGACAAAGTCGACCTCGGGGTTGACCAGCAGGTTCATGGCGAAGTTCTGCTCGCGATTGCGCGTGGAAACGCCCCAGACAGCATTCTTGGGATTGCCGAAGTCGCGCAGGGTCTTGAGCACGGCCGTCTTGTCGCGGATCTCGGTCACGCGCATGTAGAGACTGGGCTCGCCCGGTGCTTCGTAGTAGACGAACTGGTTGATCATCAGCTGGTCGACGATGGCGCCGCTGACGCGGTAGTAGGTGATGGCGCCTTCCTGCCAGCTCTCCACATTCTTGCCGGCCTTGGCCCAGAAGTCGTGAGGCAGGGCCAGGGCGCCCGAGTACAGCAGATCGCCGTCTTCCAGCACCTTGTCGTTCTGGTAGTCCTCGGCAGCCAGACCCAGGGCGCGCGCCTTGACGCGCATATTGATGTCCTTGGATACCAGTACGACTTCGCGGTCCTTGTGCTGCTCGCGCAAGGCGGCAACCACGCCGAGAATCTGGTTGTCCGCCTTGCCCTGGGGCAGGCTCTCGGGCAGGGATGCATCCAGGGGGTTGGTCTGGAAGTACAGCGTGCCGGTGGCGCTGCGCTGGCCCGTGGCATTGAGTGGCAGGCCTTTCTCCAGGCCGTCGGCGGGCTGGGAGGCAACCAGGGAGTCCAGCGTGCGGCTGACCTGGCGGCCGTTGCGCGCCACTTCGGTCATGCCCTTCTTGTGGTTGTCCAGCTCTTCCAGAACCACCATGGGCAGGAAGATATCGTGCTCTTCAAAGCGGAACAGGCTGCTGGGGTCGTGCAGCAGGACATTGGTGTCCAGCACGAACAGCGTGGTCGGGCCGCTGCGCGTATTGCGCGCACGGCGCGCAGGCTTGGCGGCCGTTTCGGCAGGTTTGGCAGGGGCTGCGGGTCCCGCCTTGGTTGCGACAGCCGGTGCTGCGGCAGCCGGTGCTGCGGCAGCCGGTGCTGCGGCAGCCGTCGCTGCAGTCTTGCGCGGCTTGGCGGTCGCTGTGGCCGAGGTGCCGGGCTTGCCGGTGCTGCGGCGCGGTCTGGTGGCTGCGGCAGCGGTCTGCGCAGCGGCGCTCGGTGCTGCTGCGGAGGAGGGGTTCAGATCCTCGTCAAGCTCTGCAGTCTGTCGGACAGACTTGCGGGTGGACGAAAAGGCTTCTGCGGGGAGCTTTGCGGCGCGATGGCCGGGTGCGGGGGGCAGGGGCATAGTGGACGAACCGTTCTCAACAAGATTCAAAAAGCACAAAGCCGCCTGGAAACCGAGGCGGCTTTGGTGGGGTGAACAGAGAATACTGCGTAGCACTGAGGCATGCCCCATTATGCATAGGCCGCGAGGGCCTGAACGCAGTATTTCCTGTTTTGCCTTGTTTAAAGACTTTGAAATACTTTGCGTGTAGATAATTGCAAGGTTTTCAGTCCCGGCGGGGCTCAGGCCACCTTCTTGTCCTGAGTCTTCAGGCTTTTGACGGCCTTGAGCACTTCGTCCACGTGGCCGGGAACCTTCAGACCGCGCCATTCCTGCATCAGGATGCCGTCGGCGCCGATCAGGAAGGTGGAGCGCTCGATGCCCTTGACCTTCTTGCCGTACATGATCTTGTTCTTGACCACGCCAAACATGTGGCACATCTTCTCTTCAGTGTCGGCAATCAGCTCGAACGGCAGTTCCAGCTTTTCCTTGAAGTCGTTGTGCGAGTTCATGTTGTCGCGCGACACGCCGAACACGGTGGCGCCAGCCTTCACGAAATCCTTGTACTTATCGCGGAATTGCATTGCTTCCGTGGTACAACCCGGCGTGTTGTCCTTGGGGTAGAAATACAGGATCAGAATCTGGCCGTTGTGCGAGGTGTTGGACACCTTGACGCCGCCGGTGGCGTTGGCTTCAAATTCTGGGAGTGGTTTGTTGACAACGATCGCCATGCGCTTGTATCTCTCGGGTGTGTTCGTTGAAATGCCGAGGGCGTCGGTGGTATTTTTGTTTTTATCAATCGATCGCCCCCAACCGCAACCTGCGATTTTACCCTGAAATACGTATTTCTCTCAATGCATGTTCCGAAGGCTATGCTAGGAGCAGGGCTGCGACCACATTGCGTCCTTCGCTGGCCAGAACGTTGTAAGTGCGGCAGGCCGATGCGGTGTCCATGCTCTCCAGGCCGATGCGTCTGTCGATCAGCGGCTTGAGCCAGGCCACAGGCGGAAAGCGGTTCTTGCTGCCGCTGCCAAAGAGCACGACTTCTGCATCCAGCGCGGCAAGTTGCTCGAAATGCTCGGCCGTCAGGTCTTCGAAACGCTGGCAGTTCCACTCGGCCAGCAGGCCGCGGGCCCCGACCAGCAGACTGGTTTCATGGTTTTGCTTGTCAACCGCGATCCAGCCCGGGCCGTAGCCGGTGATGGTCTGCGCATCGGATTTGTCTGCCTGGAATTTCATGGTCGAGAGTGTGCGCAATCGGCGCGCTGGACGGGGGCGATGGCTGCTGTCTCCATACAGAGAGGGTGGGGACATTGCTGCAGCGCGGAACTGTGCTTAAATTATAGGTTTCACCATGGCTCTTTATGCGCCCTGGCGTGCCTGAAATCCTTTTGCATTGATTCGCATGAAAACCGTTCAAAAATCCGCCAAGTTAGCAAACGTCTGTTACGACATCCGCGGGCCGATCATGGACGCGGCGAAGAAGATGGAGGACGACGGCCAGAAGATCATCAAGCTCAATATCGGCAATCTGGCCGTGTTCGGCTTCGATGCACCCGAGGAAGTGCAGCAGGACATGATCCGGAATCTGCCCAATTCGGCGGGCTATTCCGACAGCAAGGGCATTTTCGCGGCGCGCAAGGCCGTGATGCACGAAACCCAGCGCCAGGGCATCAAGGGCGTGACGCTGGACGATATCTATCTGGGCAATGGTGCTTCGGAGCTGATCACCCTGGCGACCAACGCGCTGCTGGACAACGGCGACGAGATGCTTCTGCCGGCGCCCGACTATCCGCTGTGGACGGCTGCCACCAGTCTGTCGGGCGGCACGCCGGTGCACTACATGTGCGACGAGGCCAATGGCTGGATGCCCAACATGGACGATATCCGCGCCAAGATCACGCCACGCACCAAGGGCATCGTCGTCATCAACCCCAACAACCCCACGGGCGCTCTGTACTCCCGGGAACTGCTGCTGCAGATCGTGGATCTGGCGCGCGAGCATGGCCTGGTCATCTTCGCCGACGAGGTCTACGACAAGGTGCTGTATGACGACGCCAAGCACACGCCTCTGGGGAGCCTGTCCATCGACGTGCTGACCATCACCTTCAATTCCCTGTCCAAGGCCTACCGCTCCTGCGGCTATCGTGCGGGCTGGATGGTGATCTCGGGCGACAAAAAGCCTGCCAGGGATTACATCGAGGGCCTGAACATGCTCTCCAACATGCGCCTGTGCGCCAATGTGCCCGGCCAATGGGCCGTACAGACGGCGCTGGGCGGTCACCAGAGCATCGATTCCCTGGTGCAGGAGGGCGGCCGCCTGCGCGTGCAGCGTGATCTGGCCTGGGAGCTGATCAACGCCATTCCCGGCGTGAGCTGCGTCAAGCCCCAGGGCGCGCTGTACATGTTCCCGCGCCTTGATCCGGCCGTCTACCCTATCGAGGATGATCAGGAGTTCTTCCTCGAAGTGCTGCAGGAAACCAAGGTGATGCTGGTGCAGGGTACGGGGTTCAACTGGCCCGAGCCCGATCACTTTCGCATCGTGTTTCTGCCGCATGAGGCGGATCTGCGCGAGGCCATCAACCGGCTGGCAACCTTCCTCGAGAAGTACCGCAAGCGCCATGGCACGGACAAGCCCAAGGCCGTGCCGACAGAAAAGGCACTCAAGCCGGCCAAGGCAGAGAAAGCCGCTTAACACATCTTTTTGATAGCTGATGGCGCTTGATTTTCAAGCGCCTCAGCGCTTTTTGACCTTAGAACTTATGAAACCCATCCAAGTAGGCCTGTTGGGCATTGGCACCGTAGGCAGCGGTACTTTCAATGTGCTGGAACGCAATCAAGACGAGATTCGCCGTCGTGCGGGTCGTGGCATTGAAATTACCATGGTTGCCGACTTGGATACCGAACGCGCCAGGAGCGTGGTGGGTGACAAGGCCAAGGTGGTGGGCGATGCGCGTGAAGTCATCGCCAACCCCGATATCGATGTGGTGGTCGAGCTGATCGGTGGCTACGGCATTGCCAAGGCACTGGTGCTGGAGGCCATCGCCGCAGGCAAGCATGTGGTGACCGCCAACAAGGCACTGCTGGCCGTGCACGGCACGGAAATCTTCAAGGCCGCGGCCGAGAAGGGCGTGATGGTGGCCTATGAGGCTGCCGTGGCCGGTGGCATTCCCATCATCAAGGCCCTGCGCGAAGGCCTGACCGCCAACTCCATCCAGTGGGTGGCGGGCATCATCAATGGCACCACCAACTTCATCCTGTCCGAAATGCGCGACAAAGGCCTGGACTTCGACGTGGTGCTCAAGGAAGCACAGCGTCTGGGCTATGCCGAAGCCGACCCCACTTTCGACATCGAGGGTGTGGACGCTGCCCACAAGGCCACGCTGATGAGCGCGATTGCCTTCGGCATTCCCGTGCAGTTCGACAAGGCCTATGTGGAAGGCATCACCAAGCTGGCCGGTGCCGATATCCGTTACGCCGAGCAACTGGGCTACCGCATCAAGCTGCTGGGCATCACCAAGCGCACGGACAAGGGCATCGAGCTGCGTGTGCACCCCTCGCTGGTGCCTTCCAAGCGTTTGATCGCCAATGTGGAAGGCGCGATGAACGCCGTGGTCGTGAACGGCGATGCCGTGGGCACCACGCTGTACTACGGCAAGGGCGCAGGCTCCGAGCCAACGGCTTCGGCCGTGGTGGCCGACCTGGTGGATATCGCCCGCATGGACGGCTCCGATCCTGCCCACCGCGTGCCTGCCCTGGCCTTCCAGAGCAGCAGCCTGGCTGCCGCCGGCAGCGAGCTGCCGGTGCTGCCCATGGCCGAGGTCGTGACCAGCTACTACCTGCGCATCCGCGTGGCTGACGAAGCCGGAGTGCTGGCCAAGATCACCGGCCTGCTGGCCGGTGCCGGCATCAGCATCGATGCGGTGCTGCAGCGCGAGGCCGATGAAGTGGGCGGCGAAGGCTCGACCCAGACCGACCTGATCATCCTCACGCACGACACGCGCGAAGGGGATATGGACAAGGCGCTGGCCGAAATCCAGGGCCTGCCCACGGTGCTGGCGCCCATCACCCGCATCCGCAAGGAAGAGCTGAACTAAGGACTTGAGCATGTACCGTCGCACTCAAACCGGTTTATTCCCTGTTCAGTGCGGTGTCGGTATTGCAAACCCCTTCAAAGGCTGGCGCCCCATGGCGCCAGCCTTTTTGCTTTGGGTGGCAGCGGGTGCGCAAGCGGCGCCCGTCGATGTCTATCGTGGCACGCTGGGTGGCTCGGCGGTGGTGATGGAGCTGGGCCAGCCGGGTGCGGATGGTGAACGCCAGGGGCGCTATTTCTATCTGCGCCATGGAGTGGATATTCCGCTCCGGGGCGCGCTGAATGCGCTGTCTGAGGCACGTCCTTTGAATAACGACTGGGCGCGTGAAAGCGGTGGCGAGCCTCCCGTGTTGACCGACTCCCAACAGCGCCGCATCGTTTGGCAACTGCGCCAGCAAGGCAGTGCTTTGGCAGGTGAGTGGGTGGATGATATTCATGGCAAAAAACTGCCGCTAGCCCTTACCCATATTGCGCAGTACGACCCTGAAAAGATAGCGCCATTCGGTGTGGAGGCTGTGACGTTGGCGATTGTGCAAGGTGCGGGCAGCGGTATTGCATCGGGCGTTGCCATCTCGGCACAGGCCACGCCCTACGACTATCTGAAAGTGGCCGAGCAAAAGCTGGAGCAGGGCAAGGAAGTGGTGGTCAGTCCCACTCTGGCCTGGAGGCCGGTGCGCGACGCGCGTACCCAATTCTGGTATCCGCGCCTCACGCGCCATCCGGATAGCAAAATTCTGGCGCAGACCAATACCGTTCTGGAGCAGCGCCACTGGGGCATGAGCCTGGAGGCGCTGGCCTGTGTGGGTTCGATCTACCAGAACGCTGGTCCGGCGGCAGGCTCGCTGGGGGACTTCAATAACGAGTCGATCAAGGTGACCTACCTCTCAAGCGCCTTGATGAGTGTGGTGGAGTCCGGTTCAACCGGTTGCGGCGGCGCGCATCCCAACAATCATTACGACCCCTTTGTGCTGGACTTGCTGCGGGGCGGCTATATGGACTTCACCCGCCTGCTCAAGGACGTGAGATATGGCGAGTACAAGCTGGAATACGGTGATCGGCTGTCGCGTTTTCTGAGCAAGGCAGTGAGCCGGTATTCCGAGGATGACCAGGAGTGCACCGAGCTCTTGCCTCAGTACATGGCGCTGATGTTCGACAAGCCTGACAAGATGAGTTTTGTGATTTCGGGCATAGGCCATGCCATGGGAGTGTGCCTGGGCAGTGGCGTCAGTGTCCCGTTCAAGGAGCTGAAGCCCTATATCAAGCCGGGGGCGCAGCGCTATTTCCAACCCTGAGTCCCCGTTCAGGGCGATATGAGGCAATGGCGTTGGCCGGTCTCTGCATTCGCGCGCAGTCAAATCGGGCTTGCTGACCGATAATGGCCGGCTTGGCGGCACGACTTCTGTCCGTTTGGCTGCTGGTTCCGAATTTTAGTTTTTGGCGAGTTTGAGATGCTGTATCTGTCCACCCGCGGCCATGCTGACCGCAAGCGTTTTTGCGACATTTTGCTCGAAGGTCTGGCTCCCGATGGCGGCCTGTACCTGCCCGTCGAGTATCCCCGGATCGACGATGCCAAGCTGAGCCAGCTGCGCGAGACGCTGGCCACCAAGGGCTATGCGGCCCTGGCCTTCGAGATTCTGTCGCTCTATATCGACGACATTCCGGCCGAAGATCTTCGCGCCCTGTGTGCCAAGACCTATACCAAGGAAGTTTTTGGCAGCGACGCCATCGTGCCCGTGCGCCAGCTCGACGGCGTGCTGCACATCGAAGCCCTGTCCAACGGCCCCACGCTGGCCTTCAAGGACATGGCCATGCAGCTGCTGGGCAATCTGTTCGAGTACGAGTTGGCCCGCCGCAACGAAGAACTGAACATCCTGGGCGCCACCAGCGGGGACACCGGCAGCGCGGCCGAATATGCCATGCGCGGCAAGAAGGGCGTGCGCGTCTTCATGACCAGCCCCCACGGTCGCATGAGTCCTTTCCAGCAGGCGCAGATGTTCAGCCTGCAGGATGAGAACATCCACAACATCGCCATCGAAGGCGTGTTTGACGACTGCCAGGACATCGTCAAGGCGGTCTCCAACGACCACGCCTTCAAGGCCCGCTACAAGATCGGCACCGTCAACTCCATCAACTGGGCGCGTCTGCTGGCCCAGGTGGTCTACTACTTCGCCGGCTATCTGCAGGCCACCCGCTCCAATGACCAGAAGGTGAGCTTCACCGTGCCGTCGGGCAACTTCGGCAATATCTGTGCAGGCCATGTGGCACGCCAGATGGGCCTGCCGATTGCCAAGCTGGTCGTGGCCACCAATGAGAACGATGTGCTGGACGAGTTCTTCCGCACCGGCGTCTACCAGGTGCGAGGCTCGGCCAATACCTACGAGACATCGAGCCCCTCGATGGACATCTCCAAAGCCAGCAATTTCGAGCGCTTTGTGTTCGACCTGGTGGGGCGCGACGGCGAGCGCACCAGGCAACTGTTTTCCGAAGGCGTGGCCAAGGCGGGCAAGTTCGATCTGAGTTCCGATCCCGCCTTCAGGGATGCGGCCGGCAAGTACGGTTTTGCGAGCGGCAAGAGCACGCATGCCGACCGTCTGGCCACGATCAAGGACACCTTCGAGCGCTTCGGGCAGATGATCGATACCCACACCGCCGACGGCGTGAAGGTGGCGCGTGAGCATCTGGGGACCGAACCCATGCTGGTGCTGGAAACCGCCTTGCCCATCAAGTTTGCCGCGACGATTGAAGAGGCGCTCGGCCGCCAGCCCGACCGTCCCGCCAAGTTCAACGGCATTGAAGACCTGCCCAAGCGCGTGGTCGTCATGGCCTGCGACGTGGACAAGGTCAAGGCTTTTATTGCAGAAAACTGCAAATAAAGCCTTGCAGCGTTAAGCTTGATAAGCACCTGTGGCTTGGCGACAGGTGCTTTTTTCTTTGAATGAGATTGGCATTTGCGCTTAACCATCCAGCGTTGGCAGCTCTCAAAAGCATATTGAAATCAAGATGAAGGTCATAGGCATTGCCGGATATTCGGGCGCGGGCAAGACCATGCTGGTCGAGGCGCTGGTGGCGCTGATGAGGCAGCGCGGCCTCAAAGTCTCGGTCATCAAGCATGCCCACCATGACTTCGATGTGGATCGCGAGGGCAAGGACAGCTGGCGGCATCGCAAGGCGGGAGCCTATGAGGTGCTGCTCGCGTCCGACCGGCGTATGGCGCTGATGCGCGAATACGAGCAGCCCGCGCCATTGAACGTGCGCGAACTGCTGGCACAGCTGGACCCCATCGTGGACTGGGTGCTGGTCGAAGGTTTCAAGCATGGCGAGCTGCCCAGGATCGAGGTCTGGCGGCTGCAGCAGGACAGGCTGGACAAGGGCAAAACCCTGGAGCCGCTGTATCCCCGTGATTCTCGGGTGCTTGCCGTGGCCACCGATTCGGCCCATGACCTGCCGCAGACGCCCTTTCAGCCCGTGCTGGATCTGAACCAGCCCCAGCAGGTGCTGCAATGGCTGCTGGCCCATGCGGATTCCCTGCAATACAAGAACTAAGGAAAGACACAGCAATGCAAGCACCACAGACGCCCCGCAAGCCCCTCAAGCCGCTGGATGAAGCCCTGCAGGAGTTGCTGGCCCATGCACAGCCTCAGTCGGGCGCACAGATGGTGGACACCTTTGATGCCGATGGCCGCGTGCTGTTGCAGGCCGCCGTCTCGCCGCTGCAGGTGCCGCCTCAGGACAATTCGGCCATGGACGGCTATGCCGTGCGCGCCGCCGAATGTGCCGACGGTGCAGCCGTTCTGCCGGTGTCGCAGCGCATCCCCGCCGGCACCTCGCCCGAGGCGCTGGCTGCAGGCTCTGTCGCCCGCATCTTCACGGGCGCGCCCGTGCCTGCCGGAGCCGATGCCATCGTGATGCAGGAAGACTGTGAACCGCTTGAAGACGGCCGTGTGCGCATCAAGGCCGCGCCCAGAACGGGGCAGTGGATTCGCCGCGCGGGCGAAGATATCAGGCAAGGTGCCACCGTGATTGAAGCCGGCACCCGTCTCACGCCGGCCCACCTGGGTCTGGCTGCCAGCATGGGATTTGCCTGCCTGAAGGTGGCGCGCAAGCCGCGCGTGGCGTTGTTTTCCACCGGCGATGAACTGGTCATGCCCGGTACCGTGGCGCCCCAGGACATGCCGGCGGGCAGCATCTACAACAGCAACCGCTTCTTTCTGCGGGCTTTGCTGCTGCGCATGGGCTGCGAGGTGACGGATCTGGGCATTGTTCCCGACGACCGCGAGGCCACGATTGCCGCGCTGGCCGATGCCGCCATGGACCATGATGTGATCGTCACGAGCGGCGGTGTCTCCGTGGGCGAGGAAGACCACATCAAGCCCGCGGTGCAGGCGCTGGGGCAGCTGGATCTCTGGCAGATCGCCATCAAGCCCGGAAAGCCGTTTGCCTATGGTCGCGTCCATCGCGAATCCGGCACGGGCTTTGCGCACTTTATCGGACTGCCGGGGAACCCGGTCTCCAGCTTTGTGACCTTCCAGGTGCTGGTGCGACCCTTTTTGCTGCGCCTTCAAGGGGTGCAGCAGGTGCTGCCGCGTGCCATCGAGGCGCGCGCCGATTTCGAGTGGCCAAAGGGCGACAAGCGCAGAGAGTTTTTGCGGGTGCGCTACAACGGGCGAGGCGGGCTGGAACTGTTTGCAAACCAGAGCTCGGGCGTGCTGACTTCCACGGCCTGGGGTGACGGTGTGGTGGACAACCCTGCCGGCACCACGATTGCCATGGGAGACAGCGTGCGCTTCATCCCGTTTGCCGAACTCATGGCCTGATGGAGTTGGAGATGAAGACCGTTACGATTCGATATTTCGCCTCTATCCGGGAGGCCTTGGGCACGGGCAGCGAAAGCCTGCAGACCCCGGTCGTCACCGTGGGCGCATTGCGCGAGCAACTGATGAGCCGCAGCGATGCGGCTGCCCAGGTGCTGGCAGCCGGCAAGGCTGTGCGCATGGCGCTGAACCAGGAGATCTGCGATGGCGATGCCGTGCTCGGCGATGGCGACGAAGTGGCATTTTTTCCGCCTGTGACGGGCGGCTGATGCGTTTTTGAGCGCACGGCGGAACCGCCGTGGCGCCTTGTCCGGTCGTTGCCTGCCGCACCGCCGATGCTGCTCCCGCCATGGTTGCGGGACCAGCCCCCGAGTCATATACCCTTTTCTGATGCCATGACAGAAACCGCCAATCCTTCCACTCCAGAAGTCAACCCCGGGATCAGTGCCCGCACCCGCAAGGCTTTGGCCGAAGCGCGCGAACGCGGCGTCAAGCTGGGGACGGCCGGTGCGTCGAACATCCGCGCCACGGTGGAAAAGCGCAAATCGGCGGCCGATGCCTTTGCCCGGCAGCACGAGGCGCTGTTTGCCCAGTTGCAGGCGCAAGGACTGACCCACCGTGCCATGGCGGTCGAACTCAATGAGCGGGGCATTGCGGCCCCCAGGGGAGGAGCGTGGACCCATGGTCAGGTGCAGCGTATTCTGAACCGTTATGCAGACTGGCAGGCTTCCGGGGCCGCCCGGGCCTGACGCTGTGCCTCGCCGATCGAAGGCTTTGCGGCACATGGCTCATGTGCCATGCCCGGCGACCGCCTGCGGCCTTGTGGCTGCCAGTGCCAGCAAACCCAGCACAATCAGCATCACACCATAGCCATAGGTGGTGGGCACCAGCCCCAGGCTCTGCGTGAGCAGGCCTGCCGCAATGGCGGGCAGGCTGAAGGCCAGATAGCTCAGCACATAGATGGTGGACAGCAGGCCGCCGCGCTCATGCGGCTCGGCCAGCGGCAGCACGCTGCGCAGCGCCCCCTGAAAACCCACGCCGAAGCCTGCACCGGCGATGACGGATGCTGCCACCATCAGTGCCAGGCTGTGACTGGCCACGCCCAGCAGCAGCATCACGATGCCCAGCGGCAGCACCGTGCCGCCAAAGCGCAGCATGCGCTGGGCCGTCCAGTGGCGCAGCAGCCAGATGGCCGCTGCGGCGCTCAGGGTGTTGATGCATACGGCGAGCCCCGCCATCAGCGTGGAGCCGGTGATCACCCGCAGCAGAGTGGGACCCAGCGACAGGTAGAAGCCCGCCAGCGCCCAGGCGGCAACATCCAGCGGTGCCATGCGCAGGAAGGCCGGGCGGATATGCGCGGGAAGGCGGATGCGAGGTCGCATGGCGGCGATGGCTCCGCTGCGGCGGGTGACGGTTTCCGGCATCACGGCAATCGCCCAGGCCGATACGGCAAAGACCAGCAGCAGCCACCAGTAGATCTGGTGCAGCCCGTCATGGCCGTGGCTGGCCAGCTGGTTGGCGCCGAACACGCCGGCGGCCATGCCGATCATGGGAGACAGCGTATTGACCAGGGCGCCGCGTTCGCGGTCCAGATCAAGCAGGGCCGCGCCCAGGGCTGCACTGGCCATGCCGGTGGCAAAGCCCTGCACCACGCGCGACCAGAGCAGGGCTTGCGCGTCCTGTGCGTGGGCAAACATCAGCATGGAGGCCGCCTCCAGTCCCAGGGCGGCAAGAATGACGGGACGCCGGCCCAGGTGATCGGACAGCGCCCCCATGGTCAGCAGGGCGGCCAGAAGACTGAACGCATAGACCGCGAAGATCAGTGTCAGCATGCCGGAAGAAAAGCCCCAGGCCTGCTGGTAGAGCCGGTACAAGGGCGTCGGAGCGCTGGAGGCGGCCAGAAAACTGGCCAGGGTCAGGGCGACAGCGGCCATATGGCGAGTGCGGGTCGCCGCTGGCAGGGATAGAGAGGATGTGGGCATGGAAAAGCAGGCTCCGCTACCATAAAAGCAAAATTTTTGCGTTTGCATATTCTGCGTTGATTTTTCATTAACGCAAATATTTAGCTTTAATGACCATGATTGCAAAAGACCCAGTCCAATCCCGGCCGGGCGGGCGCAGCTCCCGCGTGCAGGCCAGCGTGCATCAGGCGGTGAGGAAACTGCTGGAGCGCATGCCGCGTGAGGAACTGACCTTTCCCCTGATTGCCGCCGAGGCTGGCGTGACGCCCTCCACGCTGTACCGCCGTTGGGGCGACCTGCCGCAGTTGCTGGCCGATGTGGCGCTTGAGCGCATCCGCCCCATCGCCGATCCTGCGGACACGGGCAGCCTGAAAGGCGATCTCCAGGCCTGGACCGAGCAGTACATCGAGGAAATGGGCTCCCCTCTCGGGCGTACCTTGCTGCGCGATACCTTGGTGGCCACCCAGGAAGACCAGGTGACCTGCGCCTGCGTGGACATCATTCGCGACCAACTGGGCATTGTGCTGGGCCGGGCCCGCGCGCGCGGCGAAACGGCCCCCGACGTGGAAGCCATGCTGGATCGGCTGGTAGCCCCCATCGTCTATCGCATTCTTTACGGTCTGCAGCCCGATGTGGCTTTCGGGCGCACGCTGCTCGAACAACTGCTGCCCGAGCAGGTCTGAGGCAGTTGTTCTAGAATCGCGGATCACAGGTGCAAAGGGGCGCCTGCCCGCACAAGAGGCTCTCACCCTTGCTTTCGCCGGCGTGTTCACGCCCGATCTCGATGTTCTGTCAGACCATGGTTGTTCCGAGGGGCCCAGCGCGGGAGGCTCCGATGCAACCTGGAGCACTGTCATGACTTCATCTCTCCCTGCCCAGGCGCGGCGTGCGCTGGCTCGGGACTACAAACAGGCATTTCCTGCCATGGGCATCTATGCGGTGCGCTGCGATGCCGCCGATTTGCTGCATCTGGGTGCCAGCCGCAATGTGGATGCGACCCTCAACCGCCTGCGATTCGAGTTGAGCAATGGCTCCCGGCGCGATGGAGCCCTGGCCCGGGCCTGGGCCCGCCATGGTGCACAGGCGTTCCGTTTCGACGTGGTGGACCGCGTCAAGGAACGCGACGACCCTTTGTTCGACTATGACGCCGAACTTCAGTCCCTGCTGTTGCTGTGGCAGCAAGAGTTGCAAGGGAAGCGTTCATGAGCCGGGAATCCAGGATGGCTTTGGGCACAGGGCCAGCGCTGCCTGCGGGCGGTGCAGACATTGATCCACCGGGACCGGCCATGGGGGCCCGTTTTGCTGCGGAATGCGTGTCGCCGCAAGCCCTGGTCGACGAGATCAAGGTGCGTGCCCGTGTACGCCTCAGTCGTGTGCGGCGTGAGAGTCTTGCTGGTTCGGCTACGTTGCGCGACCACTTGCATCAGGCGGCGCGCGAGGTCGGTTTTGCCGGCTGGGAGCAGGCGCGCCGCGTGCTGGGAGCGCTGGCGGCGCCGGGCGATGACATGGGCAGCTTCTGGCATGTGCCGCGTAGCGGCATTCTTTTGCACATCTGGTTCAGCGAGTATGCACAGGCGCTCAGCGTGCTTGCCCAGCAGGCCGATGGCTTTTTGCTGCCTTATCGGCGCCAGTGCTTCATCGTGCAAGCGCCGTTCATCGAGGCCTTAGGTCTGAATCCGGCCGACCCAGCCTGGGTCGTCACAGGGCGCGATCTGGTCGCCGCCTATGGAACGCCTGCCTGGCGGGTTTTGGCCTGGCAGCGTCTGCATGCGCCTGCCGGAGCCTTCTGATCTAGCTCCGGAGCTTGAAGCGAAAAATGCTGGTCTGAAAGCGCTGAAAACCGGTTTCGTCCGGGTTTTCAGGCCCGGTCTTCAGGAGCGGAGAACTGCGGTGCACGCCATTCCAGGAGCTCGGCCAGACGTTGCACGATCCAGCCTGCCTCGGGCGCCGTGACGACCGAGCCCTCTGTGCACAGACCCGCGTGCATGCCCAGCAGCACCTGCTCTTCGGAGGAATTGCCCGAGTGATAAAGCGTCTGCGCCTGCTCGGTCAGATGGCTTGCCAGGTCTTCGCACAGCTCGTAGCGCGCGACGACTTCGGCAATCGGGGCGGACAGCTTTCCGCTGCGTGTGCGAAACAGCTCGGCAAAGCTGGGCGGCGGCTGGATCTGGCTGGTGTCGTCCATAGGGGCTTGACCTTTAGCTCGGCTCGAACAGGCGCTCGAAGCGTTCGATGTCCACGGCCAGCTCGCAGGTAATGAGCTGGCCCGATTTGTTGTCGCGCTTGCGGTGGGCGGCAAACAGCGTGGCCTTGCCCTTGAAGTTGTAGTCGGGCAGGTGGATCAGCTCGTAGGGATAGGGCACAAAGAGCTGGAACTCGAAAATCATCCGGTGCTCATTGCGCGGAGAGGGGTACAGCGTGTACTCCGGCAGATTGATGGTTTGTGTGGCCATGGCCCAATGCTAATGCGCCGGACATGCCCATGCTGGCCTGCGACAATGCGGGCATGACTGCAGCACGTGTATCCATTCAGACCCAGGACTTTGACCTCTCGGCCGAGATCGCCGCTCTGCGCGCGGGCGATGCGCGCGTGGGGGCGGTCTGCAGCTTTGTCGGCACGGTGCGCGATCGCAATGAGGGCGATACCGTGGCCAGCATGGAGCTCGAGCATTACCCCGGCATGACCGAGAAGTCGATCGAGGCCATCATCGACAAGGCCGTGGCGCGCTTTGGCATCCATGGCGCGCGGGTGATTCACCGCATCGGCCTGCTGCAGCCCATGGACCAGATCGTGCTGGTGGCCGTGACCAGCGCCCACCGCGGCAAATCGTTCGAGGCCTGCGAATACATCATGGACTATCTGAAGTCCGAAGCGCCATTCTGGAAAAAGGAGCAGACCGCTCAGGGGGCACGCTGGGTGGATGCGCGTGTCAGCGACGAACAGGCGCTGGCACGCTGGCAATAAGGCCGCAGGGGCCTGAGTCCGGTCCTGTTCCCGAGCCCCGTCGCCCCCGGCCTGTGGGACTCCCGCCGTGCCCCAGCAGCGCACGACTTTGGAGTCTCGAGGGAGGCCAGGCTGTCCGATCTGATAAATGAAGCGTCCGCCGCGACGGTTTTCGGCCTTTTCATGCCGGCGAATTTTGAAGGGCCCTCGCCATGGTGCGTATTGTGGGCTTGTGCCTACATGGATTCGGGCGGTGAAGCGCCATGCTAGGGTCGGGCTTCGGACGCGGTGGATCTTCTGATCAATGTCAAATCTCGGACCGGTTGACGTCTTTTGCGCCGCGTTATTGCCCTTTCGGTCTTGAAATTCACCACCTGGCTACCAGATAAACCAGCAATGAATCTGATTGGAGCGAAAGCGACAAACCATGCGAATTGACAAACTGACGACCAAATTCCAAGAAGCCTTGGCCGACGCGCAGTCCCTCGCGCTCGGTGCTGATCAATCCACCATCGACCCTCTGCACCTGCTGGTGGCCATGCTGCGCCAGGACGACGGCCCGCGTGCACTGCTGCAGCGTGCCGGCGGCAATGTGCAACAACTCAAGAACCTGGCCGAACAGGCCATGGCTGATCTGCCGCGCGTGCAGCAGCAAGGCGATGTGCAGGTCGGCTCCGAGCTGGCCCGCCTGTTGCAGGCCTCGGAGAAAGAAGCCCTCAAGCGTGGTGACCAGTTCATCGCCAGCGAGCTGTTTCTGCTGGCGCTGGCCGATGCCGCAGGCTCGGCCACGCGTGCCGGTGCCTTGCTCAAGCAAAGCGGCGTGAGCAAGTCGAGCCTGGAAGCCGCCATCAATGCCGTGCGAGGAGGTCAGAACGTGGACAGTGCCGAAGCCGAAGGCCAGCGCGAAGCGCTCAAGAAATATACGCTGGACCTGACCGAGCGCGCCCGCAGCGGCAAGCTCGATCCGGTGATCGGCCGCGACGATGAAATTCGCCGTGCCATCCAGGTGCTGCAGCGTCGCAGCAAGAACAACCCCGTGCTCATCGGCGAGCCCGGCGTGGGCAAGACCGCCATTGTCGAAGGTCTGGCCCAGCGCATCGTGGCCGGCGAGGTGCCCGAGAGCCTGCAGAACAAGCGCGTGCTGTCGCTGGACATGGCGGGCCTGCTGGCCGGTGCCAAGTACCGCGGCGACTTCGAGGAGCGCCTCAAGTCCGTGCTCAAGGAAATCGCTCAGGACGAAGGCCGCATCATTCTTTTCATCGACGAGATTCACACCATGGTGGGTGCCGGCAAGGCCGATGGCGCCATGGATGCCGGCAATATGCTCAAGCCTGCGCTGGCGCGCGGCGAGCTGCATTGCGTGGGGGCGACCACGCTCGATGAATACCGTAAATACATCGAGAAGGATGCAGCGCTGGAGCGCCGTTTCCAGAAGGTCATCGTGGACGAGCCTTCGGTGGAAGATACGATTGCCATCCTGCGCGGCTTGCAGGTCAAGTACGAGGCGCATCACAACGTCGATATCACCGACCCCGCCATCGTTGCCGCTGCGGAGCTGAGCCACCGCTACATCACCGACCGCTTCCTGCCTGACAAGGCCATCGACCTGATCGACGAGGCAGCGGCCAAGATCAAGATCGAAATGGACTCCAAGCCCGAGGTGATGGACAAGCTCGAGCGCCGCATGATCCAGCTCAAGATCGAGCGCGAGGCCATGAAGCGAGAAAAGGACGAGGCTTCGCAAAAGCGTCTGCAGCTGATCGAGGAGGAGCTGGAGAGCCTGGAGCGCGAGTACGCCGACCTCGAGGAAATCTGGAAGGCCGAGAAAGCCAGCGCGCTGGGCTCGGAGCAGATCCGCAAGGAAGTGGATCAGCTGCGCATCCAGATCGAGGAGTTCAAGCGCAAGGGGGACTTCAACAAGGTGGCCGAGCTGCAGTACGGCAAGCTGCCCGCACTCGAAAAGCAGCTGCATGAAGCCCAGGCCAAGGAAGAAGGCCAGGATGGCGCGACGGCCAACAAGCTGTTGCGTACCCAGGTCGGAGCCGAAGAGATTGCCGAGGTGGTGAGCCGTGCCACGGGCATACCCGTGGCCAAGATGATGCAGGGCGAAAAAGACAAGCTGCTGCACATGGAAGACAAGCTGCACGAGCGTGTGGTGGGCCAGGAGGAAGCGATCTCGGCAGTGGCCAATGCCATCCGCCGCTCGCGCTCCGGTCTGTCAGATCCCAACCGACCCACCGGCTCCTTCCTGTTCCTGGGCCCCACGGGCGTGGGCAAGACCGAGCTGTGCAAGGCGCTGGCAGGGTTCCTGTTCGATAGCGAGGACCATCTGGTGCGCATTGACATGAGTGAGTTCATGGAAAAGCACTCTGTGGCACGCTTGATCGGTGCGCCTCCCGGTTATGTGGGTTACGAAGAGGGCGGCTACCTGACGGAAGCCGTGCGCCGCAAGCCCTATAGCGTGCTGCTGCTGGACGAGGTGGAAAAAGCCCACCCCGATGTCTTCAATGTGTTGCTGCAGGTTCTGGACGATGGTCGATTGACCGACGGCCAGGGGCGCACGGTGGACTTCAAGAACACCGTGATCGTGATGACCAGCAATATCGGCTCTCATCTGATTCAGGCTATGGTCGGCGAGGATCCGGATGATGTGAAGGAAGCGGTCTGGGGGGAACTTAAAAACCATTTCCGACCCGAATTCCTGAACCGCATCGATGAAACCGTGGTCTTCCATGCACTGGATGCCAAGAACATCGAGGCGATTGCCAGGATTCAGCTGAAGTTGCTGGAGAGCCGTCTGCTGAAGATGGAGCTGAGCATGCAGGTGTCCGAGCAAGCACTGGCCGAGCTGGCCAAGGTCGGCTTCGACCCCGTGTTCGGTGCCCGTCCCCTCAAGCGGGCCATCCAGCAGCGTATTGAAAACCCGCTGTCCAAGCTGTTACTCGAGGGAAAGTTCCCGCCCAAGAGTACGATAGCCGTGACAGTCGACCCGGTGAACGATCCCGGGGTGTTCCGGTTCGAGTCCGCAGGCGAAGCCTGAGGGCTTGAACCCCAGAAAGAGGTATTGCTTTGAACGATTTCGCCGCCACTGCAACCCGTTGGGCCGTCCGCATCATGCTGATGCTGTTAGGCCTGGTGTTCTTCCTGTGCCTGATGGCCGTGGCCTGCCTCATCGCCCTGGCCTGGGGTGTGCGTGCCCTGTGGGCAAGGCTCACCGGCCAGCCCGTGGTGCCCATGAGCATGGGAGCCATGAGCCCTTTTGCCGGTTGGCAGACGGTGTACCGCTCGGGGGCCGAGTGGATGGCGCAATCGTCGGGCAATGCCGACGCCAGAAAGGATGGCCGCGAAACGCGCGGGCGTCGGGGTGTGCTGCCCGGCGCAGGCGACGTCACCGACGTGCAGCCGCGCGAGGTGCACGAGTCGTGATGACAAGCCCTTGCACAGGCTTCATACTTTGGAGCCTGTGAGGCAGCAAAGGGCCGCAGGCTGGTTTCGCGGTCAACACACAAGAGCCTGTGCAGTTGCATCAGGCTCTTTTTTTACGCTGTGTTTACGCAGTCTCGCGGTATGGTCGGGATTGTGATCTTGGGATTTTCAGACAGGCATGAACTACATGGACTTGCACCGCATTTTTGACTTGCAGTACCAAGCCAGCCGCACGCAGGTCGATGTACCTTTGCTGGTGCGGCGGGAGAGGCTGCTGCGTCTGCAGAAGCTGCTGGACGAGAACGCTCCGGCCTTGTGCGCGGCGGTGGAGCAGGACTTTGGCGTGCGCTCCGGGCGCTGGACCGAGATGCTGGATCTGATGCTGGTGCGCAATATGCTCAGGCACACGCTCAAGCACCTGCCCAGATGGAGCAAGCGCCAGCGCGTTCGCACGCCGCTGATGCTGCAGCCCGGCAAGGCCTGGGTGGAGCGCCAGCCCCTGGGCGTGGTGGGCATCATCTCGCCCTGGAACTATCCGCTGCAGCTATCGCTGGCACCGGCCATCACGGCGCTGGCGGCGGGCAACCGCGTGATGCTCAAGCCCAGCGAGCTGACACCGCATACCTCGGCAAAAATGGCAGAGCTGGTCGCCCAGTTCTTCGCTCCGGAAGAATTCTGCGTGATCGAGGGCGATGTGGCCGTGGCCACGCAGTTCTCGGGTCTGCAGTTCGACCATCTGCTGTTCACCGGCTCCACAGCCGTGGGGCGGCGTGTGGCGCAGGCGGCAGCCGTGCATCTGACGCCCACCACGCTGGAGCTCGGGGGCAAGTCGCCCTGCATCATTGCGCAGGACTGCGATATGCAGGCCGCGGCGCTCAAGGTGGCCTATGGCAAGCTGGTCAATGCCGGTCAGACCTGCATCGCTCCCGACTACGTGCTGCTGCCGCGCGGCAAGGAGCAGGAGTTTGCCGAGGCCTACCAGGCGGCAGTGCGACAGCTGTATCCGCGCATCTCGGGCAATCCGGACTACACGGCCATCATCAGCAAGCGCCATCTGGCACGGCTCAAGCAGATGCTGCGCCAGGCGCAGAGCCTGGGAGCGCAGGTGCACTGGATGCATGAGGCCGCAGCCCCGGCGGCCGAGGGCGACACCACGGCCTGGGGCGAGGCAGTGGAGCGCCAGTTCGCTCCGGCACTGGTGTTCGGTGCCACGGGCGATATGCAGCTGATGCAGGAGGAGATCTTCGGCCCCATCCTGCCCGTGATCTCGTACGAGCATATCGAGGACGTGATCAATGCCATCAACGCCAGCCCGCGACCGCTGGCGCTGTACTGGTTCGGCAATGACGAGGCCGAGCGCGATGCGGTGCTGATGCGTACCGTCAGCGGAGGCGTCTGCGTGAACGACACCTTGCTGCATGTGGCGCATGAGAACCTGCCGTTCGGCGGTGTCGGCGACAGTGGCTGGGGCGCCTATCACGCAGAGCAGGGATTCCTGCGCTTTGTGCACCAGAAGGCGGTTTTCGTGCAGTCGCGCTGGGCGGCGACCTTCCTGCTGTACCCGCCGTTCGGGGAGAAATTCGACCGGATGATGGCGTTCATGCGGCGCTGGCTCTGAAGTCGCTTGCCCGCGGTATGGGGGCCGGGCACTCCGATGGCGTCGCGGGCGTGTGCCATTTTGTCATCAAATGTGACGCAAACCATTGATGGTTGCGGGCTTGCTGCTCTGCTTAGTGGAGCGCATAGCACATAGACTGCGGCATAGCAAGAAATTGCGAACAGCCGCAGTTGAGCAAATGGCTAACCACTGCGCCGCGTGCCAAAACTCTGAATCTGTAGACAATTACGCCCTTCTATTCTTACATGTTTCCGTCCCGGTTTTTCCATGTCTAGTATCCAGGTCCGTCCCGCTACTCTTCGCGATGCAAAAGCGATTGCCCAGATCCATACTGCTTCCGCACTGGAGGCTTATCGAGGTCTGGTTCCCGATGATCAACTGAAGGCCATGTCCTCCGTTGAAAAGCGCCAGGCTTACTGGCGCGAAGCTATTGAATACTGCGAGCCGCAGGTCCAGGTTGCCATCGACGGCGACAAGATCGTCGGCTTCGTCGGCTTTGACCGCTCCCGTGACGAAAAATCCCGTCAGACCACCGGCGAGATCTGGGCCATCTATGCCGCCCCTTCCCACTGGAACCAAGGCGTTGGCGTGGCCCTGTGGGACGCTGCCCGTGATGGTTTGCTGGAAGAAGGCTGCACCAATGTGACCGCCTGGATTCCGCTGCGCAACGAGCGCGCCCTGCGTTTCCATGAAATGGCTGGTTTCAAGCGTGAAATGTCCACCGCCAAGACGGCTGTGATCGGCAGCATCAAGATCGAAGAAGTGCGTGTCAAGCGCCCTCTGAACGGCTGATCGCAGCGGTTCCCCCTCACTGAAAGACAGGCCGTGACGTCTCCTCATAGCAAGCTCGCGGCCTCCGTCTGCGCTCCCGCATCTGCTTTCGACCTGCTGCAATGGCAGGAGCAGGCCCTGGTCCATGAAGCCTTGTGGCGCACCGAAAGCAGCTTGCCCAAGCCCCGTCGCGTCGAAGTCGTCGACGACACCATGCCTGCGGATACGGCGTTTCGCCATATCAGCGAAGGTGCGTCGTTGCTGTGGCGCGGTGACTTCCAGAATGCGCGTCAGCTGTTGCTGGCGCTGGGCCGGCGGCTCGACAAGAAGTCCCGGCGCAAGAGCCCGGCAAGCGCAAAAAGCCCTGCGGCTGCAGGCTTTCCCCAGGCGTTTCATCTGTACCGCCAGTCCCAGGCCCAGCGTGCTCGCATGCTGGCCAGCATTCTGATCGAGCTGGATATGCAATGGCATTGCGCCTTGCGTCGCGCTCCTGACTGGAGCCTGGCCTGTTCCGAAGCCTGGGGTGCGGTTCCGGCCAAAGCGCAAGCGCAGACCGTGCTGGTTCCGCTGCGAGATCTGCTAGGGGTGGTCGGCGCCCATGAATGGCGCAAGAAGGGAGTGGAGATTCCCGCGCTGGATGGTGGCCGTATCCATGCGCACTACGGCGTTTTCTCGCCCGTGCGCGGAGAGTATCTCGATCTGGTGGCGCGTGCTGACATTCCCGCTGCCGCTCTGCAACAGGCCTGGGACATCGGTGTCGGCACGGGTGTTCTCTCTGCATTGCTGCTCAAGCGCGGCGTGAAGTCGGTGGTTGCCACCGACACCAGCGAGCGTGCGCTGGCCTGCGCCGCCGAGAATCTGCAGCGTCTGGGTCATGCGTCACGGGTGGAACTGCAGCGCACCGATCTGTTCGTGCAGGGAAAGGCCGGCCTGATCGTCTGCAACCCGCCCTGGCTGCCCGGCAAGGCAGCCTCGCTGCTGGATCAGGCCATTTATGACGAAGACAGCCGCATGCTGCGTGGCTTTCTGCAAGGCCTGGCAGCGCACCTTCTGCCAGGCGGCGAAGGCTGGCTCATCCTCTCCGACCTGGCCGAGCATCTGAAGCTGCGCACCCGTGACGAGCTGCTGGGCTGGATTGAATCAGGTGGCCTCAAGGTGTTGGGGCGAGAGGATGTCCGCCCGCATCACGGGAAGGTGCAGGACCGCGAAGACCCCTTGCACGCTGCGCGCGCTGCCGAAGTGACTTCGCTCTGGCGTCTTGCTGCGGCGGGCTGACCACTGGCTACCGGAGCGTCGGCTGCCATCAAGCTAGGTCGTCGCTCCCTGCAGTTCCTGGCGTGGCATGTCGGCTGCTTCGCCGTCTGCCAGCAGGGCCGCCAGCCGCTCGCGCAGCGACCGGGCGCGTTCCTCGCCCGCATATTCCTGGACTGCAGCCAACAGGCTGATGCCTGCGCTGCGCAAACTGTCCAGATCTCTGGCTTCGCGTAGCTGGCTGCGCAGCGTCTGGGCCAATGCCTCGTGACGGTTGGCAAACAGGCGTTCGCACAGATCGAACAGATACATGCGGGTTCCCGCCATATTGATGGCCGGCCCTGTGGCAGAGGCGTGCTCGGCGGGCACCTGGGCCGGTGCGGCCGGGCTTTCGCCGAGGGCGGCGAGAGACGCAGCTGGATGGTGGGCTGCACCGCGTTCCCTGGGGGCGGTGGGTGACGGCACCAGCTGGAGATACCCCTGCTCCACCAGTTGCCCGGCCAGTGCGGCATGATCGCTACCCAGCATGGCGGCAAGTTCCTCCATGCGCTTGCCGCCGGCCAGCAGCAGCAGGGAGCGCGCGCGCTGTGGTAGCTGTCGCGATCCGGGCTGGAGTTCCTGCTGGGCCTTGGCGGTTTTCTGCAAAATCATGGCTGGTTCTGTCTGGTGCATTGCAAGTGCGGATGCGCTATTGCATGGGCTGACGATGACACTGGTGTGAATCTGCGCCATTTCGCAGTGGATCGGCCAGTCATTGCTGTTCAAGCCTGCCAATTGCTTCTGAATTAACCGCTGCTGGCGTTTCTGGATGAGCGCTACAGGTCAATCTGGTGTGAATCTGAGATGAGATTGCTGCTTGCGCCCATGGAGGGGCTGCTGGATTTTGTGCTGCGCGACGTGCTGACCCGGGTGGGCGGTGCGGATCGCTGCGTGTCCGAATTCATCCGCATCAGCGGCTCGCTGCTGCCGGACAAGGTCTACCTGCGCACCATGCCCGAGCTGCGAAACGGAAGCCGGACGCTGGCCGGCGTGCCGGTGCGGGCGCAGCTTCTGGGCTCCGACCCCGTCAGCATGGCCGAGAATGCGGCCAATCTGTCGCGCCTCGGGCCCGAAGGCATCGATCTGAACTTCGGCTGTCCGGCCAAGGTGGTCAATCGCCATGGTGGAGGAGCATCGCTGCTGCAGGACCCCATGCAGATTGCCCGCGTGGTCGAAGCCGTGCGCAAGGCGGTTCCGTCGCAGCTGCCCGTATCGGCCAAGATGCGGCTGGGATTCAACGACCGGGCGCTGATGACCGAGTGCGCCCAGGCCATGGAAAGCGGCGGCGCCTGTGAAATCGTGGTCCACGCACGCACCAAGCTGGATGGCTATCGTCCGCCGGCCTACTGGGAAGAGATTCCACGCATCCGCGAGGCGGTGGGCGTGAATGTGGTGGCCAATGGCGAGATCTGGACGGTGGAGGAGGCCTTGCGCTGCCGCGAAGTCTCGGGTTGCGAAGACCTGATGTTGGGACGCGGCATCGTGGCCGACCCGGGCCTGGCACTGGCCGTGCGCCGCGCCGTGGAGCAGGGCATTGGCACGACGGCTGCGGGCATTGACTGGCTGGCGCTGGTGCCCCAGGTGCAGCGCTTCTGGCACATGGTCTGCGAGGATCTGGAGCCGCGCCAGCGTGCAGGCCGGCTCAAGCAGTGGCTCAATCTCATGCGCAGGCGCTTCCCCGAGGCCGAGCTGGCTTATCAGGAAGTGCGCACCCAGACCGATCAACGCGCCATCAGCGACTGGGTGCAGGCCTTGCCGCTGCGCGATCTGCAGCAGGAGTGGGCCTGGCCGCAGTCCGTGTCTAAAGCAGACTGTCCGGAGCCAGCGGCCCTAGCAGCTGCAGCATGAGGCGCAGGCCCAGGCTGGCATCGGGCTCCGAGCTCGAGTCGCCGAGTCCGCTGCCCTGAGGCGCGCGCCAGACCAATTGTCCCCTGGGGTCCAGATCCACCCGCCAGCTGTTTTCGGGCAGGCTTTCATTGATGCTGTCGCCAGCCAGCTGGCTGAAGCGGCGGCTGGCGATCAGCACGGCGATTTCGGTGTTCTGCCGCTGTGAGCGCATGTCCAGATTCATGGAGCCCACGGCGACCAGGCGACCGTCGATGACCAGCAGCTTGGTGTGAAGCATGGCCCGCGACGCTCCTGCGCTGCCGCCGCTGGAGCCCGTGCCGCCTGCGCGCAATGCGGAGCGCACATTGGCTGCCTCGCTGCGCATTTCATGCAGTTCGATGCCCATCTCCAGCAGCGCCTTGCGGTGGCGCGCATAGCCGGCATGGGCCAGCGGTGCATCGTTGGACGCCAGTGAATTGGTCAGCACACGGATGCGTACCCCTTTGCTGCGTGCGGCGCGAAAGGCATCCATGATCTCCGGCCCCGGCACGAAGTAGGGCGAGACCACGAGCAGGTCCTGCTTGGCGGAGCGTATCAGGGCCAGCAGACCGTCGACCACCGACTCGGCATTCAGCGCCGGTGTGGCGGAAGGGGGCGGGCTGTAGGCATCGTCGGCATCGAGCACGGCGGCGGCCAAAGGTGGCTCGCCAGCAGCCCGCTCGGTACCTTCGACGGGAATCTTGGCCGGGCTGTCTGCCAGCACCATGGCCTGCGCCCAGATCCATGGGATCTGGTTCAGATTCAGGGGGCTGTCCTCGGGGGCGGTGACGCCCGGCGCAGTTTCTTCCTGGCTGCTGGCGTCTTCCTGATCAAATTGCGTTTTGAGCTTGAGCAGGTCTGGCTCGCTGATCAGCGACTGCACCGGGTAGGCGCGCACATTGTTCCAGTAGCGGTCAAAGCTGCGCGACAGCTCCTTGACAACGGGGCCGCCGGTCAGAACATCGAGATCGACAAAATTGCCGACATCGGAGGCATCGAAGTAGGCATCGCCCAGATTGCGGCCGCCAATCACGGCCAGGGTGTTGTCGGCCACGAACAGCTTGTTGTGCATACGTTGCTGCGCCCGCTGAAAGTCGGTGAGCAGCGTCCATGCCCGGCCGATGCTGGAGGCGCGGGAGCCTGCCAGCGGGTTGAACATGCGCATTTCCACATTGGGCACAAAAGCAAGGCGCATGACCTGCGCATCGGGCCCCGTGCTGTGGAAGTCGTCCAGCAACACCCGCACGCGCACGCCGCGCCGGGCCGCCTGCACGACGGCGCGCAGCAACTGCCCGGTACTTTGGTCGGCATGAATGGCGTAGTACTGCAGATCCAGCGTTTTCTGGGCGTTCTGTACCAGTGCCATACGGCTGCTGAAAGCATGTCTGGGCCCGGAGATCAAGGCAAAAGCCGAGGCATCCGGCTTGGCCTTGGCAGGACGGGCCTGGGCGATGAGCAGGCCGAGGTCCGTGCTTTGGGGCTGGCTCAAGGCCGTGCTGACGGGGCGCTCCACCTCCTTGGGTAGCGATGCAGCGCAGCCCGTGAGCAGCATCGCCGCGAGAGTGCAGCAAAGCACTGCTGCCGGATGCCTGGAGCGCCGCAGCTGCTTCAGCTGAAACGATATGGAATGAAAAGCCGTCATTGCAGCTTTGTAACCCACTCTGACTGATTTCACATGTCGGACACAGACTGCGCTAGAAATGCTCTCGTCCCTGGACTCTGGCAACAATGCGCAGATCAGGCCCCAGGCGGGCGACATCGCGGAACTCCAGCGGCAGGCGCTGATCCAGGCGGTCGAGCGGGCCGAAGTTGGCAATGCCCATGGCTCCTGTGCCTAGCAGCTTGGGAGCTTGGTAGAGCAGAAGCTCGTCGACCAGACCTTCGCGAACCAGCGAGCCGTTGAGTTTGAAGCCGGCTTCCACATGCAGTTCATTCGTGCCACGTGCGGCAAGATCGCGCAGCATGGCCGCCAGATCCACCTTGCCTGCCGCATTCGGCAAAGCGACGACCGTAGCGCCTAGCGCCTGCAATTCTTCAATCCTGGAACGATCTGTACTGCAGGTGTATATGAAACAACCACCAGGTGCTTTCAGAACATGAGCATCCAGGGGTATGTCCAGCTTGCTGTCCACCACGGCGATGCGCGGTTGGCGCGGTGTGTCAAGGTCACGCACGTTCAGGCGCGGGTTGTCCTCCAGTACCGTGCCTATGCCCGTCAGAATCGTGCAGGCACGGGCGCGCCAGGCATGTCCGTCGGTGCGCGCTGCGGCCGATGTAATCCACTGGCTCTGGCCGTTGTGCAGTGCGGTGACGCCATCCAGCGAACTGGCTGCCTTCAAGCGCACCCAGGGCGTGCCGCGCACCATGCGGCTGAAAAAACCGAGATTGAGCTCGCGCGACTCGGTCGCGCCTGGGCCGATTTCCACGGCCACGCCCGCCGCGCGCAAGCGTTCGAAGCCCTGGCCTGCGACTTGCGGATTGGGGTCCGTCAGGGCACCCACCACCCTTCCGATGCCGGCGCCGATCAGGGCGTCGCAGCAGGGGCCGGTACGCCCGTGATGAGAGCAGGGCTCCAGCGTCACATAGGCTGTGGCCCCGCGCACGTCGTTGCCTTGCGAAGCCGCATCGCGCAACGCCATTACTTCGGCATGCGCGCCGCCGGCCTGCTGGGTAAAGCCCCGACCGATGACGCGGTTCGACGCATCGACAATCACGCAGCCTACGCGCGGGTTGGGAGAGGAAAGAAAAAGCGCCTGGGCAGCCAGCTCAAGCGCTTTGTTCATGAAATGGGCAGAATTGGTCATCTTGCCCCGGATGGTAATGCAGAGGTGCCTTGCTTACTTGCCCCAGCAGTCGGGGTCGTAGCCAGATTGATCCGATGTCTTGCCATTGGCTCCGCGCAAGCCGGTGTTGGACAGGGTATAGGTTCCGCATTTGTCACCGGCCTGTGGGCCGGGATTTTTAGGCGTGGCCGTCAAGGTAAATGCTGCATTGGTATTGCCTGCGGCAAGGCCGATGGTGTAGCGTTTGCTGGCGTCGGTAGACCACGTGAGATTGGCCGGCAGGGCAGTGGGATAGACGCCTGTGGCAGTGGCACCTCGCTCCAGCCAAAGCTGTGCCTGCAGCAAGCCGGCGCGAGCGTCGGCCCTGTGACCGCGGCGTACATATTCGGTATAGCTGGGATAGGCAATGGCGCTGAGAATGCCGATGACTGCCACCACGATCATCAGCTCGATCAAGGTGAATCCCCGGTTCTTGTTTTTCATGGATCGTTTTCCTCTTTTGTAGGAGTTGGTTCTTACTTCAACTGACGCCAGCTGGGGCGTAGCGACTGTTCTGGCAGGCGGGCGAGCAATTCTTTGTTGTTCTTGGTATCGATGTCCGAGACCTTGTTCTTTTGGGTGATCAGGGTGTGGGACCCCTTGGAGACCCTGACACGAGAAACAAAGAGATCGCTGGCGTTGTAGAGGCCGTCACCGTTCATGTCCACGATCTGTACCGAGGGGCGTTTGCCATCCATGATGTTTATCAGAGTGCGGTACTGACGCTCTTCGTCAACCGAGGTGGATTCGCAGCTTTCCACATTGACATCCACATTCGAGCCCTTGGCGGGAACTTGCGAGTACACGGCGAGCAGGTTGCTGCCGTCATAAAACTCCATGGGCTTGAGCAAGCGCTCTCCGACGGCTGGCAGATCCATAAACCATCCATTGAAGTTGGCCCAGGTGTCCTTGTTCAATTCGTTGCTCGAATCCTTGGCTGCCACAGTGGCGAAATCCCCATTGCCGATCTCGCTGATCTTCTGTTCTGCCAGCTTTGCGTTGACGGTACCTTCACCGAGTGCCTTGGGGGAGGGGATGCAGCCATTGGTGGGGAGTGTGCAACTGCTGTCGCCGGGATTGACCTGAAGCCGCTTTCCAATGGGCGTGTCGACGATGCTGTAGCGTGTGTTGTCAAGCACCGAGTACAAGGTCTGTACCTGCACGTTGTTCGGGTCGTCTTGCGTCACGTTTCGCCCAGTGCCGAAAGCAACCATCAAGCCGCCGACAGAGATTCTCTTGGCGTTGCTGCCGCTGCCCACGATCATTGCGCGGTCATTGGCACGTACGGTAGGTACGGCCGTGATGGGCTGAGGGTTTGGGCGTGTGGTTGCGTTCAGGGCCGTGGGGCCCTTGGCGGTAAACAAAGGCTGTCCTCCAAAGGCAACCGTCCAGTTGTCCTGGTTGGCACTGGTCAGGTCGAACTTCCACATATTGCCCAGATTGTCTCCAGCGTAGGCGACGTCGGGGAGGCCATCGCCGTTGATGTCCAGCAGGCGCGGCGCTGAAAGGCCGTTATCGGCCGCCTTACCGGTGCCTGCCGCCTCTGCCGTCACAGGGATGCGCTTGAGTTCCATGGCACCGTCCAGGTACTGGATCAGCAGCACGGGTCGTTGGTTGGTACTGTTGTAGCCATTGCCCATGACCGCGGCCCAGCGGTTGTTGTTCATGCGCGTGATTTGTGTGGTGCGCATCAGATTGTTTTCGTCCAGCACGGGACGTGCCGTGATGTGGCCTATATCCTTGTCTTCTTCAAGCGCAACGCTGCACGCCGTCTTTTGGGCGCTACTCATTCCTGTCTGGTTGCAGTTGGGAGTTGCTTCCGTGGAGCCCCGAGTGCGGTCCAGCCTGACCAACTGTTGCGCGTTGCTTTCAGCAAAGTTCGCAGGGTTGGTGACATCCAGCACAAAGTAGCCTTTGCCGCCTGCGCCCAGGGTTCCCACCAGCAAGGTGCGCCAATCAGGGGAGTAGCTGGAACCGGCCGGGTCGCCTGTACCCAGGTCCACGTCACCTGTCATGGGGGAGCCGTCCACGAAGTACCTGTGGGTGTTGTTGAAGGCTGGCGCAGTCAGCAGGTTCAATGTGGGAATGACGCCACGTGGCACATAGGCGATTTTTTCGCTGCCGTCGGCGGCGGAAAAGCCGTGCAGCATGCCGTCGTTACCACCGGCATAAATCATGGCCGTGCGAGAGACGTTGTTTCGCGTGAAGGCTGCATATCCGTTGAGCGGATAGTTGCTGGCGGGTGCTCCCGTGTACCAAATCACGGAGTTGATGATGTCGCCCTGGCGGCTTTTGCGTTCACGAAACGGCTTGGTCGTGGTGTATCCGGAAGAGTCCGATCCCTCCAGGGTGCGGTCGCCGCGGATGTAGTTAAGCTTGTTCTGGCCGTTGGTCGCGATGGTCACGCCGGCGGCGTTGGTATTGAGCCCCAGCAGCGCATTCTGGGCGGCGCTCAGATAGCTGCTGCCATTGTCGTTCCAGCGGAATGCAACCCCTCCTTTGTAATTGTTGGTGTTCCATTGGTCGCTCCAGCTCAGTACCAAACGGTTATCCAGATTGGTAAGAGCATCGAGTTTGTCTGCCGTGTTTTTGCCGCCCCAGCCAGGGGTCGGCACCACGGTGGTGCCGTCGGCTTGAACAGTCTCTGCGGTGATGAACCCCTTCCAGGCATTCAGAGGCTCGTAGGCTCCCGTGAATTTGCCCACGTCAATGCGTGTGTTGTTGGCACCGCTGGTCGCGGTTGATGTGAGATCGGGCTCAGTCTGGGTGCCGATCTGGCCGATGATTTCGCGGAAAGCCTTTTCCAGGTCCTGTCCCGTCATGACCGCATAGAAGCGACCACGGCCGTTGAGTGCGGCGTGCCAGAGGTCCAGCGCCCGGACGTTTTCACCGGTGCTCATGTCAGGCCACTTTTGGTTGCCGGTCGCAAGATTGAGAAAACTGTTGTCGTAGCCGAATGGCACCTGCTGGCTGGGGGCGATGATTTTGCTGGCGCCTGGCCAGGTGGTCGCATCGGTGCTGATGCCGATGGTGTAGGTCACCATATGCGGCCAGGTGGCAGGGTTGTAACGCGGGTTCCAGTACCGGTCAAAGGTGACATCCTTGCCTGCACTGTCCTTTCCGAAAGTCTCCGTGGCGGGTGCCTTGCGATAGTCGGCATTAGGCTGTGGAGCGCCTGTCAGCCCGGAGGGCTGAAGTGGCTTGGACCAGCTGTAGAAGGCCCAGTCGGCGAGAGTGTTGGAATAACTGTCGCTATAGAGCTGGTTGCTGGGGCGGGTCGCTGGGCTATTGCTGCCATAGACCGTGCCGTCGGGAAGGGTGATGCCCTGGGTGTTGTCGTCCTGGGAGCCGCCGGAAATTGTCCCATTCCAACGTCCGTCGGTGAACATGATGTGGTAGTTGCGTCGGCATCCCAGGTAGGTTCCGCTGGTGGTGCCCGGCACTGATGCCCAGGGGCCGTTGACGCTGAGTCCGCGTCGCATGTAGGAGTCTGCCTGACTGAACATTCGATGGGTGGGTGTTCCATTGCCAGGAGAGAGCTTGCTCACAAAGCTGAGAAAGTCGGAGCGATGGGTGCCTTGCAGCACCTGCATCGAGTTCACGCCGTTGGTGCTGCTGTCCACGCTGTTGGCCCCGCCGTTGACGGTGGTGCGTCCATCGATATATCCGGTACCGACCCCCGGTGACTTGCCGTTGTTCCACATGGCCTGCCACGCCAGACGAATTTTCTTGTCGGGCAGCAGGCTTGTGTCATTGAAAACCTGTGTCAGCGCATACTTCAGGACGTTGATGCGCTTGGCTCGGGTGTCCCAGACACCGCTGGCATCCGGCGCAGTGATGGTCGAAAGGCCTGTGGAGGTGTTGTTGATCTGCCAGTCCATGCTGCCCGAATCGTCGATCGAGACGATGACATTGGGTGCCACATAGGGCTCCTTGGTGCCGGGCGGTCCCTGCGTCAGGTCCAGTGCCCAACTCGGCTGGGGCAGTATTGCGGCGCCGACTGCCAGTGCCAACAGGGTTTTGCGGAAACGGGGGGGAGTGTTGCAACGCATGGCGAGCTCCTCTTGGGTTTTTGATTTCTGTTCGTTCAGTGCAGCTTGCTGCAACGCTCTGTCTGCAAGGCTTGCAGCTCTTTTCCTCTGCGCGCGGTGCGCCTGATGCTGCTCCTAGTCCTTGAGCTTTTGCTGGGCATAGGTCTGCTGCAGAACCACTATCGAGTTGCGGCGGCCGTAGGCCAGAGCCGTGATCCGGTACACCACACTGGGTGTCAAATTGAGTGGTAGCAGATTGCTGGAGCCGCCCGTAATGAGTGCCGAGGTTTTGGTGCTGTCGCTGTAAGGCAGGACTTCTATCCAGTACCAGCCGCCTTTGTTGGGGGCCGTCTCTGACAGGATCGGGTTGGTGGGCTTGCTGCCTGTGCCGGCGGTGGCCCCGGTGTATTGCCCGTAGCGTGCTCCGACGTTTGCCTTGGTCATGTTGTCCAGCGTCACGGAGTCATTCCAGAAGTCTTGCTTGTCTGCGCGTTTGGCGCAGAGGCCATGGTCACACATGGTTGCAATCATCTCCGGGGTTCGTGCTGCTGTTGGTGTCTGGTCCGTGAGCATGGACAGCAACGGGCCCACGTCCTTGGTTTCCAGGGGGATCTTCGCGTTGGTGGTGGTGCGACATACGTCGCCGCTGCCGCTGCAAACGCTGCCGTCAGAGTTTTCTCCGCGGATATCCAGTTCCGCATCCTGCATCAAAGCCTGCGCTGCTTCAAAGGTGCGCTGGTAGTCGGCATCGTTGCCCACGACCATTTCATTGAACAGCGACGTGCGAGAAGCCCATAGCGCCAGCAGCATGGACAGCATGACAAAGACGATGACGACGAACAGGGCAACGCCTTGCTGGGTCTTTCTGGTGTAGGTAAATGGCATGCGTTGCATGTCTGTTTCTCGGTCAGGGTTAAAGCACCGTGCCGATCAGGCCCTGGCTGCGGAGTTGAAAGACGTTGCGAAAGGCAATGTGCATGCGACGAGCGCGAGTGCCCGTCAGGCTTGTCATATCCACGGCTCCATTGCAGCCTGTGTAGCTGCTTCCGGCGGGCATATCGATCACTTCGTCGCCGTGTAAAACCAGGCAGACTTCAACGGCCTGCACCTTGCCCCAGTTGTCGGCACCAACGCTGGTGGCTGATAGGTACTGGATCTTGGTGTTGCCTGGTGCCGAGTTGTCCTGCAGCAGATAGCGAACCTGGAAGTCGGCAACGTTTTGCACGATGGGCTGGGCTGTTGCGCCATTGCCGGCACATTGCAGCCTGCCATTGCTGAACGTGAAGACGCTCTCCAGACGTTGGTCGGTGCTGGTGTCGGTCGGGCCGCCAAGGCAATTGCGCACCATCGATTGCGCAGTAGCGCTGTTGAAAACCGCCTCGGTGTAACGGCGGTAACCCACGGTCAGGCCCGTGCTGGTTCCTGACAGAGTGTCGCTGGCCGGAGTGAAGCTGTTGCCTGATCCTGAGGCTGCAGCCGAAGCTTCGAAAGCTACCGGCATCGATGCCGCGATGGCACTGCTTTGTCCTGCGGCATAGTCGAGGTTCAGATAGATGGAGCCGGCCTGGCGCAATTGTTGGCCGATGACTCGCATGGCATAGGCTGCTTGCTGTTGGATCGCGGTGGCGTCACTGACTGTGCCCGATATGCTGCGCGAGGCCATGAGCGCTCCCATGGCAACGGCCACCACCATCAAGCCAATGGCAATTCCGACCATGAGTTCGAGCAATGTGACGCCTTGTTGTGAATGCCGATAGGTCGGCTTGATGCTTTGATGGGTGCTGCTGGTGACCATGATCAAGCTCCCGGACAGAAGAACTGGGTGGTGCCTCCACCGAGATATGGAGCGCAGCGTGCCGCGACTGCGATGTATTGCAGGTGGCAGACACGGTTGCTGGGGCAGGTCTGGTCAGATCCCGCGCTGAGTGTTCCGGTGCTGTCGCGGTTCTTGGTGGCATCGATGTTGTCCTTGTAGAAGGCTTTGTCGGTTGCGCTGGCAATATTTTTTTCGTTTTCGCGCCAGCTGATCATCACTCCCAGCTGGCGACGGTTGGCGTCCACGCTCTCGCCTGAGGCAAGGAAGATGTTGGCCTGCCCCAGGGGGAGCGTGTTGCTGACACTTTGCTTCCAGATGCCAAGGTCGTAGGCGGTCAGTTGGGTGTGGGTGCAGGCCTGGGTCTGGCAATCACCTGCGACCGGCTGGTTGTTGAAGGAAGAGGCGTAGGCCTGCAGGTCGGCCAGCGCATTCGGGTTGACTTTCATGCGCTCGCTGAGATCCTCGATCAGCCGAATGGCCTGTGCCCGGCGCACTGTGGTCTGGGTATCGGTCAGGGTTCGCATCTGCACCCCCAGGATGCCCAGGATGCCGAGGGCGGAGATGACAATGGCGACCAGGGACTCGATGAGGGTAATGCCGCGTTGGCGGGATAGAGATTTGGCTTTCATGGAGTGCATGGGATTTCTTCTGAGGGAATGACGCGGATGCGCCCGCCGGAGCTCATGCAAAGGCCTAGGGCGGCTGGATTCAGCGTGGATTGGTTGACGGGCACAAGACTGAAGCCTGGCCACTTGCCATCAATCAGACCCCAACGGTTGAACTTGATGCTGGCTGCTCCGCTGGTTCGGGTGATCTGTACAGTGGCGGGCGCGTCAAAGCGCTGCAAAACAATCTCGTTCGCTGCGCAGATGCCATTGCCGTTGCTATCCAGGCAGACAAACCAGCCGCAGTCCCAGTCGCTGCTGTTTTGAGCAGTGATGCAATTGCCGGTTCTGTTGGGGAGTTTTTGCACAGTGATGTTTCCGCCCCGCTTGATGGCTTCCGAGCGCGCGAAGTACAGCGTCGATTTGAGTTCATCGGTCACCTGCCTGATGCGCCAGCGCTCTATCAATGGCTTGAAGCTTGGTGCCGCGAGGGCGGCAAGCACGCCCAGGATGGCCAGGGTGAGCAGTAGTTCGATACTGGTCATTCCATGGCTGCTGATTCTCATCAGGTAGTGATGAGGCGGAAAGTAAGTCGCGCCATACATGCCTGTACCTCCTCAATAAACAGTAAGAAATCAAACCATGCGAGGGGCGGGTGGTGTCTAGGTGCAGGGATCGCTTCCGATATCGAGTCGTTTGATGCGGCCGCTGGCCAGGACGCATAGCTTGGTGGTGTTGGTGCTGCTGGAGCTGGAGGGGTAGATCAGAAAATCGAAGCTGGTATTGCTGCCAAGGGTGATTTGTCCCCAGCGGTCTATGCTGATGGGGGTGCTGGTATCAATTCCCCGGCCCTGTCCGTCTCTGAGCTGTATGTGAGTGCGGGAGGGCGCGGATGCCCTTTGCAGATTGGTGGTCGTGGGGGTGCCCGGGGTGGTGCCGGGAGTGGTGAAAAGTACCTGCCAGCCGCAATCCCACAATGCCGGGCTGGCGCTGATGTCACTGCAGCCACTGTCGCCGAGAGTACGGACGATGGTGATGTTTCCTCCACGCTTGATGGCTTCTGCGCGTGCGAGGTACAGGGTGGATTGCAGCTCCTCTGTAATCTGGCGCATGCGCCAACGCTCGATGAGCGGCGTGAAGCTGGGAACGGCCAGAGCCGCCAGGATGGCGAGGATGGTCACGGTCACCATCAGTTCGACGGCGGTGAATCCTCCTTGGGTGTCGTTGTTCCAGACGGTCTTCGGATGGCGCGGGCGTAGCATTCTCCGATGCTAGGCCAGGTAGGAGTGTGCGAGGGGATCGTTCCGGATGAATGGCGGCTGACTGGAGATGAGTGGTGCCGCTTGCCCGTCTTGGCGCGACTAGAGGCGTCGGCCTCTGGGAGGAGGTCGGGTGTATCCCGCACAGGCTCCGGAGTTGGGCCTGCCCTGGCATTCCCGATACAGTCGTCTGTCGCGTTCGGCGGTGGTTTCCTCCGAGCTGCTGCGGCTGTTCTGAATCTTGATCTTGTTGCCATGCTTTTTGGCGGCCTTGTGGCCGCGTTCGCCCCCTGCACTGGCCGCGAGTGCGGGCAGATGGGCAAGCGCAACTGTCGCCAGTGCTGCGGTGCAGAGATGGGCAAGCAGGTGGCGTCGGTGCAGTCGGATCATGGCGCGTTCCGGGTCGGAGGTGATGACGCATTGTCAGTGCCAGACACTGGCGTCGGCAAGCGGGTTTGCCTGCCTGAATCTGAGGCTGGCCATGCTGCAGCATGGGGAATAAATCAGCTCTTGATATAATTGCCTGGTTTTGCATGGTGCAAGACGCACGCTGAGGCCTTTCCAGTCTTGGCGCAAGTAACCAAGGTCCTCCCCGCCGAGGGCCAAATCCCAAGGAAAACAAAATGATCGCTGCCGATAAGAAGGCTGAAGTTGTCAAGGCCAATGCCCGTTCCGAAAACGACACTGGTAGCCCCGAAGTGCAAGTGGCTCTGCTGACAGCTCGCATCAACGAACTGACTCCCCACTTCAAGGCTAACGCCAAGGACCACCACGGTCGCCGCGGTCTGCTGCGCATGGTGAGCCGCCGCCGCAAGCTGCTGGACTACCTGAAGTCCAAGGACGCTGACCGCTACACCGCACTGATCGCCAAGCTGGGCCTGCGCAAGTAAGCACTGTGAAAGATCGAAACGCCTGAGTTAGATTGCCTAGCTCAGGCGTTTTTTACTTCGGAGTTCGCAAAACAGAGCGAAGCTGTGTCATTCCAATGCTTCACTATTCATAGCGTTTAGCGCAGCACTGGAATGGCATCGTGTTCTGTTTGCACTCCAAATCAAGACTGGATGAACGCATCCAGCTATTCATAAAGGAGTCAATATGACCATGTTCAACAAAGTTACCAAGACTTTCCAGTGGGGCCAGCATACGGTCACCATGGAAACCGGCGAAATCGCGCGTCAGGCCTCCGGCGCCGTGCTGGTCAACATCGACGACACCGTGGTGCTGGCCACGGTCGTGGGTTCCAAGATCGCCAAGGCCGGCCAGGACTTCTTTCCCCTGACCGTCGACTACATCGAGAAGACCTACGCCGCCGGCAAGATCCCCGGCAGCTTCTTCAAGCGCGAAGCCAAGCCTTCCGAGCTGGAGACGCTGACTTCGCGTCTGATCGACCGTCCCATCCGTCCTCTGTTCCCCGAAGGCTTCTACAACGACGTGCATGTGGTCATCCACACCATTTCGCTGAATCCCGAAGTCGACGCCGACATTGCGGCCATGATCGCCACGTCGGCGGCCCTGGCCGTGTCCGGCATTCCCTTCAGCGGCCCCATCGGTGCTGCTCGCGTGGGCTATATCAACGGCGAATATGTGCTGAATCCCGGTCAGACCCAGCGCAAGGATTCGCTGATGGATCTGGTCGTTGCCGGTACCGAATCCGCCGTGCTGATGGTGGAGTCCGAAGCCCTGCAGCTGCCTGAAGAAGTGATGCTGGGTGCCGTGGTGTTCGGCCATGAGCAGGGCAAGATCGCCATCGACGCCATCCATGACCTGGTGCGCGAAGGTGGCAAGCCCGCATGGGACTGGACCGCTCCCGCCAAGGATGAAGCGCTGATCGCCAAGGTCACAGAGCTGGGCGAAGCCAAGCTGCGCGCCGCGTACCAGGAGCGCAACAAGCAGGTGCGTACCCTGGCCTGCCGCACGGCTTACGCCGATGTCAAGGCGGCTCTGACCGAGCAGGGTCTGGCATTCGACGGTGTCAAGGTCGAAGGCATGCTGTTCGATATCGAGGCCCGCATCGTGCGTTCGCAGATCCTGGCAGGTGAGCCCCGTATCGACGGCCGCGACACCCGTACCGTACGCCCCATCGAAATCCGCTCCTCGGTGCTGCCCCGCACCCACGGCTCCGCATTGTTCACGCGCGGTGAAACCCAGGCCCTGGTGATCTCCACGCTGGGTACCGAGCGCGATGCACAGAAGATCGACGCGCTGGCTGGCGAGTTCGAGGACCGCTTCCTGTTCCACTACAACATGCCTCCCTTTGCGACCGGCGAAGTGGGCCGCATGGGCTCGACCAAGCGCCGTGAAATCGGCCACGGTCGTCTGGCCAAGCGCGCTCTGGCTGCTTGCCTGCCGACCAAGGAAGAGTTCCCCTACACCATCCGGGTGGTGTCGGAAATCACCGAGTCCAACGGCTCCTCGTCCATGGCTTCCGTCTGCGGCGGCTGCCTGTCCATGATGGACGCCGGCGTGCCCATGAAGGCACATGTGGCCGGTATCGCCATGGGTCTGATCAAGGAAGACAACAAGTTCGCCGTGCTGACCGACATCCTGGGTGACGAAGATCACCTGGGCGACATGGACTTCAAGGTGGCTGGTACCACCAATGGCATCACTGCCCTGCAGATGGACATCAAGATCCAGGGCATCACCAAGGAAATCATGCAGGTCGCCCTGGCTCAGGCCAAGGAAGCGCGCATGCACATCCTGGGCAAGATGCAGGAAGCCATGGGTGAAGCCAAGACCGAAGTCTCCAGCTTCGCGCCCAAGCTCTACACCATGAAGATCAACCCCGAGAAGATCCGTGACGTGATCGGCAAGGGCGGCGCCACCATCCGTGCGCTGACCGAAGAGACCGGCACCCAGATCAACATCGAGGAAGACGGCACCATCACCATTGCCGCCACCGACGGCGCCAAGGCCGAAGCCGCCAAGCTGCGCATCGAGCAGATCACGGCCGAAGTCGAAATCGGCAAGGTCTACGAAGGCCCCATCGTCAAGATCCTGGAATTCGGTGCCCTGGTCAATCTGCTGCCCGGCAAGGACGGTCTGCTGCATATCAGCCAGATCGCCCACGAACGCGTGGAAAAGGTCACCGACTACCTGCAGGAGGGTCAAGTGGTCAAGGTCAAGGTTCTGGAAACCGACGACAAGGGTCGTGTCAAGCTCTCGATGAAGGCGCTGACCGAGCGTCCTGCCGGCATGCCCGAGCGCGAGCCGCGCGAGCCTCGTGAACCCCGTGGCGATCGCGAGTACCGTGAACGCGCTCCTCGCCAGAATCGCGAACCCCGTGAAAACCGCGAGCCGCGCGAGA
Organism: Comamonas sp.; assembly: GCF_009360615.1. Lineage (GTDB taxonomy): Bacteria > Pseudomonadota > Gammaproteobacteria > Burkholderiales > Burkholderiaceae_C > Comamonas. The sequence continues at coordinate 43,192 of NZ_SPEY01000045.1, forward strand.
GCCGTGCAACTGCCGACGAGCAGCAGCAACAGCAGCAGTAATGGCTGAGCAGGAGGTCGCCGTGAGGCGGTCTCCTGTTTTGTCGTTTGCTGGATGATCCTGATCTTGTAGCTGCTAGCGCTTTCTGCATAAGCGTTTGAGCCTGAATTCTTTGATAAAGCAAAGCCTGACTATGGAAGCCAACACAATGCGAGCCGTGGAGATCACCGGCTATGGTGCGCCAGACGTGCTGCGCATGGGTGTACGTCCCGTGCCGGCGGCGGCACAAGGGGAGGTGCTGATTCGCGTTGCCGCCAGCGGCATCAATCGGCCCGATGTGCTGCAGCGCAAAGGTCATTACGCGCCACCTCCCGGTGCCTCCGATCTGCCGGGGCTTGAGGTGGCGGGTGTGATCGTGGCGGGTGACGAGGCTGCCATGCGCAATGCCGGCTTCAAGCTCGGCGACCGCGTCTGTGCGCTGGTGGCGGGCGGTGGCTATGCAAGTTTCTGTGCGGCGCCCGTGGCCCAGTGTCTGCCGGTGCCGGCGGGTTTCAGCGATGTCCAGGCCGCGGCCTTGCCGGAGACCTTTTTCACGGTCTGGAGCAATGTGTTTGACCGGGGAGCTCTGCAGCCTGGTGAGACCTTGCTGGTGCAGGGCGGCAGCAGCGGCATTGGCGTGACGGCGATTCAGCTGGCCAAGGCCTGGGGCGCGAAGGTCATTGTCACGGCGGGCAGTGATGCCAAGTGTGACGACTGCCTCAAGCTCGGAGCCGATCACGCCATCAACTACAAGACCCAGGACTTCGCGGCAGAAGTGCTGCGCATCACGGCCGGGGAGGGCGTCAATGTCATTCTCGACATGGTGGCCGGAAACTATGTGGCGCGCGAGGTGCAATGTCTGGCTCCTGACGGCCGGCTGGTCATCATCGCAGTGCAGGGCGGCGTCAAGGCCGAGTTCGATGCCGGCCTGGTGCTGCGCAAGCGACTGACCGTGACCGGCTCCACGCTGCGTCCGCGCTCCGTGGCCTTCAAGGCGGCGATCGCCGAGGCGCTCAAGCGCAATGTCTGGCCCCTGCTGGAGTCGGGTCGGGTGCGCCCTGCCATTTATCGTGAATTCGATGCTGCCGATGCGGCGCAGGCTCATGCGCTGATGGAATCCAGCCAGCACACCGGAAAAATCGTTTTGACTTGGGAAACATGAAGCAAAAACTCATTGTTGGCAACTGGAAGATGAACGGCAGCCTGGCTGCCAATGCCGCTTTGCTGCAGGCCATCAAGCAGGGGTTGCCTGCTGGCAACAAGGCGGGGGTGGCTGTGGCTGCTCCTGCGCCCTACCTGGCTCAGGTCCAGGCGGAACTTGCAGGTACCTCGATCGGTCTGGGCGCGCAGGATGTGTCCCAGCACGAGCAGGGCGCCTACACGGGTGAGGCTTCGGCCTCCATGCTCAAGGAATTTGGCGTGCGCTATGCGCTGGTCGGTCACTCCGAGCGTCGTCAGTACCATGGCGAGACGGACGCGGTGGTTGCCGCCAAGGCCCAGGCTGCGCTGGCCAAGGGCATCACACCCATCGTCTGCGTGGGCGAGACCCTGGCGGAGCGTGAAGCGGGCCAGACCGAGGCAGTGGTCAAGCGTCAGCTGGCGGCCGTGATTCATCAGGTCGGTCACTGCGTGAGCGAGCTGGTGGTCGCCTATGAGCCTGTCTGGGCCATCGGTACCGGCAAGACCGCCACCCCCGAGCAGGCGCAGCAGGTTCACGCCGTGTTGCGAGCGCAGCTGGCAGCAGCCAGCGACAAGGCCGGTCGCGTGCCTCTGCTCTACGGCGGCAGCATGAATGCGGGCAATGCGGCGCAGCTGCTGGCTCAGGCCGACATTGACGGCGGCCTGATCGGTGGCGCGGCTCTCAAGGCCCCGGATTTCCTCACCATTATTGCGGCAGCGCAATAATTCGTCTGCACTGCACCTCGGTGCGGTGCGCAATGATTCAGATTTTTAGGTTTTGATATGAACGTCTTTTCCAGCGTCATTCTCGCGGTCCAGATGCTGGCCGCTCTGGGCATGATCGGTCTCATCCTCATGCAGCACGGCAAGGGTGCCGATATGGGAGCCTCCTTCGGCAGCGGTTCGTCGGGCAGCCTGTTTGGTGCCTCGGGCAGCGCCAACTTCCTGTCGCGCTCCACGGCGGCACTTGCCACGGTCTTCTTTGTGTCGACACTGGCTCTGGCTTATCTGGGCAATGCCCGCCCCGTGAGCTCGGGCAGCGTGCTCGAAGGCGCTGCGGTCTCGGCGCCTGCGCCTGCGGCTGCTGGTGATGCAGCCGTGCCTCCTCCTGCTGCTCCGGCCGCCGGTGCGGAGGGTGCAGCCCAGATCCCAACAAAATAATTTGAGAAAAACCTGGGGAACCCCGAAGAGCGGGGTTTTTCAGGCTAGAATCTAGGGATTGTCTGGGGATCAGAATCTTTGCAACGAAGGTTCCAGGGATTGCCGGACTTTGAGACGAAGCCGTCGTGGTGGAATTGGTAGACACGCTATCTTGAGGGGGTAGTGGCGAAAGCTGTGCGAGTTCGAGTCTCGCCGACGGCACCAACACATAACTAAAAACCTGCCCTGCTGATCAGGCAGTGATCGGTGAGGCATGTTTTCATAACAAGGCCCACTCGATGAACATCGATCAGTACCTTCCCGTTCTTCTGTTCATTCTTATCGGCATGGCTGTGGGTGTTGTACCCCTGGCTCTCGGCTACGTGCTGGGTCCCAATCGCCCTGATGCTGCCAAGAACTCTCCCTACGAATGCGGTTTCGAGGCGTTTGACGACGCTCGGATGAAATTTGATGTGCGCTATTACCTGGTTGCCATCCTGTTCATTCTGTTTGACTTGGAAATCGCATTTCTGCTGCCCTGGGCTGTCGCACTCAAAGATGTTGGCGGCGTGGGTTTTGTTGCTGTCCTGATTTTCCTGGCCATTCTGGTCGTGGGCTTTGCCTACGAGTGGAAAAAAGGCGCCCTGGATTGGGAATAAGCAGCTTTTCTGAGGAAACACGATGATCGAAGGCGTGATGAAGGAAGGCTTCGTCACCACCAGTTATGACACGGTGGTGAACTGGGCCAAGACAGGGTCGATCTGGCCCATGACATTTGGCCTGGCCTGCTGTGCGGTGGAGATGATGCATGCAGCCGCTGCCCGCTATGACATCGGTCGCTTCGGCTCCGAAGTGTTCCGTGCCAGCCCCCGCCACTCTGACCTGATGATTGTTGCCGGCACGCTGTGCAACAAGATGGCTCCCGCGATGCGCAAGGTCTATGACCAGATGTCCGAGCCGCGCTGGGTCATCTCCATGGGCTCCTGTGCCAATGGCGGTGGTTACTATCACTACAGCTACTCGGTGGTGCGAGGCTGTGATCGCATCGTTCCCGTCGACGTCTATGTGCCTGGTTGCCCTCCGACAGCGGAAGCGCTGATCTACGGCATCATTCAGCTGCAGCAGAAGATTCGTCGTACCCACACCATCGCTCGCGTTTAAAGGGCTGAGATGACTGCAATTGCGATTCACCCCGAAAAGCTTCGGGATGTGGTTACGGCTGCCTTGGGTGACAAGGCGCGCTCTGTCACTCTGGCTTACGGCGAAGTGACGGTGGAGGTCTCAGCCGACCAGTATCTGGATGTGATGCAGATTCTGCGCAACGCGCCGGGCTGCCAGTTCGAGATGCTGCTGGATCTGTGTGGCGTGGATTACTCCACCTATGCGGAAGTCGGCAAGGACGGTCCGCGTTTTGCCGTGGTGTCCCACCTGATGTCCCTGACGCTGAACCAGCGCCTGCGTGTGCGCGTGTACTGTGCCGATGACGATTTCCCCGTGGTGCCTTCGGTCAATCCGATCTGGAATTCGGCCAACTGGTTCGAGCGCGAAGCGTTCGATCTGTTCGGCATCGTCTTCGAAGGTCACGAAGACCTGCGTCGCATCCTGACCGACTATGGCTTCATCGGCCATCCGTTCCGCAAGGATTTCCCCCTGTCCGGTCACGTGGAGATGCGCTACGACGCCGAACAGCAACGCGTGGTGTACCAGCCCGTCACGATCGAGCCGCGCGAAATCACGCCGCGCATCATTCGTGAAGAAAACTATGGCGGAGGCCTGCACTGAAGGCGCGCGTCGCCTTTTGACGGAAGACCATGGCTGAAATCAAGAACTATTCCCTGAACTTTGGTCCGCAGCACCCGGCAGCGCACGGTGTGCTGCGTCTGGTGTTGGAGCTCGATGGCGAAGTGGTGCAGCGCGCCGACCCGCACATCGGCCTGCTGCACCGAGCGACCGAAAAGCTGGCCGAAAGCAAGACCTACATCCAGTCGCTGCCCTACATGGACCGCCTGGATTACTGCTCGATGATGAGCAACGAGCATGCTTACTGCCTGGCCATCGAAAAGCTGATGGGCATTGAAGTGCCCATCCGCGCCCAGTACATCCGCGTGATGTATTCGGAAATCACCCGCATCATGAATCACCTGATGTGGCTGGGCTCCTCGGGCAACGATGCCGGCAGCTCCACCATCCTGATCTACAGCTTCCGCGAGCGTGAAGCACTGATGGACATGTATGAGGCCGTATCGGGTGCACGCATGCACGCGGCCTACTTCCGTCCTGGCGGCGTGTATCGCGACCTGCCGGACAGCATGCCCCAGTACAAGGCCAGCAAGGTGCGCAACGTGCGCTCCATGGAGGCCATGAATGAAGACCGCAAGGGTTCCCTGCTGGATTTCATCGATGCTTTCACGCAGCGCTTCCCCAAGTGCGCGGACGAGTACGAAACCCTGCTGACCGACAACCGGATCTGGAAGCAGCGTAACGTCGGTATCGGCGTGGTGTCTGCAGAGCGCGCCATCAATCTGGGTCTGACCGGCCCCATGCTGCGCGCCTCGGGTCTGCCCTGGGACATGCGCAAGACCCAGCCCTACGAGGTCTACGACAAGCTGGACTTCGACATTCCGGTGGGAGCCACGGGCGACTGCTACGACCGCTATCTGGTTCGCATGGCGGAAATGCGCGAGTCCAACAAGATCATCAAGCAGTGCGTGGACTGGCTGCGTGCCAATCCCGGCCCGGTGATCACGGACAACCACAAGGTGGCGCCCGCAAGCCGTGAGGCCATGAAGTCCAACATGGAAGAGCTGATTCACCACTTCAAGCTCTTTACCGAAGGCTTCAAGGTTCCCGAAGGCGAGGCGTACGCTTCCGTCGAGCACCCAAAGGGTGAGTTCGGCATTTATTTGATCAGCGATGGTGCCAACAAGCCCTATCGACTGAAGATTCGTCCACCAGGATTTGCGCACATGGCTGCTCTCGATGAACTGAGCCGTGGCCATATGCTGGCTGACGCCGTGATGGTGCTCAGTACCCTGGACATCGTGTTTGGAGACGTTGACCGATGATTACCGAAGCGACCAGAGAACGCTTTGCGCGTGAGGTGGCAAAGTATCCGGCTGACCAGAAGCAGTCTGCCGTCATGGCTTGCCTGTCTATCGTGCAGCAGGAGCAGGGCTGGGTCAGCCAGGAAAGCGAGGCAGTGATTGCCGAAGTCCTGGGCATGCCCGAGATTGCGGTGCATGAAGTCACCACTTTCTACAACATGTACAACCAGCAACCCGTTGGCAAGTACAAGCTCAATGTCTGCACCAATCTTCCGTGCCAGCTGCGCGACGGCTACAAGGCCCTGCACTACCTGGAGCACAAGCTGGGCATCAAGATGGGCGAGACCACCAAGGACGGCCTGTTCACGCTGCAACAGTCCGAGTGTCTGGGTGCCTGCGCCGATTCTCCCGTGATGCTGGTCAACGATCGTTGCATGTGCAGCTTCATGAGCAATGAAAAGCTCGACGAGCTGGTTGACGGCCTGCGTGCAGCGGAGGGCAAGGCATGAGCACGATCCTGAACAATCCTGCCGCCAATGCCGTGCTGGCCAAGTTCGCATCGACCGGCAAGGAAACCTGCTTCCATGATCGCCACATCAACCCCCAGATCTATGCAGATCTGAACGGCAGCAACTGGTCCATCAAGGACTATGAGGCACGCGGCGGCTATCAGGCTCTGCGCAAGCTGCTGGGCAAGGATGGCGGCGAAGGCCTGACGCAAGATCAGGTCATCGCGACACTCAAGGAATCCGGTCTGCGTGGCCGTGGCGGCGCAGGCTTTCCCACGGGCCTGAAGTGGAGCTTCATGCCGCGCCAGTTTCCCGGTCAGAAGCACCTGGTCTGCAACTCGGACGAGGGCGAGCCCGGTACCTGCAAGGACCGCGACATTCTGATGTTCAACCCGCACATCGTGATCGAAGGCATGATCATTGCCGCGTTCGCGATGGGCATCAGCATCGGCTACAACTACATCCACGGCGAAATCTTCGAAGTCTACGAGCGCTTCGAGGCCGCCCTGGAGGAAGCCCGTGCCGCCGGTTATCTGGGTGACAACATCCTGGGCAGCAGCTTCAGCTTCCAGCTGCATGCCCATCATGGTTTTGGTGCCTATATCTGCGGCGAGGAAACCGCTTTGCTGGAATCGCTGGAAGGCAAGAAGGGGCAGCCCCGCTTCAAGCCGCCTTTTCCTGCCAGCTTCGGTCTGTACGGCAAGCCCACGACCATCAACAACACAGAGACTTTTGCGGCCGTTCCCTGGATCATCCGCAACGGCGGCCAAGCCTATCTGGAATGCGGCAAGCCCAACAACGGCGGCACCAAGATCTTCTCGGTCAGCGGTGACGTGAACCTGCCCGGCAACTACGAAGTTCCCATGGGCACGCCTTTCAGCAAGCTGCTGGAGCTGGCGGGCGGTGTGCGCACCGGTCGCAAGCTCAAGGCCGTGATCCCCGGCGGCTCTTCGTCGCCCGTGCTGCCTGCCGACATCATCATGGACTGCACGATGGACTATGACTCCATCTCCAAGGCCGGCTCCATGCTGGGCTCGGGCGCCGTGATCGTGATGGATGATTCGCGCGACATGGTCGAGTGCCTGCTGCGTCTGTCGTACTTCTATTCGCACGAGTCCTGCGGCCAGTGCACGCCCTGCCGTGAAGGCACGGGCTGGCTGTGGCGCGTGGTGAACCGTATTCAGCACGGCGAAGGCCGTCCGGAAGATATCGAGCTGTTGGACTCGGTATCCGTGAACATCATGGGCCGCACCATCTGTGCGCTCGGCGACGCGGCAGCCATGCCGGTTCGCGCCATGATCAAGCACTTCCGCCACGAGTTCGAAGCGAAGATCCAGAACGCTTCCAAACAGGCTGCATGAGCGCCTGATCGCGAGACAAGCATATGGTTGAAATTGAACTGGACGGAAAAAAGGTCGAGGTGACGGAAGGCAGCATGGTCATGCATGCAGCCGAGAAGGCCGGCACCTACATTCCTCACTTCTGCTACCACAAGAAGCTATCCATTGCGGCCAACTGCCGCATGTGCCTTGTGGATGTGGAAAAGGCTCCCAAGCCCATGCCCGCCTGCGCCACGCCAGTGACGCAGGGCATGATCGTGCGCACCAAGAGCGAGAAGGCCATCAAGGCACAACAGTCGGTGATGGAGTTTCTGCTCATCAATCACCCGCTGGACTGCCCCATCTGCGACCAGGGCGGCGAATGCCAGCTCCAGGACTTGGCAGTGGGTTATGGCAGCAGCTCTTCGCGCTACGAAGAAGAAAAGCGCGTGGTGTTCCACAAGAACGTGGGGCCGCTGATTTCCATGGAGGAAATGAGCCGCTGCATTCACTGCACACGTTGCGTGCGCTTCGGTCAGGAAGTGGCCGGCGTCATGGAGCTGGGCATGATCCATCGCGGCGAGCACTCCGAGATCACCACCGTGGTGGGCGATAGCGTGGACTCCGAGCTGTCGGGCAATATGATCGACATCTGCCCTGTGGGTGCGTTGACCAGCAAGCCCTTCCGCTACAGCGCCCGTACCTGGGAACTGTCGCGCCGCAAGTCGGTGGCTCCCCATGACTCCACAGGTTCCAACCTGATCGTTCAGGTCAAGAACCACAAGGTCATGCGCGTTGTGCCCTTCGAGAACGAAGAAGTCAACGAATGCTGGATTGCCGACCGCGACCGCTTCTCCTACGAAGCGCTGAACGGCGACGATCGCCTCACCAAGCCCATGCTCAAGCAGGGCGGTGAGTGGAAGGAAGTCGACTGGCAGACTGCCCTGGAGTATGTGGCCAACGGCCTGCAACAGATCAAGAGCAGCCATGGCGCCAGCGCCGTCGGCGCTCTGGTCAGCCCGCACAGCACGGTGGAAGAGCTGTTCCTGGCCGCAAAGCTGGTGCGCGGCATCGGTAGTGAGAACATCGACTACCGTCTGCGCAACGCCGAGTTCGCTGCCACGCAAGGCGTGCAGTGGATGGGTCTGCCCATCGCTGCATTGAGCAATTTGCAGTCGGCTCTGATCGTGGGCTCCAACCTGCGCAAGGACCATCCGCTGTTCGCTCAGCGCATCCGCCAGGCTGCCAAGAAGGGTTGCAAGGTCTTCGCCATCAACGATCGCGTCTATGACTGGGCCTTGCCCGTCAACGCATCGGTGGTCGCCGCCGGCGACTGGGCTCAGGCCCTGGCCGATGTGGCCGCCGCCGTGGCCGAGGCCAAGGGCGTGACGGCGCCTGTGGCCGGCCAGGCCCATGAAGAAGCCAAGGCGATCGCCGCTGCCTTGCTGGCCGGCGATCAGAAGGCCGTGCTGCTGGGCAATGCCGCAGCACACCATGCCCAGGCCTCTGCACTGCTGGCCCTGGCCAACTGGGTGGCCGAACAGACTGGCGCCGCCGTGGGCTACCTGACCGAAGCCGCCAACACCGTGGGTGCGCAATGGGTCAAGGCCATGCCTGCCGGCAACGGTCTGAATGCGGCTCAGATGATTGACGGTGGCCTGAAGGCCGTCATCTTGCTGAACAACGAGCCCGAGTTCGACAGCGCTGCCGGCAAGGCCGCCATCGCCGGCCTGAACAAGGCCGAGATGGTGGTGACGCTGAGCCCGTTCAAGGCCAATCTGGAATTCAGCGATGTGCTGCTGCCGATTGCTCCGTTCACGGAAACCTCGGGCAGCTTCGTCAACGCCGAAGGCCGACTGCAGAGCTTCCATGCCGTGGTCAAGCCTCTGGCCGAGACGCGTCCTGCATGGAAGGTGCTGCGCGTGCTCGCCAACCTGATGGGCGTTCAGGGCGTGGACTATGAGACGTCCCAGGACGTGCTGGCAGCCGCCACCGGCGGCGCTACCCAGGTGCCCGCCCAGGTGCTGAGCAACGCGGCCCCGGCCGTGAGCGCAGTGCCTGCCGGCACGGTGACTGCGCCTGCAGTCGCCAGCATTTACCAGCTCGACAGCATCGTGCGCCGCGCCACGTCGCTGCAATTGACGGCTGACGCGCGTCAGGTTCGTGAGGGAGGCGCCGCATGATCGACGCATTGAAAGCCTGGGGCGCGGGCCTGTCCGCAGCTCCTTTCTGGACCGATGTGGCCTGGCCCGTCATCTGGATTCTGCTCGGCATCGTGGCCATCGTGGCTCCCCTGATGGGTGCCGTTGCCTACCTCACATTGTGGGAACGCAAGCTGCTGGGTTTCATGCAAATCCGTCTGGGCCCCAATCGCGTGGGTCCCTCGGGTCTGCTGCAGCCTCTGGCTGACGGCCTCAAGCTGCTGACCAAGGAACTGATCCAGCCCACGGCCGCTGCCAAGGGCCTGTTCTACGTAGGTCCTGTCATGGCCATCATGCCGGCCCTGGCGGCCTGGGTGGTGATTCCCTTTGCCCCCGACGTGGCCCTGGCGAATGTGAACGCGGGTCTGCTGCTGCTGATGGCCATCACTTCCATCGAAGTCTATGGCGTGATCATTGCGGGCTGGGCCTCCAACTCCAAGTACGCCTTCCTGGGCGCACTGCGTGCCTCTGCCCAGATGGTCAGCTACGAAATCGCGCTGGGCTTCTGCTTCCTGGTGGTCATCATGGTCACGGGCAGCATGAATCTGTCGGCCATCGTGATGAGCCAGGGTCAGGGCCAGTTCGCCTCCATGGGCGTGAGCATCCTGTCCTGGAACTGGCTGCCGCTGCTGCCTATCTTCATCGTCTACCTGATCTCGGTCGTTGCCGAAACCAACCGTCACCCCTTTGACGTGGTCGAGGGTGAAGCCGAAATCGTGGCAGGTCACATGGTCGAGTACTCGGGCATGGGCTTTGCGGTCTTCTTCCTGGCCGAGTACGCGAGCATGTGGCTGGTCTCCATCCTGGCCGTGATCATGTTCCTGGGCGGCTGGCTGCCTCCGTTCGACTTCCTGGGCTTCATCCCCGGTTGGA
>NZ_SPEY01000125.1 GCF_009360615.1 Comamonas sp.
TGCGTAGCGACCAAAATATGGACTAACCTGTTATTCCATAAGACCTTTTACGGAACTGTCCGTCTACATCAAAGACTTGACAGCGGACATTTTTCATGGCCGCAGGTCTTCCAAAGGGCCTGCGGCGAGGCTCTGGTGAGTGCAGCGCCCTGTCGGAGATGCAGGCCTAGATCGTCTCCAGCTGCTGCATCAGATGCTGGCGCATCAGCTCGGCCATGCGGGCTGCTGGCTCCGCATCCACGTGCCAGCGTCCGTGGATGGTCAGGATCTCGAAGCCGCGCCGCATCTCCGGCACGTGGTGGCTCAATGCATAGCCGATCAGCTGGGCTTCGTGGCAGGCAGTCTGTGCCTGCGGCACAGTTGCCGGCACCATCGATGCCGATGTCGGACAAGCCTTGCCCTTGGCGCGCGGATCGAACATGTCTTGGCTCATGGCTCGAAGCTCCCGTAGGGGCCGGGTCAGCGGGCCCTGGTGTTGAACAGCACAGGCTTTCGGTGGTGCCTTATGTCGGCGACAGTGAGGTGCAGACAGCAGATGCGCGAAGACATCACGCCGCATCACCCTGGGCTCGGGCCCAGATCGAGGTATTGGTGTGCCAAAGAGCGCGTTCCTGGCGCATCTGCTGCCGCAGCGGTCGGGACCTGTCGCCGGCATCGCACCGACGCCTGATCGGGGAGAGGGTCTTTGGATCGTTGCACGTCCACCGGACGATGGCGTGCCTTGGCTCTCATTTCAAGCGCGCGTGTGCGAAGGGGTGTAGCTGCTTCATGTCAAAATCCGCCGATCGATGTGAATAGGTGCAGCAGCTCTGTGCAAAGGGCTGCTGCTTTTGGCCTCTAGTGCGTTGTCATGAGGCTGCACTGGTTTGGCTTGGGTATGGCAATAGTACGCAAATGCGTACATTTGTCAATATTGAGTTACGCATATGGGTATTGGTTCGCGTTTGCGTGAGGAACGAGAACGCCTTGGCTTGAACCAGGAAGGGTTTGGCCAGCTTGGCGGTGTGCGCAAGCAGGCGCAACTGCTCTATGAAAAAGACGAACGAAAGCCGGATAGCGATTACCTGGCTGCCGTTGCCGCAGCCGGGGTTGATGTGCTGTTTGTGCTGACCGGGCTGCGGCAGTCGAATCTGCCTGCGCAAGATGCGGGCGAACAGCGTCTGCTGGAGAACTTTCGGCGCTGTTCTCCGGCCGCCAGACAGAATCTCCTGCAATCCTCCATTCTGTTGTCAGCCGGCTTGCCAGCCGAGGCTGCGCCCGTGGCTGGCGTGCCGCCCCGGAACCGGCCCCCGGGCCCCTGACCAGGCCCTGTACGGCCTCGCAAGCGTACTGGCTGATCTGAACCTTGGATGTCGGACCCACCGTCTTGATCGGACAGCCAGTTGGCGAGCACGCATTGCCGGCAGTTCGCACCAATGCCGCGTTATTGGTAAGCAAAAGTAGCAAGGGGGTTGCGGCTTGGCTGTGGTGGAGTCGGTACTTGCATCTGCCGCAGCAGCGGCGGAATGAATGCTCGTTGCGAACAGCGGTGCCGCAGCGCAGCGAGGAAGCCGTTTGATGCATGTCACCCGTCTCTGATCTGTTCTGATTTTTTGTACGTTTTCATCGGCACAGTGCCATGTCGATGATAGGCTGGCGCATTGCGCGCAGCAGTTTGCGCGCGCGGTCAGACCACATTTTTGCCACGCTGCAGGAGCAGTGTGAGCAAGGTGTGGGCGAGGTGAACCGAGGGTTGTCTCGTGCGTGCCCCCTGGGGGCGCAAGCGCCTCGAACTCACAAGATATTGCATCGATTCGGGACGGGAGACATTGGTGTCGCGTGTATTAGCAACGGAAGCAGACGTTTTGGCACTGTCGCCGGATGCTGCGTCATCCAAGGCGGCCAAGGGACTGCAGTCCCTGAGCAAATGGCCGAGCACAGGCAGCAATGATGCTGTGGTCTGGGGCGAATGCCAGGGCAGCGGCAGCAAGCCGTATCAGACTCAGGTCGATCTGAACGGGCCGGCCTTCAAGTGCTCCTGCCCCAGCCGCAAGTTCCCCTGCAAGCACGGGCTGGCGCTGATGCTGCTGCGCGCAGGCGGCCAGGTGCCGGAGGGCGGCGAGCCCCCGGAATGGGTCCGCCACTGGCTGGGTGGTCGTCAACAGAAAGCCGAACAAAAGGAGGCCAAGGCGGCCGCCATTGCCGCTGCACCAGTGGCGGATCACGAGGCTTTGGCCAGGCAGCAGGCCAGGCGCGAAGACAAACGCTGGGACAAGGTTTCCGGCGGCATCCGGGAGCTGTCGCTATGGATGCAGGACATGGTGCGCACCGGCCTGGCCAATCAGGCCGGCGACAGCCAGGCACGACAGCACTGGAACACCATGGCGGCACGCATGGTGGATGCCCAGGCCACGGGCATGGCCGCGCGTATCAGGGAAGCCTGGGAGTTGGTGGGCAGCCACCCGACCTGGCCGCGTGACCTGCTGGTGCAGCTTGGCCATTGGCAGCTGCTGGTCGATGCGGTGCAGCGGCGTGATTCGCTGAGTCCCGAGGTGAAGGCCGACGTCATGGCGGCTCTGGGCTGGCCCATGGACAAGGCCGAGGTGCAGGCCCGTGGCGAGACCATCCGCGACGATTGGCGCGTGCTCGGTCAGCGCCTGATCGAGCGCGAGGGGCGCCTGCTGGAGCGCCGCGTCTGGTTGCAGGGCCTCCATACCGGTCGTACGGCCCTGGTGCTGGACTATGCCCAGGGAGGACGCGGGTTCGAGACGGCCTGGGTGAGCGGCGGTGCTTATCGCACAGCCTTGAGCTTTTATCCGGGCAGGGCGAGCCTTCGGGCGGTCGCCGTCAATGGGGTTGAAGCACTCGACCACTGCGATGCCGCAGCCCTGACGCTCAAGGCTCTGGGCGAACCGTTGCAGCAACTGGGCGAGCGCATTGCTGCCAATGCGCTGCAGCCGGTGCAGCCGCTGTGGTGTGCGAATGCCCGGCTGTTGTATGCCGCGGGCCAATGGATGGTGGGCTGGCCTGCAGGGCACGGCCAGCCGGCTCCGGTGCCTGCGGTGATTGCCGACGATGAAGCCTGGCGGCTGCTGGCGCTGAGCGGTGGCACGCCTCTTGCCCTGTTTGGCGAGTGGGAGTGCGGGCCGCAACTGGGGCGCTGGCGCTTGCTCAGCGCCTGGCAGCCCGCTGCTCACGGCCAGGACTTGTCCCCCCTCTGGCAGAGCCCAGGAGAGATGCGATGAGCAGTACCAATCTATGGGCTGCGCTGCAGCAGTCAAGTCTGGTCGGCGCGGACAGGCTGGCCGTGCCGGCGGCGCTGACCGCGCAGGTCGACGCCGCAGCCGGCCCCTGCTTGCAGGCCATGCAAGTCGCCTGGCTGCAGCCGGCTGAATCCACCGCTGAACAGTTGCTGAGGGCCAGCGCCGTCGCCGCCGTATTGGAGCGGGCGGGCTGGCAGCCCGGTGCCCAGGTTCGGCTCGACGTCCCTTTGAGCCCTCCGGCATTGCCCGCGCACGAGTCTCGTCGTGCACCCGAGGATGAGCGCCTGCACGGCTTGATGCGTGATGTGCTGCAGCATGGACCCGAGAGCTTGCTGGCTCCCATGTTCCATGCGCTCGATCAGGCCGGACAGCGCTTGCCCCATGCGCTCCTGGTCGAGGCTTTGAACGAAGGCCGCCGTTCGGTGGAGTTGCGCTCCTGGCTCACGCCGGTGTTGGGTGAACGAGGACGCTGGCTTGCCGGACTCAACCCGCAATGGAGCTATGCCAGCGGCGTGCAGGAGACAGCCCATGCCGAGCTGATCTGGCAAGAGGGTTCCATCGAGCAGCGCGTGGCGCTGCTGCACAGCGAACGTGAAACCGTCCCAGACCAGGCCCGCGCCAGGCTGGAAGCCAGCTTGAAGGAGCTCAATGCCAAGGAGCGTGCGCCCATGGTGCAGGCCCTGGGCGTGGGGCTGTCCATGGCGGACGAGCCGCTGCTGGAGAAGCTGCTGACCGATCGCAGCAAGGAGGTGCGCGAGAACGCGGCACGCCTGCTCTCGCGCCTGCCGCAAAGCGCCCACAGCCTGCGCATCATGGGCTGGTTGCAGGCCATGCTGAGCCGCAATGCCAAGGGAGAATGGCAGATCGAGCCGCCCGAGGAGGGCAGCAAGGACTGGGAGCGCGACGGCATCGCGCTGCAGCCGCCGGCCTATATCAAGGGCGTGAAAGCCTGGTGGCTGCAGCAGATGGTGGAGCTTGCGCCGATGGACTTCTGGCTGCAGACCCTGGAGATGACACCCGAGCAGCTCTGGGACTGGAGCCGCCGAAGCGACTGGAAGACTGCCCTGCGCCATGGATGGCTGGCGGCGCTGCGCGATCAGCCCGATGTGCGCTGGATTGCGCTGCTGCAGACCATGGAACGGGATGCCCGTGCCCAGACGCTGCTTTCGGCCCTGCTGGATCGGCTGAGCCAGCAGGAGCGCGAGGCGCTTTGGCAGACGCAGTTGCAGCAGGCCAAGGGCAGCCTCGTCGACCGTATCAACACCATCGAGAGCAGCATGCCGGCAGTCGGCGTCTTCTCTCTGTCCATGTCGGAGTCCTTGATGGACGCCCTGGACAAGGCGTTGGGCGGCAAGCAGGCGACGGGCAGCTGGCATAGCTGGCAGGCCGATCAGGCCGTGCTGGCCTGCGCGCGCCGCCTGCATCCGGCCGTTCTGCCGCGCTTTGTGCGGCTCTGGCGTCAGCCCCCGCAGGCTGAGGAACTTGCCGTGCCGCAGCCCGAGACAGCAGCCCCGTCAGGGCTGACCGGGCTCTGGAAAAAGCTGGTATCCAAGGTGGCCGATGCGACCGAAGAGGTCGCCGCAGTGGCTGCGCAAAGCACCCTGACGCCCGAACAGCAGGCGCGGCTGGAGCGCGCCCGTCTGCGCCCCTGGGATGACGAGCGCGTGCTCGAGCAACTCAACCGTATCGTCGATCTGCGCCTGGCCCTGCATGCCGCACTGGGCGCCTAAGCCTTCGAATTTTTCTGCATTCAACCCGAAAGTCATCATGAGCCAAGTACTACGTCAGCACGCCGAGGTGCAATTTGCCGAAGAACTCGATGCCCTGCAGAAGGTGGACGACCGTCCGTGCCCGCCCAACTGGAAGCTCTCGCCCTGGGCCGTGCTCCAGTATCTGATGGGTGGCAAGCTCAGCAACGGGTTTGAGCTCAGCCCCAAGTACATCGGCAATCCGCGCCTGATGGAGATTGCCGTTTCCACGCTGGCAACCGACCGTGCCTTGCTGCTGTACGGCGTGCCCGGCACGGCCAAGTCCTGGGTCTCCGAGCATCTGTCTGCGGCCGTGAGCGGCGATTCGACCATGCTGATCCAGGGCACGGCCGGCACCAGCGAGGAGCAGCTGCGCTATGGCTGGAACTATGCCCAGTTGCTGGCCCACGGCCCGTCCGAGAAAGCACTGATTCCCAGCCCGCTGGTCAACGCCATGAAGCTGGGCAAGATCGCGCGCATCGAGGAGCTCACACGTATTCCCGCCGACGTTCAGGACACGCTGATCACCGTGCTGTCCGAAAAGACGCTGCCCGTGCCGGAGCTGTCCATGGAGTTCCAGGCCGTGCAGGGCTTCTCGGTCATTGCCACGGCCAATAACCGCGACAAGGGCGTCAACGAGTTGTCGAGCGCACTGAAGCGCCGCTTCAACACCGTGGTGCTGCCTGTGCCTGCCTCGCAGGACGAGGAGGTGCAGATCGTCACCAAGCGCGTGGCCGAGCAGGGGCGGGCGCTGCAGCTGCCAACCGAGCCGCCTGCGCTGCAGGAGGTGCGCCGTGTGGTGCAGATCTTCCGCGAGCTGCGCCACGGCCAGACCGAGGACGGCAAGACCGTGCGCGTGAAGTCGCCCAGCTCCACGCTGTCCACGGCGGAGGCCATCTCGGTCATCAACAGTGGCATGGCGCTGGCCGGCCATTTCGGCGATGGCGTGCTGCGCGCGGCCGATGTGGCCTCGGGCCTGCTGGGAGCCGTGATCAAGGACCCGGTGCAGG